>CAZLOS010000004.1:18950-128740 GCA_964561215.1 uncultured Solibacteraceae bacterium | reverse complement strand
TTCGACCCGATCAAAGATCTTTGCTACACCATAATCAAGAATTCGTGTTTCGTATATACGACTGATTGGTTTACCTGCCATTCGTTCTCCTCATCAACACGCGACACGCGCGCGCGGGGAGCGTCACAGTCCGCGCGACGCTCTTGTCCACACGGGTGGGGCGTGCCCCTGTCTGGTGGAGGGTGGAGGGTAGTGGAGGCATTTTCCCTAAAGTTCTTATACTCGTTCTATATAGGGACTTTGGGGAATTTGCCTCCACTACCCTCCACCCTCCACTATTTCCCACTGCATTACGGGGGGTCCCCCCGTGTGGGTGGTGGGGCGCGCCCGTCCCGGCGCTCCTGGAGGTCGAAAGCGGCCAGCGCCGCCCCTTCGTGTTTAAGCGGCGGGTTGTACAAGGTCAAGCTCCATATTCTTCAGCCGTATGCCCCCAAAGAGGTTCCCGGCGTTACTCTTCTTCCACGTGACTCCCTCGTGTGCTAAAAGCCGCTCTTTGAACTTCCTCGCATCGACCCTTCTGATTCCGCACCTGTCCAGGTAGCCGTTGAATGAACCGAGAAGGTCGCTGCTACGCCAGGACACGCCCTCTTTCACCTCGCAGCACTCTTCGATCCAATCGCCCATCACGTCTTGGGACTCCCGGTAATCATTCCCAGCCTCCAAGACTTCCTTGGGCTTTACGAGCTTCCCCTCCCGCATCCATGCGAGAGCACCCTCCATGACCCACGCGGCGATTCCCGGACGCTCTGCCGCGAGCTTCTCATGGATGCCTTGATCCTGCTCTTTCTCTGGCACTTTGCGCAGGAACGGCACGCAATGGAGCCGTTCCCACACGCCCACCCCATCTTTGATCTCTGGCCGGTGGTTCGCGTCGATGAACAGTTTGTGGGTCTCGGGAAACTGAATCGGCTCCTGGTACTTCCGGGCAGCCTTGATCTTCCCCGTACCCTGAGTGATCCGCTTTATTAGCCCTTCCTTCAACCGCTGCCCCGACTCAACCTCGCTCGTTTGCGCAAACCGCGCGCCCCGTAGGTCGGCTAGGTCGGATTGTTGGTTGTTGGACAGATCCGCGTTGCGGCCAGCCATCAGGGTTTCTATTTGGATCGAGGTGGAGTAATCCTCGAACGTGCTCCGAATCGCGTCCAGAACGGTAGTTTTCCCCGTGCCGGAGGGGCCATAGAAGACCCAGAACGCCTTCTCCCCCGCCTTGCCGGTAAGGGCGTACCCAAAGACCCTCTGCAAGTAGTCGAGGAGCGCTTGCGACCCTCCCGTAGCGTGCTCCATCACCTTCTGAAACGTCGGGGCCTTGGCCGTGGAGTCGTACTCACAGTGAACAATCTTGGTGAGGTAATCCTCCCGCTTGTGCTCACGGAGGGTGCCGGTTTCCAGGTCAAGCGTTCCGTTCTCGAAGTTCACAAGTAGCGGGTGGGAGTCCAATTCGGTAGGGTCGATCCCCACCTCGGATTTGAGGGAATTGAGCATGGCGTTGATCCGGTTATCGTTGAGCGAATTGACAGCGAACTTCATGTGGGCGCTGTCATCCGCCGCGACTGCCTGCCGGAGATACTCAGTCATCGCCTGTTTCCCCAACTGGTACACGCGGTCGCCCGCGTCGCACACCCATCGTTTCCCGTCCCACATCAGCCAGCGCCGCTCGGGCCGGGAGTAAAGAACATCCCCGCCGTAGAGTGCAAGGAACCGCGCGGCGTTGCCCGCATCATTCGTGGTACCCGGCGTCATCCACTTCTCCAGGCTCGGCATATCAGCGCTGGCCGCGCTCTCCTGTGGGTGCCTCCTGGCGTACGGAGCGCACGCATTCTCCACCGTGCGCCCACCGTAAGTGTGTTCGCCCCGCTGCGCATCCCACTTGTCGCGGAACAATTTCGATTGCCGGAACAGTCTGTCCACGGTGACGGCATCGCCATTCGCCCAGTACGCCAGAATCAAGCACAGAGCAGCGTCCGCTTCGCTTTGGGACGGGTACCCCTCCCCCTCCCAGTCCCCCTCCCATAGCGCCCGGAACTTCGCGCTGTTCTTGGCGTTCTTCGCCCTGCGAATGATGGTTTCGTCATCAAGGGCGGCTAGGGCCTCGTCTTCCGGCTTCGACGGGGACGGAACCGGAAACACACCTGCTCGGCACAGCGCCGCATCGCCTTCGACCTTCGGCGGGAACAGGCTGGATAGGATCTCATCAAGCTGTTGCTGCCGTGCTTCGATGGTTATGGGAGTGCCGGGCAGATGCTTGCCGGTGACAGTGAAGTACCTGCCCTCCGAGTAGACCTCGATTTGACCGCCGTCCACCTTGGTGCGTCGCCCCCGACCGTCTGGCATCCTCGCCTTGACCCACAGTTTGATACCCTTGCCGCTGGGACTTATTTCGGCGTAGGAGTTCAGTTTATCGAGCACCTCCTGTGCCCACGGTTGGATCTCTCCGCCCTGTGGGTCCACGCAATCATCAAGGTCGATGCCGGTGTATGGGTCATCTTTCGAGAAGACAAAGCCCACCCCGGCGTGATCGCGGAAGGACGCTTCCCGCATGGCGGTCGCGTAATCCGCCCAGTCTGCCGGTTTTGTGGAGGATGCACGCTCGTTATGGATCGCGGACAGGGGCACCTTTGTGAGGTGCCCCCCTTCCGCCTCCTGTGGAACCCACATCACCCACTGCGGGCGGTCCTTCAACTCTTGGGGGACACCGGGCAGCGGATCTGCGAGCGATTGCGGCGCGCGAATCGGGATGACGCTGGCTGTGGTCGCACTCATGCGCTCACCTCCATGCTCCCCAGATCGCGGAGGAGCCTCTCCGTTTCCTGTGGGCGCTCATCCACAAGGATGTAGCCGCTCAAGTCACGGTGGGCGGCCTGCGCCGCCGCTTCCTGTTCCGCTGTAGGCTCTACCCGGCAATGGCGAACGCGGTGGAAGAGGTATTGCCGGGGATCTTCACCGCTCCGGCCTCCGCCGTGCCAGTGTTCCTCCCCGCAGATAGGGCACGCTGGCACTCGCCAGCAGTAGCCGTCTTTGTCCCGGACAAGGCGCGATGGCGCTTCCAGAACGGTTCTTTCGTTTGGTTTCGCCATGGCTTACTGCACCTCCCCGCCATCTTGCCCCCGCATAGCCGCATCCAGCCAATCCGGGGTGCTCCCCATCGCTGGCCGGGTGCGGAGCCACTCTTCAATGTCGGATGGGAGATAGCGCACACAGCTTTTCTTGCTCTCATCGAACTTGCGCGCGCGGGGGCCTTTGCCCTGCGCTCTCCAGCGCCGCACCGTGGCAGCGGAGACGTGGAGCATCTTGGCAACTTCTGTGTCTCTCAGGAGTTCTGGCATTCCTTCCATCTATCGAGTGCCTCCCTTCAGCAACTCCGCGCGGTGTTTGAGGAGTCCGATATCCACGCACCGTCTCAGCAACTCTGAGATGGTCATGTTGTCGCCGGTGGCCTTGCGGTACTCGGCAAGAAGTTGTTCACAGTTCGCCCGTTGCTCAGCACTCAGGCGGAAATTCGTAATCTTGGTCACAATTGACCCTCCAGAAAATAGGTTTCGCAGTGCGTACCAGAAGGTTCGTGGTTTGATCTGCGATCCGCTGGTGAGTCCACGTAAGGGGTGCTCATCGGCGGGGAGATTCCGCCTTCGTTACAACGCTGCACGGGGGCTTGTACCTCTCGCCCCTAGTATTGAGATAACCCAGCACTACGTTTTGTCAAAATCGTGATCTGGCCTGTTTTGAGAGAGGTACAGACTTGCGCCGTGGCACCTGTGCAAAGCGTCGGCCCCGACACTCACGCACGGAGGGAATTCACACTTTCAGCGGGGATACGTCGCCGCCCGAAGGCGAGAAACTGGCCTCGCACGCGCATAGGAGCGTCCAGGCGCGACCACAGAGGAGCAAGGCACCCTTAACGGCTCTTTCCCGAAGAGCGCCCCAGAGAGGCCCTAAAACTCACCGTGGGGCGGCTCATGGGGCGGGGGCGAATCGTGCGCAACTGATAACACGCTTGCCGTGGGGTGGATAACCTCGTTTTGCTGGACTGCACCGGGCAGGTATTCACCACGATTCGGAGCGCCACGCCGCAAGCTGAGTCCTGGTTTTCGGATATAACGCTACTGGTATCCCGGTTCCATCCATGCGCCGCTCGGCAAACACGCCCGTTTGGTATCAGTGCTCGCGTGCGCAGCGGATTGCCACCTGCACGTAAACCGGCGTGCCAATCAGTACGTCACATAGAATGGAGGCATCATGACTAAATGGGAGTGGTTTTGGCACCGGCTCATGATGAAGTTGAAGGGTCGGCACTATTGGGAAAACGATCAATTCCCACCGCCCGGAGAATACGGCAGGATCAAGGGGCAGATGGGGGCACTCTGCGCAGCGGATGGCCACATGGTATACCCGGCCGGGTCGCTGCCCCCGAGGATGGCAAGGCGAATCATGCGCGACGCCAATAGCGGCGTGCTTTCGATGGCCCACGCCGGGCCACGCGAGGGTCCGCACAAGGCGAAGGGGGCTTGATAGCCCCCTTTCCTCAGTACCGCTCCCGCTCCTGCGGTTCGTAGAGCAGGCCCGCCTCCAGACCGGCCCCGGCAATCCCCACGCCGGGCAGGTATTCGCCACGGTTCACCTCCGTGACCAACAATCGGAGCGGGCGGTAGACTGGAGGCATCATGCCCCTAAAGAAAGTGAAGGGTAAGAACTATTGGGAGAACGAGTACGGCGGCAGGCTGTACGTTGGGCCGTTGACCCGTGCGCAGTTGATTGACTTCTATCGCAGGACGGAGAACCTCGTTTCAGTGGGCCACGCCGGGCCGCGTGCAGGTCCGCACCCGGCACCGAAGACTGAAGAGAAGGGGAAGGGGAAGGGGAAGGAATAGCCGCACTGCCACGTGTTCCGTCCAACGGATGACGCGCCGGGCGTATTTAGCGGAGGGCGCCGCTTACCCCCCTCGCGCCCCCCCCCCCCAGTGGGGGGGGGGGGGGCAAAGTGAAACAGGGTGTGCCCAAAAATACGCCCCCATTCAGGGGGCAGAGGGGGCAAAAAGGTATGCCCAATAGTATGCCCATTCTTTCTTCGTCATGGTTGCTCATCATGTTCGCATCTTGGTCTGGCAAAGGGTCAAGTCATTGAGAACGCTACATGATGAGCAACTATGACGAAGTATGTAAGTTGTTGATTGTACGTGAATTGTTGATTTGTAATCAGAGGGTCGTGGGTTCAACTCCCTCCGCCAGCTCCATCTAACTACCTGAAAATCAAAGAGAACCTATCCGCTGGTCGCGCGCCCCTACCGGGCCGTTTTCGCCGCGGCAAGGCGGGCGTCGGTCTCCTCAAGACGGAAGCGCGTCGAGACCACCGAGTGCTTGCGCGCATCGTTCCACAGTTTGATGTAGGTGGTGGCCACGATCGTGCCGTCGGGCAGCGACTCCACGCCAGGATAGCCGCAGTCGCCCCCCGCGTAGCTGTGCAACAGCTTGATGCGGTACTGTCCCGGCTTGCCTTGTCTGATGTCGTCGTATGTGCCGACCCACGCGACGAAGTGGCTGCGCGTTGGAGATTGCTTAGCCATGTCGCGAAACGCGATCACCAGCCGCCCGTCTTTCGCATACACGCCCATGTGACGGTCGCCGGTCAGTCCCCACGGCGTATCCACGGGCGTGCTCCAATTCGCGCCTTCGTCGCGGCTGAACATCATCAGGCTGTACCCTTTGTGCGTGTTTTCCCTCATCAGGCAACACAGTTCGCGGCCGTCCGGCGAACGGAACACGAACGGCTCGCATGGATTCTTGCCTTCGACTTTGGCCACCACGCGCGGCTCGGACCATGTGAATCCGCCGTCCTTCGTCACCGTCTGGAGCACTTCCAACGGAGCGCGATCCACGCCCTCAGACCCTCGATGGTACATCCCGATATACGAGCCGTCTTTGAGACGAACGATGCTGCTGAACGTCATCACGCAGCGGAACGCCTCCCCCAGCGGCGGCATCCCCTTCCAGTTCCGGCCGCCGTCTTCGCTCATGATGCGCGGCATGGGAACTCCGAACCTGCCGATCCACGCCGAGTAAACCCACAGCCGCTCCCGGCCCCGGGGATCGGTCATGCGGTAGATGCTCGGACAATTCTCGTGTGTCTTGAACCCCGCCGGTAACCGGTCGTCCAGCCGCGTCCAGGTCTTGCCTCCGTCCGTGCTGCGCGCCATCGGCCCCGCTTTGCCGCCGTGGTTGATGGACCAAACGGCGAAGATGGTCTTGCCGTCGCGCATGAGGACGGTGGTCGGGTGGCCCTGATAGACGTCGGGAGTGCCCTCCGCGATAACGACCTGCCGCGCTGTTTCGCCTGAAAGGTCGACGACCGGGAATCGGGCCTCCTCACGCCACCTGACCGTCGCATCGTCGGGCTGCTGAGCGCCCATCACCGTTGCGGCCGCGCAGAGCGCCGCTACGAAAAAAGATTGCCTCACTTTGTCCCTTTCATGCCAGGCATGGCAACCAGCAAGTATACTCCCGCGCGTTGCCATCAACCGATTTCTTGAAGGTACAATCATGGTTCTACATTCAGGGTCATCGCATGCGTCCCATCACTCTCGTCCTCCTCGCGCTAGCCGCTTTCTCGTTGCCCGCGCCGGGCGAAGTTCGCGCGCGCTGCACGGCGCACCGCGGCGACTGCAAGAACGCCCCGGAAAACACGGTGCCCGCTTTCGCGTCGGCCGCACAGAAGGGCGCGCACATGATCGAATTCGACGTCCAGCTTTCGCGTGATGGCCAACTGGTCATCATGCACGACGCGACCGTCAACCGCACTACAAACGGGCACGGCAAGGTCAGCGATCTGAGTTTCGGCGAGTTGCGGGCGTTCGATGCCGGTATACGGTTCTCGCCGAAGTTCGTGGGCACCCGCATCCCGACCCTGCGCGAGACGTTGGCCGCAATTCCCAAGGGCATCCTTTGCAACGTGCATCTGAAGAACGCGCCCGGCGTCGCTGCGGCTACCACCCGCGCCATCGTGGACATGCGCCGTGTGGACGATTGCTTCCTCGCCGCCACGGCGGAGCAGGCCGTGGAAGCCAAGGCTATCGCTCCGCGCATGCGCATCTGCAACATGTCGAGGCAGGGCAACGACATGCTCGCATATGCCAGCGAGACCATCCGGCTGCGCACCGAGTTCATCCAACTGCTTGGTCCGCTCGACCACGTGCGCGAAGCCGTGCGGCAACTGCGCGAGCACGACATCAAGGTGAATTACTTCGGCGCGCAGGAAGCGGGCCTGATCCGGCGCCTGGTGGATGCCGGCGTGGATTACATCCTCACCGACGACGTAGACCTCTGCTTGAGGGTGCTGGCCGAATACGGCGTAAAGCCTGCCCGGTGACGCCGCGGCGGCAAGCGCCTGCCGGCGAACTGACGCTATGATATCGGCTATGGGTTCGGATCATAGGCTGGCACGTAGAGAATTCGTGGGCGGCGCCGGCGCCGTCTTTACTACCTCGCTGTTCACGGGCCGGGTGAAGGGCGCCAACGACCGCGTCGCGGTGGGATTCATCGGCCTCGGCGCCATGGGCTCCGGAAACCTGGGTTACGCTATGAAGATTCCCGAGGTGCAGCCGGCCGCCCTGTGCGACGTCTATCAGCCGCACCTGGAACGGGCCGAAGCCGCGGCTCGAAAGGGCGGTTTCGAGATCAAGGGAGTGAAGGACTTCCGCGAGGTCCTGGCCAACAAATCGATCGACGCGGTCTGCATTTCGACGCCCGACCACTGGCACGCCTACATGATGGTGGAAGCGTGCAAGGCCGGCAAGGATGTGTACGTGGAGAAGCCAGCCTGCGTCTACGTCGATGAAGCGCAGAAGATGGTGCTGGCCGCGCGCAAGTACAAACGCGTGGTGCAGGCGGGCACCATGCAGCGCTCCGGTGGCTATTTCAAGAAAGCGGCCGAGATCGTCAAGCGCGGCGACCTGGGCGAGATTACGTTTTGCCACGCCTATCAAAGCGGTACGACCCCCAAGCAAGGGTACGGGAATCCGCCCGACTCACAACCGCCTCTGGGCCTGGATTGGGATATGTGGCTGGGGCCGGCACCCAAAGTACCGTTCAACCTCAACCGTTGGGGCGTGGGCGTGACCACGTTCCCCACCTTTCGCTATTTCTGGGATTACGCTGGCGGCGCGATGACCGACTGGGGCGTGCACCTGATCGATCCCTTGCATCAGTGCTTCGACGAGGTCATGCCGCATTCCATCTCCGCCATGGGCCAGAAGTTTTACGTCCAGGACAACCGCGACACGCCCGACACCATGCTGGCCACCTTCCATTACCCGAAGTTCCTTGCCAGTTACGAGAGCCGCACCTGCAATCCCATGCCGATGTTCGGGGAGCATGGTTCGGGCACCACGATTCACGGCACCGAGGGCACCCTATACATAAGCCGGAGCGGCTGCTGGGTCTACCCCAACCCGAAATCCTCGCTGGCAGCTGTGGTTTACGAGAAGGACAAGGAGATGAGCCAGATGAACGTGCCGCACTGGAGGAATTTCATCGAGTGCATCAAGACCCGGGCCAAGCCCATGAGCGAGATCGAGACTTGCGCGCGATCTTCGACTGTCTGCCTCCTGGCCAACCTTTCCATGCGCCACAAGGCGTGGCTGGATTGGGACGAGAAGAACTGGACCGTCCTGCAGAAGGACGTCAAACCGTTCCTGAAAGCGCGCTACCGGCATCCATGGAAACTGGATGTCTGAGCGCTGAGAAGCTCGTACACCACACCAAATTATCCGTGCGACCCGAGCACGATTGTCATGTATAATCGGGGCACAGGGAGGGCTAGCGGGATGAAGTGGCGTTCTGCCGTTTTCCTCATTCTGGTCAGTTTGCCGGTCCCGGCCCTGGCAGCCCAGACGGCTCCCAAGGCCACTTCCAAAGCCTACTCGGAGGAACTTACCCGCTTCCGGGCATTCATCGAACAACACCCTCGTGCTCTGGCTGAACTGAAGAAGGATCCGTCCCTCATCAGCAGCCCGGAGTTCGTAAAGAGCCATCGCGTGGTCGGCCAGTACATCACGAACCATCCCAAAGTGAAGGAAGGCGTCAAGGCGAACCCGGACTTCTTCAAGCACATCACCGCCAAGACGCCGGGCGGGAAGCATCGCCCATCGCCCAAAAGGAAGATCCCCTAACACGATACTCGTGTTCGACGAATGAACAGCCGGGTTGTTGTCTTCTTGCACAACGGCCCGGTTTATCCTTCTGCCGGCCATAGAAATTGCACGTCTGCGGCCATCCTGCGGCCAAAAGCCGCATGGCACGGTACGTGCGTCATCAGGGCCGGGTTTTCACACCGGAAACAGACGGCACTTGGACGAATCCGACATGTCTACGAATCACGCTCAGCCGGTTCCATATGTGTCTGCCTCGATGCGGGTGATCGGCAGACTGCTCGTCACGCTGCGTCTTCTCCTTTTGGCCGCCGTCTTGTCGAAGGCACAGGTACAGCGGCCCCTGATGTGGCTGGACGACCTGATCGCGCTTCAAGCGGGACCTGCCGCCGAGCTCGGCGAGCAGCAGGACTTGATTGCCGGCATCCAGGCGGGGGTAGAGAACTGGCTGAAGCTGCACCCGGATTCGAAGGTCAACCTGGACGCCGCGCCGGCGCGTCCCTGGTCCCGGGACCAGGCAGCCAGCCAGGTTGCGACGCTGCGCGCCGCAGTTGAACAAATCCTCAAGGAAGACCCCGACGCCGCCTTCAAGATGGGGGTCACCACGGTAAATGTCACTGCGTCCATCTCACCCCTGTCCCCGGTGGCCGATACGATCGATTACAGCGAGATCGCCAATCGCAAAGCGACCACAGTAGCCCAGTCGATTCAATTTCTTCCGGGCGTTTCCGTGGATCATAAGTCCAGCCGGAACCAGGCCGGCATCATGATCCGGGGGTTTGACACCCGACAGGTGCCGTTGTACCTCGACGGCATCCCCATCTACGTCCCTTACGATGGCTATGTCGACCTGAACCGCTTCCTTACCAGCGATATTGCGGAGATCGAGGTGGCGAAAGGCTACTCTTCGCCTCTCATGGGACCGAATGGCCTGGGCGGAGTCGTAAACCTGGTGACCCGCGAGCCGAAGAAGAAGATCGAAGGAGAGGCCTCTATCGGCACCGGGTCTGGAAACATGCTGGAATCGGGGCTCCGTCTGGGCTCTCGTTTGCAACACTTCTTCTTCCAGGGTTCGCTCGATTGGCTGCAAACCGACTATTTCCCGCTTTCGGGCTCTACCCTTCTGACTCCCGTACAGCCTAACTACCACCGTGTCAACGCCGGCCAGCGCGACGAGCGCTTCAGCGGACGCGCAGGCTGGACCCCCAAGGGTCAGGATCAGTATGTGTTCAGCTACACGAACCAGAAAGGCATCTACGGCGCTCCGCCCTACTCCGGATCCCAGCCTTCGTGCTCGTCGGTCAGCGCTACGGCCGGTTACCCCTGCGCCAACACCAAGTATTGGAAGTGGCCCTACTGGAACAAGGCCAGTTACTACTTCAACTCCCAAACGGGCGTCGGAGAGCGAGGTCTGCTGAAGTTCCGGGGCTTCTATGACCAATACCTTAACGGGATGGAGATGTACGACGACGCTACCTACTCGACGATGAACAAGTCCAGCTCCTCCGGCTTGAGCCACTACGACGATCACTCCATCGGCTTCTCTTCCGAATACTCCACGCGAGCGGTGCAACGGAATGTCATCAGCGCGTCCTTCTTTCTCAAGGACGACACGCATTCCGGAAGCGACGTTTCTTTCTCTTCCAGGAACGTACCCACCGCTACTCCCTGGCAAAAGCATCGGGACCAGCAAACTTCGATCGGTATCCTCGACTCGATTACGCTGACATCCCGCGTCCACGCCACGCTGGGATTCAGCGCGGATCACCTCAACGGACTGCGGGCGCAGGACTTGAGCGCGGACAAGACTCAATTGGTCCCATTTCAGGTACCCGGAATCTGCACCGCGGACAGCCCCACATCCTTTTCGAGTTGCACCGATCACGTCTGGGCCTACAATCCGCTCGCGTCGCTTTCCTACTCGCCCACAGCCTCCTCAGGCACTTTCTTCGTTACCTTTGCCGAGAAGAGCCACTTCCCCACCTTGAAGGACCGGTACTCGTATAAGTTCAACAGAGCCCTACCGAACCCGGTCCTGCAACCGGAGCACTCCAGGAATTGGAGCGCCGGCTATTCGCGGGTTCTGGCGGCACGCACAGTGGTGCAGGTTGATCTGTTCCGCAGCGATGTCCGCGATGCGATCGAGAACATCTCGTTCCCGTCCACCTTGTGTTCGGCCGGCAAGGGGACCTGTTCACAGTCCATCAACGTGGGGAAGGAACTCCATCAGGGAGCCGAGATTACGGTGCGAAGCACCACGCTCTCCAGGCTCACGCTCGACGCGAACTACGGCTTCCTGAACCGCTCGATTTCGGATGCGTCCAACGTATTTCCGACCGGCACGCCCAAACACAAGACGGTTGGTACTGCCACCCTGCGGATGCCCTGGCAGTTGCTGGTGGTGAGTTCGGTCCGGTACGAGAGCGGCACCGTTACGAGCAGCGACAACGGCTTGGTCGTACCGGCTTCCAGGTTCGCCACGATGGACCTCGGCGGCGTCATGCGCATCGGATCCGGCATGAGCCTGCGCGCGGGCGTGAAGAATCTGTTCGACAGGGAGTATTACTACCAGGAAGGCTTCCCGGAAGCGGGCCGGAACTGGTACCTGAACGTGGGATGGCGATTCTGAATCTGGACAATGTAACGGACGAATTCCGATGAGAGTTTTCCTTGGTTTCGATGACACGGACGTGGCCGGATCGGCGATTGGTACGGGCCGGCTGGTGCGGATGTACGAGAGCAAGTTGCCGCCGGGCGCCCGAATGTGGGGGGTGCTGCGGCATCAGCTCCTGGTGGACGACCGAATTCCCTACACCTCGCACAATAGCCCGGCCTGCGCCGTCGTGGATGTGGAGAACGCGGCCGTCGTACCGTGTCTGATCGACCTGGCCGTCCAGCACCTGGCGGAACTGGCGAGCGAGGGCAGCGACCCGGGACTGTGCGTCGCGCGAGAGGATGCCAGGCTCAGCCCCGTGGTCGATTTCGGCCTGGATTGCACACTGTCGGTGGTGACCCAGGATCGGGCCAAGGCGGTCGCGAAGGCGGCCGGGATCCATCTGTCCGGCCATGGAGGCACCAACGACGGCATTATCGGCGCAGCCGCCGCCGTGGGGCTGAGCGCCTACGGCTGGTCGGGCCGTTTCATCGAGTTCGGCCGGCTGCGGGAATTGCCCGACCCGGTCCGCGTCGACACCCTTTGGATGTTGGGCATCCGTCCGGTCACGCTGGACCGGGACGCCACGGTCCTGCCACCGGATACGTGGATCACCACCAACGGATGGGTGAGCCCGCGACTATGGGCAGGGCGGCCGGTGTTGCCGGTGAAGTTCGAGGATGGCCGCTGGGTTGCGATGGGCAAGCGGCCGCGCGACGCCAAGGTGGCCGAATAGCATGCCGGCTACACCCATCGTGGCCGGTCAGCTATCACTCTCCATCCAGCGGTTGCGCCACCGCTATGGCAACGGGACGCTGCTGGACCTGGAGGTGCCGCTGGAACTGTCTCCCGGCCAGGCGGCCATCGTTACCGGTCCCTCCGGAAGCGGCAAATCGACCCTGCTCCGCGCGCTCGGCCGCTGCCTGCCCGAAGACGGCGAGACCACGTGGTGGGCCGACGTGTTGCCCGAGCGGTCCACGTTGGTTCTGCAGGATCCGGAGGCGCAGCTCCTATGTTCCACGGTGGAGGAGGAGGTTGCGTTCGGCCTCCATAACCAGGGGATCGGAGGCGCTGAGCTTACCCACCGGGTTGACGAAGCGCTCGACGCGATGGAGATCGCTCCTTTAGCCGGGCGTAACGTGGAAAACCTCTCTACCGGCCAGAAACAGCGCGTAGTGCTGGCAGCCCTTCTCGCCCTGCGTCCCTCCGTGCTACTGCTCGATGAACCATTCTCGCAACTCGACGCGTTCGGACAGCAGCAGCTGAGGACGCTGATCTTGCGGCAAAAGGCGGAGGGGCGGACAGTGATCGCGTCCGCTCACCGTGCCGCCTCGGGCGATTCCTTGTGGGACTCGCACATAGACCTGCCGGGCACCGGGACGCAACGGTTGATTTTCGAATCTGCAACTCGACTGCAACCCGCATCCGCTCCTGCCGCCGCACCGGCGATCAGCTACTCCGTCGAGGGATTCCATCTGGCTCTGCCGCGCGGTTCCACCACGCACGTGTTGGGAGATAACGCGAGCGGGAAGACGACGCTGCTCCGATCCCTGGCGGCAATCGCAACGCGGAGTTCGGAGCGTCCTCCGGGGCTGGCGGGTAGGGTCGGCTATCTGCCTCAGAATGCCGATTCCATGCTGTTCGAAGAAACGGTGGAACGCGAAGTCGGCTTCGCGTTCCGTCACCTGCGGATGCCCGCCGAAGCGCGAAAACGCCGGGTGGAAGAAGCCCTTGCGCTCTGCGGCTTGCGGCATCTGGCCCTGGCCTCGCCGCTGTGTCTCAGCCACGGCGAACGCCATGTGGTGGCCCTGGCATCGGTCATAGCTTCGCGGCCCCCGCTCCTGCTCCTCGACGAACCTTTCACCGGGTTGGACGACCGCGTGGCCCAGCGCATGCTCGCCGTTCTGGACGCATGCGCGAGCGCCGGCGGCACGGCGGTTGTGCTGGCTTCACACAACCCATTACCGCGTCCCTGGGGCGACCAGCGTCTTACGCTGCGAGGAGGATGCCTCAATGCGTTCTGCTAGACGGTCCAGCTTCCCGGGGCAGTATGTTCCGAATGGCAGCCGCATTCATCGGCTGCCGCCGTGGGTGAAACTCGCAGCCGTGCTGGCGATTGCCGTGGGCGGTTTGCTGGTGTCCACCCCGGTCCAGGCTGCAGTCCTGGCATTGCTTGCGATCGCGCTGTACGCGGCTGCCCGGTTAGGCTGGCAAGCCCTGCTGCAGGACAGCGCAGCCGTGGCATTGCAGGCGCCGCTGGTGCTTCTGGTTTTCTTATGGCGCGATGGGACGACGGGCATTGCTCCGGCGCTGCTGGTTTCCGCGCGACTGGCGCTCATATCCATACCCGGTCTTTGGCTGCAACGCACGACGGCGGTGTCCGAACTGGGGGACGCTCTCAGCCGGATTCTGCCGGTGCGCCTCTCCTTCGTGGTGGCCATGGGCCTGCATTTCCTGCCGTTGCTCGCGCGGGATGCCCGTGAAATCTACCTGTTGCAGCGCTTGCGGGGAGCGAGAATCGGCTCGCGCGATCTGTTGGACCCGCGGACGTGGCCCGAGGCCTGTCACTCCTTGGCGGTCCCCCTGCTGGTCCGCGCGTTGCGCCTGGCCGACCAGATTGCAGTGGCCGCCCAGTATCGCGGTCTGCCGTCGCGCCGCTTGACGGTGCGCGGCGGGTGTGACCGGAATCCCGTTCTCCTGATTGAAAAAACTCCACACGAGGTGTGCAGTGAAAAGTTGTGAAGTGAGTCATGCCGCCGGGCAGCAATATTGGGGCGGCTTCAGCCTGCGTGAGTGTATGGTGATCTGTTTTTGTTCCGTACTAATAGTGGCGTCGGACATGTTTCTGCACATTCCCATGCGCCTGCCGGGGCATCGGGTGCTGCCGCTGGCCTTCTTCGTTCTGCTGGGCCGCTTCGCCGTCGGACGCGCATGGGCCGGCAGCGCGGTCGGACTGTTAGCCGGGATCGCATCCTGCTCGATGGGGCTGCACGGCGTGGACCAGGTGTTTAAGTTCCTCGCGGCGGGAGTGATCGTCGACGGACTCGCGCTGATGGTTCCCCTGGTCCGGTCACGCCTGCTTTGCGTATTGGCGGGTGGACTCATCGGCGCTTCGTGGCTGCCCGTCTCGCTGCTGGTCAATCGCATGGTTGGGATGGACATGGACCTGGCCTTGCGTCTGGCCCTGTTCAAGACCGGCTCCGCGGTCCTGTTCGGTGCCATTGGGGCTGCCCCGGTTCCAACCGTGGCGCGCCGCCTGAGCGCTAGCGGTTTGTTGCCTGCCCGCACCGTGCGAAGTATATCCCCATCGCGCAGTTTGGCGTTGAGGTAGAGCAGGATGACGAAGCTGTCGGAGCGCTACTCCCGCCAGGAACTATTCGCACCGATCGGGAAAGAAGGACAAGAGCGCATTCGTCAAGCCCGTGTGCTGCTGGCCGGTTGCGGCGGACTGGGGAGCAATTGCGCGGCCATCCTGGTGCGGGCGGGAATCGGGTTCCTCCGCGTTGTGGACCGCGATGTGATCGAAATCTCAAACCTGCAGCGCCAGTCGCTTTTCGATGAAGCCGATGCGCGCGATGGCGTTCCAAAGGCGGCTGCCGCGGCGCGGCACCTGCGCGACGTCAACTCGGATGTCGAAGTCGAATCGGTGGTAGCCGAAATAGGGCCGGACAACATCCTGCAACTGCTCGACGGCATCGACCTGGCGTTGGACGGCTTCGACAATTTCGAGAGCCGTTACATCCTCAACGATGCCTGCGTGAAGTTGGGCAAGCCATGGATCTATGCCTCGTGTTTGGCTTCGACCGTGATGGCGAAGTTCATCTTCCCCGGACGAACAATGTGTTTGCGGTGCTTGCACCGCGACGTTCCGGACCGGGCATCCGCGCTGAACTGCGATACGGTCGGGATCGTCGGACCCGCCGCTATTCTCGGCGCGGCGATCGAAGCCTCGATAGCGCTGCGATTCCTGTCGTCCGGGAAGGTTCCGGATGAGGATGCGCTGATCTGCGGCGACGTGTGGGACCTCCGGCTGGAAAACACCGCGCTGAGCTCGCGCATGCCGGATTGCGTCTGCTGCGGTCTCGGGCGTTTCGAGTTCCTGGGAGCGCGCCGGAAAGCGGATACCACGCTTTACGGCCGCCATGCGGTACAAGTGCGCATACACTCTCCCGGACTTCCCGGCCTCGCCAGGCTGGCCGCGCGGCTCAGCAACCTGGGCAGGGTCCAGGTAAGCGAGTCGATGTTGCGCTTTCAGGCGCCGCCATATGAGCTGACCGTTTTCGCCGACGGCCGCGCCGTCGTGAACGGAACCACCGACGAGTCGCTGGCCCGCAGCCTCGTAGCCCAGTGGACTGGCATGTAGCCGGGCTGCTCTCCTCAGCGATCGGTGCAGGAGTAACAGGGATCGACGGCTGCCTGGATCAACGGCACGTCGGAGAACTCGTTGCCCTTCACCATGGCGGCGACAGTCGGAATGTTCGCGAAGCTGGGGGTCCGCACTTTGACGCGGACCGGTATATCGCTGCCGTCGGAAGCGATGTAGTAGAACACCTCGCCGCGCGGCGCTTCCACCCGGGCCACGGCGTCGCCCGGCGGGACGGCGTAAACGTCGCCCACGTGGAGCGGGCCGTCCGGCATCTGATCCAGCGCCTGTTCGACGATGCCGCAGCTTTCGAGGATCTCCAGCGCTCTCACCACGACGCGTGCGTAGACATCGCCCTCGGTCAGTGTGTGCACTTTGAATTTCAGCGACCCGTAGGCCATGTAAGGGTTGTCGCGGCGCAGGTCCATGTCCACACCGGACGCGCGTGCCACCGGGCCAACCGCGCCGTAGGCAATAGCATCATCGCGAGTGAGAACTCCCACGCCGCGGCAGCGGGCAGCCACAGTCCGGTCGGTTGTGAAAACGGGGATCACGCGGCTTACAACCGCGTCGCGGATTTCGTGCACACCCTTCAGCACCACCTCGGGTTGTTCGATATCGCGGTTCACGCCGCCGATGCGGTTCATCGAGTAGTTGACGCGATTTCCAGAGATGCCTTCGAGCAGGTCCATGACGCGCTCGCGCAGACGGAAGCAGTGCATGAAAAGTGTTTCGAAACCGATCAGCTCGGCGGCGACTCCCGCCCATAGTAGGTGTGAGTGCAGGCGTTCGAGTTCGGCCGTAATCACGCGCACGTACTGGGCGCGCTCCGGCACTTCAATGGACCCGATCCGTTCCAGGGCCATGCAGTAGGTCATGGAATGAACGTTCGAGCAGATTCCACACACCCGCTCGAGGAGCGCGATGGACTTGGTGATGTTCCTGCGCTGGGCAAGCCACTCGATGCCCCGGAAATTGAAGCCGACCTTGAGCGAGGCGCCGATGACCTTCTCGCCCTCGCACTGAACCTCGATCTTGTACGGCTCCTCCAGCGCGATGTGGTAGGGACCAACGGGAATCCGGTAACTCATAGGTGATCTCCGGGCTTTCGGAACATGACTCCCGGCGCATCCTGCTCGCGCAGCATGAGCGGAGCGGTTGATGCGCGGCCGTCAAATGCGACGGCGAAGTAGTCGCGCGTCTCGCGTTCGGCCCAGTCCGCGCCGGGATAGATGTCCACAATCGTGGGAAGGGCGGCTCCCGCTCGAAGCGTGCTCTCGATCGAGAGCAGCGTGCCGCCGTCGTCCCAATGCCATGACAGCCGGAAACTACCGTCCGGACAAGGCACGGCGACCATCGCCGAGAAGCGCGCGCCGCCGGCCAGCATCTTCGACGCCGTGGCGCGGAGCTCGTCCAGCGGGATGCCGAGCCACCAGCCGTCAAAACGTTCGGTCCAGTCGCCTCCAATCCGTTCGCGTATATCCGCGGCAGGCATTAGCGCTCCTTTCCCTCTTCGTACGCGGCAGACATCAGGCTGCGCTGCAAACGCCTCCGGCGGCACCGCTCGCAGAGGCGCACCAATTCCTGCGTTTCTTCGCCAATGTGCTCGAAGGCGAGATGCAACAAGTCGTCGGTCATTGGCCGGGTCGGCGAGCCGCATATACGGCACGAGGAGAAGGGCACTCGTTCCTCCGCGCGCAACTCGCCGGGCTGACGGTAAATGGGCAGCGGTTTGGGTTCCATGCGAAGCGCGTGCCCCGTGCAGTGATCCACGCACCGGGCGCAGAACGTGCATCGTCCGGGTTCATAGGCCCAAACGTAAGCTTTCTCTTCATTGACGCCGGTAATCGCTTCGCTGACGCAAACGTAAGTGCACACGCCGCAGGCCACGCACTTTGAAGGATCGAGAAGCACCCGGCCGCGATAACCGGGCGGGACGGGCACGCTCTCCGGCAGCCGGACAGTGGCCCGGTCCTGGCTCAGGTTTTCGACAATGACTTGCAGGATACGAATCATCTCATCGCCCTCCATAGCTCACCACCAGCGCCGCGGCCAGTGCGAGAACCGCTACCAGCGAGGCCCCGCGCCAGAGCAGGCGCGTCGCCTGTCTGAGTTTGAGCCTCGCCGTAGCGGATGCCAGGAGAGTGAGCAGCGGTACCAGGGCAAACGAAACTACGACAAAAACAAGGGCATCGAGCAGGTAACTGGAAAACGCGGGCGGAACCGCGAGGGTCGCTACCAGACCCGTGAGGACCACCCATTCCAGGCCGTGCGCAACTTCCCACAGCGCCAGCCGCCGTCCGTCGAATTCCGCTAACGGCCCGGAGAGCACCTCCTGCTCGGCGTTGGCCAGTGAGAACGGGTTCAGCCGTAGCTTTACGGGTAAACAGATCAGAATCGCGATCAGAGCGGGAACGCGCACCATCCAGGGCACCGCCGCGGCGATCTCGCTAAGACGCAGGCTTCCCGCCGATGCGGCTAATGCAATCAAGGCTCCGAGAAACGGTACGTTGCAGACGATGCTTACCAAGGCTTCGCGCGTCGCGCCGACTTCCCCGTAAATCGAGCGGGAAGCGTAGCCCGCCAGGATGATACAAAGCGCCGGCATTTCGAGCAGGCCGGCGAGCAGGATCAGGTCGCCGGAGAAACCGCTCTCGGTGCGAAATACCGGCAGCAGTGCTAACGCGCCGATCAATGAGCCGACCGAGAGGAGAGGCAACCCTGTGAGCATCCGTTCGTCGGCTTGCACCCGTGCGACCGGCGATTTCACCAGCAGCTTGACCATGTCGTAGAACGGCTGCGATAGCGGAGGACCGATGCGGCTCTGCATTCGCGCCCGCACTTTGCGCTCGGCGCCGAGCATGAGCCAGCTCACCGGCAGGGCGTACAGCAGACCGGGAAAGACCAGCAAGGCCAGCAGCGAGTACCAAAAATTCATTGCTTGCCTCCTTGCGCAGCCGTGTGGTTTTCGGCGAGCCGCTCGATAGCCGCCGCAACGCCCTCGATGATGCTGTGCGGTCTTGGCGGACAACCCGGCACGTAGATATCGACCGGGATGATGCGACCGAGCGGCCCGTCGACAGCGGGACTGCCCTCGAAAACATTGCAGGTGGCCGGGCAGCTACCGATTGCGACCACGACCTTGGGATCGGGCAACTGCTCGTAGATCGTCTTGAGCGCCTCATGAGTGGCATGGGTGATCGGCCCCGAGACGCACAGCACGTCGGCGTGCCGCGGGCTGCCTTCGAGCCGGATGCCGGCCTGTTCCACGTCGTAGCGAGGGGTCAAGCACGCCACCAGTTCGATGTCGCAGCCGTTGCAGGCCCCGGCGTTGAAGTGGAATAACCAGGCCGAGCGCCGGCGTGCGCGCTCGACCAGCTTGAAGAGAATTCCCCGGGAGTTGTCGCTCATGCCGCACCTGCGAGAATCCGCGGCCAGATGCCTAATCCAAGCACGGCCAGCACGAGCAGCAGCAGTGCGATGGCCAGCAGCGGCCGGTTATATGTCTTCAATGCCGGTGCAGGCGGTCCGTCTTCTTCCCCCCACCAGAAAAGCGCAATCGCACGGGCATAGACTGCCACGCTGAGCATCGCCGCACCGGCTAACAGCGCGAGCAGCACGGGGTTTGCGGCCACGGTGGTGAAGATGCGCCAATGGCCTTCATAGCCGAGCGTCGGAGGTACGCCCGTGACTGCCAGGGCTCCTAGTACGAAGCCGGCTCCGGCAACGGGATGGCGCGATGCCAGCCCGCGCGCGTCCGACAGCTTGGCGCCCTCGGTCTCCGGACCGGAGACGCTGGCAAACAGGAGTGCCTTGGCCAGGGCGTGCGCCGCCACACCGAGCGTGGCGCCTTCAATCCCGACCTTGCCGCCCAATACCAGCGCAGCCAGCAACAGACCCATGTCGGTGATCGTGGAAAACGCCAGCAGCCGCTTCAGGTTGCGCTGGCCCATTGCCAGCAGGGCGCCGGCCACGGCTGTGATCACGGCCACGGCAATCCAAGGCAGAGCCGGTTCAAAGAGCCAGGGCTCCAGGCCGCGCAACGTAATCACCTCGGCGAAGGCTGCCACGTCGACCACTGCAATCACCACGCCGGCCACAATGGCGGGCGCGCTTTCAGCCACAAGAGGCAGCCAGAACCACAGCGGAACCAGCCCCAGCTTGATGCCGATGCCCGGGAACAGGAGTATCCGGGCCAATTCGAGATTCCCTTGCGCCACCGCCATGGCGCCGCCGACCATGCCGACTGCCGAAAGCACCACCGCGGCCAGGTACGCGCGCGACGCCGTCTTGCTTCCGCCGGTCCGCCACAGCACCAAAAGGATGGCCACTGAGGCAGCCTCCAGCAGTACGGTGCGCATCGTCGCATCCGGTGCGATCGTTCCCGCTATGGCCAAGCCACCCGCCAGGGCTACCAGGATCAGGTAGCGGTTCAGGGCGCGGGTCGCGGCACCGGCCAGCAGCAGGCCCACCAGAGCGATCGCCAGAACGGCGGACACGCAATCGAGATTGGGAGTTAGCGGATCAGCGATCCGGTGTGATGCCGGAAACAGCGCCGCAGCCATTCCCATGGCCGCTGTCACAATGGCCAGCAGTACGACCGGATATCGTTCGGCCGCGCTCGCCAGCCGGGCGGTACCTCTCGCCACGCTGCCAAGCGCGCGCCAGGCCGCCAGCCAGAGACGGTCGGCATCGAAGCCGCGGTAGAAAGGCGACAGTCCATCTTTAACGATGCTCGAAAAATCGCTGGCTCCCAAATGGCCCTGCGCCGTCAGAGGTTCTCCGCCGGTAAACACCGAAGCCGTGCCGCCGGCCGTAGCCAGGCTCCTCGATGGCAACGGGAACCAGTAGATCAAGGCGGCAAAGGCCAGCGCGATCACGCCCAGTAGGCAACCGCCGGTCGCGAACCACACGCCCTGTCCGGCGGTGAGTCCGAACCAACTCACCCCGGAAAGCGCCGCGCATCCGACCGCCGGCAGCAGCGGGTTGATCAGGTAAGTGACGGCCAGTTGCGGAGCCACGCCAAACAGTACGCAGCCCGCGGAAAGCACTCCGCTCCCAGCCACCATGGTCCAGGAAACTTCGTGCGCGTCCCCGGTAGACGAACCCGGGCTGCCCAGGAAAACGCCGCTCGTGGCCTTCATGAACGAGAACACGGTGAGGATGCTACCGATCCAGGGGATCAACGCCAGGATGGGTTGATGCGCGTCCAGCGCCGCGCTGTAGAGCAACCACTTGCTGACGAAACCATTGAGCAGCGGAACGCCGGCGATTCCACCCGCGGCAAGCAGCCAGACCCCCATGGTGTGCGGCATCCGCCGTCCAAGTCCTCCCAGCCGGTCCATGTCGCGAGTGCCGCAGGCATGCTGTACCGCTCCGGCGCAAAGGAAGAGGCTGCCCTTGAACAGTCCATGGTTCACGCAATGGAACAGCCCCGCGGCAATGCCGAGCGGGGTGCCGAGCCCGAGGCCGAGCATCATGTAACCGATCTGGCTCACCGTGTGGAAGGCAAGCAGCCGCTTGAGATCATGCTGCGCCAGGGCGAAGAGTACCCCGATCAGCAGGGTAGCGGCGCCCAGCCAGGATACCGTCAGGCTCCAGGAAATCGGCCAGTGTCCCATGGAGTGCAGCCGCGCCACCAAATAAACACCGGCCTTCACGTAACATGCGGCGTGCAACAGGGCGCTGACCGGCGTGGGCGCCGCCATAGCGTCGGGAATCCAAGTGTGTAGCGGGAACTGCACGGACTTGGCGACCGCGGCGATCAGCATGAGGAAGAAAGTGCCGGTCGTCATAGCACCTTGCACGCGGGCGTCGGTCCACAGCGTCGATCCGGTCCGTACAAAGAGAAGGATCACCGCGGCCAGCAGTCCGTATCCGGCCAGGTGCGTCATGGTGAGGACTTTGCGCGCTCCGTAAGCGGCCTCCGGCAAACGGTACCAGAAGCCGACCAGCAGGAACGAGCACAGCCCGACGATTTCCCAGCTCAAGTAAAGGAGAAGAAGGTCCGCAGTATAAACAAGGTGGATCAGGCCGGCGATGAAGACCAGCATCAGCACGAAGAAACGGGTGGTGCCTTTCTCCTTCTCCATGTAACCGACGGAATAGAGCAGCACCGCCGATCCGATTCCGGCGGCCATGAGTGCGAACAGGAAGCTGACACCATCGATATGGTAGGCAAGCTGGATGGGTCCATCCCAGAGGCCGAAGGCGACATCCACCGTTCGTCCGGCCAGCATTGCGGGCCACAATCCCAAAACTCCGAT
This sequence comes from uncultured Solibacteraceae bacterium, assembly GCA_964561215.1. Lineage (GTDB taxonomy): Bacteria > Acidobacteriota > Terriglobia > Bryobacterales > Bryobacteraceae > JAJFUV01. The sequence goes on along the minus strand of CAZLOS010000004.1, from coordinate 106,321 downwards.
AAGCCCCCCGAGGCTGCTGAGAAATGCCAGCCATCCCTTCGCGCGTGCCGACAACAATCCTGCCAGCAATCCCTCGAGTATCACGCCCGCCAGAAGTATGCCTATCGGTACAAGTACGGCCTGGCCACCGTTCATGAAAGCCTCCTGCATTGTGTCCTTGCGGTCAGCCTCCCGCGATCATCGGGAAGATGGCGACCACATCGTCAGGGCCGAGCGTCGTATCGACACCGTGTAGGTGCTCGATGTTGCGGCCGTTTACTAAGAGAATGATCGTGCCGCTAAGCCGGCCTCCGTCGAACACACGCTTTTCGAAGGGGGCGCCGTTGTGGTGCGAGAGTTGTTTGAGCAACTCCCGCACCGTGGGCGCCGCCTGGGTCCAATCGTGTTCTTCGACGCCGGCGAGTTTCCGGATGTCGGCAAAGTATCTCACGCGCATCGTGAGGAGCCCTCGCTATCGCCGGCCTACGCGAGTTGCAGTCTCTCCAGGCATTCCTTGGTCGGGACACCTCGTTCATCCCAACCACGGAGCTGGTAGTACTCCGGCAGCATCTCGGGCACGTGACTGATTTCGCCTTTGGCCGGGCCGGTCTCAATCGGATTCTTGGTCAACCGCTCCGGCAATACGTCGTCGGCGGCGCTCAGTCCCGCGCGAAGGTTAAACTGCCGCTCGAGGTTCCAGATCCGTTCGCCGGCCAGCAAGTAATCGGCCGCGGAATAGTTGACGCCGGTCAACGCGCTGATCATAGATGCGTATTCGTCGCCGCCCATCCCGAAGGTGCCGAAGATGCAACCGCCGGAAGCGTCGATCGCCGCGGTCAGGTCCTGGAAGAGCTTGACCCAATACGGCTTGTCTTTGGTGACGCGCGGGTCGAGTTTGGTGATGTTGCCCAACACTTCCACGGCGATCGTGTAACCCTTTACGTGGCAGCCGCCGCGGTTGCAGGTGGCGTACTCCAGCCCGATGCCCTGCACGCCACGCGGATCGTAGGCCGGCATCTCCTGCTTCTTCACCGTCATCGAGAATTCCGGATGTCCGTAGAGAGAAGCGAAGCGATACGAGCCGAGAGCCAGTTTGTTGCCGATGCCTTCGCGCAATCCGGTGCGGCGGGTCAACTCCACCATCGCATCGACGTTGCCAAAGCTGATATCGAGACCGTCCTGATCATCTTTGCTGAGGAGGCCGGCCTGATTGAGGTCCATGGCGCAGGCGATGGTCGCGCCCATGGTGATGCTGTCCATTCCCATCTCGTTGCAGAGCATGTTGGTCTTGGTGACGGCGTCCATGCTGTCGATGCCGCAGTCCGGTCCCATCGACCAGGCCGCCTCGTACTCGGGGCCCTCGCCCTCGCCCGCCAGTTTGGGATCCTTGACGCGCGTGACGCGGCCGCAACTGATGACGCACGAGAAGCAGCCCTTGGGCCGCACCAGTACGGTGGCCGACAGCGTCTCGCCGCCAACCTTGTTCGCCGTCGGGAAGTAGCCGTCCTGGAAGTTCCGGGTGGGCAGTGAGCCGATCTCGTTCAGGATGTTCACCAGGACGTCGGTGCCGTAAGCTTTCAATCCCGCGCCGCCGACCGGATGGTCGAACACCAGCTTGCGCGACTTCAGCACGGCAGCTTCAAAACCCTTCGGATCGGCTACTTTGATCGGCTTGGTCCCGACCACCGCAATCGCCTTGAGGTTCTTCGAGCCCATGACCGCGCCCACACCGGAGCGGCCGGCGGCACGGTGCATCTCGTTCATGATGGACGCGAACAGGACCAGCTTCTCTCCTGCCGGGCCTATGCACGCGACCTTGGCTTCTTCGTCGGTTTCGGCACGCACCGCGTCGGTCGTGTCGGGCACCCACTTGCCCCACAGATGCGAGGCATCCCGGATCTCGACGTTGTCGTCCTTGATCCAGAGGTAGACGGGTTTCTCCGCCTTGCCTTCGAGGATCAAGGCATCGTATCCGGCATAGTGCAGTTCGGGACCGAACGAGCCGCCGGAGTTCGACCCGGCGATGGCGCCGGTCAACGGGCCCTTCGTGACCACGTGATAACGTCCACCGGACGGTGCAAAGGTCCCCGAGAACGGACCCGGCGCGAAGATCAGTTTATTGTCGGCCGAAAGAGGATCGATGCCGGCATCGACCTCGTCGGTATACAGTTTCACACCCAGGCCACGGGCCCCCAGGAACAGGGCGGCATCACGCGGATTGGTGGCTTGCCGCGAGATCGCTCCCGTGGTCAAATTGACACGCAGAATCGTTCCGCTCCATCCAAACATCGCTATGCCACCTGAAATGCTTCCTTGAACTTGCTCGCAAAGACCTTCTTGCGCGAGCGGGTGGAAATGTTGTCGTCAACGTATTCAAGCGCCTTGTTCGGGCAGAACTCGACGCACGCCGGTTCGCCGCCGCAAGTGTCGCACTTGAGAATCGATTCGGTGACGCTGTCGTAAACGGCATTGCCGAACGGGCATGCAATGGTGCACATGCGGCAGCCGATGCACTTGGATCGCGTATACTCCACCACCGTCGAGCCCTTGGCGCGGTGCATCGCGCCTGTCGGGCACACCTTGACGCAGGAGGCAGTGTCGCACTGCTGGCACATCATCGGCACCGAGAATCCCTCGCGCTCCCATGAGTAGACGTGAATGCGCGTGGAGGTGGGCCGAAACTGGCCTTCGTGCCGGAATCCGCAGGCCAGGCTGCAATTGTGACAACCTGTGCAGCGGTCCGGATGAATCATGAGTACTTTCGCCATGGTTACTCCCCAACTAATGTGCTGGCGTTAACTCGTTGCTATCCGCGGACGTTCAGAATCCGTAAGAGATCTGAAGCCCGATTCTGGACCGCGCCTGGAGGTCCACACCCGGAGCGATTTTACCAGCAATCTGGGCAACGCCAAAGTCAATATTCAACTTGCTCTCGGGCGACGGAGAAAGGCGCATGCAATAGGTGAGCGTGGTAGGGATGATCGCCGTGGGAAGCTCCGCGGGATGCCGGGGTTGCTGTGCTACTTCCGCGCCGAAAACCACGGATGCCTTCTTCGGCAGCTTCACGACGAATGCCGCAGCTCCAAAAGCCCGGTTAGACCACCCGGGTGCGTTGCCGCCCATGCCCCACAACTCCGCATTGGTGCGCCGCACGCCGCCGCTGAGAATGATCGGGAGGACTTTGGTCTGCGTGATAAGCTTCGATGCCACCACGTAGACGTCTCCGTTCGTGGTGTCTTTGTTCAATAAAGCGCCGCCTACGTTGTGTACCTGGCTGCGCGCCATGAAGCCGACCGAGATCGCCGGAACCCAATTGTTCTTGCCTGCATTCTCCGAAAGTAGATTCGCCTTGCCATGAACAATATTGAAGCCGTTGTGCCACAGCGGACTGAAATTAGGATTGCCGCCCTCAGTATGCAGTGCCCTTGTATAACCGAACTCGAAACGCTTGAATGCCCCTTCCGTTACCGAGACTTCATAGAAATTGCCAAGCACGCCGCCGCCATCCAGATAGTGGAAAGCCACTAACGGACGCCCCAACCCATTCGCCGGCGAGGCGGCGGTGTAAGCGAGAGGAGTGACAAAAACGCCTGTCTCGCCCTCCCATCCAATGTTCTGCGCTCGCAGTGATCCTGCGAGAACCAGTACCAACCCGATGGTCAGCGCGGCGCCGTGTCGGCTGAGCCGGCTGCCCCATCCTCGTGTTTCTTTGGCCGTATGCATTTCCTGACCTCCCGTATTGCGCCGGATGCAGAATGGATTCGCCCACCTGCACCGGTCGCTACCTCCTATGCAGGTGTGCTGCCAAGATTGGATAAGGATAGCCAGTTACTCCGTGTAGTAAGCCTGGAGCCTGTCTAGCCCGGCTAAGCAATGTACTTTCACCTCAGGCGATTGAAGTTTCGCCCGGCATGGGCCATGCGGGCCGGAGCGGTCCACGAGTGAACATACTGTTCATCCGGTGAGCGGTCTGTGGCACGTAATGGATCAGCCGCCTATGGCATACATAGGGCGCGGAGGAGGGACGAACTGCGGCGTGTCGACGTTGTGGGCGGGGCGCTTGGCGAGCAGCGCATTCCGCAGCGCCTGGGCGACCTCTCGATCGCTGCCTCCGCGCAGGATGGCCCGGATGTCTTCCTCGCGCGTGGCAAACAGGCAGCTCCGTAACTTGCCGTCGGCGGTAAGGCGGAGCCGGCTGCAGTTGCGGCAGAACGACTGGCTCACTGCTTTGATGAGCCCGATCCGGCCGGCGCCATCGCCATAGCAGTACATCTGGGCCGGTGAGTGCGGATCTCCATTGGGATCAGGAGTAAGAGGGCCGAATTCACTGGACAGCATGGCCAGAATATCCGCGGAAGGAATCATCCGGCGACGGTTCCATAACCCTTGAGAATCGAGCGGCATGAACTCGATGTAACGGATCTCGAAACGATTCTCGCGGGCGAAACGGGCCAGCGGAATGATGTCCGGTTCGCTCTGCCGCCTGATGGCCACTGTGTTGATCTTGATAGGTGCGAATCCGCTCTCCCGGGCGGCTCGCAACCCTGCAAGAACACGCTCCAGTTCATCGCGGCGCGTGATCTGTTCATAGCGCCGCCGGTCCAGCGTATCCAGATGAACATTGATGCGGGACAGCCCGGCTTCGCGCAACTGACGCGCGTAGTCGCCGAGGAGCACGCCATTGGTGGTAATGGAGACGTCCTGCATTCCCGGAATCGCAACCAGCCGGCGAACTAAGTACGGCAGGTTCCTGGCTACCAACGGCTCTCCGCCAGTCAGGCGAAGCTTCTTCACTCCCAACCTCGCGGCTATCCGGACCAGCCGCTCGATCTCCTCGTAGCGCAGGATTTCTTCGTGCGTCTTCCACTTCACCCCATCCGAAGGCATGCAGTAGAAACAGCGCACATTACAACGATCAGTTACGCTGACACGCAGGCTGTCATGAACGCGCCCATGGCCGTCGACCAGGGGCGCCGAATCCGGAATCTCAGCCCGCACGGGTGCGCAATCCCGCAACATGCGAAAAGTGACCTGCACGTTCTTGGCCAAGCTAAAAGCTATCCGGAGTTTGTTGTGTCCCACTCGGTCGTCTATAATACGGTAAGACGCTGAAGTTAGTTCTATGTCAAGCGCCGGCTTTTCCCATAGTTCTGAAGACGAAGGTCTTACGCCCGAGAAGGTTCCGGCGATTTCCCCGGCCATCATCCCTCCGTTGCAGATCGCATGGCAGAAGTATATTGACAAGAACGTACTCGACATTCAAGTGTTGCGGCCCGAAGTGGCTGATTCCTGGCAGCGTTGCCGCAACATCAATGTCGCCCCCTTTCCCGAAACGACCGAGTATGTTCATCAACTGGAACTGAAGGAAAGGCGTTACCGGAGCCAGTTCCTGCTCAAAGCTGCCCGTCCGTTCGTGGAGAGCCTGTACGAGTTCGTAAGAGGTTCCGGTTTCCAGGTGGTCCTGACCGACGAGACGGGCTACCTGCTGGATGTTCGGGGCGATCCGGAGATTCTTGCCCGGACCGAAAGCGTGCACCTGTGCCCGGGTGGGAATTGGAACGAGGCTGTCCGGGGCACGAATGCGATCGGCACCGCCATTTTCGAGCGCAGGCCCGTGCAGGTTTACGCCTGCGAGCATTACTGCAAGCCCAATCATTTCCTCACCTGTTCCGCCGCGCCCATCTTCGATCCGGACGGGATGATGATTGGAGTCCTGGACATCAGTGGAAGCTACCGCGTTGCCAATCCTCACACGCTGGGCATGGTGGTTGCGGCGGCAAGCGCGATTGAGAGCCAGTTACGCCTGCAAAAGGCCACCAGCAAGCTCTACACGGCTTTCCGCTACTCCAATATCCTCCTGGCGAATATGTCGGATGCCCTGATATCGGTGGACAACCAGGGCGCTGTAACCGACATCAACGCCAAAGGGGCGGAGTTGTTCGGAGTGAGCATGACGGCAGCCAAGGGGCGCCACATCAGCGAGATTTCGAGCGCGCTCGCGACCGTCACCCCGGTGCGATTCGAAGGGGTCGAACGCAAGGACGAGGAGATCTTTGTCGAGAAGTTGGGCAGGAAGCTCACCAGTTCCACTTCTTTGCTGCGGGAAGGCGATGGCCGGATTATCGGCGCCGTAACGGTCTTTCGCGAGCTTCGCAACAAGCGGGCGGCCCCCGCGCCGGCGGCCATCGAAGCGCACCGCATCACCTTCGCGGACATCGTCGGAGAGAGCCGGGCAATCCGGGACTTGAAAGCGTGGGCCGAAAGGGCCGCCAACTGCCCTTCGGTGGTACTGCTCAACGGGGAGACGGGCACGGGGAAGGAACTTTTCGCCCAGGCCATTCACAACGAGAGCCCGCGGCGCGACCATCCCTTCGTGGCGATCAACTGTGCGGCCATGCCGGAATCCCTGGTGGAGAGCGAGTTGTTCGGATACGAGGACGGGTCGTTCACCGGGGCCAGGAAGGGCGGCCAGCCCGGCAAGTTCGAACTGGCCAGCGGAGGCACATTCTTCCTGGACGAGGTCGGCGACATGTCTCTCGCCATGCAGGCAAAGCTGTTGCGGGTCATCCAGGAAATGCGGGTCTCCCGAATCGGCGCGTCCCATGAGAGATCGATTGATGTGCGCCTGATTGCCGCCACCCATCGGGATTTGGCGGCGGAAGCCTGCCGGGGTGCATTCCGGGAGGATCTGTACTACCGCCTGAATGTTCTGGCGGCTCGCATCCCGCCTTTGCGGGAAAGGATCGAAGACCTGCCCGTCCTGGCGGCTTTTCTTGCTCGGAAGATTGCAGCCAAACTGGGCCGCGGACCGGTCGAGATCGCGCCTGACTTCGTGCGCCAGATCCAGTCTTACAATTGGCCCGGCAATGTCCGTGAGCTGGCCAATGTGCTCGAGCGGGCGATCGTTGCCGCCGATCCGGATGGTGTGCTTGCGGGTGAACTTCCCCTTACCCTTCCGCTGCACCCCGAGCCTCCCAAAACCGAGGCCAGGCATCCGTCCGGCAAACACTTGCGCGAAGTCTCGCGCGAAATCGAAGAAGATCTGATTCGCGAAGCATTGGCCGCTTGCGAAGGGAACATTCAAAGGACAGCTGCGAAACTGGGCATCTGCCGCAACACCCTCTATCGCAAGATGCGAGAGTTCGGAATCTCGTAGTCCGCCGGCGTGCCACACTGGACGTGGATGCTATGAAACGGATTGCTCTGCCGGTCACGTCGATGGTGCTACTTGCGGCCCTGGCCGCGGCGGGAGATTTTCCACATACGGTTTCACTGAAGGGAGCGGTCGTCCGCTCCGGCCCGCTCGAACGGGGGCGCACTGACGGTCTACTCACCTGGCGCCGGTTGGTGAAAGTCGCGCTACCGGATGGCCGCTATCGCGCGACGCTGGAAGTCGAGGGCTACGCGCTGAAAGACATCCTCGACCGCGTCGAGGTAAGAAAAGTCGACGATGGTTTCAAACGTCCACTCGATACGTTCGTCGTGGTGACTGGCGCGAAAGGTTCGCAGGCGCTGTTCTCCTATGGTGAACTGACTCTCGGGTCCAGTGAGAGCGCGTTGCTGGTGGACAAGGCCCGATTGGTGTTGCCTCACCACCACGAGCCGGTCCCGCTGGACACAAACAATCCCACCCTGCCGCGAAACATTGCGGAGCGCGATCGTCTGGATCTCAAGAAGTGCGCATCCTGCCATGAAGGTCCGGAACCGCCGCCGCTCTCGCTGCCCAAGGGTTGGCTGCTGGTAACGGCCGGAGACACTTTCGGCGGCCGCTTCGTGGAAGACGTGAGCGAGATCGACGTCCGCCAGGTGGGAATCCCGGTCAAGGACAATCGCCGCGCCGCCCAGAAGGCGGTGGTAAACACGCCGGTGATCGTTTCCGCCGGCGGCAATCGAACAGCCCTCACACCGGAGCGTTTTCGTGAGGCCCCCCAGCGAACATGGACGGACGCCACTTTCGGCATGGGCGGGGGCTTTCACGGCACTCACCGATGGCAGGGAGTCGAACTGGCTGCCCTGCTCGGGCCGTTTCTGCCATCCGGCGTCGATCCCCGCGCGGTATGGGTCCTCGTTACCGCCGGGGACGGGTATCGCTCGCTGTTTTCCGGCAGCGAGGTTTTCGCCGCGCCGGACGGCCGGCGCATTCTGCTGGTAGATCGCCGGAACGGCCAGACGCTGGGAGAAGGCTCCGGCCGCTACCACGTTCTGGCGCCCGGTGATTTCTATATCGACCGCGAGGTCAAGATGGTCAAAGAACTCCGCGTCGGCGTGTTACCCAAATCCAACTAAGGCCAGGAGCGTCGCTTGACCGAATTTCTGCGCGTGGTGAGCAGTGACGAGTTGTTCCGGCAACTTGGATCTTTCCCGAGGCTCGCCGCCGAACGCGTCCCCTTGTTAGACTCGCTGGGACGCACGTTGACCGAAGACGCTGTCGCTCCGGAAGATCTGCCGGAGCGTCCCCGCTCCGCCATGGATGGCTACGCCGTGCGCGCGGAGGATACATTCGGAGCGTCGGATGCGAATCCGGCGCTTCTGAAGATAGCCGGCGTGGTCGAGATGGGCAAGCTGTCCGATCTGGTCGTCGCCGCGGGCGAGGCCGCGCAGATCTCGACAGGCGGTTTTCTGCCCTCCGGCGCCGATTCCGTCGTCATGGTGGAGTACACGGACCGTGCCGGCAAGGATAGCGTCGAGGTGACGCGGCCGGTTACAGCCAAGGCTAACGTAATCGATCGCGGTGATGATGTCCGGACTGGTGAAGCCGTGGTGCCTCGGGGCAGAAGGCTCAGGCCCCAGGAATTGGGGCTGCTCGCGGCCCTCGGCGTCGTCGAGGTAAGCGTGTACCGGCGGCCGTGCGTCGCCGTGATTTCCACCGGCGACGAAGTGGTGCCCATCGACCGTAAGCCCGGTCCCGGTCAGATCCGGGATGCGAACGCCTGTTCGGTTTCGGCCCTGGTCCGGGCGTCGGGCGCGGAGCCCATTGCGTTCGAGATTGTGCCGGACGACCTCGCAAAACTGGCCAGGACGCTGCTTGCCGCCTTGTCCGAAGCCGACGTTGTCGTTCTTTCGGGCGGAAGTTCGGTGGGAACCCGGGACGTAATGGTGTATGCCGTTGCCAGCCTCCCGATGGTGGAGGTGCTCGCGCACGGAGTGACCATCCGGCCCGGCAAGCCGACCCTCCTCGCACGGCAAAACGGAAAGGCCATTCTCGGCTTGCCCGGCCACCCGGTGTCCGCCATCATCATTGCGCAGGTGTTTCTTGTTCCTTTCCTGCGGTATTTGCAGGGTGGGGTGCATGAAAAGGGACCGCTGGGAGAACGCCGAAAGGCGGAACTGGCGGTTTCGATGCATTCCACGACCGGCCTGGAAGAGTACGTCCGGGTTCGTCTGGAGGAGCAACGCGGCGGGAGGGTAATTGCACATCCCGTCTTCGGGAAGTCATCCATGCTTTCCACCATGGTTAAAGCAGACGGCTTGGTGGTGATCCCACCTCCACTGGAGGGCCTGCCCCGGGGAGCGGCCGTGGAGGTGGTCTGTTGGTGATTAGAGGGACATCACAGTGAAACGCGAACAACGCTACTACCGGAACCTGAAACCGCTCGGCGAGGCCCGGGCGATCTTCTTCAAGCGCTTTAAAAACACACGCACGGATCTGGAGACTGTGCCCGTGCGGGAGGCGCTAGGCCGCTGCCTGGCCGGCCCCGTGTACGCCTCCAGGTCGGTGCCGGCTTACCATGGGGCAGCGGTGGACGGCTTGGCCGTCCGGGCAAGCTCCACGTTCTCCGCGTTGCCCGAGAGTCCTGTCCTGCTGCGCGGCGGCGCGGAAGCCAAGCCGGTCAACACGGGCGAGCCTCTTCCGGAAGACACCGACGCCGTGGTCATGATCGAAAAAACGGAGGCCGTAGGCGAAGAGTACGAGATCCGGGAGGCGGTCTACCCGTGGCAGAATGTCCGCAAGGCGGGTGAGGATATCGTCAAAGGCGAGATCCTCCTGCCGGCGCGGCAGCGCATCCGGCCGTACGACCAGGGAGCGCTGCTGGCTGCCGGAGTCCTCTCGGTGGAGGTGTTCCGCAAGCCGCGCGTCCTGATCGTTCCCACCGGCGATGAGATCGTCCGGCCCGAGGACGCCGGAGCGCAACTCACCCCGGGCGCAATCGTCGAAGTCAACGGCCAGATCCTCGCCTCGCTGGTGGCCGATTGCGGCGGCGAAGCGGTGATCGCGCAAACCGTGCCCGACGTTCCGGCGGAGATTCGAAACGCGGTGACCGAGGGCTTCGGCGCAGGCTACGATTTGATCCTGCTCATAGCCGGGTCGTCGGCTGGATCGAAGGACCATGCGCCGTCGGTGCTGGAGGAAATGGGGGAACTGCTGGTGCACGGTGTCACGGTCATGCCAGGCAAACCGACGCTGCTGGCGGCCGTGGGGGACAAGCCTGTGGTCGGCGTGCCGGGCTATCCCGTCTCGGCGGCCGTGGCCTTCCGCGAATTCGTGGGGCCGCTTTTGTACCGGATGCAAGGCACGATCGAGCCCGAAGCGGAGACGATCGAGGCGGTGATGGGCCGCAAGCTGCCCTCCAAGCCGGGGGTCGAGGAACACGTGCGCGTCATCCTGGGCAAGGTGGGCGAACGCACTGTCGCCGTGCCCCTCAGCGGGGGAGCGGGAGTCCTGACATCCATGGTTCGAGGCGACGGTATTCTGCGCATCCCACCTGGGGTGAGCGGGTACTCGGAGGGGGAGGCGGTGCGCGTCGAACTCCTGACGCCAGCGCGCGCACTCGATACGAGACTCATCACCATCGGCTCCCATGACCTGACGATCGATCTGCTGGGCAGCCTCGTCAAAGAAGCGTCGGCAGGCAAGATCACGATCTCCTCGAGCAACGTGGGCAGCCTGGGCGGCCTGATCGCCATGGATCGGGGAATCGCGCATTTCGCGGGCTGCCACCTTCTGGACACGGAAACCGGCGATTACAATCGCTCCTACGTGCGCAAATACATAACCAGGATTCCCGTGGTGCTGATCACGCTGGTGCACCGCTGGCAGGGCCTGATTCTCCAAAAGGGAAATCCGAAGGGGATCAAGGATATCTCGGACCTGGTGCGCCCGGACGTGTCGTTCGTGAACCGGCAACCGGGCTCGGGGACCCGTATTCTGCTCGACTATGAACTAAAGAAGCACGGCATCGATCCCGCGCGAGTCACCGGGTATCGAAACGAGGAATACACGCACATGAATGTGGCCATGGCCGTGGCTTCGGGTCGAGGCGACACGGGGCTGGGTATCATGGCGGCAGCCCGCGCACTCGATCTGGACTTTATCCCGGTCACGCGGGAACGCTATGACCTCGTCTTTCCGTCCGCTGTGCTGGAGCGCGACAGCGTCCGGCTGCTGCTCGAGATCATTGGCTCGGCGCGGTTCCGCGAACAGGCACTCGCAATGGGCGGCTATGAAGTAGGGGAGACCGGGACGCGCGTCACACAGTGAATACCGCTCAACCGCCCCGTGTAGTGACGGCCGCACGGGCCTGGAACATCGCGCTTCGTACGGCCCACATCGCCGCGGTGGGAGTGCTTCTGGGCGGGCACGTCTTCGGTGTGGAAACGGCGCAACTGCTGCCGTGGCTATATGGCACCATAGGCACCGGGGCACTGTTGTGGGTGATGGAAGCCTATCCCAACTGGCGGTCGTGGTTCTTCGAGTGTAGAACCGCAACGATCGTTGTCAAACTGGCGCTGCTCTGTCTGGTTCCGTTCTTCTGGAACTACCGTGTGGCGATCCTGTTGGCGGTGCTCGTCATCGGCTCGGCCGGCTCGCACCTGCCCCGCAAGTTTCGCCACTACTCCTGGCTGGAACGGCGGGTGATCGCCGAGCCGAAAGGGAACTCGGAATGAACAGCTATAGTGCGGCAAACAGCCCCATCAGACGGATGCGCCTTGCAGTGTTCTTTGCGGCTGCCATTTTCTCTCTTTTTCCCGCACTGGCCGCTCAGCCTGTGCGACTCGTGCTCCCGGCCAAGCACGGGCCGCTCATGGACAGGGCCGTGGCCATCTTCAGCCGCCGCGTGAGCCAGCGGTGCGGCGTTCAGACCGCCGCCGGCGCGAATGCCGTCGCCATCGAGTTGCGCGTCGACCCGGAAATCGGCGCCGAGGGATTCACGATCTTCAACGGCGCGCGCGGAGCGGTTCGCGTTACCGGCGGCGACGAGCGCGGCGTCCTGTACGGACTAGGCAAGCTGTTCCGGACCTCGCGATGCGACTCCGGCAGGTTCTCTCCAGGAACATGGCGCGGCACTTCGCGGCCCGCCGCCTCGCTGCGCGGCGTCTACCTCGCGTCGCATTTCGGAAACTTCTATGAGGCGGCGCCCATCGAGGAACTCGAAACCTACGTCGAGGACCTCGCCCTCTGGGGTGTGAACGCGGTGGGCTTCGCGTTCCCCGCCTGGCAGTACACCTCTTACGAAGATCCCGCGGCGCGTAGTAACCTCAAACGCATTCTCGCCATGATGCAGGCGTGCAGGCGCGCCGGATTGCAGGTGGGAGCCTTCGTGGCCCCGAACCAGACGTTCAAGTCCGCTCCGAAGGAACTGCTTGCGAAGCGGTATCCGGACGACTGGGGCCGCCGGGGATACCTGGGCGTCAACCTGTGCCCCAGCCTGCCCGCGGGCCGCCAGTACCTGCTGGACGCCTGGGCGCGGTTGCTGGACGAGTATCGCGGCGTGGGCCTCGACTTCGCCGTCTACTGGCCTTACGACGAGGGCGGCTGCGGCTGCCCGCGGTGCTGGCCGTGGGGATCCCGCGGCTATGTTCAGATCTGCCGCGATTTCACCCGTCTGGCGCGTTCAAAAAATCCGCATTTCAAGACCGTGGTCTCCACATGGATGTTCGACACACCTCCGGCCGGCGAGTGGGAAGGACTGACCAAGGTTCTGGCCGAGGACAAGAGCTGGGCGGACTACATCATGGCCGACGCGCACGAGGACTTCCCGCGCTATCCGCTCGATCGCGGCGTGCCCGGTGGCCTGCCGCTGGTGAACTTCCCCGAAATCAGCATGTGGGGCATGTCGCCGTGGGGCGGGTACGGCGCGAGCCCTCTCCCCGCGCACCTGCAGCAACTCTGGAACCAGGTCGCCGGTAGGATTTCCGGTGGATTCCCTTATTCCGAAGGCATTTACGAAGACCTGAACAAGGCCATCTGCAGCCAGTTCTACTGGGACCCGCGGCGGACGGCGCAGGATACGGTCCGCGAGTATGCCGCCTCGGAGTTCTCCCCCGGCGTGGCCGAGGACGTGGTTCGGGCGGTGAGTATTCTTGAGGCCAATCACCGGCGCAGGAGGGGGCGTTTCGAGGCCCCGCCACATCAGACCGTGGAAGCGTACGAACTATTGCGCAAGGCGGATCGGCGGCTTACGCCCCAAGCGAGACGCGCCTGGCGCTGGCGGATTTTGTATCTTCGCGCCCTGATCGACGATGAGCTGCGCAGGATGGGCGGCAAGCCGCGGGGACCGGTGTTGCGGGAAGCCTTCGCCGAACTCGTGCGTATCTATCACGCCGAGCACGTTCACACCAACCGCGTCGCCCCGCCCGAAATCGCGCCTTGACCGGTACCGGTCCGGCGTCAGTCGGCTACGACTGCGGCGGCCGCGTGGCTGGCAGTCGCGAGGGCGAGCCATGCGGCCCGCTGCCTTACCGGCAGATGGCGGTCGTATACCGCTTCGAGCTCCTCGACCGGTACACTACCCCGGAGTTTCTTGAAAGCGCCGGCGCCGGCGCTGAGATTCAGGGGGAGCCCCCTTGCCGCAGCTTCCGCATGGACACTGGCAACAGCCATCCGGTACAGGCCAAGAGAACGGGGCAATTGCTGGTCGTAGCCGGCCATCGACGCAGTCATCAACCCGTCTTTCACAAAGAATGACACGAAGGCATCCACTCTTCCCTCCCGGCGAAAGCAGCGGAATTCCAGGACTTGCGAGGACAACGCCAGCGAGAAGAAGCGGGCGTTGAAAGCGGTGTTGAGGTGCGAATGCTTTCCCAGATAAACGCGCTTATAAAGTTCCGCGAGCCGTTCCGCGTGAGGCGCCAGTTCCCGCGGATCGGAGACGATCTCGTACGGTGTCCTGCGAAGCAGCGAACGGTCGCGGCGGGCGTTCTGATGCAGCAGATGGTCGCCGTCCCGCGTGTTCACCATATAGACGCGACGACTGCGCACGAACCGGTAGCCGCTTCCGCGGAGCGCGTCGATCAGAGGGCCGTCCGTTCGAGGATTGACGTTTGGCAGGACGATCGCACGATCCGGGTGCCGGTTGACCAGAAAAGCAGTCAGTTCCCGCACCTCGTCGGCGTTGAGGCTCAGGCTGGGATTCGTGGCAATGAGCCAGTTGTTGACGGAGACGACCCGGTCGATGCCGGCCCGGCGAAAGAACCAGGCCGCCGGACTGGCCGCCGCCTCAAGCAGCCGGTGTGGCAAGGCGGGATGGCGTTTCGCCGTTTCATCGAGTGAGTAAGACACATAGCGCGAGTACGGCGAGCAAGCCGCGGGTCCGCCTTTTCCCAGATTCACCAGCAGTGGCAAGGGAGTCCCATCCACGAGGATGGCTTCCAGCCCGGCGTGTACGTTGTCCGCGTATGCGTGGAGACCGTTTTCGAGGAAAGCCGCGAGGCACGTCAGCCACTCGTCTTTTCCACCTGAGGCGAGCCGAAGCGCGACGAGCCGCTCCGCATCAACCAGTTCAATCCTCGCCATGTCTCCTCTCCCTCGGCCATCGCGAACGGCGGCCTTGGCCGGGGATACGGTCGCGCCGGGAACTGCCGATGATCGAGCCGGGACTTTTGGCCCGGCTATCTGCCCTGGGCAGAGTATACACCCGGCGGGCCACCTCACCAAAGCGCGGACCGAAGTGGTTCCGCCAAAAGTTGATTTCATCTATTGAACAGGAGCCACGGCGAGTATATACTTCCGCTAAGATTGAACCTGAAGATCTAACGCACAGCGCGAGGGGGTGGTGTGCTCACCGCCATTGTTCTGACAGATCAGCCTGAAACCGCCAGGACTCTCGAAGGCCTGGCGGCCCGCTCCGGGTTTGTAAGCATCTGCAAAGTTCTCGACTCCAAGGCCGGCCCGTACGCGGTGGCGCGCGCAGTCAACAGCAACGATTGCGGCCTGTTATTCTGCGATTCCCTCGACGGGGAACTTGCCCCGGACCTGGTGATGGCCATCTCCGTGCAGTGCCCCATCACAGCCATGATCGGCCTCGCATCCGAGCCGCAATCGGAGATTCAGCGCCACGCCGATGCCGCGGGTGTCGAGATGTTGTTCCTGTCCGACGTCACGCAGGAGACTTTTGAGCTGGCAATTGACCGGGCGATCCATAGGCTTCCAGGCGGGATGCCGGAGAATCTGATGGTTTTCATGCCCGCAAAAGCCGGCAGCGGTTGTACTACCGTCGCTCTCAACGCGGCCAGGAGCTTGCGGACCGGCCTCGGCCAGAGAATCCTCCTCATCGAAGGCGACCTTCGGTCCGGCATCCTGGCTACCCTGATGAACTGCACTCCCAAGTGCTCGCTGACCGAGGTCCTGCTCAAAGCCGACCGGTTGGATTCATCCCTGTGGGCCGAGTCTGTCATCCGGGAGGAAGAGATCGACCTGCTCCCCAGGCTCCCCTTCGAGGAGCGGACCGGCTTGCCCTGGATCCCGTATCATCAACTGCTGCGGTTCCTGAGGTCGCGCTACGACAGCATTCTGGTGGACTTGCCGGAGGGCTTCGAGGATGGAAGGACGGAGTTCCTCCGGCACGCCCATCGGGTGTACCTGGTGTCCAGCCCCGAATTGCCCGCTCTGAGATTGGCGCAAGAGAGGTGCGAGGAGTTGGACGAGCAGGGTGTCGAGGCGGAGAGGGTCGGCGTGATCGTGAACCGCTGGCGCAAGAATGACTTGAAACCTTCCGATCTGCAGCAGGTTTTGGACCGGAACGTGGCGGGTGTGTTCCCGGAAGAGTGGCAGACCGTGCGCGACGCTTCGCTGAAAGGCGGGTTTGTCAGGCCTGAGACGGAACTGGGAAAGGCGTTTCTTGAGTTCACCCGGCATTTGGCTCAGAATACAGGCGCAACTCCTTCCGGCGCGGCCCAGCCCAAGCCCCGGCTCCCGTTCTGGAAGCGGCAGGGAACGGGCCCAACAAGTTGACCGTTTCCGCCGGCCACAGCAGCCGATAGGGTATTCTTGGAGCGTGGTTGACGGCAGCGTTGTCTTCAGCTTCAACATGGAACTGGCGGATCGCACGATTTCGGCGTCGGTCCGCCTGCCTGTTGCCCCGGTAACGCCTACCGGACTGCTGCCGGTCCTGCAGGGCTTTTCGGACGCGATCGTGGAGTTGGCCAAGGCCCGCGCCTCCGACGCGGGGCGTGCCATCACCTGCAGGAAGGGCTGTGGAGCGTGCTGCCGGTCCCTTGTGCCGGTCACCGAAGCGGAGGCCCGGCACCTGGCCCGGGTGGTGGACGCGCTGCCGCCCGAGCGCCGGCGCGTGGTGCGCGGGCGCTTCGCCGAGGCCGTTCGCCGGGCCGACGCCGCCGGACTGGGCCCGGCCATGCGCTCCGCGGGGGAACTGGACCTGGCGGGGCACGACGCGCTGCTCGACGCTTACCTCGACCTGGGGATCCCCTGTCCTTTCCTGGAAGACGAATCGTGCAGTATCTATGAGGCGCGCCCCCTGCAGTGCCGCGAGCATCTGGTGCTGACGCCCGCCGAATACTGCCGGCGGCCCACGCGGGAGACGGTCCAGGGGCTCTTGCTGCCGGTGCGGCCCTGGCAGGCGCTCTACCGGTTGGGGCAGGAGAGCCCGCGCTGGATGCCGCTGACGCTTGCACTCGAATGGATGGAGACGCACGGCGCCGAACCGCAGCAACAGGCACCGGCGGTGGAACTTTTCCAAAAGTTCTTGCAGCTTCTGCGAGATACGGGCTGACGTGACGCCTCCCGGCGCGCGTGCGGGAGTATACTTTTCTCATGGCAGGATCGTGGACGGGCGTTCTCGTCGCGGCAACGATTCCACTTGGTTTGTGTGCCTTGATGGCGCCGAGCCCTGGGACGGAGCAGCCCCTGACGATCGGGATCTATTGGGTGGCGCCCTGCGTCGCCAATCAGGCCAGCCGGCCGATGCGGTACCCCAGGACGGGCAGAGGGTACTGCTTTGCCACTTCGGCGATTGTCACGCAGTCCGATGTGGTCTCGGCGGGATTCAGCCCCTATGCGACAGATGAGCTCAGCGTTCAACTGACGCTGAATGAGGCTGCCTCGCGGCGAGTATTTGAACTGTCCGGGAAGAGCATCGGGAAGCAGGTCGGCGTGTTCGTCGATAGCCGCTTGATCTCGCTTGTCACGATAGAGGCCCCATTTCGGGTCCCGTCCATCCAAGGCGTGAGCCGGCCGGAGGCGCTCCGGATCATCGCCGCGGTGAAGGCCGGCCGTGTCGCGAAGTCGCTCCCCGCCCTTGTTCCGGTCCCCACCCCACTGAACCAGCGGGACACCCAGGGCATATATACGATAGGCAACGGCGTCTCCGCGCCTATGCTGATTCGCAAGCGCGAGCCGGACTATACCGAGGCCGCCCGCGCCGCCCGAGTGCAAGGGTCCGTTCTGCTCGATATCGTCGTCCAGCCGGACGGCACAGCAGGCGCGATCGAGGTCCGGCGTTCACTCGATCCGGGCCTGGATGCCAAGGCCATCGAGTGCGTTCGCGACTGGCGCTTCCGCCCGGGGATGAAGAACGGCAGACCCGTTCCCGTCAGGGCAAGTGTGGAGATCAACTTCCACCTGTAATCCCCCGCGCGCGGGCATTCGGTTCTTGGTACCGGTTTCAGCGGCCGCCGCGTACGGCGCGGCAAACATGCTATAACGGAAATTGAAATCGACGCGAACGAGCATTTCCTGCTCCCGCAATCTCAAACGTAAGAGCCGATAATCCCGCTCCCCGTGGAGCGTCTTGGCGGAGTTCCGCCGGGCAAAGCAAGGAGGAAATCATGGAGCCTAAGGGCGACATCGGATTGATTGGTTTGGCCGTGATGGGCCAGAACCTCATCCTGAACATGAATGATAAGGGCTACACGGTGGTAGCCTTCAACCGCACGGTTTCCAAAGTGGACGAGTTCCTGAATGGACCGGCCGCGGGACGCGAAACCATCCTCGGCGCGCATTCGATCGAGGAATTGACGGCCCTGTTGAAACGGCCGCGCAAGATCATGCTCATGGTGAAGGCCGGCCAGGCCGTGGACGACTTCATCGAACTGCTGCTGCCCCATCTCGAAGCGGGCGACCTGATCATCGACGGCGGAAACTCGCATTTCCCGGACACCATCCGTCGTGCCAAGTATTTGGAAAGCAAGGGTTTGCTTTACATCGGCACGGGCGTCAGCGGCGGCGAAGAAGGCGCCCGCAATGGCCCCGCAATGATGCCCGGCGGCAGCCCCGCCGCCTGGCCGCTGGTGAAGGAGATCTTCCAGGCTATCTGCGCCAAGACGCCTACTGGCGAGCCCTGCTGCGACTGGATCGGCGAAGGCGGCGCGGGCCACTTCGTAAAGATGGTCCACAACGGCATCGAATATGGCGACATGCAGCTCATCTGCGAGGCCTACCAGCTCATGAAGCAGGGAGTGGGCCTTTCCAACGAAGAGATGCACGAAGTGTTGACCGAGTGGAACAAGGGCGAGCTGGACAGCTACCTGATCGAGATCACGCGCGACATTCTCGGCTTCAAGGATGAAAAGGGCCAGTATGTGGTCGACTACATCCTGGACAAGGCCGGGCAGAAGGGGACCGGCAAGTGGACCGTGGTGGCCTCGCTCGATGCGGGCATGCCGCTGACGCTCATCTGCGAGGCCGTTTACTCCCGCTGCATCAGCGCGCTCAAGGATGACCGTGTGGAGGCCAGCAAGATCCTCAAAGGCCCCAAGAAGAAGTATCGCGGCGACAAGAAGGCTTTCATCGAGGACATCCGCAAGGCGTTGCTCGCCTCCAAGATCGTCAGCTACGCGCAGGGCTTCATGCTGATGCGCCAGGCTTCCGGCGAGTACAACTGGGGCCTGAATTACGGCGGCGTCGCGCTGGTGTGGCGCGGCGGCTGCATCATCCGCTCGGCCTTCCTCGGCAAGATCAAGGAAGCCTTCGACAAGAATCCCCAGCTCAGCAACCTGCTGCTGGACGGCTACTTCAAGGGTGTGATCGAGAACTGCCAGGCGAGCTGGCGCAAAGTGGTCATGAAGGCCGTGGACCTGGGCGTTCCGGTTCCGGCGTTTGCGACGGCGCTGTCGTTCTTCGACGGTTACCGCTCCGCGCGCCTGCCGGCAAACCTGCTCCAGGCGCAGCGCGACTACTTCGGCGCGCACACCTACGAGCGCACGGACTGCCCGCGCGGCCAGTGGTATCACACCAACTGGACCGGCACGGGCGGCGACGTCTCGGCCAGCACTTACACAGTTTGAGGCCGCGCCGGTGAAGCGTGGCCGCCATTGCGGTACCGAGGGGGCCTGAAGGATGCACGATCCTCAGGCCCCTTTGAAGAATTTCCCCCGGAAGCATTCCCATCTGGTGTGCGTCGATTCGGACGGCACGGCGCTCGACACCATGGAGGTCAAACACAAGGAGTGCTTCATCCCCAACACAATCCGCTGCTGGGACCTCCAACCGGTGGCTCGCTATGCCCGCCAGGCCGCCGAGTTCGTAAACCTTTACTCGCGCGACCGCGGCATCAATCGTTTCCCCGCCCTGTTGAAAACGTTCGACTTGCTCGAACACTGGCCCGGCGTGCCCGCCTCGGCGAAGATCCCGCGAGCAGAAGGCTTGCGCGCCTGGGTCCGGCATGAGACGCGGCTCAACAACGAAACGCTGGGCGAGGCTGCCGGACGGACGGGCGACCCCGATTTGAAGCGCGCCTTGGCCTGGAGCACGGCCGTAAACGAGACTGTCGCTATCACTGTGCACCACTGCCCGCCGTTCCCGTTCGTCAGGGAGAGCCTGGAACGGCTGGCCGCGCGCGCTGACATCATGGTCAGTTCGGTAATGCCTGCCGAGGCGCTCGCGCGCGAGTGGAGCGAACACGGCATCGCGCAATACGCGGCGCTCATCGCGGGCCAGGAAATGGGTGGCAAGCGGGAACACATCGCGCTGGCATCGGAAGGACGTTACCATAGAGAACGCGTGCTTATGATCGGCGACGCTCCGGCCGACCTCGCCGCCGCGAAGGCCAACCGCGTGCGTTTCTTCCCTATCTGCCCGGAGCGGGAGGCCGAAAGCTGGCGGCTCATGTATGCGGAAGCCGCCGAAAAGTTCCTCGGCGAGGGTTACGACGACGCCTACGAGGGCGCGTTGATCGCCGGATTCGAGAAATCATTACAGGAGAAGCCTTCATGGATGACGTAAAAGCACTTGCCGCCAAGGTAAAGCTGCTCTTGATGGATGTGGACGGCGTGCTGACCGACGGCAAGCTCTACAACGTGCCTGGACCGGACGGCCGCATGGCCGAGACCAAGGGATTCGATTCGCAGGATGGCATTGCCCTACAGTGGCTGAACTGGAAAGGCATCGCCACCGGCCTCATCAGCGGCCGCCAGTCGCCGGCCACCGAGGAGCGTGCGCGCCAGTGCAAGTTCCGCTATGTTCGCCAGGGCCACATCGAAAAGATTCCCATTCTCGAAGAGATCATGAAGGACGCCGGCCTCTCGAAAGAGCAGGTGGCTTTCATCGGCGACGATTTCACCGACGTGGTGGCCATGCGCCGCGTGGGTTTGTCGATCGCCACCGCCAACGCGCGGCCCGAGGTGAAGCGCATCGCGAAATACGTCACCAGCGCCGCCGGCGGGCAGGGAGCCGTGCGCGAAGTGGTCGAACTGCTGCTGAAATCGCAGGGTCAGTGGGAAGAGATCCTCAAGAAATACGAAATCGAGTAGCGGTTGCGCTAACCTGAATCTGATGGAAGTTGAAAAAATCGGGCTGACGATCCATTCCGACGCCGGTCCCGGCGTGCTGCATCAATTAGCCGGGGTGATCGCCGGCCGCAACGGCGATATCACCTCGGTCGAAATCATCGAGAACGCTCCGGCCTCCCGCATCTACTTCGAGATCGACCTGCCGTCGAGCCCGGAGGCGCTCATCGCGGACCTGGAGCGATTGCCGCTAGTGCACTCGGTGGAGCAGGTCAACACTTTCCAGAAGATTTACGGCAAGCGCGTCATCATCATGGGCGGCGGGGCGCAGGTAGGCCAGGTGGCCATCGGCGCCATCATGGAAGCCGACCGCCACAATATCCGCGGCGAACACATCTCGGTGGACACGATTCCACTGGTCGGCGAAAAGGCGCTCGCCGATGCCGTGCGCGCGGTGGCACGCCTGCCGCGAGCCAAAGCCCTGGTGCTGGCGGGCTCGCTCATGGGCGGCGAAATCGAGGAGGCGGTGCGCGAGGTGCGTGCGCACGGTCTGCTGGTTGTGAGCCTGAACATGGCCGGCAGCGTGCCCGACGCCGCGGATCTGGTGGTGACCGACCCCGTGCAGGCCGGCGTGATGACCGTCATGGCCGTGGCCGACACGGCCAAGTTCACCGTCGAGCGGTTGAAGCGGCGCGTGTTTTAGCCACGTACCGCGCCACAGCCTCCACTGTATCGATCCACACGCCGTTCGCCGGATCCTCGGCGTAGCGGAACACCGCTTCGAGCGCCCCGACGTCGGTGACCTGGTAACCCTTCCTGCCGATTTCGTGGCCCACGAAAATCAGCCACCCTCCGCGCTTGGCCGCGCGTTCAACCAGAGCCAGCATCTCGGCCGCAGTCAGGTCGTCCCCGCCGATGCCCATGGCTTGCGCCAGATCGCAGACCTTCGGATCGTTGGGGGCCTCATCCAGGTAGCCGCGCCCGGCCAGGTACCGCTCTGCAACCAGCGGGATGTAGCTGCGCGCCGCCAGGCCGCGCCCCACAAACTTCTGCCCACACGGGTACGCGAAGGTCACCGGTGTGACGCCAAGCAGGCGCTTGATGCCGGCGTTGGCCTGGTCCAGGTCGCGCGTCATGGACTTGAGGTCGAAGTCTTCCAGCGCCACCGTCGACAAGAGATGGTAGTTCACCGTGCAGGCGTGCGCGAGCGAATGGCTGCCGATCTCGTGGCCGTGCGCAATGGCCCGCTTCCAGCCGTCCAGGCGCTTCCCGGCGTTCTTCAGAGACACATAGAAGGTGGCCTTGACGCCGTTCGCGTCGAACAGGGGCAGGCCCGTATCCACCTGGCTGAGCCGGGCGTCGTCAAAGCTGAGGCTGACGGCCACGCGCTTGCCTTCGGGCCACTTGAAATCGCTCTGGGCCCACAGCGCGGAGACGCTGAGAAGCGCCGATACCGCTATGGCGCGAAATCGGTTGCTTGACATCTTCCCCCTCTTTCCGGACCTATTCGAGCACTACGCGCCGCCCTTCGATGTGGTACTTGCCCGAGAGCACGATGTTGATGGCCTCACTGTAGATCCGGTGTTCCTGTTCGAGGATGCGCGCCGAAAGCGTGTCGGCGTTGTCGTCGTTCAGGACCGGCACGGCGGTCTGCACGAGGATGGGGCCGGCGTCCAGATTCTCGTCGACGAAGTGAACCGTGCAGCCGCTCACCTTGACGCCGTGCTCGATGGCCTGGTGTTGCGCGTCGAGGCCGGGAAACGACGGCAGCAGCGCGGGGTGGATATTGAGGATCCGCATGGGGTACTCGCGCACGAAGTAGGCGCTGAGCAGCCGCATGTAGCCGGCCAGGCACACCAGATCCACCTGCTGCTTCTTCAGTTCCGCCACCACCATGCGATCGTAGACTTCGCGGTCCAGGCCCTTGGACGGCAGCGAGACCGCCGTCAGCCCAAGCTGTCGCGCGGTTTCCAGGCCCCTGGCTTCGGGCCGGTTCGAGATCACCACGGCGATTTCGGCGTCGATCGCACCCGAGGCCACGTTGCGCGCGATGGCTTCGAAATTCGAGCCGCGCCCGCTGAGCAGAATTCCGATGCGCTTTTTCATTTGTAAATCACCCGTGCCGCCGCGGCGCGCGGCTGCTTCACCACGCGGCCGATTTCGTAAAACTTCTCGCCCAAGCGCTTCAAGGTTCGGGCCGCTTTCGTCAAGTCCTTCTGCGCCACGACTACAATCATGCCGATGCCCAGGTTGAACGTGCGCCGGTAATCGTCGTCCGGCACGTTGCCGAGCTTCTTGAGTAGCTCGAAAACGGGCAGCACCGGCCAGCTTCCCACCGCGACTTCGACAGCCAGGCCCTTGGGCAGGATACGCGGCGTGTTTTCCGTGATGCCGCCGCCGGTGATGTGGGCCGCGCCCTTGAGCACGCCCGCTTTCATCAGCGTCTGCAATGCCTTCAAGTAGCTGCGGTGCACCTTGAGCAGCTCATCTGCCACCGTGCAGCCCAGATCCGGGACGCGCGTCGAGGCGCGATAACCCGCCACGTCGAACAGCAGCTTCCGGGCGAGCGAATAGCCGTTGGTGTGCAGTCCGGTGGAAGGCAGGCCGAGGAGCACGTCGCCAGCCTGAATGCGCGCGCCGGTCAGCATCTTCGAGCGCTCGACCCCGCCCACGATAAACCCGGCCAGATCGTACTCGCCCGGCTTGTAAAGGCCCGGCATTTCGGCCGTCTCGCCGCCGATCAGCGCGCAACCGTTCGCGGCGCAACCGCGCGCCAGACCTTCCACGATTTGCGCGGTCACCTCGGCGTCGAGCTTGCCGGTGGCGAAGTAATCCATGAAGAACAGCGGCGAGGCGCCTTGCACGCCGATGTCGTTCACGCAGTGATTGACCAGGTCCTCGCCCACCGTGTTGTGGCGCTTGGCCTGGATGGCCACCATCACCTTGGTGCCGACGCCGTCGGCCGAACTGATCAACACGGGCTGCTTCCAGCCGCTCAAACGGTAGCCGGCCCCGAAGGTGCCGATCTCGGTGAGAACCCCGCGCGTGAACGTCGAACGGGCCAGGCTCTTGATGCGAGCCACGGCGCGGTCGGCTTCGTCGATGTTCACACCTGCGTCTTTGTAACAAATGGTTTTGGCGCGTGCCATAGTGAGCAACTCCCATTATGGTGAGTTTTCGGCCTGAATGCCTAACTGCGGCCGGCGGGGAACCGGAGACTAGTGACCGTTGTCTAATCGAGCAGAGACTGCGGGGAGACTACGGACTGCGGATCGCAGACCGATTCGTCCCGCGGTCTTCGCGGCGCTGGGGGCCGCATGCCATGGCACTGCTGGAATCTCACCAGGTAATATCACCGGATTCGCTCAGCCGGCGCGAGTTATTCCTTCCGGCGGGGGCCGCCGGATGCCTCGGTTGTGCGTGGGCCGCCGCTTGCACGCGGCAATCGTCCCAACTCCCGGTCGCGCACGATTGGACGGAAAAGGCCGACATGACCTGGGAGCAAATGTTCCGATTCGCCTACCAGAAGGATTTGATCCCCCTGTTCAAGGCTCTCTCCGAAAAAGTCGGGCGCGAGGAGTTCGTGCGCATGTTGAAGGAGGCGGGCGACGCGGCCGTCGCAAAGAAGGCGGCGGGACATCCGCCGAGAGCGCGCGACCTCGCGACGCTGGCGGCCGGCATGAAGCACAGGCCTCCGCTCATGCAGCACGCCGTGCAGGCGGAGATCGTGGAAGAAAGCCCCAAGGCGTTCGAATACCAGGTGAAAAAGTGCCTGTGGGCCAAAACATTCCGCGAAGAGAACGCAGCGGACATCGGCTACGCCATGATCTGCTACCCCGACTACGCGGTCCTCAAGAGCATCAATCCGAAGCTGAAGCTCATCCGCGCCAAGACCCTCATGCAGGGTGATGATGTGTGCCGCCTGCGATACGTCATGGAAGGTTGACAGCAAGAGGTAGTGAAAGAGCCCTATAATAGCGCCTTTAGGGCTCCCATGATTCGTCTCATTTGTCTCCTCGTGGTTGTTGTGTCCATGTACGCAGGGCCGCCCACGGCCCTGGCGATACGAAACGCACGCGTCGTCACCGTCAGCGGTCCCATAATCGAAAAGGGAACGGTCCTGGTCCGGGACGGGCTGATCGAAGCAGTCGGCACGAACGTTGCCATACCTCCCGATGCCTGGATCGTGGAAGGCGACAGGCTGACGGTTTATCCGGGGCTGATCGACGCTCTCAGCACCGCCGGCATGCCGGACGCCGCGCCTGCCACCGGTTCCGCACGGACGCCGGCTCCAGCGCCCGCCGCGCCGCGGCAACCGCGCACGCGCGTACGCGGGCCGGAGGATCGCCCGTCGTGCACAAGCTGGCTGCGCGCCGCCGATCAACTGGACCCCGCGGACCGCCGCATCGAGCAACTGCGCAGCCTGGGCTTCACCACGGCCGTAGTTTTCCCCACGCGCGGCATCTTCGCCGGCCAGGGCGCGGTGGTCAACCTCGCCGGGGAGAAGAAGGCCATGGTGGTGGCCTCGCCCTCGGCGCAGTACCTGACGCTCTCCGCGGGCGGTTTCCTCAGCTTCCCCGGATCGCTCATGGGCGTCATGGCCTACATGAGGCAGATGTATGTGGACGCGGACCACTACCGCGCCGAGCGCGATCGTTACAACGCCCACCCCGCGGGCGCCAAGCGGCCCGATTACGACCGCGCACTGGAAGGTGTGATCGAATCGCCGCGCATTCTGCTGCCCGCCAGCCGCGAGGTGGAACTCGATCGCATGACGCGTTTCGCGCGCGATCTCAAGCAGCCCACCGTGCTTTATGGCGGTACCGAAGCATACGCTGCTGCATCCAGGTTGCGCGACGCCGCGATGCCCGTGTTGGTGAGCCTGAAATGGCCCGAGCGGTCGCGCGAGGCGGACCCCGATGATATCGACTCCGCGCGCACACTCGAAATCCGCGAGCGCGCCCCGTCTTCGCCCGCCGAGCTGGCCAAGGCGGGCGCGCGGTTCGCGCTCTATACCGAGGGCCAATCCGGCCGCGATCTCAAGCTCGCCATGAAACGGGCGCTCGATGCCGGGTTGCAGCCGCTCGACGCCATCAAAGCCTTCACGCTCGCGCCGGCGGAAATCTACGGCGTGGCCGACCGGCTGGGCAGCATCGACAAAGGCAAGATCGCGAATCTTGTAGTAACGGACGGCGAATTGTTCAACGAGAAAACGAAGATCAAGTACATCATCATCGACGGCGCGAAATACGAACCCGCGCCGGAGACGGGCGAGGAGGTGGCGCGATGATCCGCTACGCAATTCTGATGGCCGCGGCGGGCCTGGCGCTCGCGGCCGCGCCGCCGGTGGTCGTCGAGAACGCCACCGTGCTCACGGTAACGAAGGGGACCTTCAAGGGTTCCATCCTGATCCGCGACGGCAAGATTGCCGAAATGGGCGAGAAGGTGCTCATCCCGCCGGACGCGCAGGTGATCGACGCCGGTGGGCAGTTCGTCATGCCCGGCATCATCGATCCGCATTCGCATATTGCGGCTGAGAGTGTCAACGAAGGCAGCATCTCGGTGTCGTCGATGGTGGACATTCACGACGTCCTCGATCCGCGGTCCATCGGCATTTACCGCGCTTTGGCCGGAGGCGTCACCAGCGTCTGCGTGCTGCACGGCAGCGCGAATTCGATCGGCGGCCTGTCTGCCGTCATCAAGACGCGTTGGGGAAAAGACGCGCAGGGGCTGCTCCTTGACGGCGCCAAGCCTGTCCTGAAGATGGCGCTGGGCGAAAACGTGAAGCGCCCCGGGAACGCCGTGGCGCTGTACGGCGATCTGCAGCCCAGCCCCCGCTACCCGGCCACCCGCATGGGCACCGAAGATGTCATCCGCGAGGCATTCACCGAAGCGCGCGTCTATCAGAGGACCTGGAAAGATTACGAGGCGCGCCGCGCGAAAGGCGAGAATCCGCTTCCACCGCGCCGCGACTTGAAGATGGAACCGCTGGTGGCCGTACTCGAAGGCAGGTGCCTTGTGCACGCGCATTGCTACCGCGCCGACGAGATCCTGATGTTGCTCAAGCTGTCCAAGGAATTCAATTTCAAGATCGCGGCCCTCGTACACGTATTGGAGGGCTACAAAGTGGCCAAGGAGATTGCCGCGTACGGCGCGGGCGCCACTACGTTCAGCGACTGGTGGAGTTACAAAGTGGAAGCGGCCGATGCTATCCCGTACAACGCGGCGCTGATGACGCGCAAAGGCGTGCTGGTGTCGCTCAACTCGGATGACCCGGAACTCATGCGTCATCTCAACACGGAAGCCGCCAAAACCATGAAGTACGGCGGGCTCACCGAGGAGGAGGCGCTCGCCTGCATCACCATCAATCCGGCAAAGCAGCTTAGCCTGGATGCGCGCATCGGCTCCATCGAGCCGGGCAAGGACGCCGACCTGGTCATCTTCGACAAGCATCCGCTCTCCAATTTCGCGAAGGTGCAGAAAGTGCTCATCGACGGGCAGGTTTATTTCGATCGCGACCGCGACGTGAGCGGGCGCGCCGAGCGCGAATTGCGCAAGAAGGCGCTGCTCGACAAGGCGAAACAACGGGAAGCCGAGCAGAAAAAATCGTCCGCCAGGAGGCCGCAATGAAGAAATTCCTACTGGCCGCAATCCTGATCGCGGCGCCGGTTGTCTATGCCGGGACCGGGGATAGCTTCCTGCTGCGCGGCGCCACCATTCACACGATCTCCGGCGCGGACATTCCCGCCGGCGCGGTTCTGGTCAAGGACGGCAGGATCGTGGAGGTGGGCGCGAAGGTCGCTGCGCCCAAGGGCGTGCGCATCATCGAAGCCAGGGGATTGCACGTTTACCCCGGCATGATCAATGCGGCCACCCAGATGGGCCTCACGGAGATCGGCAGCGTCCGTGAGACGAACGACGTTGCAGAGATCGGCACTTTCAATCCGCAAATCCGCGCGCTGGCGGCGGTGAATCCGGCGAGCGAGCATATTCCGGTCGCGCGGGCCAACGGCATCACCATGGCCCTGAGCCTGCCAGTGGGCGGCACCATCAGCGGCCGCGCCGCGCTGATCCACCTGGACGGCTGGACGTGGGAGGAGATGGAAGTGCGGGGGGACGCCGCGATGCACCTCGTGTTCCCTGTGATCGAAAGCGAAGGTGCGCGCCGCGGCGGCTCCGGCACGCCGCCGACGCTCGCCGAGCGCAAGCGCGCACTCGAAGTGAAGGTGCGCGAGTTGCACGATTTCTTCGAATCGGCGCGCCGCTACCAGAAAGCCAAGGCTGCGGGCGCCGCCGGCCTCGAACCGGACCTGAAGCTCGAAGCCATGGCGCCGGTTCTGGACGGCCGCATGCCGTTGATCGTCTCGGCCTCGCGCGAGAAAGCCATCAAGGACGCCATCGCCTTTGCCGAGCGCGAGAAGATCAGGATCGTCCTGGCCGGCGCTTCCGAAGCCTGGAAAGTGGCGGCGGAGCTCAAGGCCAAGGACATCCCCGTGATCCTGGGCCGCACCATGTCTCTGCCCGAATACGAGGACGACCCTTACGATAAGCCGTACACACAGCCGGCCGAACTCTACAAAGCTGGAGTGAAGTTCGCCATCGCAAGCTTCACGACCTCCGCCGCGCGCAACCTGCCGTACGAAGCCGCCATGGCGGTGGCGTTCGGCCTGCCGCATGAGACGGCATTGAAAGCCGTCACGCTGGCGCCCGCGGAAATCCTCGGTATCGCCAACGAATACGGTTCCATCGAGAAAGGCAAGTACGCCGACCTGATGGTCACCGACGGAGATCCGCTCGAAACCCGGACCCAGGTGAAGCAGCTCTTCATCAAAGGAAAGCCGGTAGACCTGATGAACAAGCACCGCCGGCTTTACGAGCAGTATCTGAACAGGAAGTAAGAAGCTACCCCGCGCTCTCGTACTGCAGAAGCCGCCGTTCGCCTTCGAGTTTGCGGATGGCGGTCGCGTCCTGCGTTACTTCCAGCGTGCCCAGGTAGTCGCCCTTCTCGTTGCGCATCGGGAAGTAGCGGATGTGCACGAAGCGGCCCTGGAAGTTGATCCAGAACTCGGCCACCTTCTGGCGTCCCTCGCGGAAATCGGACAGGATCTGGTCCACGATGGAGACGCTGCGCGGCGGGTGGCAGTGTTGCACTTTGCGGCCGATCACGGCGCGGCTACGCGCGAACACGCGGTCCGGCCCTTCGGAGAAAAACGCCACGCGATCGTCGGCGTCCACGACGGTAATATCGACCGGCAGCGTCGAGAACAGCGCGATCAGTTGCTCCACCGAGAGCGTGCCGGTGGGCAGCGTGATGGATTCTGCCGTGGCAAGCGCGAGCCCCTTTTTCATCACTGCCGGCGACGGACGGTATCCTTCGCTCGGCTCCACCAGGCACCAGCCGTAACGCGGTGAAGCGCTCCAGATTTCGGCCCAGTCCTCCTCGGTGAACGCATCCAGGCACATCGGGATCAGGATGCGATCCTCCTTGTAGATCATCTCCTCGACGGCGCTGGCGGCGGCCCGCGCCTTCCCGGCGACGTCCGCGCCATCCTTATTGAGCGCGCGGCCCAACTCCTTCAACAGGCCGCGCACTTCATCGTCCTTCGCCCACATGACCTTGGGCGGACCCGTGATGCCGTGCGCTTCCAGCTTCGAAAAGAAGGTGTGCTCCTTGCGCTGGTAGTGCTTCTCGATGTCCATCAGATCGTTGAAGGCCTGGCGCACGCCGGCCGGGTCCGCCGCCAGCGCGGCGCGCATCTTTTCGAGCACCTCGCGCAGGGCGGCGTTCTCGCGCCGGAACGTGTCCGCGGGATGTCCCGGCTCGAGCGGTTTGGCCGGAAGCTGCACCAGCACATCGCGCGTCACCTGGCTGTGCAGGTCGCACATGCACTGGATCTCCTCAACCTTCATGCCCTCGGCCATCAGTTCCTGCTCCATGGCCACGATCTCGGAGTAGCCGGTTTCGCGCACGATTTGGGCGAGTTGTTCCTTCACCGCTTCGGGCGCGGCGCCCTCGTGCAGATGCTTGATGATTCCCTTCAGGGTGCGCACGCGGTGGGCGCGGTTATCGATGAGTTCGCTCATGGTTTGCTCGCTTTCACACACGAGCATAACCGTGAGGAGACCTACGGCTCAGTGACCTCGGTCACCGGACGGCGACCGGCACGGGAACCTTCTCGAACGACCGGCCTTCGAGTTCGCCGATGGTCCGCCGGGCCTCGGCTGGAACGGGAACCGCTCTCCGGCGCTTGTAGTCGTACCAGACCAGCGTCGAGTCGACCGCGGCCGCGATGAACCCGCCGTCCAGGCTCACCACAAGGTGTTCCATGCGGAGGCTGCTGTTGCCGATCCTGGTGACCCGCGCGCCGACCTGAATTGTGCCGGGGTAAATCAACTGTTCTTTGTAGTCGCATCTCATGCTGGCCAGGATGGGACCGATGCCGGCGGGCGGCAGCTTGACCCAAAGGCCCGCGCGCTCGAGGTAGTCCACACGCGAGGTCTCGCACCACCGCGGATACGTCAGATTATTGACGTGGCCGAAGGCGTCCTGGTCGCCCCAGATGATCGGAATTGTGTTTATGACCGGGAAGCCGGCCAGCAAGGGATGCACATCGCTCATCATGTCCAGTTTAACGCTTCGCCCGGAGCCCGGACGCCCTGTGCTATGCTGTAAAAGTATAACGAACGGAGATTAAGGTAAGACAAGGAGTAGCTACGCTCGAATGGCACTGGCGATTGACGTAAAGAAGCAGGTGATCGGCAAGTACCGGACTCACAAGTCGGATACGGGCTCGCCAGAGGTGCAGGTCGCGATCTTGAGTGAACGCATCGCTCAATTGACCGAGCATTTCAAAACCCACGCCAAGGACCACCACTCACGCAAAGGTCTGCTGTTGCTGGTGGCAAAGCGGCGCCGTCTGTTGAAGTATCTCGTGGGTGCAAGCCCGGAACGATACAAGGCGCTCATTTCGCACTTAGGCATCCGCCGTTAGTTTTCTACCGCGGCGCCTGCGTGCAGGCGTGTATCTGCAACCTGTTTCACCGCTAACAACGTGAAACCCGCTATTGGACCATTCGGCCCTCCTTGGACGGCCAGACCCTCACAATGCAACCATCCGCGTGTTCCAACCGAACATTGGTCCGGATTGAAGGAATTCCCCCATGTCATATAAGACTGAAATCGACCTCTATGGCCGAACTATCACCCTTGAAACAGGGAAAGTAGCCAAGCAAGCGAACGGCGCCGTTGTCGTTCGCTGCGGCGATTCGGTGGTGCTGGTCACCGCCTGCGCCGCCGAAGATCCCAAACCGGGTGCCGCGTTTTTCCCGCTCACGGTGGACTACCGCGAGTACACCTACGCCGCCGGGCGTTTCCCGGGCGGCTTCATCAAACGCGAGGGACGTCCCTCGGAGAAAGAAATCCTCACCAGCCGCATGATCGACCGGCCCGTCCGGCCGCTGTTCCCGGAAGGCTTTTCCTGCGAAACGCAGATCATCGGCATGGTCCTGTCGGCAGACCCGGAGCAGGACCCCAGCACGTTGGCCATGGTCGGAGCCGGGGCCGCGCTGGCCATCTCCGACATCCCCTTCGAGCACGTGCTCGGAGCGGTGCGCGTGGGCAAGATCGCCGATAAGCTCATCGCCAATCCAACTTACGCTGAAACCAAGGAATCCAAACTGAACATCACTGTGGCGGCCACCGACGCAGGCATTGTCATGGTGGAAGCCGGCGCCAGTGAAGCCAGCGAGGCAGAAGTAGTCGATGCCATCGAGTTCGCTCACGAGGCTATCCGGAAGATTACGGCCGGCATCCGCGAACTGGTTTCCCAGGCCGGCAAGACCAAGCGCGTCTATGTTCCACCGGCCATCAATGAGGAGCTTTACGCAAAGATCGACACGCAGTGCCGCGCGGAACTGAGCGACGCGCTCAGCACCGAGAAGTACGGCAAGCTGGAGAGCTACCAGAAGGTAGCGCAACTCCGGAAAGGCCTGGTGGAAGCGGCCGCCGAGGAAGCCAAGGATGAAACCGGCAAGCTCTTCGACCTGCTGAAGGAACGCATCTTCCGCAATCAGATTCTGAAGGAGCGCCGCCGTCCGGACGGCCGCGACTTCAAGACCATTCGCCCGATCTCCATCGAAGTGGGCGGGCTGCCGCGCACGCACGGCTCGGCTCTGTTTACGCGCGGTGAAACGCAGGCGCTCGTTACCGTCACGCTGGGCACCAAGGAAGACGAGCAGCGCATCGAACTGCTCGACGCCGGCGAAACCAGCAAGCGTTTCATGCTGCACTACAACTTCCCGCCGTTCAGCGTCGGTGAAGTGGCCTTCCTGCGCGGCGCGGGACGCCGTGAAATCGGCCATGGGGCTCTCGGCGAGCGCGCCGTGGGCGCCGTGGTGCCGGACGAAACCAAATTCCCCTACACCATGCGCGTGGTCAGCGACATCCTGGAGTCAAATGGTTCCAGCTCGATGGCCACGGTCTGCGGCGCCACGCTGGCGCTGATGGACGCCGGTGTGCCCATCAGTTCACCGGTGGCCGGAATCGCCATGGGCCTGGTGACCGACGGCGATAGCCACTGCGTTTTGACCGATATCGCCGGCGCCGAGGACCATTACGGCGACATGGATTTCAAGGTGGCCGGCACACGCCAGGGTATTACCGCCCTGCAGATGGACATCAAGGTCCAGAACGTGACCACCGCCATCATGCGCGAGGCTCTGCAGCAGGCGCTCGAAGCACGGCTCTTCCTTCTGGACAAGATGGAAGCCGTCATTTCAGCGCCGCGCGAGGAGCTATCTCCTTACGCGCCGCGCATTTACAAGATCACTGTCCCGGTTGACAAGATCCGCGAGATCATCGGCCCGGGCGGCAAGGTCATCCGCGGCATCATCGACCAGACCGGCGTGAAGATCGACGTCGAGGACGATGGTACCGTGAACGTTTTCGCCAGCGACGGCGAGAGCGCCAAGAAGGCCATCCAGATGATTACCGAAATCGCCGCGGTGGCCGAGGTCGGCAAGACCTATCTCGGCAAAGTGGTCCGGCTGGTCGATTTCGGCGCCTTTGTCGAAATCTTCCCTGGCACCGACGGCTTGCTGCACATCAGCGAGATCTCCGAGAACCGGATCAAGAACGTGGAGGACGAGCTGAAGGAAGGCGACCAGATCCTGGTCAAGGTCCTGGCGGTGGAGGGCAACAAGATCCGCCTGAGCCGCAAGGCCGTTCTGCGCGAGCAGCGTGAAAAGCTCAAGGGCGTGCAACCGGCCGCGGAAGGCGAGGAGCAGCCCGCCGAGCAACAGCAGCAGCCGCAGCCTCATCATGGCGGGCGCCCGGACCGTCACGATCGCCACGACCGGCGCGACCGCCGCGACGGCGGAAGGCACAAGCGGTAGGCCATAGAACACCAAAGCAACACCCACGGCCGTCCGAAAGGGCGGCCGTTCGTGTTTATGGATGTTGTCCGGGAAACTCCGATTTGATGCGCAACGTTTCTCCTGTGTCCTCCATTAGGAACAGGTGAGGTTGCTCGTTCTTGGAGTTGGGCGCGTGCAATACCAGCATCAGATTCCCTTCGAACGTTCGGAACAGCATGCCGTGACCGCCGTCGTCGGCGTAAAGCGGTTCGGCTTGCTGCCGCCAGGGACCGGCCAGTTTGCCGGAGTCGGAAATCGCCAATCCTGTTGTGTAGCCTTGCTTGCCTATGCTCGACCAGATCATGAAGAGCTTGCCCGACTTGCTTTGGAACAGGTACGGGCCGTCGGTGACGTGACTTCCGTGCCTCTTGCTCATCTGGCTCCAGGGCGCTTCTTCTCCCCGGAACAAGACGGCCGGCGCTCCCACGATTTCCGAGAGGTCGTCCTTCAGTCGGATGAATTCGATTGTTCCGTTGGTGATCTGCACCCATTCGTGGCAGAAGACCATGTAGGGGACTGCGTCTTCCACCCAGAGCGTTCCGTCCAGTGTCATCATGTCCGCCGGTAGTATCGCGTGATTCTGAAACGGTTTGAAGAAACCGTGGGGCGACTCGGCTACCAGCACCTCGGAGCCTCGCCTGACGCGTGGCAGCCAGTTGCGCCACTGTTCAGCAAGTTTGTGACTGGTGCTGAAGGTGAGGAACAGGTAGTACTTGCCTCGATAGCTGTGCATCTCGGGCGCCCAGATGGCGTCGATCGGGATGTTCCCCCAGAACCCTTCGCCGGCCTGGAAAACCATCTCCGGACCGGTCCAGTGGATCAGGTCCCTACTCGAGTAGACCCTTACGCTCCGGTTGGCCGCACCGACGAGATAGTATGTCCGGCTCTTCTGATCAGGCAGAATGCAGGGATCCCGCATGCGGATATTCGCCAGGGTGGTCGCGCCGGGTGCCTGCTGCGCCGCGGCGCCTAGCACGACGGCGAGTGACGCCAGCGCGAGGCGAATTCCCGATGTGAACATGCTCCGTTCCTCCCGCAGAGAGAAAATGTAGGTAACTATGATCTCACGAAGATTGCTCATTTTCTTTTTGGGTTTTGTGGTGCTGATGGTATGCGTGCCGCCGATGGCGGCACAGAGCCATGGCTATGTCTTCACCGGCGTTGCGTTCAATGGCCCAGGCACGGATGCCGCGTTTCGCTACGGCGTGGGCGGAGACTTCACAATTGCGCCCTTTGTGACGGCGGGCGCGGAAATCGGCGGCATCCGCGATAACGGCAACGGCATCGTGGGATCGGTGAACCTGGGGATCCATCCCCGGCGGCATGCCGCATCCGGACTGGATCCGTTCCTTACCTGTGGTTTCACGGGCGTGCGGGTAGGCGGCGATTCCGGGGTTTATGTCAACCTTGGCGGCGGCGCCAACTATTGGTTGCATCGCCATGCCGGCTTCCGCGCCGAGTTCCGCACTTATGCAGGCGGTCAGGATCTGAACAACTTCTCGGAATTTCGTTTCGGCATTTCGCTGCGCTGACGTCCAAGCGGCTATTCCACAGTGACGCTCTTGGCCAGGTTACGCGGCTGGTCTACGTCGCAGCCGCGGCGCACGCCGATGTG
This sequence comes from uncultured Solibacteraceae bacterium, assembly GCA_964561215.1. Lineage (GTDB taxonomy): Bacteria > Acidobacteriota > Terriglobia > Bryobacterales > Bryobacteraceae > JAJFUV01. The sequence goes on along the minus strand of CAZLOS010000004.1, from coordinate 71,412 downwards.
GTAAGCCAGCAGTTGCAGCGGCACGATTTCGAGCAGCGGCGACAGCAGCGAGCGGCAGTCCGGCACCACAATCACTTCGTCGGCCAGCTTCGAGGCCTGGTCGTCGCCTTCGGTGACCACCGCGATGACCTGTCCTTCCCGCGCTTTCACTTCCTGAATGTTCGAGAGGGTCTTCTCGTAGCGCAGGCAGCCTCGCACGCTCAGCTTGTCGCGCGTGGCGATGACGACGACAGGCAGGTTCTCGTCGATCAGCGCGTTGGGCCCGTGCTTCATTTCGCCCGCCGGGTAGCCTTCCGCGTGGATGTAGGAGATTTCCTTCAGCTTCAGCGCACCCTCCAGCGCGATGGGGAAGTGCATGCCCCGGCCCAGGAAGAGGAAATCCGTGGCGCGGAACAGCTTGCGCGCGAGCTCCTCGATGCGCGCGTCGGCGGTCAGCACCGTTTCCATCTTGGCCGGGATCTGCAGCAGGTCCTCCACCAGCGTGCGGGAGCGCTCCGGCTCCAGCGTGTCGCGCAACTGGCCGAGATAGAGCCCCAGCAGGAACAGCGCCGTTAGCTGCGAGGTAAACGTCTTGGTGGAGGCCACGCCGATTTCCGGGCCGCAGTGCGTCAACAGCACGCCGTCGGCCTCGCGACCCAGCATGGAACCGAGCACGTTCGAGATGGCCAGGGTGCGCGAGCCCTTGCTCTTGGCTTCGCGCTGCGCGGCCAGCGTATCGGCCGTCTCGCCGGATTGCGAAATCAGCACCGTGAGCGTTTCGGGCGTGAGGATCGGATCGCGGTAACGGAACTCGCTGCCGTAGTCCACTTCCACCGGCAGGCGCGCCAGCCGCTCGATCATGAACTTTCCGACCAGGCCCGCGTGCCAGCTCGTCCCGCACGCCACGATGCGGATTTCGCGGAAGCGCCGGAACTCGGCCGGGGCGATGTCGATCTCGTTGAGGAAGACCCGCCCGGATTCCTGCCCCACACGGCCCAGGATGGTATCGCGCACCGCTCGAGGCTGTTCGAAGATTTCCTTGAGCATGAAGTGCTTGTAGCCGCCCTTCTCGGCCATGATGGGATCCCACAGTATACGCGTCACGGCGCGTTTGATGGGTCGGCCCTCGAAATCCGTCAGCAGGACGCCGTCGCGCGTGAGCACTGCGACATCGCCATCGTCCAGAAAAAAGACGTCGCGTGTGAGGTTGAGGATGGCGGGCACGTCGCTCGCCACTACATATTCGTCGCTGCCCAGCCCGACGGCTACGGGCGGACCCATGCGCGCGGCGACCACTTTGTTGGGATCCAGCTTCGAAATGACGGCAATCGCGAACAGGCCCTTGAGGCGGCGCGCGGCGGCTCGCACGGCTTCGACCAGGTCGCCGTGGAAGGCGGCTTCCACAAGGTGCGCGATCACTTCCGTATCGGTTTCCGTCTTGAAAACGTGACCCGCTTCGATCAATTCGTGCTTGAGCGCGAGGTAGTTCTCGATGACGCCATTGTGGACGACGACGATCTCGCCCTTGCAGTCGCGGTGCGGGTGCGCATTCTCCTCGCTGGGACGGCCGTGCGTGGCCCAGCGGGTATGGCCGATGCCGCAGCAACCGTCGACGGGTTCCATGCGCAGCGTCTCTTCGAGGTTGCGCAGGCGTCCCTCCGTGCGGCGCACCAGCAGTTGGCCGTCATCGGTTATGACCGCCAACCCCGCGGAATCGTAGCCGCGGTACTCCAGCCGCCGCAGCCCATCCAGGATGATGGGCACGGCCTTGCGCGCGCCAACGTATCCAACGATGCCGCACATAGAGGCTAGTCTATGATATCGATGCGGTAATCCTCGATCACCGGGTTGGCCAGAACGTCCTGGGCGATCTGCTCCATTTCAGTCCGGACCTGTTCCCTGTTGCCGCCCTCGGCGAGGGTCAGCTCGAAGTACTTGCCCTGGCGCACATCGGCGATTCCCTTGTGGCCCATGCTGGCCAAGGCCCTGCAAACCGTTTGGCCCTGGGGGTCCAGGACGGTGGATTTCATGGTGACGTAAACGCGTGCCTTCATCTGGGTTCCTTTTTAACAGATTAGCGCGGTTCGGGGGGGCTACGCCTTCGAGTCAGGTTTAACCTCAGGAGGAGCAGTGCCGCGATACCGCCCGCTTGTCGAACTCCGAAACTTGATTTAACTCTCCTGGAGTCAGATACTTGTAGGAAGCGCAGGCTCACGCTGAGCGCTCCTCTCTCATGAAGAACCCACTCATCATAGCTTTGGATGTCGAAACGGCCGAACAGGCGCGGGCGCTCGTCGCGCAGCTCGGCGAGGATGCCACTTTCTACAAAGTCGGGATGGAACTCTACGCAGCCGCCGGCATGGACTTCGTGCGCGAGTTGATCGGCCAGGGCAAGCGGGTGTTTCTTGATCTGAAAATGTACGACATCGGCGAGACGGTGAAGCGCGCCGTGGCGCAGGTGGCGCGTCTGGGCGTAACACTCACCACCGTCCACGGGAGCGGTCCGGTGATGCGAGCGGCGGTCGAGGGCCGTGGCAATGCGGGATTGAAACTGCTGGGAGTCACCGTGCTCACCAGCTTCGACAAGGAAGACCTCGCCGACCTGGGCTACCCCTGCGAAGTCGGCGACTTGGTAAAACTACGCGTGCGCAAGGCCATGGAAGCAGGCATGGACGGCCTGGTCTGCTCGCCGCTTGAAGTGGCCGCCGTGCGCGAGTTGACGGGTCCCGGCGCGGTGCTCGTGACGCCGGGCGTGCGTTCGGCCGGCGCCGGCAAGGGCGACCAGAAGCGCGTGGCCACGCCCGCCGAAGCCATGCGCAACGGCGCAAGCTACCTGGTGATCGGCCGGCAGGTGACCCGCGCAGCAGACCCGCGCGCCGAAATCCGCAAGATCCTCGACGAGATCAACGGCTGACCAGACCCGAGGTTCAGATCGAACATTTGTGGAAAAAGCTTCATCCGCGCTCTGCGGCATCAATCGTTGCCCATTGTCATCTGTAACGCTCTGGCGAATGTGAGCTCGGTCTCGCAAGCGGAACCGACCAGAGACTGCAGTTGTGCCTTCGGCATCAGCGCTTGACTGTTCGCACTCATATACGTTTCCAACGCGGACAACGCGCTCTTGACGAACACCGAGTCGCTTCGAATCTGCCCGCGATCCACCATGGTCAGAAGAGCATGGGCGAAATCGCTGGCAGGCATCAGGCCCAAGAGTGTGGCCGGGTAGCGAGGTCCGATGGTCAGAGTAATCTGGTCACGCCACTCTGGGCTCTCGAAAGCGATCAATTGTTTCTTGACTTCTTCCGGCAGGTCAGCGGGTAAGGATAGCAGGCCGCTCCGCGCATAGGCTTTGGTGGGACCCGGGGCCAGAGGGGAGACGATCTTGAAACCAAACTGTTCGCCACCAGGGGGGACGGGCTTGCGCAACTCCCAGGTCATAAGCGCCGGATTGCCCAGGGAAATGCCGGGACCGGCCGGAGACGCCTCTGGGGAGTACAGGGTGTCTCGTTCTCTTGCAGGAGGGCGCTTACCGTCGTTTCGCACGGTCCAGGAGGTTGTCTCCTCAAAGCGGCCGGCATTCCATGGGATGTTCAACGACCACGAAGTGATAGGCTGAACCGCTTCGGTGCCGTTCCTCAACCGGTAGGTGTACTCGAATTGTCCGTCCGCGCGCTTGATCACGTCGCACTCCAGTCCGACCCTCACTTGATTCACCATCGGAACCCGAACGGTCTTCTCGATACCGTAGACTTGGCCGTCCGCGTCCTTTCGCGGATAAACCAGCGTGAGTTCCCGAATCGAGGGACCCAGGAAGACATACTGTCCTTCCGGGTATGATCGCCCCGGCGGTGGCACGATGGGGACAGGACTAATACCGGAGGAAACGGCGACCTGCGCAAGGGAAAGTCCAGCGCCTGCGATGAATAGAACACAACAGTTATTCAACGTGTGCATTTGGCATAACCTCCTTTTGCATCTTTTTCCGTGCAGGGGAAACGCGACTCGTTGCAATGCGTAAAGACGTCAAGAACTACTTACTGTTGCAAGCTGATTCTGACTGCGTCCAGCACCTCCCGCTCGTACTCATCCGTTGGCCGGAGGGTATCGAACCGGCCATCTTGGCCAGACCGGACTCTAGCCAGTGCAGTTCGAAGTTGAACCAGCATCGGTGAGTGTTTCATCAATCGGCCATTCCGCATCCACAATTCGATTCCCATCTCGAATTCCTTCGCGATCTGAGCCAACGGCTTGCTGCGGGTGTACCGGGGACCGAGAGTCAGCAGGACCTGATCTTTCCACTCCGGCAGACCGAGAAATCGCAGTTGTGGAATGGCTTCCTCTGGCCAAACCTGCCCTGAATACCAATGCTTGCCGCTGCCGATGAACGCCGTAGTGAAGCCGGGGCGAAGGCTCGATAACATGCGAAAGCCACCAAGCGCCTGCCCTGGCTGGACTAAGGACCTGGACATATGATGGAACCAACTCGCGTACCCGCCAGTAGGCGCCTGGGGGAATTCGACCTGTCTTGCGATGAGCCTCCGAGCGAACCAGCCGCGCCACGACTTCTCGCCGTCGCCGCTTGGATGCGTGTGCGTCAGCGCTAGGGCCTGGTCGTCCGGGTACCCAACTAACGCGAATGCTCCTATGGGATTCTTGGCATCAGGCCCGTTAAGGATCGTGTAAAGGTAGTGCATGTTTCCATCACCCGCCTGCTGGAACTGGACATGCACGCTGGGCCGCGCCTGGTTGCGCAACGACACAATATAGTATCTCCATCCGCCTAAGCCAATCTGGTCGCCCTGCGGAGCGTAGACTACAATCGCATCCTTCGCTTCTGTAAGGAACACCCATTGGCCAGGGGTTTTCGTCCAGTCGTGACTCGGACCAGGCCAGACGGGCGGGATGCTCTGTGAAGCTGCTTGTGCTACCAATACAAGGCCGGCAATGATACCAGAATGGAATCGGCGTAACATCCTATCCTCCTGCCGGCGTAAAATCGTCATACCAGTTGCAATGGATGTGATTCGATACCGAATGTGTGCGTGCGGGATCGGCCCCTTGGTTAAGGCACTGTCGAACGAACACGTCCGCCAACCCCGTCGGTATTCCGCCGGACCCCTGGGTCGGACAAGCATTCCCGCCCGTCGTGGCGATGTCCACGGCTAGCCCGCGATCATGCCACTGGTGTGGAGAGTCCCAGCTCCGATAGATGTCGAATTTTCCACCGAACGGCAGTGCCATGTCGTTGACACAAACGCGCGTTTGTTCGGGGTAGGCCGTAGCGAAGTCGTTGATCGTGTAATAAATGCCATAGGCCGCGCCTTGCTCCATCCAGTGGTTGTACTCATTGCCACCGTGGCCTGTGGTCCCACCCCCAACATGTACCCACCGTCCGTTGTTGGGCGCGATGGTTTTCTCTTCGACCCAGTAGATATCGGTGAATCCGACAGCGTAATTGTAGGTTCCAGTGGTTCCGAACTCCGTATTAGGACGGTGCATCAGCTTTTCAGCGAGCCCTATTTTGGTAGTTTCCAGCGTGATTTGGCAGCCGCTGCACGTCCATCCGCCTGGTGACACCGTGCTTTCCGGCGCTCTGGGACTGTCATGAAGGTGGGCATTTGTGTAAATGTAGTAGCCGGTCCAGTAGGTGACATTGCAGTCCCATACGATCTGGCCAAGGCTGTCAATGCAATACACCCAGAGCTGGTTACTGGAACGCGGAGAGTACATCGGCGAATACGATTGACTGCGGCACAGTGGCGGGAAGACAACAACGGCCGCAGCCAACAAGAGAGGTCGAATGCACTTACTTGCGGAACAAGCCATCATTAACATCCGTTAATCCTTCACTCTGGTCAACATTACGTCACTTCAGCAATTCTGTCAACACGATATTGCGGCTGACTTTCACCCAGGATTCACATAAGGTGCAACAAACCGCGCTTGCTTTACTTGACTCCTACGGTACGCTGCGGTGCGGTGCCTGAGCTTTCGACAATGGCCACCACAAGCGCATGACTACGCCCGCAGAAGCCATACGTAACGGAGCAAGCTGCCTCGTGATCGGCGGGCAGCCTCGAGTGCGCCAGCGGAAACCGGCAATCAGCCTGGCGTAGCGGTCCCCGGCATGCCAAATGCACCGGCACAAGTGCCGTCAAAAGCGGCTGTGTCACAATGAAAGTGTGACCGGTCACGAAATAAGACAACAGTATCTGGACTACTTTGCCCAACGCGGGCACCGCATCGTACCAAGCTCATCTTTAGTTCCCGCCAACGACCCTACGTTGTTGTTCGCCAACGCCGGAATGAATCAATTCAAGGACGTTTTCCTGGGCGCCGAAAAGCGCGAATATTCGCGCGCCTGTTCCTCGCAGAAGTGCGTCCGCGCCGGCGGGAAGCATAACGATCTGGAAAACGTCGGCTATACCCGTCGTCATCATACTTTCTTCGAGATGCTGGGGAATTTCAGCTTCGGCGACTATTTCAAAGCCGACGCGATCGCTTACGCCTGGGAGCTGATCACCAAGGTTTACGGCCTCCCGAAAGACAAGCTCTACTTCACGGTCTTCCGCGAGGACGACGAGGCCGACGAGTTGTGGCAGAAGGTCACCGGCGTTCCGAAAAGCCGCATCTTCCGGCTGGATGAGAAAGACAACTTCTGGCAGATGGGCGACACGGGCCCGTGCGGGCCGTGTTCGGAAATTCACTATGATCTCGGTCCGGACGCGTGCGAACCGGGTCACGAGGACGAGGAGTTCCCCAGCGATTGCGGCGGCCGCTATGTCGAGATCTGGAACCTAGTCTTCATGCAGTTCAACCGCGACTCGGAGGGCGTGATGACGCCGCTGCCGCGCCCGTCCATCGACACGGGCATGGGCCTGGAGCGCGTCGCGGCCGTCATGCAAGGCAAGCTGAGCAACTACGAGACCGATCTCATCCGCCCGATTGTCGACTACGCCGCCGAACTCGCCAATGTGGTTTACGGCGAGGACCCGCGCGTCGATTCGGCCTTGCGCATCGCCGCCGATCACAGCCGCTCCACCGCATTCCTGATTCACGACGGCGTGGTGCCGGCCAACGAAGGACGCGGCTACGTGCTGCGCAAGATCATGCGCCGCGCCATGCGCCACATCCGCCGTATCGGGCTGGAAGAGCCGTTCCTTTACAAAATGACCGGCTTCGTGGCCGAATTGATGAAGCCCGCCTATCCGGAGCTGATGCAGAGCATCCAGCGCGTGGCCCGCATGGTGAAGGAAGAAGAGCACCGTTACGCCACCACCTACCAGGTGGCCGAGCGTGTATTCCACGACGAGGTGAAGGCCGCCACGGCCGGCGTGCTGCCGGGCGCGGTCGCCTTCAAGCTTTACGACACCTACGGTCTTGCGCTTGACGAGCAGGAAGAGATGGCGCGCGAGTACGGCCTGGGCATCGACAATGCGGGTTTCGAATCCGAAATGGAGCAGCAGCGCGAGCGGGCGCGCGCAAGCTGGAAGGGCGCCGAGAAGGGCATCATCGCAGAGGCCTATCAGGAACTGCGGGCGCCAGGGCCCACGAAGTTCCTCGGCTACGAAATGCTTTCGACGCCGGACGCCAAGGTAATCGGCTTGCTTGTGGATGAGCAGCCGGTCCAGAGCGTCGGGCCCAATACGAAGGCCGAGGTCGTGCTGGATCGGACGCCGTTTTACGCCGAGACCGGCGGCCAGGTTGGCGACAACGGCGAGCTTTACAACGCGGGCGGCATCAAGGTGGCGACGGTTGAGAGCGTTTACCCGCCTGTCACCGGCCTGAGTGTTCACCGCGTCGTCACAACCGACGCGATCCACGTGGGAGACGTCTTGCGGGCGGAGGTCGACGCAGGATCGCGCCACGCCACCATGCGCAACCATACGGCAACGCACCTGCTCCACGCCGCCTTGCGCCAGGTGCTGGGTGCGCACGTCAAGCAGGCCGGCAGCGTTGTGGAGCCGGCGCGGCTGAGGTTCGATTTCACCCACTACACGGCCATGGACTCCGACGAGGTCGCCGAAGTCGAGCGCCTGGTGAACGAACAGATCCTGCGCAACTCGGCGGTCACAACCGACGTGATGGCGCTGGATCAGGCGCTGACTACGGGCGCCATGGCGCTGTTCGGCGAGAAGTACGGGGACAAGGTGCGGGTGGTCTCCGTGCCCGGCTTCAGCCGCGAGTTGTGCGGCGGCACGCACGCCTCGCGGACCGGAGACATAGGGCTGTGCAAGATCGTCTACGAAGGCAGCATTTCGGCCGGCGTGCGCCGCATCGAAGCCATCACCGGCGAGGGCGCGCTGGCCCGCTTCCAGGAAGTGTCGGGTTCGCTCGAACGCGTGGCTAACTTGTTGCGCACCGCCGAACCGGAACTCTACGAGCAGACCGAAAGGATGATCGCCCGCGAGAGAGCCCTCGAAAAGCAACTCGACCAGCTCAAGCAGAAGCTGGCGCACTCGATGGTCGCGAATCTCAAGGATCGCGCGCGCGGCGTCAAAGGGGTTACGCTAGTGGCCGCTTACGTCGACGACTTCGATCGCCAGCAGTTGCGCTGGATCGCGGATTCATTGCGCAACCAGGGCATCGACGTAATCGTACTTTCGAGCGGCGGAGGCGAGCTGGTCAGCGCCGTTCGCAAGGACGTGACCGCCAAGGTCCACGCGGGCAAGCTCGCGGGCAAGGTGGCGCAGGCCGCGGGCGGCAAGGCGGGCGGCCGTCCGGATATGGCCGAGGGCGGGGTGAAGGATGCCGCCCGGTTACGCCAGGTAATCGAACAGGAGATCGAAGGCCTCTTGTGATTCAGTACGACGCGGTGGTGGTGGGCGGCAAGAACTCGGCGGCGATCGCGGCGCTTGAACTTCATTGGAGCGGCGCACGCGTCACGTTGATTCATCGCGGCGACGCCCTGCATGACCACGTGAAGTACTGGATCAAGCCCAACCTCGAAAACCGCATCGCGGCAGGCGAAATCAAGGCCTATTTCCGGTCCGGCATCGCCCGGATCGAGCCGCGGAGGATTCTCATCCGGACTCCGGAGGGAGAACTCTGGCTCGACAACGACTACGTGTTCGCCATGACCGGATACCATCCGGATCTCGGTTTCCTCGCCGCGCACGGCATTTCGCTCGGAGAAGACGGCCGGCCCGCGTTGAACATGGAAACGATGGAGAGCGCGCGCCCGGGACTATATCTGGCCGGCGTTCTGGTGGCGGGCGTCCACACAAACGAGATCTTCATCGAAAACGGGCGCTTCCACGGTGCAAAGATCGCCGCGGACATCGCCGCCAAGCTCTCATAGAATCCGGAAAAGGCAGAGATTGCCCTCGCACGCGACCCGCTCGACGCCCCAGTGCCACGGGGCATCGCGCAGATCCCTGCCGATGGGGCTGTTCCCGCCGCTGCCGATGGGCGCGACGATATATTGGAAGCCCCTGCGCCGGATGCCTCGCGTGGCTTCCACCCTCAGGCCGGCATCGCGCCGGATCAGCGGGGTGGGCCTGTCGCAAAGCAGACGCCACGCGCCATCCGGGCTCCTTCCGTAGATGGCAAGGCGGACGTTCTGCTCGATGCGGAGGCACGTGACAGTCGCTCCGGTGAGCCATAGCGGCTGATCGAATTGCGTTTCCAGGAACATGCCGGGCTTGGCCGGTTCGAGCGCCGCCCAGAAAGTTGTGAAGTTGTTGTCGAGGGCCAAGGGCGCATCCTGGAGGTTGGGCCAGGCATCCAGCAGCCACCGGGCCCTTGGCTGCAAACGGTAATTGCCGCGGTAGAAGCCCAATTCGGCGATGCTCCAGTTGGTGACGCCCGCTGCTTCCTGCCGGAGCCGTAGCGCGGTGAAGGGCGCTTCGGGCCAACTCGCCGCCAAATCGGACAGAGGCTGCAAATGCTGATAGAGGCCGAAGCGCAGCGCGTCGACGCACGCCTCGGTGGCGGAAGACTGGTAGAACAGACTCATCCGGCGCTCGGTGTAAGCGGCGGCAGTGCCATGAAGGTCCAGGATTCGCGCGCCCGGCGGTGTGGATCGGTTTATGACCTCGGCCATCCGGTATTCGCCCAAGGTGCGGCGAAGGTAGTCCCGCTCCGGTTCGATGCGCAGCGCGGCGGCGACCGGCCATCCGCGCAACCTCCAGACGTAGTCGTCGGCGTAGAGACCTACCACCGCGGGCCAGCTCAAAACGGCATGCGCGGCTACCAGCGCCCAGGACAAGCCGCGCGGCAGACTCATGAAGATCGCCAGCGCCAGAAAGGGCATCGCCGGAATCAGGAAGCGCGCCGAAGTGTTCAGATAGTAAGGCGCGCCGGCGATCGCCGCCGCACACACCAGCACGCGGCCCGCGGGTCGCCGCAGGGCGATCAGCGCGAGCGGCGCCAGCAGCCACATCGGCCCCAGAAGGCCGAGACTGGAACGGCCGTAAAGGGTCAGATCCTTGATGCGCTCCAGCCAACTTCCGCCTCCGTAGAGCTGCATCCGGGAGGCGAGCCCTTCCTCGCTCAGGACGTGGAAATAGGGATTCGGAAAGAGGCGATTGAACAGCGGAGCCACCGGGTTGCCCGTCATCAGGTAGGCGCGCGCCATCCATGGAGCGATCATCGCGGCGGCGGAAACGCTGAATACCGCCGCGGCTTTCCACTTGCGCCGGGCCAGGAGCCACACGGCAACGCCGGCGGCCACGACGCCTCCGGTGTTCTTTACGCCGTAACAAAAGCCCGCCACAAGTCCGGCCGAAACTAACAGGATCGTCGAACCTTCCTGGTGCCAGCGCACGACGAGATAAACGGCGGCCAGCGCGTAGAACGCGAGCGCCACGTCGATGTAAGCGCACGTGCCGGTTGTGCCCACCACGGTAGTCACCGCGTAAAACACGGCGGCGAACGCCGGAATGGGCTGCTCCAGGCCAAGCCGCTTTCCGAGCGAGAAGATCAGCGGCACGCTGGCCGCGAACAGCGCAAAGTGCACCAGCTTGGCGGCCGAGTGTCCTCCGAAGGAGAAGGCGAAGGCAAACAGCATTTCGACGCCGTGCGGGAGGATCTCGTAAAAATCCACGGTACCCGGAAAGCGCCCCAGGCGCAAGTACTCGGCTACATTGCCCAGGTGATAGCCGGCGGCGTCGGGTTGAATTTCCGGCGCCAGCGCGTGTACCACGTACAGAACTCCGAACGGGAGGAGTATCCATAACGGGCGCGAGAACTGCATGGCCGGGCGCCTGATCTTATCCCGCAGGAGGACCAGCGCCGAGATCCCTCCTCCCGCCACGGCCGCGAAGGCGGCTTTTCCCGCGAGCCCAACCGCCAGCAGGCCAAACACGATCAGGCTAAGGATGGCGGCGCCCACGGCGAGCACGATCTCGTGCGGAACCTCGTTCTTGCGAAACCACAACCTTCCCAGGCCGTAGGCCGTGAGCAAGGTGAGTAGGGCGGCGAAAATGATGGAGAGGATGGGCGGCAAACTGGTATCATGGCATATTTCCAGGAGGCTTTATATGTACACACGACGGGATCTCGGCAAACTGGCCCTGGCCTCGCTGCCTGCGGCGGCGCTGGCTAAGCCCAATTCAAGAGTTCGCGGAGTAATGATGGGCGCGCAGAGCTACAGTTTCCGTGATCGCTCGCTGGACGACGCAATCAAGGCGATGGGTGAAATCGGGCTTAGCTACGTGGAACTCTGGCAGGGCCACGTCGAGCCGCGCGGCTCGCGCGAAGAGGTGCGCAAGTGGCGCATGTCGGTCCCCATGGAGGAAATCAGGAAGGTCCGCGCCAGGCTGGACGCGGCGGGCATCAACCTCTACGCGTTCAACTACAGCTTCCGAGACGATTTCACAGACGCCGAAATCGAGCGCGGTTTCGAATTCGCCCATGCGCTGGGCGTGAAGTATCTCACCGCTTCCGGCACCGTGACCGTGGCAAGGCGCATTTCACCTTTCGCCGAAAAGGCCAAGGTGTTCGTGGGCATGCACAACCACTCCAACATCAAGCCTAACGAGTTCGCGCGGCCGGACGACTTTGCCGAAGCGATGCGGGGCACGTCCAGCTATATCGGCGTCAACCTCGACACCGGCCACTTCACCGCCGCGGGCTTCGACCCGGTCGATTACGTGGCCAAGCACCACGACCGCATCTTCGTGATTCACATCAAGGACCGCAAGAAGAACCAGGGGCCCAACGTCGCGTTCGGCCTGGGCGACACGCCCAACCGCGAGGTGCTGCGCCTGCTGCGCGACAAGAAGTGGTCCATTCCCGCCATGATCGAGTACGAGTACAAGGGCGCGGATACCGTGGCGGAAGTGAAGAAGTGCTACGCCTGGATGAAGCAGGCGGTGAAGTAGACCGCCGCTAATCGCTAAAGTGGAACGTTCCCACGAACGAGCTTCGTGAATCGTGGCTCATCCACGTGGAGTCCAGCCCTGCGCCTGAGTATCCTTGGGTCAGCGTGTAGGCAGGCATGGCGTGGTCGAGCTTGGTAAGCGGCTTGTACCAGACCACTTCGTTGTGGCAGATGTGGTCGCCGTCGCCGAGGCTCCGTGTTTCGATCCGCGCCAGCTTGCCGGCCTCGAGCCGCGCTTCCATGCTGTTGACGTTGCCGTTCGCGAAGCTCAGCTCGATAGGCCGATACTCGACGCGCTCGACATCCTGCAGCAAGTCGCCACCCATCCTTTGGGCGAAACCGCGTGGCGCGATGCGTTGCAGCCCGTCCGCTCGCTCGTCGATAATGAGCACGGCTTTCACCGGATACGGAGAGCGGCCGATGTTGCCGAGCGTGGAACTGGCGCGCAGCACACCGGCGACCGAGAGCCCGTCAAGTTTGACGCCCTGCCAATAACCCTCCGTGACCTTCCAGCCCATGACGGCGAGGTCGCCCGCCAGGTTCACTTCCGAATTGGCGAAGCAAGGGCCCGTGTACACGTCGGCCGTGCGGGCCTCGACGTACTCTCCCCGCAGGTCGGTTTTGTGCAAGGAAGCCGCCGGCAAGGCGACGGCGAAAACAGACACTCCCAGAACGATCCCAGAGAAGACTTTCATCCCAGGTCTCCTTTGGCAATCAGTATAACAAAGTCAAGATTGGCCGGCAGCGGCTGCCAACTTCACAAAGGAATGACTGCAGTTTGCGCCATCGCCGCAGCGCGGCGGGAGAATTTCCGATCGAATGTTGCGAACTCACTCGCGTCGCCGCAACTTGCCAAGTGCAGCGCATCGGCAAAGTCCATCCCGGAGGCCGACCACTGGATCGCACGGGTTACGTTGGTCGAGTCCTCGACCTCCACGTTCGGCAGGCCAGCCAGTTCTTCAAATGCGGACAGGATCTCCCGGGAAGACAGTTCCCAGACGACTCGTAGTACCCATTCGGTTTCCAGCAGCACTGTCTTCGGAATCCAGATCCGGTTCTTCTTGATGAGCCGCGCGGCGCGGGCAGCCTGCCGGGTCAGTCCGCAACAAGAAACCGAACGAGGACGTTAGTATCGACCGCGGTCATAACGAGTGTTCAGTTCCGCCGCAATAGCGGCCTCCATGTGCTGCAACGTCTTGGGTGACTGTGCGCGCTTCAGACATCCGAAGACTTGCTCAAACTTGCTGGGGGGAAAAGGCTTCTGCGGCCTCAATAGGGCCCCGTCTCCAACAGGCTCCACGCGGAACACCGTACCCGGTTTCCACTTGTGGGTGTCCCGTAAAGGCTTAGGAAGGATAACCTGGCCTTTGGATGACAACCTGGTCGTTTCCATCACGCCCCCTCCCCGCTGAAGCAAGATTTCAGTAAGACATTCTGCACCGCTGTGCACGCGTTGCGCCGGCGCAGTGGTGTGCGGCTTAAGTTCCAGTTCCTACAGCGCCCGGTAGCAGGGGCGCGTGGGGTTGCACTCTTCGTCGTCGGCGATTTTGCCGTCCGGGCCCAGACAGGTTTGGGTTGTGTGGCACCAGAAGAGGCGGTCGCCGCTCGCCATGCTCGGCTCCTGAACGGCGTCGATAAACAGGCCCTTCCAACGCAGCTTTTCGCACCGCTCCGCGCCGGGCTTGGTCGATCCTGTTTTCTCCATGTGACGCTCCTCTCTCCCGCCGCTCACGCCTTGATGCCGGCGGCTGCCAGCAGCGCGCGCTTCACCGCCGTGCGCGCCAGTTGCACCTTGTAGGCGTTCTGGCTGAGCGGCGTAGCGCCCGCAACGGCACGTTCACCGGCTTCGGCGGCCGCGTCCACCGTAATCGTCTTCCCGGCGAGCAGGGCTTCGGCTTCCTTAGCCACCCACGGCACTGCGGCGACGTGTCCTAACACCACTCGCGCAGAGGCCACCACAGTCCCTTTCATTCGCAGGACGACCGAAGCGGTCGCCAGCGGCCAATCAAGCGCTTCCCTCTGGCGCACTTCGTAAGTCGCGTTGCGGCCCCGCGCGGGCGGCACCAGGATCTCGGTCAGAATCTCGTTCGGCGCCAGTGCGATCTCCCGCGCAGCGTCGTCCGTGGGCGCGACGAAGAACTTCTCCACCGGGATTTCCCTCGTCCCCTTGGCCGAGACCGCCTTCACCTTAGCGCCCAGCGCCACCAGCGCCGGTCCCAGGCTCGACGCGCTCACAAACCACGCCGGCCCGCCGCCAAAGATGGCGTGGTAGCGGTTCTCGCCGTCCGGCGCCAGGGCTTTGCCGCTGGCGTCCTTCGCGAGCAAACCGAAGCCCTTGCGGAAGTACCAACAACGCGGCCGCTGGCACAGGTCGCCGCCCGCCGTCCCTATGTTGCGGATCTGAGGGCTGGCGACACCGGCGACGGCCGTTGTGATGGCCGGATACTCCTTGAGCGGGGGGCTGGTGAGCATCTCCTCGAAGGTGGCCAGCGCGCCGATGCGCACGCCCGCCGCCGTCTTCTCGATCCCGGCGAGTTCCTTAAGCCCCTTGATGTTCACCACGCGCCGGGGCGTGTGGATGTACTCCTTCATGAGCGAAATCTGGTCCGTCCCACCAGCGAGGATGTCCGCCTCGCCCCAACGCGGAGCGAGCAGCGCCACGGCTTCCTGCAGCGTGGCCGGAGAGGCATATGCAAAGGCTTGCATCAGGCTTTCCTCCCTTCCAGCGCGCCCAACATCTTGTCCGGCGTGAGCGGGAGCACCGCCGGCCGCACGCCGATGGCGTTGGCAACCGCATTCGAGATGGCCGCGATACCGCCGATGGTGGGCGGCTCGCCCAGGCCGATGACGCCACGCTTATCGTTTTCCGGCGTGATGTCCAGATGAACGATGATCTCGCCGATATCTCCGATCCCGGCCAGCTTGTAGAACTCCATGTCGGCGTTCAGCATGCGGCCGGTGATCCGGTCCATGACCCGCTCTTCATAAAGCGATGCGGCGATCGAGAGTATGCAACCGCCGTAGATCTGGCTTTCCGCGGTCTTGGGGTTGATGATCAGCCCGCAGTCCTGCACCGCCACCAACCGGTTCATCTTCACGATGCCGGTCTCGGTGTCGACGCTCACGTCGGCTATTTGCACACCACCCACGCCGCCGGTGTTCAATCCCATGGGGTTTTGAGGATCGTTCTCGCCGACTTCACTGATGGTCTTGGTCCCGAGCTTGCGGCAGGCCGCGCGCCAGGTGAGCGACCTGGCCGGGGTGCCTTTCACCTGGATCTTGCCGCTGGCAGCTTCGAGTTCGGCGGGAGCAGCGCCGAGTGCGGGGGCCGCTACCTCGAACAGTTTCGCCAGCGCGTTCATCGTTGCCTTACGCGTGGAAGAAGACACGCCGCCCACCGTGGTCGAACCGCCGCTCGCACCCGAAGGCGGATACTTGTTATCGCCAATCAGGACCTTCACGGCGCCTAGCGGCAAACCGAGCGTCTCCGCCGCCACCATATTGATCACCGTGCGCGTGCCGGTGCCCAGGTCCTGGCTGCCTATTTTGACCTCCACCGATCCGTCCGGATGGATGGCGGCTTCGCACTTGCTGTCGTGCCCCGCGCCGCCCCAGGTGCAGACGCCGATGCCGAGCCCGCGGCGCATGTGTCCGCCCGCGTTCTCGCCGCGAGGATGCCATAGCTTCTTCCATTCAATCAGTTCGGCTGCCTTTTCAAGCTGCCTGCGATAAGTGTCCGCGCGATCTGTCAGGCCCAGGTTCTTCAAGAAGACTTCCAGCGGATCGAGTCTCGCTGCCGCCGCGAAATCTTCGATCGCCGCGCAGGTCAGATAAGACACCTGCGGGTGGTTCGGAGCGCGCCACGCCCGGGCGCCGCCCGCGTTGATGGAAACAGTGGAATGCAGGAAACGCCGGTGCGGGACCTTGCTGAAAACGTAGGGGAGCAGTCCGGGAGCCAATCCGCCGCCGCCCAGGCCGCCCGTGCCCCAGGTTTCCGACTGCCACGCCGTGATCGTGCCGTCCTTCTTGCCTCCAACTTTGATATTGGCGAAAAATGCCGGGCGATTGCCGGCGATTTCCAGGTCCGTTGCGCGATCCAGAAACAGTTTGACCGCACGCCCGCCGCTCTTCTTCGAGAGATTCGCACACACCTCGGCCCAGCGGTCCGGCGAGAACTTGCTGCCGAAACCCACGCCCATGTGCTGCTGCATCACGTGGATGTTGGCGGCGGGAACGTTAAGACTCTTGCCGAGTTCGCTAGCCAGCCCGCTCACGTTCTGCGTGCTGGGCCAGTACTCGAGGTTCGCGCCCTTCCATTCGATCACCTGCCCGTGTGTCTCCATGGTGCAGTGCGTGATGACAGGGATGCCGTAGTGGCCGGCGCTGGTCACTTCGGCTTCGGCGAACGCCTGATCCGGCTGGCCTTTCACCATCTGGCCGCCACGCTTCACGCGCGCCCCGGGCTTCGCGTAGTCCTGCTCCCGAGTCATGTGGGGCAGCACTTCGTATTCGACCTTGACTTTGCGAAGCGCGTCGCGCGCGATGGTCTCGCTCGTGGCCGCTATCGCCACAACTTCCGTGCCCGCCCACTGTAGTTCCGTTCCAGGGGCTGAAACGATTTCAACCGCAGTCACACCCTTGGTCGCCTCGGCCGCGCTCGTGTCTATCTTGATAATCCGCGCGTGTGCATGGGGCGACGTGAGGATGGCGCCGAACAGCATCCCGGGACGCCGGACGTCCTGCCCGTAGATGGCCTTCCCGCTGGCTTTCACGATACCGTCCACGCGGTTCGTGCGCTTGCCCAGCAAGCGCCGCTTGTCCATTGTGGGCCAGCTATAGTCAGGCATGCGCGCCTCCCTTCATCCGGGCGCCGGCTTCTACCACGGCCTTTCGGATCCCCATGTAGGTGCCACAACGGCAGAGGTTTCCGCCCAACCCTTCTTTCACCTGCCCATAGGTCGGATTCGGATTCTTTTCGAGAAAATGCTTTGCCGCCATGACGAAACCGGGCGTGCAAAAGCCGCACTGTTGCGCATCATTGTTCGCGAAGGACTGAATCAATGGATGCACCTGGCCCGGCGCCGACAGGCTCTCGATGGTCTGTATCTGGCGGCCTTGCGCGTCGATGGCGAGGATGCCGCATGCGTAGACGGCCTTGCCGTCGAGAATCACCGTGCAAGAACCGCAGGTGCCCCGGTCGCAAATGCGTTTGGCGCCGGTCAGACCCAGGTAGTCGCGCAGTGCATCGAGAAGCGTTACCCTCGGCTCCACCGTCAGGTTGTGTGGTTTCCCGTTCACTTCGAGCGTGATCGGGACGGCGCCGGGACCCTTCAGGCCCGCTTGGCCGGCAGGTTGCGCCAGCGCCTCTGATTCAAGCAAATCCGCGCCCAGCGCCCCTCCCCCAAGACTCACGCCGCCTATGAAACCGCGACGGGAAACCTTGGAAGAGGGTTGGGAAGGAACTTCGTGAACGATTCGCCTACTCACCAGGCACCTTCCTTTCGTGTCTACGACATCAATCCCAGCAAGGAGTAGAAGCCCTGCGATGAGATGAATATATCACGATCGGGTCCCAGGCAAAACAAAGGCCGCCTTTGGCGGCGGCCTTTGTCAAACGCTAATTTGAGAGGAGGAACTGGTTAAGCTTTCGTTACGTTCTCCGCCTGCAGCCCCTTAGGACCTTGCTTGACTTCGAACTCTACCTCCGCACCTTCGTCTACCGTCCGGTATCCGTCCATTTGGAGGGCCGAATAGTGCACGAACACATCTTCGCCGGTGGACCGCTGGATAAATCCGTAGCCCTTAGCGGCGTTAAACCATTTCACAACACCTTTTTCTCTCACTACTGTTCTCCTGACTTGACTGGCGGAGAGCGAGACGTTTTGGAGGGCCAGAAACTGAAAAAGCTACGCCTTTACTCCCGCGTAGCTCCCCTGGTTATTCCGCAACGGACACAAATTACCGCCAACAACTTACAGGGTATTGTCGCAGAAAAAGATCCGAAGAGCAAGAGAAATTTTCGACGCCAACCCCGACCGATGGCGTTCCGCTCACCACCTGGTCAAGATTCCTTAACATTATCGGCCAACAGGGCCTCGATGCGCTCGGGATCGTTTGGTACCACCTGGGGCTGATTGCCGAACGTCGGGCGGATCCGGGTGCCGTCAGGCGCCTTAAGTTGCCCGGTGTGATAGCGATAGATGTAATCCGGATCTTTCAATACATTACCGGTGAGCACGGCCACCACATCGGCATCGCGATCGATGACGCCGGCGGCGGTGAGCTTGCGGATGCCGGCCAGCGTCGCGGCAGATGCCGGCTCGCAGCCGATGCCGCATGCGCCGATGATGGCCTTGGCGTCGGCGATCTCCTGTTCGGTCACCTTCTCCACTACGCCGCCCGAGGTCGTCACTTCGTGCAGCGCCTTGGGCCAGGAAACCGGGTCGCCGATTCTGATGGCTGTAGCGAGTGTTTCCGGATGCTTTACGGCAGTCAGCGCATCCCGTGCCTCGGTCTGCATCAGATTGTAGAACGGCGCGGAACCTTCCGCCTGGATGACCGCCAGACGCGGCGAACGCTCGATCAGGCCCATTTTCAGCATCTGACGAAGTCCCTTGCCGAATGCCGAAGTGTTGCCGAGATTGCCGCCCGGCAGCACCACCCAATCCGGCGGACACCAGTCGCGCTGGTCCATCAGTTCCACCATGATGGTGGTCTGCCCTTCGATGCGGAACGGATTCATCGAATTCAGCAGGTAAATGCCGGTCCGTTCGGTGAGCGTGCGCACCAGCGCCAGGATCTGGTCGAAATTGGCCTCCACCTCGAGCGTCCGCGCGCCGTATTCGAGCGCCTGCGCCAGTTTCCCATAAGAGATGTTGCCGTGCGGGATGAAGATGATCGGGTCCAGGCCAGCGGCGCTGGCGTAAGCGGCCATGGAGGCGGACGTGTTCCCGGTGGAAACGCACGCCACCCGTCTCATGCCGAGACGGACGCCCTGAGACACGCCGCAGGTCATGCCGTTGTCCTTGAACGAACCCGTCGGATTGAAGCCCTGGTGCTTGAAGGCGAGGCGCTTCAAACCGCCGTACGCGGCGGCCTTGGGCGCATTGAGCACCGGCGTGTTCCCCTCGCGCAGACTTACTACTACGTCTGTAGATTCAAGAAACGGGATGAACTCGCGGTAGCGCCACACGCCACTTTGGTCCAACGGCGTGTTGTTCATGCGGCGTTCGCGCCACACTTTCTTTAGTTGGCCGGGATCGGGCGCGGGCGGGTAAACTGCTTCCAGAAGCGCCCCGCAGCGCGGGCAATTGTAGATCACCTCAGTGATCGGATAGCGCGTCCGGCAGGACGGATTGAAGCAGACCAGCTCAGCGGGCATCAGATCCCCATTATAGCGGTCCCATGTATGATCCTTGAATTTCGGGCGCGGATTCATTCCAATAGAATGAAGTGGACCGCGACCAGATCCTAGCCCGCCTGCGCGAAAGGATTGTCGGCTTCGCGGCATCCCGTATAGGAAGGGACATGGCGGAGGACCTGGCTCAGGAGGTCCTGCTGGTGCTGCACCGCAAGTACGCGCATCTCGACGCTCTGGAAGATCTGCTCCCGCTCTCGCTCAAGATCGTGCGCTTCAAGATGGTGGCCGAGCTGCGCAAATCGCACCGGCGCGGTCTGGACACGCAGGTTTCTACGGATGACGTACCGCTGGCCGACGAAGCGCCGGGCCCGCTAGACCAGGCGGAACGGCGCGAGATGCTGGAGCGGCTGGAGAGAGCTATGACGGGCATGGGCGAGCGTTGCCGGCAGTTGTTCCGGCTGAAGCTGGAAGGCAAGAGCTTCGCCGAGATCAGGGAACTGATGGGCGTGAAGTCGATCAACACGATTTACACCTGGGACTTCCGTTGCCGCAAGGAACTGCTCGAACGCCTGGGCGGAAGCTGGGAGCAGGAGTCATGAAGCGCGAGGACATCGAGAAGCTGCTGGGCGCTTACGCGACCGGGACGCTCACGGCCGAAGAGCGCGCGGCGCTGTACGAAGCCGCGCTCGCGGATCAGACGCTCTACGACGCGCTCATGCGGGAGCAGCCGCTGCGCGAGATGCTCGCCGATCCCATCGCGCGCGCGCGCCTGATCGCCGTGCTCTCGGAGTCTCCGTCGCCCAAGCACTCCTGGTGGCTGCGGCCCGCGCCGTGGGCCATGGCGGGAGCGCTGGCAACCGTAGGGTTGGTCGCCTTCTTCATGATTGCGCCGCGCCCGCCCGCCATGGCGCCGTTGGCGCGGATCGAACGGAAATCCGTTCCCGCACCCATGGAAACACCGGTGGTGGAGAAGGTGCTGCCGAAGAAGAAGTTGGAAGCGGTGGCGCAGGCTCCGATAAGACCGCGCCTGCAGGTGAACGAGTTACCGCAACGGGTGGGCATTGGTGGTATGCCGGGACCAGTCGCCAACGAGGCGAAGGCCGATTTCGTGGAGGTGGAGCGCCCTTCTGCTCCCGCAGTTGCGGCGTCCGTCGCGTTCGCCCCCCCCGCTTACAAGGTGCTGAAAGAATCAGGCGGTGAGTTCGTGGAGGCACCGGCCGGCGCCGTCCTCAATTCCGGCGATGTGGTGCGTCTGTCGGTGACTGCGCCCGCGGACGGCCGGTTGGTGCTGTATTCGGATGTCGAGAAGCAGATCTTCGCGGGAGACGTGCACAAGGGCGCGCAGGTGATTGCGCCCGCGGCCGGCGGAATCAAGCTCGGGCCCGGTGCCGGCTCTAAGATCCTGCGCCTCACCTTCGAAGCGCCCGAGGCCGTCTCCGTGAGGAAGGGCATGCACGACGCAATGATGATGCGCCAGGTCAAAGCGAAAGAAGTCTCCGGCTCGGCGGCGGCCCCTCTTTCGCACACCATTGAAATACTCCTGCAATTCCGCTGACCTCCTGTTACACTGCCATTGATCAGCCATGGAAAGCCCATCGTCTCGCAGAACTTTCATGCGGGCCTCGGCGGCCGCGCCCCTGGCAGTTTCGGCCACGGCCAAGCCCGCCCGTCCGAACATTTACTCGAAGCTCGGCATAAAACCGATCATCAACGGCGTCGGCACGGTGACGGTGCTCGGCGGCTCCATCATGCCCCCGGAAGTGGTGCAGGCCATGGTGGACGCATCGCATTATTTCGTTCCGCTGCCTGAACTCAATAAAAAGGCGGGCGCTCGCATTGCCGGGCTGATCGGCGTGCCGGCGGCCATGATCACCTGCGGCGCCGCCAGCGCCATCATGGTTGGGACGGCGGCCTGCCTGGCGCGCGGCGACGCGAAGATCATGGCGCGCCTGCCCGACACCTCGGAGTCCCGGGGCGAAGTGATCCAGCAGAAGAAACACCGTTCGGGCTACGAGCAGCAGATGCTGGCCGCCGGGGCGCACATCGTGTGGGTGGAGACGGCCGAGGAAGCCGAGCGTGCCATCAACGACCGCACGGCCATGATGTTCTTCCTCAACAAGTACGAGCCCGACGGCCTCATCAAGCGCGACGAGTGGATCGCCATCGGCAAGAAACACGGCGTTCCCACATTCAACGACGCCGCCGCGGACGTTCCGCCGGTTTCGAATCTCAGCGCCTATGTAAAGCAGGGCTTCGACCTGGTGGCGTTCTCCGGCGGCAAGGGGCTGCTCGGCCCCCAGGCCAGCGGTTTGCTACTGGGCCGCGAGGACCTCATCGAGGCCGCCCGTCCCTGCATGAGCCCGTCCGGGGGCATCGGTCGCGGCATGAAGGTCGGCAAGGAAGAGGTGATGGGCTTGCTGGCCGCCGTCGAGCGCTACATGAAGGTCGATCACGAAGCGGAGATGCGCGAACTCGAGCGGCGCGTCTCGGAAATGATCGCGACGCTCTCGAAAGTGAAGGGAATCACCCCGCGCCGGTACGTGCCCGTGATCGCCAACGTGGTGCCGCACCTGGAAATCACATGGGAAGAGGGCGGCGGCAAGCCGACTTCGGCCGAGGTTGTCAAGCGCCTGATGGACGGCGATCCGCCCATCCACATCCAGAGCCGCGGCGCCGGGGCTTTGCTGGTTTCGGTATGGATGATGCGCGGGAACGAGCACCGGATCGTCGCCCGGCGTCTGGCGGAGATCCTAGGCTAACGGCCGCACGCAGGTTATCGACAAAGTGAGAAAGATACATCTGTCCGAAACTACCGTTCTGTGCTGTGCGCTCCTGGCGGCCGCCGGACTGGCCAGCGCGCAGGAGTTTCCGGGCGTACGCTCGGCATGGAAAGGCCATGCGCGCTACGTGTTCCAATACGCGGATCGTCCCGTGACCGTAGTGACGCCATCGAAGGTTGCCAAAGGCACGCCCTGGCTGTGGCGCGGCGAGTTTTTCGGCGCATTTCCCACGGTGGATGAGGCCCTGCTTGAAAAGGGCTGGCACGTCGTCTACATGGCCTGCCCCAACACCTTCGGCAGCCCGGACACCATGGAGCGCTGGCTGAAACTTTACGAAGAACTCACCGGCAAGTACGGATTCTCCCGGCGGCCGGTGCTGCTGGGCATGAGCCGGGGCGGGCTCTACGTGTACAATTGGGCCGCCGCGCACCCGGACAAAGCAGGTTTGATCTATGGCGACGCGCCGGTCTGCGACGTGAAGAGCTGGCCCGGCGGGAAGGGAAAAGGGAAGGGCAGCCCCGGCGACTGGGGACTCTTCAAGAGAGTCTATGGCTTCAGCGAGGAGCAGGCGCTCGCGTGGAAGGGCAATCCGATCGGCATCCTGGCGCCGATTGCGAAAGCCCGCATCCCGGTCCTGCATGTGGTTGGCGACGCCGATGACGTGGTTCCCTACGACGAGAACACGTTGGTCCTCAAGGAACGGTTCGAGGACCTGGGCGGGCATATGGAGTTGATTGTGAAGCCCGGCGTGGGCCACCATCCGCACTCGCTCGAGAATCCCACGCCGATTGTCCGGTACATCCTCAAGCGCCGGTTGAAGTAACGGTGCGCTTCGGCGCGGGCCCTACGCCTGCCAACGGTTTCCCGCTGCCCGGCCCGTGCAGCTTCGAGCAGGGCTGGCCTTTGCGCCCCAGATGCAAGTAGTCCAGAACCAATCGCCGCTTGAGGAGTTGGACAGCCTTGCCTGGATCGACGCCTTTCGGACAAACGCGCGAGCATTCCCCGGCATAGTGGCAACGGAAAGCGCCGTGGTCGTCTCCGGTGACCAGGGCCCGCACGCGCGAACCGTCGTCCCGGCTATCGCGGTTGTAACGCTCCGCCGCGGTTGCGGGCATGGGACCCAGGTACGATTTGTCGGTCGCCAGAGTCGGACAGGCCGCCATGCAGCAGCCGCACTTGATGCAGTAGGTAAATTGCAGATACGCTTCGAGATCCTCAGCCGACTGGTAGTATTCGCCGGCCGGGTCGTCAACCTCGGAAGCGTCCGCCCGCAAAATGTAGGGCTTCACGGAGCGGTGCTTGTTGAACATCGGCGCAAGGTCCGGGACCAGGTCGCGAATGATACGGAAATTCGGCAGCGGGCCGACGGTCAGGTCGGAATCGGTGATGTGCAGGATCTGGGTGTTGCAGGCCAGACCCGCGCTGCCGTTGATCAGCATGCCGCAAGAACCGCAAATGCCCATGCGGCAGGAGTAGCGCCAGACCAGGGTGGCGTCCAGGTAGCTCTTGATGTAGTGAAGACCGTCGAGCACGGTCATGCCCGGCGTCACGGGAACCGTGTAGGTCTGCACGCGGGGCTTCGAATCGGTCTCGGGATTGTAGCGGGTCACGTGAAACCGGATGTTGCGGGCGCCTTCCTTGCTCGGGGTCATACGCGCCCTCCCACGGACGCCATGCCGTGCGCCGCTACCGTCGCCATCGAGCCGAGAGTGAACAGGGCAATGCCCACAACAACGAGCATGACCGTCACCACCGACTGCATCCTGGGCGTGAGCGTCAACTCGAGCAGCATGGTCCGGAGGCCATACAGCCCGTGGTAGAGCGCCACGCCCAGCATCAGGATGTAAGTGAATGTAAAGAAAATACTTCCGTCCCGTGCAAGACTGTTTTGTACTGAGACGGCGTCGCCGCCATGCGGCGAGAACAAATGCACGATACCGCCCATGTGCATGATGGCCATGTGCAAACCCAAAAGAAACAGGATCAGGATTCCCGTGACAATGTGCGCGGTCCAGTATTTCGTCACTTGGTCACTTCCTCTCACAGATAGCAGTACGCACCAGCCAGCAGCAGGGCAAACGCCGCGACCATCATCACAATCAGCAGCGGCCGCTGGACGGTCAGCGAAGTTTTGTATGGGTAAACCGGCTCGATGGGACGGCCCACCGCCACACCGAGTTCCACCAGCACCAGCCGGATTCCGTTCAAGGCGTGGAAGGCGAACGCCGCAAACACCAGGTACTCACCCATCTTGAAGATCGGGGCGTGCAGCGGACCTCCGGGAGCCCATAAATAGATGCCCATCGCGCGCAGGCTGGTCACCACGATGTGCAGCAGAAAATAGCCGAGCAGCGCCAGTCCGGTAATGCGGTGCAGCGAGTAGGCGTAGCGCTCCAAACCCCAGCGCCCTCCGCCCAGCCAGCCCCACAGCCCCAGCCGGTTATCGTGTCGTTCGATTTGAGCCATGGTAATCTTTTTCAAAATCAGTACTTACGCTCCACAGGCTTCCAATTGGTGATGGCCACGGGCTTGTATTCAAGACGTGGAGTACTACCTGTGTAGTAGAGCATCGAATGGGCCAGGAACTTGACGTCGTCCCGTGTCGCAAAATCGGTTCGCGCATGGCCGCCGCGCGATTCCTCGCGAGCCTCGGCGGCGTAGAGCAGCACCTCGGCCAGCTCCAGCATGTTTTCCGTTTCCAACGCCTGGATCAGGTTCGTGTTGTAAATGCGACTCTTGTCGTCGACCCTCACGCGCTGGAAACGGTCTTTCAGGGAAGCGATCTTGGCCAGTCCTTCGCGCATGGACTCGCCGGTGCGGTAGACGCCGGCGTGCTGGTCCATGGTGCTTTGCAGGTCGCGCCGGATGGCCGCCACGCTTTCGTTGCCATCACGCCGGAGCAGGCCGCTGAACACGCGGTTCTCTTCCTGTTCGGCTTGCCGGACAGGCGCGTCGCCGAGCTGCCCTCCCGCGAGGATGTACTTGCCGATTTCGTCTCCGGTGATGCCGCCCCAGACCAGGCACTCGGCCGTGGAGTTGCAGCCGAGGCGGTTGGCGCCGTGCAGCGAGTGGCAGGCCACTTCGCCGGCGGCCCAGATGTTCTCGACCTTGGTGCGTCCGTCTATGGCGGCTTCCACGCCGCCCATCGAGTAGTGCGCCACGGGCCGGATCGGGATCATTTGCGTGATGGGGTCCAGGCCCAGGAACTTGATGCAGACTTCGCGGATCAGGGGCAGCCGCTTGTTGATGCGTTCGGCGCCCAGGTGCGTCAGGTCAAGATGGACGTAGTCGAGGCCGTCCGGCCCCTTGAAGCCGCGCCCTTCGAGGATCTCGGTCATCTCCGAGCGCGAAACGATGTCGCGCGGAGCCAGTTCCATCATCTTGGGCGCGTACTTTTCCATGAAGCGCTCGCCGCGGCTGTTGCGCAGGTAGCCGCCTTCGCCGCGGCAACCTTCGGTCATCAAGATGCCGGAGGGCACCAGGCCGGTGGGGTGGAACTGGAGGAATTCGGGATCTTCGAGAGCCAGTCCGGCGCGGTAGGCGATCGCCTGGCCGTCGCCGGTGACGGTCTGCGAATACGTGGTGAAACCGAACAGGTTGCCCAAGCCGCCCGAAGCAATCAGGAGCGCTTTGGCGCGCAACAGCACGAACTCGCCCGTCGGCGCGTCGTACATCGTGAGCCCGGCAAAGCGCCCCTGTTCAAGGAGCAACGAGGTCACAAAACCCTCGTCGTAGCGAGAGAAACGGTTGAACTTCTGGAGGGTGTCGTAGAGCGCCTGCATCTCGAAGAAGCCGGTTTTGTCGGCCGCCATGCAGGCGCGCGGGAAGGTGTGGCCGCCGAAGGGACGCTGCATGATGCGCCCGTCGGGGCGGCGCGACCAGGGCACGCCCCAGTGATCGAGCAGGCGGATCTCGTCCGGCGATTTCGAGACAAAACGGTCCACAACATCCTGATCTCCCAGGAAGTCCGAGCCCTTCACGGTGTCCCAGGCGTGCAGTTCCAGGCTGTCGCCCTCTTCGGGCCGCATCACCGCGCCCGTGCCGCCTTCGGCGCACACTGAGTGCGAACGCATGATCTGTACTTTCGAGACGAGGCCGATATCGATGTTGCCCCGCGTTCGCAAATTCATACCGATGGCGGCCCGCAAGCCCGCCAAACCGGTTCCGAGAATCAACACGTCGTGGACTATTTGTTGCATGTTCTGAATCTGGTCTTGATGCCACAGCCGTTGGGGACGGCTCTGCGTGGAAAACTACGAGGAATCCTGGGTAGCATCGAGAAGTAATTCTCGATGTTGAGTTTACACTACCAAAACGGACTCCGTCAACTTGATCGCTGTAACGCATTGGTAACAAATAATTTATAGACATTATTTGCTTTTTCTATTGACGCGGATGGGCGCCTGTTGTACGATGGAATCGAGAAAAGTTTCTCGATCAGTTCTGAAAAGCACCTTTCGAGGAATGGTTTTATGAGCGATACCAGCCAGCCTGCGACTTACCGGGTTCCAGAACCCACACTGCACCGGTTGCCTGATTATTATCGCTACCTCCAGCATCTGGAAGAGCAGGGAGCCTCTTCGGTTTCCTGCAGCCTGATCGGCCGGGACCTCAGCATGGACCCGACCCTGGTGCGGAAGGACCTGGAAAGCATCGAGATGGTCGGGAGACCCGGTGTGGGTTTCCGGCTCAACGAGTTGATCCCGGGGATCGGCGCTTTTCTCGGATACAACGGCGGCAAACGGGCGGTGCTGGCCGGGGCGGGGAGCCTCGGGACGGCGTTGCTCGGGCACCGGAGGTTCGCGCAGGTCGGCCTCCAGTTGATCGCCGCCTTCGACAACTCACCCTTGCGAGTGGGTGAGCGCGTGCACGACGTCGAGGTACGCCCCATCCAGGAACTCGCCGACTACGTCCGCGCGATGGACATCCATCTGGGCATCATCACGGTGCCCGCGGAAGCGGCGCAGAAGGTGGCGGACCTGATGGTGGAGGGCGGCATTCGAGCGATATGGAATTTCGCTCCGGTGCGCCTTCACTTGCCGCCGAAGATCATCGTGCAGAACGAAGACCTGTACAATTCACTCGCGGCATTATCTCACCGGCTGGCAGTGATGCTCAGCAGGGAGTCTAGAGGAGGTAAGTCCAATGGCGTCGACGCCGGCGGCGCTCGCATCGGGTGAGTGCCGTCAGGGGCGCTGAGCCCCCGGTCGAACGCGACGCGGCCCGAATGCGGGCAGGCGCCGCTATTGCCAGGAAAAAGGATGGCGCTACGGGTGTCCCAAAAGGAGGGAGCCCGGAACGCCAGGGCAGTTTTAGAGACAGGAATGAAGAGAGCTACACATGGCACCAGCACTACTAGAAAAATCGATTCGTAAATCTGGAATCAAGAGCATTCGGCACCCCGAGCTTCTCCGGTGGGTCGAAGAAATCATGGGGCTGACCAAGCCGGACCGCGTTCATCTATGTAACGGCTCGGCCCGCGAGTACCAATTGATGCTCCGCCTCATGATCCAGCAGGGCAACGCGATTCCATTGAATCCCGAAAAGCGCCCCAACAGCGTGTTCGTGCGTAGCAATCCGGGCGATGTGGCTCGCGTCGAGGACCGCACTTTCATCTGCTCGCGAAATAAGGAAGACGCCGGCCCCACCAACAATTGGGAAGACCCGGACAAGATGAAGAGCCTGCTGACCAAGCTCTTCGACGGCGCCATGGCCGGCCGCACGATGTACGTGATCCCCTATTGCATGGGGCCCATCGACTCGCCCATCTCCAAGATCGGCGTCGAAATCACCGACTCGGCGTACGTTGTCGCCAACATGCACATCATGACCCGCGTGGGCACGAAGGTGCTCGAACGGCTGGGCACGGACGGCGAATTCGTGAAGGCGCTGCACTCGGTCGGCGCACCGCTGGCGCCCGACCAGCAGGATTCCACCTGGCCCTGCAATCCGCAGCACAAGTACATCTGCCACTTCCCCGAGACGCGCGAGATCTGGTCGTACGGTTCCGGTTACGGCGGGAACGCCCTGCTCGGCAAGAAGTGCCACAGCCTGCGGATCGCCAGCGTACAGGCGCACGACGAGGGCTGGTTGGCCGAGCACATGCTCATCCTGAAGCTCACCAACCCCGCCAGCGAGACGAAGTACGTCGCGGCCGCGTTCCCCTCGGCCTGCGGCAAAACCAACCTGGCGATGCTGGTACCCACCATCCCGGGCTGGAAAGTGCAAACCATCGGCGACGACATCGCCTGGATGAAGTTCGGTTCCGACGGCCGCTTGCACGCCATCAACCCCGAAGCCGGGTTCTTCGGCGTGGCGCCGGGGACCAACATGAAGTCGAACCCGAACGCCATGCTGACGGCGCAGAAGAACTCCATCTTCACCAACTGCGCGATCACGCCGGACGGCGACGTCTGGTGGGAAGGCATGACGGAAGAGAAGCCGGAAATGCTGATCGACTGGCTGGGCCGCATCTGGTCGCCCGATTGCGGGCGCAAAGCCGCGCACCCCAACGCCCGGTTCACCGCGCCGGCGCGGCAGTGCCCGGTGCTGGCTCCCGAGTGGGAGACCCCGGAAGGGGTGCCCATCGACGCGATCCTGTTCGGCGGACGGCGCGCGAGCGTGGTGCCGCTGGTGACGGAAGCCTTCGACTGGCAGCACGGAACGTTCCTGGGCGCGACGGTAAGCAGCGAGACCACCGCCGCCGCCACGGGCAAGGTGGGCAGGCTGCGCCGCGACCCGATGGCCATGCTGCCCTTCTGCGGTTACAACATGGGCGACTACTTCGCCCACTGGCTCAAGATCGGTTCGACCGCGGACGCCAAGCTGCCGAAGATCTTTTACGTCAACTGGTTCCAGCAGGACGCGCAGGGCAAGTTCCTGTGGCCCGGCTACGGCGACAACAGCCGCGTGTTAGAGTGGATCTTCAACCGCTGCGACGGCGCAGTCCAGGCCGTGGACACGCCGATCGGGCGTTTGCCGCGAGTCGAGGACCTCGACCTGAACGGGTTGGAACTTCCTGAAGGCGCCATGGACCGGCTGCTTCGTGTGGACGTGGACGCCTGGCTGCACGAAGTTCCTCTCATCAAGGAGCACTTCGCCAAGTTCGGCACGCACCTGCCGGAAGGTTTAAAGCAGGAAACGGCGCGGCTGGCAAAGCGGTTGTGGGCGGCGAAACTGGCCGCCAAGTAAGCCGGCGCACTCTCTGAATCCGGCGCTGCGATCAACAGATGCAACCACTTATCGACACGCTTGTGCAATTTCCCATCCTGCCGCTCTTGCTGGCGATCGGGCTGGGGTACTTGTTGGGCGAGATCAACTTCTTCGGTTTCCGCTTCGGAATCGCGGGAGTGCTCTTCGCCGGACTGGCCATCGGCGCGTTGCATCCGGGCATCGCAACGCCGGAGATGGTTCCGACGCTCGGCCTGATCCTCTTCGTTTACATGATCGGAATTCACTCCGGACCGGCGCTGGCCCAAGCCATCCGCAAGCGCGGCTATCGCGACAGCCTGTTCGCGGCCGGGGTGCTGGCCTTCGGCGCCTCGATGACGCTGGGCCTGGCATGGTTCATGAATATGTCCGGGCCGCGCGCCGCCGGGCTGTTCTGCGGTTCGGTGACCAACACGCCCGCGCTGGCAGCCGCCCGCGAAACGGTTCGGGATGTGGCCGCGAAGGCCGGAGTGAGCGCCGTGGAAGCCAAGAAACTGGCGGATCAGCCGGTGGTGGCCTACAGCATCGCGTATCCGATGGGCGTGATCGGCGTGCTCGTCTGCTTCCAGTTCCTGCGCAAGATGTGGGGTGTGAAGCCGCGTGAGGGTACCCGCCAGGCTCCCATCACGGTAGGGAACTTCGTAGTTCAGAACCCGGCCGCGAACGGCCAGACGCTGGCCCAGTTCCAGGAAATCTACAGAGCGCGCTTCGTCGTAAGCCGCATCCAGAAAAAAGGACACACCGACGTGGCCACGGGCAAGACCCGGCTCGAGCTGGGCAGCATCGTGGCCGTGGTCGGCGACGAGGAAGCGCAGGAGAGCGCCCGCAACATTTTCGGCGCGCCCGCGCCGTCGCGCATCGAGCAGGACACGTCGCAGTTCGAATACCGGCGCGTGTACCTGTCGAGCGAGGACGTGGTGGGCAAGACCATCGCCGAACTGGACCTGAACAAGATCCCGGCCACGGTGTCGCGCATCCGCCGCGGCGACACGGACTTCGTCGCCACCCCGCACACGCGCCTGGAATACGGCGACCTGCTGCGCGTGGTCAGCCCGCGCGAGAAGCGGCAGGAAGTTTCGAAGTTCTTCGGCGACTCCATTCGCGGCGCGGCCGAAGCCGACTTCCGTTCCATCGGCATCGGCATGGTGCTGGGCGTTCTGCTCGGCATGATTCCCTTCCCCATGCCCGGCGGCACCTCGCTGCGGCTGGGTTACGCCGGCGGACCGCTGATCGTGGCCCTCATCCTCGGCAAGCTGGGCTCCACCGGACGCATCAGTTGGGTGATCCCGGCCAGCGCGAACTTCACGCTGCGCCAGATCGGCCTGGTTCTGTTCCTGGCGGGCGTCGGCACCCGCGCCGGCTGGGACTTCGCGCGGACCATCCAGGCCAACGGCGCGCCTACGATGCTCGCCGGCGCCGCGGTCACCTTCAGCATCACCCTGGCCACGATGATTTTCGGCTACAAGGTCCTGAAGATGCCGTTCGATTTCCTGATCGGCGTCATGAGCGGCATTCAAACGCAGCCTGCCTGCCTCGCCTTCGCCGCCAACCAAGCCAAGAACGACGAACCCAACGTGGGCTACGCGGGCGTCTATCCCGCGGCCACCATCGCGAAGATCGTGCTGGCGCAGCTTCTGGTCACCCTGCCGGTGGCGCACGCGGCCGAAATTCCCAAAGCGGCGCTCTGGCCGAAGCCGTTGAAGCCGGTGGCTACGAAGCTCATCCGGCCGGGCGTGAACGGCGTGACGTCGATTCCACCCGCCGGCGGCTGTCTCATCTCGGAAGGCCTCTCGCGCGAGGCTTCGGCAACGGGCGCGGAAACAAGCGGGCTCACCGGCTTCTATGAATGCTCGGTGACCAAGCGCTTTGCCCTGGTTACCGTGCCCACGCACTGGATTTCCAAAGACGGCCGGAACGGCGTCGGCGATACCAGCGTGGGCGGGAAGTTCGTGTTGAACACGGAAACCCGCCGCGTCCCCCTGCTCGCCGTGGGCTACATGTACAAGCAGCCGACCGCCAGCGACAAGCTGGGTACCGGGATGCACGACCACAAGCTGACCTTTTACGGCGACAAGAACTTCGGCAGCACGCGCTTGACCGGGAACCTGGTTTCGAAGTGGGAAGGGCACACCGGCGGCACGATTCATCAGTACCTGCCATCGGTCGGCGTGCTGCGGCCCATCCATGGAAAACTGGGCATGGCCTTGCAGTCCTACTATTCGATGTCCAGTGTGGTGAACTACGGCGGCGCCATCGCGGCTGCCACGTATCACATTGCGCCGAGCTTCTCCGTGCACCTCGGCCTGGAGCACGGCTTCGGCCCGCGCAGCCCGGACCTCGGCGTGGTTTTCGGCTGCACCTACCTGTACCGCGGACCCAACCACCGTTAGCGCCGCAAGGCAACCCACCGCTGTATACTCGCTCATGCGGAGCGCATGATGCGGAAACTTGTAGTGCTGTTGCTCGTCCTGGTGGCGGCGGCCACCGCCCAACCCTACTTCAAACCCGCCGGCATGATGACCATCGGCGTCTACTACTACCCCGAAGCGTGGCCGTCGAGCCAGTGGGCGCGCGACATGGCCAACATCAAAAAGCTGGGCCTCGAATTCGTACACATGGGCGAATTCGCGTGGGCGTTCATGGAGCCCGAGGAAGGCCGCTTCGATCTCGACTGGCTCGCCAAAAACGTGGAACTCGCCTCGGCGCAGGGGCTGAAAGTGGTGCTGTGCACGCCTTCGGCCACGCCGCCCGTGTGGCTGGTCCGCAAGCACCCCGAAGTGCTGATGGTGGACGCCGGAGGCCGCCGCATGGAGCACGGCTCGCGCACGCAGGCCTGCTGGACCGTGCCGCGCTACCGCGAGTACGTCGCCGGGATCATCGCCAAGCTCGCCGAACGCTTCGGGCAGGACCCGCGCGTGTGGGGCTGGCAGATCGACAACGAGCTGAGCCATTACAGCAAGCAGTACTGCTACTGCGATTTCT
The DNA here is from genome assembly GCA_964561215.1 of uncultured Solibacteraceae bacterium. Lineage (GTDB taxonomy): Bacteria > Acidobacteriota > Terriglobia > Bryobacterales > Bryobacteraceae > JAJFUV01. The sequence goes on along the minus strand of CAZLOS010000004.1, from coordinate 38,777 downwards.
GCCAGGAGAAGTTCCGCTCGCACATGAAGCGGAAGTACGGGACCATCGGGAAGCTGAACAACGCCTGGGGCAACGCCTTCTGGTCGCAGATGTACCAGAACTTCGACCAGATCCGCATCCCCAACCAGGCGGAGCTGGTGCAGCAGATCAACCCGCACGCGCAGCTCGATTTCCAGCGCTGGTTCGCCGAAGAGACCGCCGATTACATACGCTTCCAGGCCGAAACGCTGCGCCGCCACACGCGGAACCAGTGGATCACGACCAACTACATGGCGCTGCACAAGGAAGTGAATCCCGCGCTTTCGGCGCGCGACCTGGACGTGAACACCTGGACGCACTACCCCGTGCACGGCAACCTGAACGAAGGTCCGCTGGGCTTCCGCCTGGGCAGCGCGCCGGACATGAGCTTCATGCACGATTTCATGCGCGCCCTGGGCAAGCCGCACGGGCTGATGGAGCTGCAGCCGGGGCAGGTGAACTGGGGCGACGTGAATCCGCAGCCGTACCCGGGCGCCGTCCGCATGTGGATCATGCGCGCGTTCGCGGCCGGGGCGAACCTGGTGTGCACCTACCGCTACCGGCAGCCGCTATCCGGCGGGGAGCTTTACCACTACGGGCTGGCCGGTCCCGATGGCGTCACGCCCACAACCGGGGGTCACGAGTACGCATGGGCGATGAAGGACGTGCGCATGCTGCGCCAGTTGTATAAGGCGGACGCGAAGGAGCCGCGCGCGTACGCGGCGCGCCGCGCGGGATTCCTGTACAGCTACGACAACCGCTGGGACATCGACAACCACAAGCAGACCGCGCGTTGGGACACCAACGCCCACCTGATGAAGCACTACCGCGCGCTGAAGCGGCTGGGCGCGCCGGTGGACGTGATCACCGAGGAGAAGGATTTCGCGGGCTACCCGTTTCTGATCGCGCCGGCGTACCAGATGGTGGATGGCGGGCTGGTGGAGCGCTTCCGCAAGTACGCCGAAGCGGGCGGCCACCTGGTGCTGACCTGCCGCACGGCGCAGAAGGACCGGAACGGGCATCTGTGGGAAGCGCCGTGGGCGGGGCCGATCCACGATTTGATCGGAGCGGAGATCCCGGCTTACGACGTGCTGCCCGCGCCGGTGAAGGGAACCGTGACGGCCGGAGCGCGCGCCTACGAGTGGGCCGCCTGGGGCGATCAACTCAAGCCGCGGGCCGGGACCACGGTGCTGGCGCGCTACGCGGATCAGTTCTACGCGGGAACGCCGGCGGCCACCACGCGCAAGCTGGGCAAAGGGACGGTGACCTACATCGGAGTGGAAACGCTGGCGGGCGAACTGGAGTTCGATTTGCTGAAGCGAGTCTACACGGCGGCCGGAGTGGCGACGCAGAGTTTCCCGCCGCAATACGTGGTCGACTGGCGCGACGGCTTCTGGGTAGCGACGAACTTCTCGGAAAAGAAGCTCGCCATCCCGGCGGCACCGGCGGCGAAGATCGTCATCGGGACAAGAGAGATAGGTCCGGCGGGCGTGGCGGTTTGGGTGGAGTGAGGGGGAGGGGGATTAGCTGCGAAGCGACCGCGGCAACGTTTCGTGTCGGGCCTGATCGACTCCGCGTGGCACAGTAGCCAAACCAGGAAGAGGACGAGTACATCGGGGTATTTTGTGCGCAACGGTCGCGAGAGGTCCCGAATGCACTCAAAGCGATCGCAAGGGCGCCATCGGGAGTAAACCCAGCCTGAAGACTCTGAATGTGGAGGCCAGTGGTTCGTATTGGCCGCGGGCGGAATTGTGGCTCCGGACGTCTACTCAACCCAGGTGACGTCATGGAACATCGTGATGATACCCCAGCCGTATTGCAGTATTTGCAGGGCGAAGAATTGTCTGTGTTCTTGGGCTGTCAAGACTAATTCGTAGTTGTTGATCAACCACGAACTCTGGTGGATCAGTTTGCTGGCGAGTTTCCAGGTGACGGACTCCTGGCCGCTGCTCGGCTCAACCCGGACCCGTTTCGCAATCTCAGGAAGGAAGTCCATCTCAGGTGTGTCGTCCGGGTGTGCCTTGAGCATCTGCAAGTAAAGCTCATTCATATCATTGTTGACTTCGCTCAGGAATCGGATAGCGTTTGCCTCGCTTTCGGATACGAACGTAGTCCAGAACTTGAGCTCGATGAGGTTACGCATCACCCATGCCAGCAAGTCCGCGTCGTACTCCACCCAGAAATGCGCGCGGTAGAGCTGCCTGTCAAGGATTCGAAGAATGCGGTATCGGGCGCGCTGCTGATCTGAACGGTGGTCCTCGGCGATGAGCTTTTTGAGCACATCTCGGCAAACCTTGATCTCGTACCGGAACCGCTCGGCGCTATAGTGCTTGGCAAGCTCCGATATAGCGCTGATGTGGTACGGATACTCCGATCCTGGCTCAGTCATGGTCCAAACGCAACACGAATGGCTGTGGTGCCTTTACGAAGGCCCAATGTCTACGTGCCCTGGACGGCTCCGTCGATTACTTCAAGATGAGGCAGAAGACGCTGCTGGACGTTGAGGAGCCAGAACGTGCTCTTCGTAATGCTTCCTGCAGAGTCCAGACATTCCCGCCGCCTCCGCACAACCGAGTCTCCCGCAGCACTTCCTCGTCATCGACATGGGATGATTCTGCCAACAAAGGTCGTTCGCCTGACGACTCAGGTGGACGCTCGGCGCAGATCCCGCTCCCCGATCTTTCGTGCTGGAAGCGTGATTGATGTATCGCTGGAACCAGGCGGGAGCGTCCTACGCGTTTTAGACGACAGGTTAGAAGGAAAGTCATTGAATGACAGCTAAACGACGAGCCGTTTTGTGCTAATATAAGGTTGCGGTTGAGAGGGCTGCCTCGGCGGTCCGTCGGGTGCAAACCCGCTCGGCTGCTTTTTTTGTGTCTGTGACTGCATGTACCTCCTCTACCTTGACGACGCGGGTTCGGCGGGGGAACCCTGCTGAAGAGTACTTTGTGCTGGGCGGTGTTTGCGTCTACGAAGCACAAGTGGACTGGTTCAGCCGTGAGCTGGATAAGTTAGCTACCGCTTATAGCGAGAATCCCGAAGACGTCGAATTTCACGCTTCCACTATATTCTCCAGACGGCAGACGCCCTGGAAGGCGCTCACGATTGAGGAGGCGCGGGGAGTGTTGAAGTCTGTTCTGCGAGTAGCGGCGTCGAGTTATGAAACGACGCGCCTCTTCGCTTGCGCGATCCACAAGAAGTCCTACCCTGCACTGGACCCTGTTGAACTGGCATTCGAGGACCTATGCCAGCGCTTCGATTATTTCCTGAGCCGCTGCCGTCAACAAGGCGACCAGCAGCGTGGCATGGTCATCCTCGACAAGGCCACGCGCGAGACTTCGTTGCAACGGCTCGGCCGCGAGTTCCGCAAAGTCGGAACGCGATGGGGATCTCTAAGAAACATCGCCGACACACCGTTCTTTGTCGACTCGCGTGCCTCGCGATTGGTGCAGATCGCTGACCATATCGCCTATTCCGTCTTTCGGCGCTACAACACCGGTGACGCCCAGTACATGGACATCATCGCATCGCGCTTTGATGAGGCCGACGGCGTCTATCATGGTCTCAGCCACAAACTTGCGGATCGGCTGACTTGCACTTGCCCTGGTTGCTTGAGCCGTCGTCTGAGCAACAAGACGAACGACGCGAGCTAACGGCGCGCGCTCCCCCCCGCAGGGTTTACACTGCAAGCACGGAGGGCCATCGTGCCGCGGAGATCCTATCCTCTTTCCAAAGTCTACGGTTTGCTCGAGCCGGGGCCGGTCGTTTTAATTACAACCGCCGGCAAGCGGGGCGCCAACGTCATGACGCAGTCGTGGCACACGATGCTCGAATTCGAGCCGCCGCTGGTGGCGTGCGTCGTCAGCAACCGCAACTTTACGTTCGACACGCTCAAGGCCACCCGGGAGTGCGTGATTGCCATCCCCACAGTCGAGCTGGCGAGGAAAGTGGTGGCCGTCGGGAACTGCTCGGGCAGCAAGGTGGATAAGTTCGAGAGCATCGGGCTCACTCCCGTGGTCGCCTCCCGCGTGCGCGCGCCGCTCATCGCCGAATGCTACGCCAACCTGGAATGCAAGGTCGCCGACACGCGCGAGGTGAACCGGTATTGCCTGTTCGTACTCGAAGTGGTGAAAGCCTGGATCGACCCGGCGCGGAAGCGCCCGCGCACCATCCACCACATGGGGAGCGGCAAGTTCATGGTCGCCGGGAGGACTATCAAGCTGGCGTCGAGAATGAAATAGCGGTGGCGGCAACATCCCCGATCCGTGGTATTGCCCTGCCCGCGGCGCCGGGGTATTCTTGGGCTTGGTCACCGACCTGTCCGAAGTCTTCCGTCTGGGCACCGCGAAGGCTGAAGAAAACGTCGCCTTCCGGCGCTTCCTGCGCGCCCACAATCACTCCGACGAGCAGTTCCACATCCTGGCCAGCAAAGTGCAACAGCAGGTGGATTGCACCGCGTGCGCGAATTGCTGCCGCCAGTCGGTGGTGACCGCCGGCAAGGCGGAGATCGAAGACATCGCGCGGCACCTCGGGATCGAACCGGAGGCAGCCATGCGCCTCTATACCATCCCCGATCCCGGCGCGCCGGCCTCGCGAATCCTGAAGAATTCCGGGGAAGGGTGCGTCTTCCTGGACGGCAACCTCTGCCTGATTTACGAGGCCAGGCCAAAGACCTGCCGCGACTTCCCGCACGTGGCGGCCGGCATCCGTTCGCTTGGCGGACGCCCGGCATCGCACGCACGCTGGGCCGCACACTGCCCGATCATCTACAACGCGCTCGAACGCTACAAGCGCCTCACCGGTTTCCTGCCACGCCGGCCGGTCAGAAGTTGATCTTCAGCCCGAACTGGAACTGGCGAGGGTCGAAGGCCGAGGTGAAGGCGAGGGCTTCCGTCGGAATGCCGCGCGTGCCCACCAGCGGGCTGGGCAGCCGGCTCATCGGGATGTTGCCCACCGTGTTGTTGATGCTCTTGAAGTTCGTGCGGTTCAGCAGGTTGAAGCCTTCGGCGGTGAACTCGATGTTGCGCATCCCTTCGGCGCCAAGCACGAACTTGCGCGTCAGGCGCGTGTCGAAGCTGAAGTAGTTCGGCCCCCGGCCCACGTTGCGGCCCAGGCCCAGCGGGCGGTGGGTGGTGGAGTGGCGGTCGTTCAGGTTGTCCACGCCGGTCAGCACGTTGAACGGGCGGCCGGAGTTGACGCTCACCACGGGCGAAAGGATGAAATCGCCGAACAGGCGGGTGGCAAAGCTCCTGGACTTCCCGGTTTGCCACGGCGACATAAGGACGGCGCTTGCCACCATGCGGTGCTTCTGGTGGAACGCACTCAGCGAGCGCTCGGCGCGGGCGTTCAACTGGTCGTGCGGCTGGAAGTCGGTATTGAAATCGGTGACTTCGTCCATGGCCTTGCTGAAGGTGTAATGCGCCATGAAGGCGTGCCGGCCGCGCATGCGCCGCGAAACCTGGGCCGTGAGCGCGTGATAGAAGGAATTCGCCGACGACTCGAAGATGTTCAACTGCGAGACCAGCGGATTGTAGAAACCGAAGGTGGGCGTCCCATCGGAGAGCCTGCCGGAGTAGTACAGGTTGCGGTCCAGGATGCGGACGATGTGGGCGGCGCGGTTGAAGTTGTATGCCACCGAGAATGCCATCTCCTCGACGGCGCGCTCGATCTCGAAGCTGGCCTGGTGCGCGTACGGGTTCACGAAGCCGGGCGCGATGCCGAACACCACCGAGAGCGGCGTGCCGGGGCCGGGATTCAGGCCGAACTGCGCGACGTCGGTCCGGGTGATGGAGCGGTTGCCGATGACGCCCTGCCCCGTCAGCGTGCGGTAGACGTCGGCCGAGGTCAGCGTCTTGCCGGTGAGCGGATTGTTCAAACCGGGGAGTCCCGTCAACGGCACGAAGACCTGCCCGATCTGCTTACCGGCCAGCGTGTCGGCCACGTTGGCCACCTGTAAGTTGTTCTGCGAGTAATACATGCCGTAGCCGCCGCGGATGACGGTGCGGCTGTCGGCGGTGGGCGTCCAGGCGAAGCCGAAGCGAGGAGCGATGTTGTTGGGGTCCGTGCCCAGGATCTTCTCGTTCACCTCCAGCTCGTAGCGAGCGCCGAAGTTGAGCGTCAGGCGCTGGTGGAGGCGGTAGGAGTCCTGGATGAAGAAGTTGTACCGTTTGGACCAGCCCAGCCAGTGCGGGTCACCGAAACCCTGCTGGTAGAACTCCGGCAGCCCCAGGTTGTAAGACTGCAGCGATGTGATACCGGCCGAGAGGTTCGGGATCAGGCTGGCTTTTCCAAGCGAGGCGAGGGTGGAGGCAAGTCCGGTGGCGAAGTTCGGATTGCCGGTGGCCTGGTTGAGCACCTCGCCGAGGGGCACGCGCGAGCCGAAACTGAAGCGGCCGCTGAAGAAGGTGGCGGAGTCGGCCACGTCCCTGACGGGGGCAATCTCGCCGCCGAACTTCACGTTGTGCTTGCTGCCCAGATAGTTCATGTTCTGTTTCAGGTGCACCTGGCGCTCGTAGGTGCGCGAGGGCAGGAAGATCTCCCTTCCGAACAGGCCGTAGCCGGTGATGTTGATCTCAGGACCGAACGGGTCGGTGGGGACGACGGCGATGCGGTTGTAGGAAAAGGAAGCGCGCGTCTCGCTCACCCATTTCTGGTTGATGAGCCAGGTGTCGGTGAACATCCAGGTGCCGTCCAGCACGTTTATGCTGCGGCCGCGGCTGAACGCCAGCAGCGCTCCGAATTGCGCGTTCTCGCTGGGATTATCGGTCAGGTTGCCCCGCAGGAAGATACTGTGGTTGCCGCTGAAGCGGTGGTCCAGCCGCAACGAAGCCTGGTTGCTTGTCTCCTTGAACGCGAAGTTGCCGCTGTTGGCGTTGAACAGCTTGAGCGTATTCGGATAGTTGTCGGTTGTCAGAGCCTTGGACATGGTGGCGGCCAGGCCCTGCAGGCTGGGAACGCCGCTCTCGTTGAAGAAGTCCACCAACTGCTGCTGCGAGGTGGTGAGCTTCCCCAACACGGTGCGGTCCTGGTAAATGGGCACGAAGGCGGTTTCGTGGCGGTCCAGGCGCTCGAAGGCGAGGAAGAAGTGCGTCTTGTCTTTGACGATGGGGCCGCCGAGGGTGGCTCCGGATTGCACGCGGGTGTAAGCGGACTTCTCCGGGTCGAAGTAGTTGCGGGCCTGGATGCCGCGCTGGCGCAGGAAGCCGAACAGGTTGCCGTGATACTTGTTGGTGCCGGACTTCGAGACCACGTTGATGGCGCCGCCGAAGCCGCCTCCGATCTCGGCCGAGAAGCTGTTGCGGTTGACCTGGAACTCTTCGACTGCTTCCTGGCTCAGCGCGGGCCGCACGCCGCCGGAGTTGATGAAGTTCTCCACGCCGTCGATCGAGAACACGTTGCCGCGCCCGTTGCTGCCGCCGAAGCTCAGCCCGGACTGCGGTGCCTGGGCCACGCGGAAGTCGGAGCCGTCCACCATGTCGTTGGTTTCGACGACGCCGGGGGTGAGCAGGGCCATGTCCAGGTAGTTGCGGCGGTTGATGGGCAGCGACCGGATCTGCTCGAACTGTATGGTGCTGGCCTGCTGCGTCCGCTGCGTTTCGACCACCGGCGCTTCCGCGATGACATTCACCTCTGTCGAGATCGGACTCAGTTCCAAGGCGACGGGCAGATCGACCGTCTCGCCTACATGGAGTTCTATCTTCTCCATGATCTTTGTGTTAAAGCCCGAAGCTTCGATGCGCACGCGGTACTTGCCCGGTTGGAGCGCCGGAGCAAGGAATTCGCCTTCAGCGTTCGACTGCACCGTGCGGGAAACGCCGCGATCCGGGTCCGTGACCGTAACCGTGGCTTTGACGATGGCCAATCCCGTGGCGTCCAGGATCTTGCCTTTCAGGTCGGCCGCTGCCACTTGGGCCTGGCCAAAGGCCATGCCGGCGGCGAGGAGAAGCGTGCACACAAAAAGAAACATTTCCAGCCACCTCTACCTCGGTCAATTAAGGGACGTGGGTCCATAGTATCATTGATCCCTTGGAAGGTTTGAATAATATGCGTACAATCTTGACTCTTTTGTTGGGTGCGAGTTTGCTTCCGGCGGCGGGTTTCCGTGCCGGGGTGGGTAGGATCAAGGTCACGCCCGAACAACCCATGTGGTTGGCGGGATATGCGGCGCGCACACATCCTTCGGAAGGCGTCCTGACCGATTTGTGGGCCAAGGCCCTGGCGCTGGAGGACGGCAAGGGAGGGAAGGCGGTCATCGTCACGATCGACGTGCTCGGCCTGCCGCCTTCGATATCCAACGCCGTGTCCGCGCGGGTGGCCAAGCAATATGGCCTGGAGCGCTCCCGGCTCCTGCTGAACTGCGCCCACACGCATACCGGCCCGGTGATACGGCCGAACCTGATCCTGATGTACGACCTGGATCCCGAGCAAGGCAAGCTGCTGGTGGAGTACGCGAAGACGCTCGAAGACAAGCTTGTGAACGTGGTGGGCGCCGCGCTGGGCGACCTCGCCCCGGCCAAGCTCTCCACCGGACACGGCAAAGCCTCGTTCGCCATCAACCGCCGCCAAGTGACACCCAAGGGAGTCGTCATCGGACTCAATCCCAACGGGCCGACGGACCCGGACGTTCCGGTGCTGAAGATCGAGACGAGCGACGGCAAGCTGAAGGCGGTGCTGTTCGGCTATTCCTGCCATAACACCACGCTGACCGCAGAGCACTATGTCTTCAGCGGCGACTACGCCGGTTTCGCGCAACTCGACGTCGAGAAAGCGCATCCCGGTGCGACGGCCATGTTCATGCAGCTTTGCGGCGCGGACCAGAATCCCAATCCGCGTGGCAAGACCGAACATGCCGAGCAGCACGGCCGCGAGCTGGCCGGGTCGGTCGACGGAGTGCTCTCCGGCTCCATGAAACCCGTGCAAGGCAACATCCGCACGGCGTTTCTCTCGATTGACCTCGCTTTCAAACCGCACACGCGCGAGCAGTTCGTCGAGGAATTGAAGAGCACGGACAAATACCGCGTCCGCCGCGCCCAGGCCATGCTGCGCGCTTACGACGAGGGGCGTCCGCCGCGCAAAATGTCCTATCCGGTGCAGGCGATCCGTCTGGGCAAGGACTACACGGTGCTCGGCCTCGGTGGCGAAGTAGTAGTGGGATATGCCCTGCGCGCCAAGAAGGAATTCCCCAAGGAGAACCTGGCTGTGGCCGGCTATTCGGGAGAAGTGGCCAGTTACATTCCGACGCTTGAGGTGCTCAAAGGCGGTGGGTATGAGCCGGAGATCAGCCACGTTTACTACGGCAATCCGGGGCCTTACACCGACGACGTCGAGGAAACCATCTTCACGGCCATCCACCAGGTGATGGCGCGCGTGGGCGTGAAATAGCGCTTACGCCATCTTCCACTGGCCGCCGATGCGGCTGATGGCCACGCGGTCCGGATGATTGCCGGCCGCGCCTAAGAAACGCTCAATCGGCTCGCCCACCGGCTCGCGGCTCAGCGGAAACGTCTGGTGGTGTACGGGGATGAAGAACTCCGCGCGCGCGTCCCCGCCCATCCTCCAGGCCTGCTCCGGCGTGCAGTGATAGTGCACCCACGGGTTGTAAGCCCCGATGGGCATGATGGCTAAGTCGAAGGGCTTGGCCGCGCGGACGCCGCGAAAAGCGTCGGTCGCGGCCGTGTCGCCGCCGAACAGGATGCGGTAGCGGCCGGCTTCAAGGGTGTAGGCGTTGTAGCCGCGGTAGGTATCCGAACGCATCCGCGCCCCCCAATGGTTGACACGAAACGCTTTCAAGGTGACCGGACCCACGCGCGTGTGTTCTTCCCAGCCTAGTTCGCGCGTCTCCTTGTAACGGCCGGGGCGGAACAGGTCGCTGGTCGACCTGGCCGTCACCACCATGGTGGCCCTGTTCTCCAGTTTCCTCATCGACGGCACGTCCAGATGGTCCATGTGAGCGTGCGAAAGAAGGATGAGGTCGATCGGCGGGAGTTCACGGATGGCCAGCGCCGGCTCCACGAAGCGTTTCACGCCGAGCGTGAGCGGCCCCAGGTTCAATCCGGCCCGCGTGCTGAACACCGGGTCCGTCAGGACGGTGAATCCATCGACCTTCAGCAGCACCGTGGTGTGGCCCAACCACGCGGCGTAGAAGCCGGTATCCGGCCATGCGGCGGGGTTCGGCCGCGCGGGCGGCGGCGTGATGGGGCGCTGCCAGTCGCGGGCGTATTGTCTCCAAAAACCGGGAGCGATGCGGTAGATCCCTGCAGCCGCGCCGGCCAAGCCGGCTATCCCGGCCCCGGCAACGATCAGGCGGCGCGATATGGCCCCCGGCTGCGATCCAGTTCCCATCTCTTTCAACCTACCAGTGTTTGATGCGCAACCGCCAATTAGGGGCGCAGTCGCTCGTCAACCGCGGCTAGAAACGGAGATAATGGTTCTATATGCACCGAGGTGCGGTTTTCAGCCTGATCTTTTCACTCTCTGTCGTTTTCTCGATTGGTTGTCAAGGTTCCCGGTCGAAGACCGGCAACGCCGGCGATGCGAGTCCTACGAGCGTAAGAGTTCGCAAGGCTTTGAGGGTAAAACGCCCGGCCACGGTCCTGGCCAGCGGTTCCGTGGAAGCCCGCGAAACGTCAAACGTGGCCTTCCAGGTGCCGGGCAAAGTGGCGCGCGTTCTGGTGGAGGAAGGCGCCGCGGTCCGCAAGGGCCAACTGCTGGCCGAACTGGACGCCACCGACTACCAATACGCCCTGCAAGCAGCCACCGGTCAAGTCGGTGTGGCCGAAGCGGCATCCTTGAAGGCACAGCACGGCGCGCGGGCACAGGAATTGGAGCGCGCACGCATCGGGTTCAACCGCGCCGAGGACGAATACCGGCGCATGAAGCAGCTTTACGATGCTAAAGCGCTGGCTCCCAACGACTTCCACAAGGTGGAGGCGGCTTACCTGGCGGCGCGCGAGCAGTATTCGGAAGCGCAGGAGGGAGCACGGCGGGAGGACAAGGCGGCCGCGCGCTCGGCTGTCGAGCAGGCCCAGGCGGGGGCGCTGGTCGCGCACAAGCGCCTGGTGGACACCAGGTTGCTGGCCCCGATCTCCGGCATGATCGCGCGGCGGATTGTGAATCCCGGGGAGACGGTGGGCGCCGGCATGCCGGTGTTCACAATCGTGGATCTCAATCCGGTGAAAGTGCGTGTGGGGGTGCCCGAGACCGATATTGCGCGGGTGAAGGCCGGCCAGACGGCCTCGACCCAGATTCCCGCCATGGCTGACCGAAGTTTCGAGGGCCGCGTGGAACAGGTCGGCGTGGCGGCTGAACCGGCCTCGCGTACGTACACCGTCAAGATCCTGACGCCGAACCCGAACTACATTCTGCGCGCTGGCATGATCGCCGAAGCGCAAATCCGCACGGACGTCACCGTCCACGCGCTCACCCTGCCGGGCGAAGCCATCCTGCGGGATCCCCAGGGCGCCACGCTGGTCTATGTCTACTTCCCTGAGCGCAAGCGGGTCTACGCGCGGCGCGTACAGGCGGGCACCGTCGAAGGACGCGAGGTGGAAATCACGAGCGGCCTGAAGGGCGACGAACTGGTGGTGGTGGCCGGACAGCAACTGGTGCGCGAGGGCGCGCTGGTGGAGGCCGTCGAGGAAGGCAAATGAACCCGGTCCGCGCCTCGCTGCGCCATCCCCAAGTGACCATTGTGCTCACGGCGATGCTGTTCGCCGTGGGAGTACACGCGCTGCTCACAATGCCGCGCAGGGAAGACCCCAAGATCACCATCCGCACGGGCCTGGTGAGCGCCATTTATCCGGGCGCCACGGCCCAGCAGGTGGAAAAGCAAGTTACGCGAAAGATCGAAGAACACCTGTTCCGGTTCGAAGAGGTTCGCAAGGCCAAAACGTACTCCACCAGCCGCAACGACGCCGTCATCATCAACGTCGAGCTGGAGGATTGGGTCCGCGACGCCGACAAGTTCTGGTCCAAGCTCCGGCACGACATGAACGAACTGCGCGCGCGGGAGCTTCCGGCGGGCGTGCGCGGCCCTATCGTCAACTCGGATTTCGGCGACACCGTGGCGGTGTTGATGGCCGTGCGGGGCCCGGGTTACGGTTACCGCGAGCTGAAGGACTATTCGACGCGGATCGAAGATGAGTTGCGCGCGATTCGCGCCACTTCGAAGATCAAGCGTTACGGCGAGCAGAAGGAGCAGATTGTAATCTCCAGCACGCTGGAGCGCATTTCGCAGTACGGCGTCAACCCGCTCAACGTGATCGCCGCGCTGGAGCAGCGGAACATCGTCGAGTACGGCGGCAAGTTCGACACCGACCACGCTTCCGTGCCCATGCGCACTTCGGGCCTGTTTCAAACCGAGGACCAGATCCGCCGCGTGATGATCGGCGCTTCGCCCACCGGTCAGCCCATCTACATCGGCGACCTGGCCGAGGTGGAGCGCCGCTACCAGGATCCCGAATTCCTGACCCGTTTCAACGGCGATCCCTGCCTGATGGTTTCGGTCGAAATGCAGGAAGGCAATAATATCGTCGATTTCGGAAAGGCCATCCGGGAGAAGATCGAGTACGCGCGCACGATGTTGCCGCCCGACTTGAAACTGGATCTGCTGGCCGATCAACCGCGCGTAGTCGAGAACCGCATCAGCTCCTTCATCCGCGAATTCGGTATCGCCATCGGCGCCGTGATCCTGGTGACGATCCTGCTGCTGCCGTTCCGCGTGGCCGTGATTGCCGCCTTGGCCATCCCGGTCACCGTGGCCATCACTTTCGGCGTGATGAACGCGCTGGGGATCGAACTGCACCAGGTTTCGATCGCCGCGCTCATCGTGGTGCTGGGCATGGTGGTGGACGACGCCATCGTCATCGCGGACAACTACGTGGATCTGCTGGACCGCGGCGCGAGCCGCGAGGATGCCGCCTGGCGCTCGGCCACGGAACTGGCCGTGCCGGTGCTGACGGCGACGCTCACCATCATCGCCAGTTTTCTGCCGCTGCTGATGCTGTCGGGTTCGGTGGGCGAGTTTATCTCGGCGCTGCCCATCGCCGTGGCGGTCAGCCTTGGCTCGTCCTTCTTCGTGGCGATGTTCCTCACACCGCTGCTGTGCCGGTTTTTCATCCGCCAGGGCATGCATTCACCAGCCGGCGACGGCGAGACGCCGAAGAAGAAGTTCAGCGTGCTCGACCGGATGCAGACCGTTTATAACAAGGCAATTCACGTCGCCATGCGGCGCAAACCGGCGGCGGTGGCGCTGGGCGTCCTGGCGGTGGCGGGGGGAGCCCTTGTAATGCGCTTCGTGCCGGAGCAGTTCTTCCCGTCGGCCGAGCGCGATCAATTCGTCATCGACGTGTGGATGGAGGAAGGCACACGGATTGAGGCCACCGACCAGGTGCTCAAGCGCATCGAGACAAACCTCGCCGGGGACAAGTTCGTAAAAAGCTACGCCTCCTTCCTCGGCTCCAGCGCGCCGCGCTTTTACTACAACGTGAACCCGGAACAGCCCGCCACCAACTACGGTCAGCTATTGGTGAACACGAAGGCCGTCAAGGGCACGCCGGGATTCGTCGGAGAGCTTCGCACACGCCTGGCGCGCCTGTGTCCGGAAGCCAGGGTGATCGTCAAGGAACTTCAGCAGGGCAACGTCGTGCAGGCGCCGATCGAAGTGCGCGTCGCGGGCGACGACCTGACAACTCTCAAGAGCAAGGGACGCGAGGTCGAGGAAATTCTGCGGAACGTGCCCGGCTCGGCGTACGTTCACAACGACTTCCGGGAGGACGCCTACCAGCTCAAGGTGAACGTCAACGACGAGGTTGCCAACCGCCTGGGCCTCACCAACGCAATGATTTCCAAGCTGCTCGCGGGCAGTTTCAAAGGCGCTCCGGTGACGACCTTTTGGGAGGGCGATCGCGACGTCGATATCACGCTGCGCCTGGATGAGAGCCGGCGCCGGAATTACGACAACGTGCGCAACGCGTATTTGACCTCTTTGATCACGGGTGCGCATGTGCCTCTGCGCCAAATCGCCGAACTCGCGCCCAATTGGGAACCCAGCCGCATTGTGCGGCGCAACGGCATCCGCACGCTCACCGTGCGGAGCTTCGCCGGCTACGGCGTACTGCCGTCGACCGTCTTGAAAGAAGCGAAACCGCGAATTGATGCGCTCGCTCTCCCGTCCGGCTACCGCGTCATGTACGGCGGCGAGGCCGAGAATCAGAAAGACACTTTCGGAGAAATGGTAAGCGCCCTCCAGGTGAGTCTGCTGGCCATCTACCTGATCCTGCTGTTCCAGTTCCGCTCCATCTGGGAGCCGTTCATTGTCATGGCCTCGATTCCGCTGTCGCTATTGGGCGCGGCCGTCGGCCTGCTGATCACGCACAATACGTTTGGTTTCACGGCGTTTGTGGGCGTGGCCAGCCTTTCGGGCGTGGTGGTTCGCAACTCCATCATCCTGGTGGATTACATCGATGAGCGTCTCAAGCGTGGTATACCGCTCCAGCAGGCGGCTCTCGAAGCCGGGGAACGCCGTTTGCGGCCCATCTTTCTCACCACCATGGCCGCCGCGGTGGGCGTGACGCCGATGATTCTCTCCGGTTCCAGCCTCTGGAGCCCGCTGGCAAGCGTCATTGCCGTCGGCTTGCTGTTCTCCATGTTCTTCACTTTGGTGGTTGTGCCCGTGTTGTTCGTGTTGGCCAAGGAGGCCGTGACGAGATCCCGGGCCTGAGGCGAGAGATACATCTTATGCGAGGCTTGAAGTTCTTATTCGTTCTGATCCCTGTCGCGCTCGCCGGCCAGACAACCGTCCGCCGGATGACGCTGGAGCGGGCCGTGTCGTCGGCGCTGGAGAACAATTCGTACCTGAAGATCGCGCGGGCGAAGGTGCGGGAACACGAGAAGCGGGCCGCGGCCGCGCGCACGGACTTCTTCCCGCAGCTCACCACCGACGCCAACTACATGCACCTGGCCGAACCCCAGCACATCGAAATCCCGCGGGGCGCTTTCGGCGTTTTCAAGGACATCGGCCCGGTACCCATGTCCTCGCTGGCATTGATCCAGGGTGCCAATCAATTCTTCTACTCGACCAGCACGCTGGCGCAGCCGCTGACGCAGATGATCAAGATCCGGCAAGGCCACCAGATCGCAAGGCTCGAAACCGGAATCGCGGCAAGCGATTTAAGAAAAGCCGAAAACGAGGTTGCCGTACGGGTTCATGAAGCCTATTTCGGCCTGCTGATCGCACAGCGCCAGGAGAAGGCCGCGGAACTGGAAGTCACCGCGGCGGAAGAGAAGCTGCGCGAGGCGCGCAAGGCTGTCGATTCAGGCAACACCCTGCCGGTCACCGCCACCGGCGCGCGCGCCGCTCTATTGGCCGCGCGCCATGCGAAGCTCTCGCTGGAAAACCAGATCTCCGACATCTCGGTGGAATTCAACGACCTGGTGGGGCTGCCGCTTGAAACCGACCTTGAACTGGTTCCACCCGATCCGCCGGCCGCCTCCGCGCTCACCCGCGAAGAGTGCCTGAGAACGGCGCTCGAATCGAGCGAAGAGATTCGCTCCGCCGCGCAAACCGTCTCCAAGGCCCGCCGCGCCGTCACCGCCGCCCGGGCCGACTTCATACCCGAAATCGGCGCCTACGGCCAGTATCTCTACCAGAACGGCGCGCCTTTCGTGGCCAAGAACAACGGTATTTTCGGCGTGAAGATGACCTGGAAAGTGTTCGACTTCGGCAAGCGCAACGACGTGATCGGCGAGCGCCGCGCGCTGCTCGAACAGGCGGAAGAGAACCTGCGGCGGTTGAAGAACCGTACCACGGTGGAAGTGGAGAAGAGCTACCGCAAACTGCAGCGATCCAAGGAGATGATCGAAGTGGCGACTGAGGCGCTGGAGTTGCGGCGCGAGTCCGGGCGGCTGTCGGGCGAGCAGGTGAAGGCGGGTGTAACCGTGATGAGTAACCAACTGTCATCCGAAGCGGCGCTGGCCAAAGCGGAAGCCGACCTGCTCGCGGCCAACCTGGGTTACCGCCTGGCCGAAGCCGAGTTACAGCGCGCCATGGGCCGCACCCCGCAGTAGGGGGCGGGGGCGCCCCACAGCGCGATGATGAAGCCGCACCTGCGTCCATGTAAGAATGGTTGCAGATGATCGAATGCATTCACCCCGGAGTCACCGCCGGGAAAACCAAGGTTGTTCTCTTCGATTTTGACGGCACCGTGTCCCTCATCCGTGCGGGCTGGTTCGACGTAATGGTCCCCATGATGGTCGAGATCCTGGCCGGGTGCAAGAGCGGCGAGAGCGAGGCCGAGATCACGGCCATCGTGAAGGAGTTCGTCAGCCGCCTCACGGGGAAGCAGACCATCTACCAGATGATTGAGCTCGCCGAGCAGATTCAGAAGCGGGGCGGCTCGCCCAAGGAGCCGCTGTTTTACAAGCACATGTACCTGGACCGGCTGCACGAGCGCATCAAGGACCGTCTCGCCGAACTGCGCAACGGCCAATGTTCGCCGGATAAGTACATGGTGCCCGGCTCGCGCGCCATGCTCGAAGACCTTCGCGATCGCGGCCTCACAATTTACTTAGCCAGTGGCACCGACGAACCATTCATGAAGGACGAAGCGCGGCTGCTGGACGTCGACAAGTACTGCAAAGGCGTGTTTGGCGCGCTGGACGACTACAAGTCGTTCTCGAAAGCCATCCTGATCCAGCGCATCATCAGCCAGGCCGAATGCCATGGCGACGAGTTTTTGGGCTTCGGCGACGGCTACGTGGAAATCCAGAACGTGAAACAGGTGGGCGGCGTCGCCATCGGCGTGGCCACCGACGAGCCACACTGCCTCAAAGTGGACGAATGGAAACGCCAGCGCCTGATCGGCGTCGGCGCGGACTACATCATCCCGAACTATCTCGAACACAAAGAATTGTTCCAGACGATCTTCCCGTCGTAGAAGATGACCATCCAAGAGATACTTGCTCAATTCCCGAAGCTGAGCGTACTGGTGGTCGGCGACATCTGCCTGGACCGCTGGTGCACTTACGACCCGGCGACGGCCGAACCTTCACGAGAGACCGACATCCCGCGCATCGGCATCGTGCAGGTGGAGGTGACGCCCGGCGCGGGCGGCACGATCAGCAACAACCTGGCAGCGCTCGGAGCCGGTCGCGTATCCGTGCTGGGGGTGGTGGGCGACGATGGCTTCGGCTTCGAACTGGATCGTGCGCTGCGGGACCGCGGCATTGAATCCAACCTCCTGGTGAAGACCTCGTCCATGCAGACGTTCACCTATACCAAGGTGATCAACTCGACTAACGGAGTCGAGGACATGCCGCGCCTGGATTTCATCAACAACAAGCCCATGCCGGAGGGTGTGGAGCGCGAGGTAGTGGCCAGGCTCGAAGAGTTTTTCCCTTCCTTCGACTTGATCCTGGTCGGCGACCAGGCCGAAACCGATGCCGGCGGCGTGGTGACGCCTGCCGTGCGCGAGGCTCTGGCGGAGCTGGCCGCCGCGTACCCGGATAAACTCGTGCTGGTGGATTCGCGCATGCGCGTTCCGCTGTTCCGCAACGTGGCGGTGAAGCCCAACCAGCAGGAGGCCGAGCAAGCCTGCAAGGACCTGCTCGGAAAGATCGACTACGCCGCCCTGCGCAAACACGTCGGTGCGCCGTTCCTTTACGTCACGCACGGCGGCAAGGGCGTACTGGTGGTGGACGAGGCCGGAGAAACCTGGGTGCCGACGCGCGAGATCAAGAAGCCGGTGGATATTTGCGGCGCGGGCGACAGCTTCCATGCCGGCAGCGGGCTGGCATACGCTGTCACGCGCTCGGCCGCCACGGCCGCCCGCTTCGGCAACCTGGTGGCCTCGATCACCGTCATGAAGAAGGGGACCGGCACGGCATCACCCGCCGAGGTGATAGCCGCCGACAAACTGATTCCGTAATGAAAACGCTGGCTATTGACATCGGTGGCACAAAGTTCACCGTGGCCGTATTCGACGGCGGCCGCATGATCCTGCGCGAATCCCGCGCCACCGACCGCGAAGGCGGCCGCGACTGGATGCTCAACGAGATTCGCACCATCGGCGGCAAATGGAAGAGCGAGACCGGGTTCGAACGCTGCGGCATCGGCTTCGGCGGCCCCGTCAATTTCGAAACGCAGATCGTGACGCTGTCCACGCACGTCGGCGGCTGGAAGGATTTCTCGTTTACTAAATGGGTGAGCGAGAACTTTGGCGTGCCCGCCATCATGGATAACGACGCCAACGTGGGAGCGCTCGGCGAGGCCGTCTACGGCGCGGGCAAAGGATACGGCCCCGCGGTTTTCTACATGACGATTTCGACCGGAATCGGCGGCGGTATCGTCCTCGACGGGCATATCTACCGCGGCGCCGACAGCTACGCCGGCGAAATCGGCCACCTGACGGTGCGGCCGGACGGGCCCCAGTGCCTCTGCGGCGCTTTCGGGTGCCTGGAGCGCATGTGCTGCGGGCTGTGGCTGGAGAAGGATTACGGACGCACGGCGAAGGAACTGCTTCAGAATCCCGATTTCGTGCGCCGCTACGTGGTGGACCTGGCGCGCGGCATCAAGGCCATGATCATGGTGCTCAACCCGGCGCGCGTGGTGATCGGCGGCGGTTTCAGCAAGGCCGGGGACGCGCTGTTCGTGCCGCTGCGGACGGAACTGCGCAGACAGATTACAGCCTGGTCGCGCGCGCGCATCGACGTGGCGCCGGCCGCGCTAGGCGACGACAGTATTCTCTACGGCGCGCTGGCGCTCGCACAGGAGATTCAACCCAAATGACATTTACCGAACAATACAAACAGGACCTTTTCGACGCCCTTAACAAGATCGACCTGGCCAAGATCGAACAGGCCATCGAGTGGCTGAAGGAGGCCCGGGCGGCGGGCAAGGCCATCTTCACGTGCGGCAACGGCGGCAGCGCCTCTACCGCTTCGCACTTCGCCACCGACATCGTCAAGGGCGCCAGCTACGGCCGCGACGCGCGCTTCCGCATCATCCCGCTGACCGATTCGCTGTCGACCATGACGGCTTACGCGAACGACGTGAGTTACGACGCGGTCTTCGTCGAGCAGCTTAAGAATTTCGCCCAACCGGGCGACGTCGTAATGGGCATCAGCGGCTCGGGCAATTCGCCCAACGTGCTGCGCGCCATCGAGTACGCGAATTCGATCGGGTGCAAGACCATCGGCCTCACGGGCCGCGACGGTGGGAAGCTGGGGCCCATGGTCGGGCTGAATATCCAGGTGCCGGTGCACCACATGGGCCGCATCGAAGACGGCCACATGATCGTGACCCACATGCTCGCCTACTACTTCATGGAAGAGAAGTAGAGCGGAAACAGTCTGAGTCTAGTCGAAGCCTACGTCGCCGAGCAGGACATACGCATCGTCTCCAGACGGAAAGAAAAGGACCTGAACCAAGCCGGCACGGAGATCCGGAACCGGTAAGCGCAGCGTGGTGCAGCCTTGCCCCTTCAACACGACCGGCTGGATTTCCGCATTTTCGACAACAATTCGCACACCTGCCCCCGCTGGACCGCACAATTCCGCGACCAGGTTGGATTGCCGGGCGGGACGACAAAGACGCAGCCCATGTACACCCACGATGCGGCGCTTGCCCGCTTTGTCCGCGGGCCAACTCGTCAGCAACTGCCACGTGGCGGGCGTCTGGAGCTTCTTCAGAGTTGAGAAATCGCCCGGCCGGAACGGAACCGTGCGGAGACAGGAGTCCTGCGACGACCAAAGCAAGAGCGGCACCGTTCGGTCGTCCTGCGACGACCAAAGCAAGAGCGGCACCGTTCGGTC
>CAZLOS010000004.1:0-18940 GCA_964561215.1 uncultured Solibacteraceae bacterium | reverse complement strand
CCAGCGGAAGCGCCGCCTTGAACGTCGGATGGGAGAGCCTCAATGCGGCCACCACGCCCCAGCTTCGCAAGGACTCCGGCGGATTCCAGTAGGCGTACACCTCGCTGGCCGGCGCATGATTCAGCGCCGCGACATAGGCTCGGCGCTCATCAGCCGCCGCCAGCGTGGCGCGGGCCTCCCGGCGTACTGAGATCCCCTGGACAAGCACCCAAAGAGCCAGCGCAGCCCCCGCGGCCCGGGGAAAGCGCTCCGCCGCCACGGCGAAGAGGACGGCGATCCCCGTCATGCCCCAATACAGATAGACGGACAGCAGACGGTCGGGCAAGCGCAAGTAGATCGCCATAGCGGCAAACGCAGTCGCGAGACCGAAGGCCAGCCGTCGATCCTTGCCGCTCCACCACAATGCGAGCGGAAGCAAGAGCCCGGCATAGGGTATTTGGAAGCACTCCCCGGCATAGAAAGAGATCGGTTTCCACAGTGCACCCAATCCGGTACCGAGGTGATAGTTTCCCCTACCCTGCGTGTGGATGTACCACCACCCGCCTGCTCCCATCACAGCGGCAGGAATCGCGTAAGGCAGCACCCTGGTCCACCGGCGCTCGCCAAGCAGCATCTCATATGCCGCGAGACAAACCGGCAGCGCCACGGCAATCTCCTTGGATCGGATCGCCAGCCAGAGGCACAAAAGACTGGCTACCCAACGGCGTTTGATGTACAAGATCACGCAGGCCAGCGCAAAGGCCGTACAAAGCACCTCGTAAATGAACATCGGCTTCCACCAGGCGTCGAACAGCGCCCGGTTCACGGCCCAAAACAATGTGGCCATGGCCGAGATTCCGGCACTGAATCCCAACAACCTGAGCAGCAGCCACAGCAACACGGCGTTCAAACAGCCAATCGCCAGCACAGTAATCGCCCAAGGTGCGTAACTGAGCCCGAAGCGCCCCAGCATCAGGCTGTAGTACGCATAGCCCAGGGGACGAGTCGGCTGAAAAGGGTATTGGACAGTAAAAACGTTGCGCAGTTCGGCATCGAGCCGGGAGAAGCGCACCCACGCAATTGTGTCCAGGTCGTCGTCTTCGAAGAAACCTGCGTACGAATCCCAGTGAATCGTCACCAGGGATGCAACCAAAACCAGAAGCAGAATTGCGGTAGAGAAGTATCTGCGATGCATTGGGATTAAAGGTCAGAATCTAGTTTACGATAGGCACGGCGGCGGAATCGAATTCCGGGGTACCTGCTGGCGTCGAAGGAGTGGAGTCTCATAAGCCCGAAATTCACCTACACTGAAAGCAGCGTTTCATGGCTCCTCCACCGAGTCGCGCTTCTATCCGGTTTTACGCTGAACTGAATGACCATCTTGCCCCGGAGGAGCGGTTCCGGACCGTCGAACGGGAGTTCTACGTAGTGGGCTCCGTGAAGGACATGATCGAGAGCTTCGGC
The DNA here is from genome assembly GCA_964561215.1 of uncultured Solibacteraceae bacterium. Taxonomy (GTDB): domain Bacteria; phylum Acidobacteriota; class Terriglobia; order Bryobacterales; family Bryobacteraceae; genus JAJFUV01. Next base: position 17,497 of record CAZLOS010000004.1, on the reverse strand, counting down.
GTCCCGCACACGGAGGTAGAACTGGTCCTTATAAATGGGGAGTCGTCCGATTTCTCAAGCCTGGTGCGGGACGGCGACCGCGTCGCGGCGTACCCCGTCTTCGAATCGCTGGACGTCACGCCGGAGCTACGCATCCGCCGGCAAGCGCTGCGGCAACCGAAGTTTGTCCTGGACGTCCACCTGGGCAGGCTGGCGGCCCACCTGCGCATGCTCGGCTTCGATGCGGCATATGCCAACAGCGCCGCCGATGCGGAACTGGCGCGGATCTCCGGCGAGCAAAAGCGCACCTTGCTCACGCGCGACCGGAACCTGTTGAAGCATTCCGCCGTGACTCACGGCTACTGGCTGCGCGAGACGGACAGCCGCCGCCAGGCCGCCGAGGTTGTGAGACGGTTCGACCTGGAGCGGAAGCTCGAACCCTTCACCCGCTGCATGGCCTGCAATGAGCCGCTTCGTTGCGTGGGGAAGGACGAGGTTCGCCACCGCATCCCTCCAAACATCGCCGCAAGCCACGAGGAATTCCGCGAGTGTCCCGGTTGCCGGCGCGTGTACTGGGAGGGCACGCACCACCAGCGAATGCGGCGCTGGATCGAAGAACTCGCCGCCAATGCTAAAGTGAATCCAACACACCGGGAAGCAACTTAGAACTTCCCGAATCCGAGCGCGGCATCCGCATCCTGGCGATTACCTGACCGTCGTCGGCCTGGTGGGGAAGCAGGACGGCCGTTACAGCCACACGCCTACGAGCAAGCTCTTTCTCGATCCCCGCTCGCCCAACTGCGTGGCGTCGATCGCGAAATTTCTGGGGAACCCGGATACTGTGCAACCGGCCCTGAACCTGGCGGACATCGTTTGCGACGGCCGCACAATACTGCCGGGCGATGGAACCATGGACGCGGAGAATCCGGTTTGGGTGGAGTTCGCCCACAGCATGGCCCCGATGATGGCGCCCATGGCCGGTCCGCTGGGCTCCATCGCCCTGGACGGACGCTCCGGCCCCATGTCCGTGTTGGACATCGCCGCGGGACACGGGCTGTTCGGGATCGAAGTCGCCCGGCAGAATCTCGAAGCCCGGATCGTGGCCGTCGACTGGGCCCCACACCATCGTCCTGGGCCGCGCGGCGTAGCGTGCCGTTAAACCGTACCAGGTGCCCAAATACAGGCCGCCGGTGCCGGGGCGCCTGGCGGGGCCCGAAATGAAGGTATTTGGAGGCATTTAGGCGCCGCCAAACGCCGCGCTTCATTACTTCCAGAATGAGAGCAATGACTTGATTCCGCCCCTCGGCGGAACATAGACTTACTAGTGGAAAGGGAGATCCCTACCATGTCCACAACTGGAACTCATAGAACCGACAGGACCCGCCGCGAAGTTGTGCAGGCGGGAGCCGTGGCGCTGGCCGGCGCCGGCCTGGCCACCAAGGCCCATGCGGCCACAACGCTCGCCATCAATGGAGGCGCGAAGACCGTAACCGTCCCCGCCGCCGTGAGCCATAAACTGACCCGTTGGCCGCCGTACGGCGACGCGGAAAAGCAAGCCCTGCACGCCATGATCGACAAGGGCACCTATTACGATGAGCTGCCCGTGTTCGAGAAGGAATGGCAGGCCTATACAAAGAGCCCGTTCGTGAAGGCTCACATGAACGGCACCAGCGCGCTGAACTCCATGTTCTTCGCGCTCAACCTGGAACCCGGCAGCGAAATCCTGGTGCAGTCCTACACCTTCTTCGCCACCGTGCTTCCGATGCGCTTCTTCGGCTATGTGCCGATCTTCGTGGACATCGACCCCAAGACCGGCTGCTTCGACCTGGAAGACGCCAAGAAGAAGATCACTCCGCGCACGAAAGCCATCCTGCCCATGCACTCCTGGGGCATGCCGTGCGAAATGGACAAGATCTCCGAGTACGCCAAGGAGAAGGGCCTGATCCTGTGCGAAGACTGCGCGCATGCGCACGGAGCCTTCATGCAGGGCAAGCACGTCGGCACCTTCGGCGCCATGAGCATTTTCAGCTTCCAGACCACCAAGGTGATGCCGACAGTGGAAGGCGGCATGGGAATGTACAAGACGCGCGAGTACTACGAGCGCGCCGCCGCTTACGGCCACTACGAAGACCCCCCGAAGTTCCCCAAGGACAGCCCGTACCGCAAGTACGATAACACCGGTTTCGGCCAGAAGTACCGCATGCATCCGTTCGCCGCGGCCATCGGTCGCGTACAGTTGCGGGGCCTCGAAGAACGCAACGCCGTGACGCGCAAGAACGTGAAGGCGCTCAACAGCCGTCTGGTTCAGTTGCCGGGCATCACCCAGCCGTACGTGCGGCCGGATCAGGTTCGCGCCTACTACTCGGCCGACATGCTCTTCCTCGACGAAAAGAAGGCGGGCTTCTCGCGCGCCGCGATGGTCAAGGCTCTGAAGGCCGAGGGCGTGGGCGCCAGCGTTTGGGAGTACCCGGAGCAGCACACCTTCACGATCTATGGCGAGCCGCAGTGGTGGCATCATCCGCCGGTGATCCCAACGAGTATGCCGGGCGGCGCGCAGGTGAATAAGTCGCACTTCTTCCTGCCGCTGTTCCACGGTGAGGCCACTGAACTGATCGAACAGTACGTCAAGGCCTTCGAGAAGGTCTGGGCGCACCGCGCAGACGTGGCCAAACTGTAGTTCCGATCCGTCACCGGCACCACCGATGAAGATCGTCAGGATTGAGACGTACGTCGCGGGTAATCCGTGGAAGAATTGGCTGTTTGCGAAGGTCCTCACCGATGAAGGCATTTATGGCATCGGTGAGGGCACGCTGAATTACTTCGGCAAAACCGTCGAGGCGGCCATCCACGAGTTGACCCCGCTGATTGTGGGGATGGACCCGTTCCAGGTAGAGATCATCTCCCAGCGTCTCATCCGGGATGTTTATAGCGACGGCGCACAAGTACACATGTGCGCCGTCGCCGCGATTGAAACCGCCTGCTGGGACATTATCGGCAAGGCGTGCGGCCAACCCGTTTACAACCTCTGGGGCGGCCGTTGTCACGAAAAGCTGCGCGCGTACGCGAACGGTTGGTATCGCGGGCCGCGCACCCCCGAGAGTTTCCACGAGAAAGCCAAAGACGTTGTCCGCCGCGGTTACACGGCTCTCAAATTCGACCCGTTCGGCGACAACTGGCGCATGACCACGCCGCGGGATTTCGACCTTACCGTCGACATCGTGCGCGCCGTGCGGGACGCCGTCGGCCCGCAGGTGGATATCCTCATCGAGGGCCATTGCCGCTTCAACGTCTCCACGGCCCTGCAGTTCGCCCAAGCGCTGGCCCCCATGCGTCCGGCGTGGTTCGAGGAACCCGTTCCGCACACCAACATCGCGGCCATGGTGGAAGTGGGCCGCCGCAGCCCGGTGCCCATCGCCACGGGGGAAAGCCTCTCGAACAAGCAGCAGTTCGCCGAACTGGTGGAGCACAACGCCATCAGCATCTTCCAGCCCGAACCGCTGAACCTGGGCGGCCTTTTCGCGGCGCGCAAGATCGCCGACATGGTGGACGCGCATTACGGCATGATCGCGCCGCACAGCGCGCAAGGTCCGGTCTGCTCGGCCGCCTGCGCGCAGTTGAACGCCTCGATCCCGAACTTCTACCTGCACGAGATCTTCGACGAGTTCAACGAGCCGTGGGAGAAGGAGATCGTCACCGGAGGCGTCGAAGTCGTGGACGGTTATATCGACGTGTCCGATCGTCCCGGACTGGGTATCGATCTCAACATCGAGGAAATCCTACGTCATCCCTACCAGCCGGAGAACGCCCTGCCGCTGTTTCGCTCCGGGTGGGAAAAGCGCGAAGGCCGCTAGCGCCCAAAGACGGCACTTGACCCAGACGGCCTTGAACCTCCTACCAACGTTTTCAGACGACAATGCTACACGTGCTAGGATGATCTGCTGTGAATGAACGGACGTTCGACTTCGGACCGTGGACAATTCGGGTCGATGTTGAAGCGACGAAACGGTGCTACCAACAAACTGCGGAGGTCCCACTAGAAGGATGCGGATGCGACCCCTGCCGGAACTTTGCCTTAGTCTGGGAACAAGCCTATCCACCAGAAATCGTAACTCTGTTTGAAACTCTCGGCATTGATATGCGGAAACCGTTTGAACTTTCGCACTACTGCCGAATGCCTTCCGGACTCCATCTGTATGGTGGCTGGCATTATTTCTGTGGCTCAATTGAACGTGGGCCTGAACGGGGAAAGCAAAGTCCGTATCGTTTGAACCCCACATTCGAGATTGAACTGTCTCGCCCTGACACCCCACGGCATCCGTTTTCAGAATGCTCCTCCGTTCAAGTCGATTTTTACACCGAATTGCCGTGGCGATCTGATTTGCCAGAACCCGAGTAGCCCAATGATGGGTGAGTGAAATATATAGATGCCAAAAAAGGGCCGGTGCACGTCGCCGCACACCGGCCTGGAAGATAAGGAGATTACACCCCGTTAGAACGTGAGGCGAAATGCTACCTGGCAACTGCGCGCCGTGGTGCCGTTTACGTACGCGGAAGCCGAGCTAAGATCTCCCGCGCCGGCGAGCGGCCTCACTATGCCGCCGGTCGCCGTGTAGGCGTAAACGTTCACGCCGGTTCCGTACTGCATGTTGAGCAAGTTGAACGCTTCGAAAATCAGCTTTCCCTGGATGCGCTCGGTGAAGGGTAGCGTGCGCGCGAAACGCGCGTTCACCGTATAGGACGGCTCCGAGTAAAGGCTGTTCACCGGATAGAATGGCACGCGCGACCACGCGCCCGTGCCGTTCATCGAGCCGGTGTAAGGGAAGGTGATGCCGCTGAACTGCTGGCCGTTGACTACGACGAGCGCCGTCTGTGGCTGCGCGGAGGCGAGCGTGGCGATGGTCGAGATCTCCCAACCGTTCACCAGGTAGCGCGTGAACCCCGAGGTACTTTGCGACGGCGTGGGTTGCCAGACGAGGTCGAAGACGGCGCGATGGCGCTGGTCGGTCGAAGAACTCCCGCGATCGATCCCGTTGACGCCGTTATAGCTGTACAGCGGCACTCCGCCGCTCACCAGCGTGCCGCCCACGTCGTCGATGGCGTGCGACCACGTATAGGTGGCGTGCAGGTCGAAGCTCCGCGACATCCGCTTGTTCAACTCCACGATCAGCGCGCGGTACCAGTTCGCGCCACCGTTTTCCACCTGGTAGATGTGCCCATAGGCGACGTCCGCTTTGGCCGTCCAGACGTCCGTCGTGAACGTGTCCGACTTGATGCCGTTCGCGTTATAGATGGTGTAGGTCGCCGTCCGCGTCGGTGCGGTCAGGTTCGTATCATTGGCCGTCAGAAGCTTCACTCCGCGGACGCCCAGGTAACTGATGCTCAGGTTGGTGGTGGAATTCAGGCGCCGCTCGATGGCCAACGACGACTGCTTCGTGTAAGGGTTCCTGAGCTTGTAGCCGCCGTAAATCAGGTTCATGGTGCCGGCCGGGAGTTTAGTGACCGAGGAGATCACGTTCGGAAAGACGGGGGCGCTACTCTGCGTCGAGTTCACCGAAATGTTGGTCTGATAGGCGCCATTGCCGAGATAGAGCGCGTCGAGCAGTTCGCCCGTCATGCGGCTGTGATAAGTGCCGAAGCCGGCGCGGACGACGGTGCGGTCGTCGAGCGTGTACGCCAGGCTCAGGCGCGGGTCCGCATTGATGTTGGAAGACGTGATGGTACGCGTCTTGTAATACGTCGTGTTGTAGTAATCCGGTTGTGTGTAGAACCCCTTCTCCCAGCGGACTCCGGCGCTCAGGCGCAGGTTTCTGCTGAACTGCCAGCTATCCTGGACGAACGCGCCGAAGTCCGTCGTGTGCAGGTCGCGCCAGGAGTTGCCGAAAGTCTGCTCGTAGGTGGTGTAGTTTTTCTGTGTTCCGCCGGCGAAGTCCAGCGCGAAGGCGGTAAGCGAAGAGTAAGTGTACGCGCCGTTCGCATACTGCAGCTCATCGATCACGTTGCGCCTTTTCGACCAGTCCACGCCGGCCGTAATGGTGTGCGAGTTGATCTGGAACCGGAAATTATCCGCGAGCTGGCCGCGCTTCTCAGTCACCAGGCTGGAATCCGGATGCGCCTGGCCGACGGTCACTCCGGCAATCGAGATGGCCACGTTTCCGGTAGAAAGCGAGGCGGCCGACGCCGGGTCCATGATGCGGTCGTGGAAAACGCCGAGGCGCAATTCGTTCGTGGCGCTACCGCCGAGAGCGCTGGTCCAACCGAATTTTCCGAACTGCGTCTCGCGGCGCGTGCTGCCGGTGCCCAACAGACCGCCATTCTCGGCGACGGATCCATACGGGCTGGCCTGTGGCGAACGCGCCCGGATGACGTTGGCCTCGATGTTGAACATGTTGCGCTCGCTCAGCCGGTAGTCGATACGGCCCAGCCCGGAAACCCAGTGCTCGGCTTGCGGGGCCAGCACGTTCATTTGAGACTGGATGAACGTGGCCGCGGCAGCGCACTGCGCGATGGTCGCGGTGCAGTTGGCCGTATTGACCTTGTCGCCGTCCAGGTTCGCAATCACCGGATTGGTGATCCTGTTGAGTCCCTCGCGGTGGCTGTCGAGCAACTCCATGTTCGCGAAGTAGAACAGCTTGTTGCGCTGGATAGGGCCGCCCAGGCTCCAGCCGCCCTGATTACTGTTGCGGAAGAGGTTGTTGCCTAGCGTGTAGCGTCCCGTGGCGGCGAGGGAGCTGTTGCTGAAAGAGCCATAGGCGGAGCCGTGGAATCCGTTGCCGCCGCCGCGGGTGACGGCGTTGACCGTGCCGCCCAACGCCCCACCGAATTCGGCGGACGCGCCGCTGGCAATCGTCTGAAACCCGGCGATCGCCTCCATCGGCAGACGAGCGGTGCCCGACTTCTCGCTTGGCCGGTAGAGGTTCGCCGTTTCGATTCCGTCGGTGAGATAGGAGTTGGACGACTCCTCGCCGTGGTTCGCCGGCACACCGTGGGCGCGGCTGCCCGTGGTGACCGGAGCAAGCAGCGCGAGGTCCGTCCAGCGGCGCTCGCGCACCGGCAGTTGTTCCAGTTCACGCGCCGTCGCGGTCGTGACGACACCGCCGGTGGCGTCGTCGACGTCCACGGTTTCGTCGCCGGCCGTCTTCTTCCTAACCTTCGATTCGGCGTACAGCGTGATCTGGAAGTTCAGTCTCTGGCCGGCTCCGATTTCGATCTCCCGCCGTTCCCAACTCGAAAATTTCTGACGTGTCACCTGCAGGCGATATCCCGTTCCGGGCGGAAGTCCCGTGGCTTCGAACATGCCGTCGATATTGGTGTTCAGCACACGCTTCACACCCAAGGCGTCGTTGGACACCTCCACGGTGGTGTCGGGAATCCCTTCGCCGCCGCGATCCCAAACCCTTCCGCTGATCGCGCCCGAACCCGAAACCGGTTGCGCGCAGAGTGCCATCGGATACACCAGTCCACACAAACACCAAAAACGGATCTTTTTCATTTCGGAAAACCTCTCGACAAAATCGAATAAACGGGCCGCGCGGTCTCGCGGTTTCGGTCTGAGGTTCCCAAGGCCTATGCTTTTACGTTCTATTTACAGACTTAGCTTGTTCAGCGGGCCCAGGGGGCGGGACCGGTCACTTTGCCTGGGATACTGATTACCAAGCGATCTATGTTGGCCGCGCGGACCGTGACCTTTCGCTTGGTGAGGGCACGACCGGCGACACCTGGCCGGCCCATGATGCTAATTTCGTAATCTCCGGGTATCAGGTTCGTGATGAGAAACCTGCCGCCGTGATTGAGCACACTGGCCGACCAATGCGCTTGCCTGATATTGATGGCGACTGAATCCGCAAGCGCTCCCGTTGCGTCTCGCATCTCTCCCCGCACACAATAGGCGGCCACACGGCGCATCTGAATGTCGACGCGCGACGTACTTGTACCATCGAAGGATACGAGAACAGAACGGGTCGGAGAAGCGAGTTCCGTGCTTCGCCCGCAGCAATATCGGCAGGTCGGCGACGCAGAGGGAGTGTTCTTGCGGACTGCCGCGCGGATCACATATCGGCCGGGCGGAAGATTGGCGATGCAATATTCGCCGCGCTGGCCGGCGGCGGCGCCCATGCCCGGATCCCGCCGCTCCAGGTCAGCCGTGTCCGCCGCTTCTCGCGTGGCATGAACCACTCCAAAGGGAACTGGCTTCCCCTTGTCATCGAGGATGCGGCCGGCGACGGCGCAAGGTCCGCGCGCCGCGCACGGCAACTGGGTCGGCGTGCAGATTGACAGGACCACAAGGCCCACCGCTGTTTCGATTAACCGGCTGGCCATCTTTCCAGGATATCTGCACAGCGCGCAAATTCGGTAGGCCATCCGTTTCGCCCAGCAGTACAATAGGGGCGGTTAGTCGTCGTGCAAGGTCTGAGGCACCTGCTCGTCATTCTGCTGCTCGGCGGGCTGCCCCTCCGGGCTCTGGATGTTATTGTGCACGGGCGCGTTGTCGACGGGAATGCCGCTCCTGTCGCCGGCGCGCGGATCACGCTCCGCCCCGGCCCGCTCGAGACGCACTCCGGTCCCACGGGCGCCTTCACTGTCACGCTGCCTGCCCCAGGCCAGTATGTGATCCATGTCGATCGCGACGGGTACTACGAACTCAAGGACCAGCCGGTCGAGGTCGAAGGCTCCCACGAGATCACGCTGGTGATCAACGCTGTGCGGGAGGTGTTCCAGTCGATGGACGTGAACGAGCGGCCCTCCCCCGTCGACCTTGCCCAGACGCAGAAAGAAGAGCGCCTCAGCGGCACCATCGTGAATGACATCCCTTACCCGGCCAGCCACAGCTTGCGCAACTCGATGAAGCTGATGCCCGGCGTCGTCCAGGATTCGACCGGCGCGCTGCACTTCAATGGGTCTTCTGAGGATCAGGTGTTGTACCTGCTCAACGGCTTCAACATCACCGATCCCATCACGGGAGGGCTGCAGACACGGTTGGGAATGGAAGGCGTCCGCTCGCTCCAGTACTCCTCGGGCCTCTACTCGCCCGAGTTCGGTAAGGGATCGGCAGGTGCGCTGGCGATCCGAACCAATAGCGGCGCGGATGAGTTTCGCTACACAGCGACGAATTTCTTCCCCGGCGCCGACATGCAAGAAGGAGTTCGCCTGGGCGATTGGTACCCGCGTTTCGGCGTTTCGGGGCCGATCGTGCGCCGCCGCGCCTGGTTCGCCGATAATATCGATGCCGAATATAACCAGGCTGTAGTCAGCGGCCTTCCCAAGGGCGCGAACACGCGTAGCGGCTGGGCGGGCGGCAATCTCCTGCACACGCAAGTGAACGTCACGCCTTCGAACATCCTTTTCGCCGATTTCCTGGTGAATGTGAACCACGAAGGGCGCGTGGGCCTCGGGCCCCTTGACCCCGTTTCCACGACACTGAACTTGCGTTCTCGCCAGTATTTCGCCAGCGTCAAGGACCAGGCTTACCTCGGCCGGGGAGCGCTCATCGAATTCGGCTACGCGCACAATTACATCACGGGCAGGCAGTTCTCCCACGGTCGGGAGTTGTACGTCGTCTCGCCCGGCGGCCGCAGCGGCAATCACTTCCAGAATTTCAACCAGACGGCCTCCCGCGACCAGATCCTGGTTGACGGATTCCTGCCCGCGTTCCGGTTCGCCGGAACCCACCAGATCAAGACGGGCGCAGATGCGAACCGCCTGCGTTACGCGGGCGACTTCCGCCGCACCGGCTACCAGATCGTCGGACTATCCGGCCAGCTGCTCTCGAGAACCATGTACCAGGGGCCCGCTTTCTTCGGCATATCGGATACCGAAATGTCCTTTTACGCGCTCGACTCGTGGCGGATCAACAAGCGGCTTCAACTCGACCTTGGCGTGCGCCACGACTGGGACCGGCAGATCGGGGACCATGCCTGGTCGCCGCGCATCGCCTTTTCCTGGGCCCCGTTTGCAGCCGGCCGTACGCGGCTTTCCGGCGGATACGCGGTCACGCACGACGCAGTCAATTTCAATTTGCTGGGCCGCCCGATGGACCAGGTGGCGGCCACTGTTCAGTACAATGCCGATGGAACGCCCTCCGGACCCGCTTCCATGGCCACGTTCGCGCGGGGCTCCGGGCCGTTACGGCTGCCGCGGGGGACGAACTGGAGCCTCGGTGCGGACCACCAGTTGAAGGAACACCTCTTCGCGAGCGCGTATTACCTGCGGCGCCGCGGCACGGAGGGATTCACATTCATCAACGCGGCGGCCGCCGGAGAGCCGCCAATCGACTCGTCATTGTCCGAGATCCTGATCAACGGGCGCTACAAGTTGACGAATCTTCGGCGCGACAATTTCGACAAGGTCGAACTGTCCGTCCGGCAGACCCTCAAGGGCCAGCACGAATGGATGGCGTCCTATACGTTTTCGCGCGCACACACGAATTCCGTCCTGAACCTGTACGACAGCCAGTCGCTGCAAGTTACCCAAACCCTGCAGCCCCTGCCTTGGGACACGCCGAATCGCCTGATGGGGTGGGCTTACCTTCCGCTGCCGTGGAAGGATTGGGCAATCGCAGTTATGGCCGACGCGAGGACGGGATTCCCATTCTCCATTCAGGATGAGACCGGCCGCATCGTGGGCGGCGTGAACTCCAGCCGCTATCCGTGGAACTTCGACTTGAACGTTCACCTGGAGCGCATGTTCACGCTGCGCGGGTATCGTTTCGCCCTCCGCGGCGGCGTCAATAACGCCACTGGCCGGGCCAATCCTACAGCCGTGAACAACACGACCGGCTCGCCTCAATACCTGCAGTTTTACGGCCAGGAGGGCCGTCACTTCGTGGCCCGCATCCGGTTTTTCGGTCGCGCGACGGGGAAGTAGTCTTTACAGCCCCTTATGCGTCCCGTCACAGAAGGGCGGGTTCTTCGTGCGCTTGCACTGGCACAACCAGACTTCTTTGGATTCCTCGGCTGTCCACGCCAGCGGCCGGAATTCCGTGGTCCGGTGGGAGCCGTCGCAGAAAGGCTGGCTTTTCGATAGTCCACAGCGGCACCAGTAGTAAGTCTTACCGGCTTCAAGGCTAACGCGGGCTGGATGCTTTGCGGCAATGGTTGGTTCCGGCATGAAAAAGAATCCTCCTCAGTGCTCGAATGCCTGAATTATACGCCCTTTAAGCCCGGCGGGTCCGATCGGCTTAGTAGCCGAGAAAGCCCTCCGTCTTGATGTGCGCTTCGGGGATCTGAAGTTCATTACGGAGCATATCCGTCAGTGCATCGACCATCTGGGGCGGCCCGCATACATAGAACAGGCGTTCACGGTAGTCGGGTACTTCCTCCCGAACCAACGCAGCGTCGATACGTCCTCTTCTTCCGGCCCAGTCGTCGCCCGCCCGGCTGAGGGTATGCACGGCCTTGAAGCGTGGATTCGCCTTCTGCATGGCGTCGAACTCGGATTTGAAAGCGACTTCCTCCAGGTCGCGATTCGAATAGAGCAGGCAGATGTTCGTGTTCAACTGCTTGGCGGCGGCATACCGGCAAATGCTGCGAAGTGGAGTGATACCGATCCCTCCGGACAGCATGGCGATTTTCGGGAACTCCCCCTCGAAGGTGAACTTGCCCATGGGATAGGTGATCGAGACCTTGTAGCCGGGCTCAACCTTATTCAGAATCTGGGAGAACCGGCTCTGGGTGATCCTCTTGGTGACCTCGAGATAGTCCTCTTCGGTGGGGGAGCTCGAAATCGACAGGTACCGTGTCAGGTCCACCCTTTGTTCGAGGCTGATGGACAGATACTGCCCGGGCCTGAACTTGACGTAGTTGGGGATCGCTAACCGGAAGCTCTTGATGCTTGGCGTCCGGGGTATCACTTCCTGGACAGTAGCGTACACGTGGACGGGTGAATCCACTGTTTCGCCGCCGGGCATCTCGATAGGTGAAAACTCGTCCCTGCTCGCGCCGCAGACCGGGCAGCAGAAGCCGGAAGGCAGCGCATCGAAGGGTGTTCCTGGTGGGATGCCCTGTTCCGGCAGCCCTTTCTCCGGGTCATAGACAAGACCGCACACCGAACACTTGAATTGCCTCACCGCGTCCTCCCTCTACCCGTACATCTTCCCTGTGGCCGGCCCTTCGGCGCAAGTTGGACAGAGCCTGGATATCGATTCCAATGTAAGTCTGTACAAAAATGGCGGGGTCCGCTTGCGACGAACCCCGCCATCAGGTTACCCCTCACACCCGCGACCGAAAACGTCTCGGTCCCGGAGTGAGACTGTGCATTCTAGAAGTAGAACTTCAGCACCATCCGCATCGACCTCGGGCTGTTGGCCTGGGACGAAATGACGCCGAAATTGCTTGCGCCAACCGTGGTGCCGGGAACTCCAAAAATCGGAGTATTGGTCACGTTGTAGGCTTCCCAGCGGAACTCACCGTAACGGGTTTCGGTGAGGTGGAATTGCTTGAAGATGGACGCGTTCATGCCATGGAAGCCCTGAGCACGGGCATATCCCATAACACGGGGAGCGGTGCCGTCGACAAACGGTGCCGGACGCGTGAACGCGTTCGGATCGAGATAGTGGTTCAAGCGATCTTCGATCGAACCAGTCGTGTTCGGGTCGCCGACGACGTTCGGCCGCTGTACGTTGCCCAAACCGCTTTCGGCAACGGTCCCACCCGACATGTGCGGAACCAGCGGGGTCCCGGAGTTGGCCTGAATCACACCGTTGAGCTGCCAACCACCAGCGATCATATCCAACGCACGGCCCCAATGCGAGCCGAAGGTCTGGCCGCGGCCCACGGGGAGCCTGTAGGAAAAGTCCACCAGGAACCGGTGCGGGATGTCGAACTGCGAAACAGACCGCTCAAGACGCAAATTGCTGGAGTCCTGAATGCGCGCCCTACCGCCGCTGTTTTCTCCAATCGCACCTGTCAGCCAGTCGACGTTTGGATCGTCGGCGCTGTCGCTGTCGCTGATGCTCTTCGAGAAGGTATAGCTCGTGGTCATCTGCAATCCACTCGAAAGATGCTTCGTGAACTTGGCGATCATCGCGTGGTAAATCGAGTTGCCGCGAGGAGGACCGGGCCTCATGCTAACCAGGCTGTACTGCGGAAACGCGGATAGCAGTTGCCGGCGCATAACGGTCGGCGAATTCAAACCGGATGTCGCCGGCACTAATCCGTAAAACGGGTTGGCAACCTGGTCCCACAGTTTGGCGCCCAGTTTCTCATAGGTCGGGTCGACATAGCTCAAGAAGCTCCGAAGGGTACCGAAACCAAGGTGAGTCCCTTTGGTCGCCGAATAGGCGAGCTCAAACACCGAGTTGAACGGAAGTTCGCGTTCCACCGAGAGGCCCCACTGTTGGGTCCGCGGGGTGGTGTTAAGGTCAAGTCCGCCCAAGCCTACAAAGTTCGTGCCGCCGATCGTGTCGCCCAGGCCCTGGCTCGCTCCTAACTTCGAACCCGTGGGCTGAACGATGCCATTCGGGAACGGATTCGTGATCGAAGTGGTCATGTGGATCCCGCCGTCGGTCGAGGGGATGAAAGACGTGCTGCTGACATAGCCGTCTGCCAGGAATCCCACAAGGGAACCGTTGCTCACGCCGTAGAACCAGCCGTAGCCGCCGCGGACAACAGCGCGCGGAGCGAACTGATAGGCGAAGCCGATGCGGGGGGCGAAATCGTGCCACATGGTGTTGTACTCCATGCGGTTATTCGCGTCGTTGTAAACGTAGCCGCCCTTCAAATTCGAGCAAGCAGGGCAGTTGTCGGTAAACGGAAGCTTTCCGTTGAGCGGATTCGTCATGTTCAGGTCGACGTACTGGAAGCGGTTATGCCGCTCGGTAGACGGACGCTGAAGCTCGTAGCGGAGGCCGAGATTGACGGTCAGTTTCGGCGTCACGCGGTAATCGTCCTGGATGTAGCCGCCATAGGTGTGTGCGGCCGTCATCGACGTCGAGTCGATACTCTGCCCGGCAGCGGCGGGCATCGGGCAACCTCCGCCGAAGCCCACCATGAAGGAGGCTAACGCATTTCCTTGCGCGGCGCCCGCGGCGAGCGGCGCGGCTGCCGTTTGCTGGTTGCAGAAAGTGAACGAGGCCGTGGAAATGCCCGGTTGCCCATAGTTCAGGCGGTAATACCTGGCTTCTCCACCGAACTTGAGGGAATGCCCGCCATGAACCTTGGTCAGGCTACCCTGGAAGTGATTCACGTCGTTGCCCCGAACGGAACGGTTGAAGATGTCCGGACCGACGTTGCTGTATCCCTCCATTTGGAAAGAGGGCGGTTGCTGGACTTGCAGGTCGCCACTGAAGCCGAGCGACGAAGGAATGAACGAGGTGGGAACATTCTGATGGTCCCAGAGCGCGTAGTCGCGCGTGACGCCCCACTGAAGGGTCAGTACCGTTGAGGGGTTAAGGACGTTGGTGTAGTTTGCGACCGCGTTCTGCGGGCTATCACTGTTGATGTTGTAGTTGCTGGGGATCATGAAGTTGCCTTCTCCCCAGGGATTCGATGCGTCGTAGCTGGACGACGGGCTGCGGCTGTATCGGACTGACAACCGTTGATTCTCGGTGAAGTTGTGGTCGATCTTGGCTTCCATCTGATACCACGCCTGCACGTAGTCGTTCTGTTTGTAGAAGTTGCCGATATGCGACGGCCCGGATCCATTCGAGGTCGGACCGGGATAGTAGGGCATTACTTTAGCCGCGACGGGGCTCCACATGCCCTTGGGCACTACGTTGCCGGGGAAGGGGTCCCGGACCCAATTGCCGCTGGCGTCCTTACGCACAGTGGTGGGATCGTAGATCGTGACCGACTGACCGGCGGCGGTAAGCGTCTTGCTGAAGTCGCCGTTCTTCTCGAGGTCCGTCGGAACGGTCCCCTGCCAGGTTTTCAGTGTGGTGGGCACGGACCGGCGCTCGTAATGGAAGAAGAAGAAGGTCTTGTTCCGTCCGTCATAGACCTTCGGAATATAGACCGGCCCGCCGACCGCCGCGCCGTACTGGCTGCTGTGGCTATCGGCAACCGGTCTTCCGTTGCGGTTGGCAAAGAAGTTGTTCGCGCTAAAGGCGCTGTTGTTGTAATACTCAAAGCCGTCGCCATGCAACTGGTTGGTTCCGGATTTGGATACCATGCTGATGACCACGTTGCCGCTCGTGCCGTACTCAGCACTGTAGCCGCTGGTCTGGATCTTGAATTCCTGAACGCCTTCGTTGGTCGGCGTGTATTGGATGCTCTGAATGCCGCTGTTGTGTTCCATCACGCTGGTGGTGACACCATCCAGCAGAACGTCGGTGACATTCAACCTTCCGCCGTTGGCGGAGAAATTGACGCCGCCGCCGGTAGGATAGCCGCCCAGGCCGACAACACCCGGCGTCAGAGTAGCCAAGCCGAGTGGATTCTGAGCACCAGGCATATCCAAAAGTGCGCTGCTTGAGAACACACGGCCCTGGGTCGCGTTCACGGCATCGAGCCGCGGCGCCTCACCGGTGACCTCCACCTTCGTGGTCACCTCGCCCATTTTTAATGCCACGTCCACGCGGGCTGCCTGTTGAACCTGGAGGACGATTCCGGTTCGCTGGAATTCCTGGAAACCGGCAAGTGTGACATTCAAGCGGTAGCTGCCGGGTGGCAGCAGCGGGAAATAATAGCGTCCTCGCGGATCGCTCGTTCTCACTTGCTTGATATTTGTACCCTCGTTGGTGAGTTCCACCTTCGCGCCAGGAACTATAGCCTGGGACGAATCGGTAACCACACCTTCAAGAGTTGCGGTAGTAGTTTGTGCAGTCAACTGCACGCACATCAGACACAAACAGGCAAGGATGCAACTGATGTGTAGAAAACGTTGCTTCACTCCCATGTAATCTCCTGAAGTAAATTGCGACAATCGACACTTCTCTTTCGTCTGCAAAGAGGAGCATCGGTTTCCTAGTGTATGCCGCCGATATCGCACAGTCAAGCAGAAGCTTGCAGAATAGTGCATAGTGAAAGAAGCGGATCCAGGCACCACCAGCGAGCCTCAAGATTGCGTATTACAATGATAACAAAGTATATATAGACACTTGAGGCCACAAAGACGGCAACAAATTGCAGAGACCGGCGCTTGACACCCTGGGCATAAACTTGCATAAATCTGCATTTTCGATTAGAATCGAGCCTGGACGATCTGGTCGTGCCTGCCCGCCGGCCGGCGAGTCGATGCCACAAGTGGCTGTTATTCGACCGTTTGGCGCCGATCTTCAACGGAGTTGACCCGACTTAAGAGTACCGATGCCACAGAACTGGCACAGAAGGAACATGCAGCATCCATGCCTGCCAGTGCGGCCGGCTCCCCAGAGGGAACCACGATGAACAGGGGCGGTGATCGCTTGTTCACCGATGAACGTCGGGCGCACATCTTGCAGATCCTCGAGCAGGAACATCGAGCTTCAGTAACGGACCTGGCTGGCCGCTTCCAAGTCAGCGAGGATACTGTACGGCGCGATCTGCACGAACTGGAAGTGCGTGGCCAGATCCTCAAAACGCACGGGGGGGCCCTGCGTCATACGACTCCTCCGGTCCCCTACGAACGGCGCATGGCTCAGGCTTTCGAGCTTAAGGAAGCGCTAGGCCGGCGCGCCGCCGAAATGGTTCAGGAGGGCGACTCCTTGATCATCGACGGCGCCACCACGGCCGTCTGGGTCGCGCGTACTCTCCATGTCAACCGCGCCAAGGTGATCACGAACAGTCTGGAAGTGGCCTCTGTCCTGGCCGGATCTCCCAACATCGAGCTTACCGTCCTGGGGGGCCGCTGGGATCCCTTGCACCGCCAGTTGGTAGGACAGACCACCATCGAGCAGATCGCCCACTACCGCGTCGACAAACTGTTCCTCGGGATGGGGGCGCTGGACCGCAAGAACGGCCTCACTGAGCACACCGAAGGGGACGCCGCCGTCAAGCGGGCCATGATCGGCGTCGCGCAGCAGGTCATCGGTCTGGCCGACCATTCGAAACTCGGAACCGTCTCATTCGCATGCGTTGGCCCGGCTTCGGTCGTTGACGTTCTGGTAACCGACGAACTGGCCGACTGCACTCCTTTCGAAGGTCTGGACTGGGAAGTGATCCGGGTTCCGGGTTCCAAGGCTGCGGCCCGGTCGATTCGTGACTCATTGACCCGCTCCGACGCTGATCGCTAAGTCCTCCGCGTAAATGCAATGGCCGGAACCCGGCTGAGTGGTTGCACTATCTAAAAGCCTCCCAAGATCGAGCCTCACGTGGATACCTGTCGGCCTTTGTTTCGGCAATTCCTGGCCCATCATCCCCAGGTACGACTGCACTTCACCCGCACTTACTCTTCGTCCCTGAATCAGGTGGACATCGGGTTCGGCAAGACCGGGTGCGAGGTCATCGCTCGCGGCACCTTCGCTTCGGCCCCGGACCTGGCCCGCAAACTGCGCCGCTACATGCATGCCTGCTCCACCCACGCTCGCCCCGGTCAATGGCAACACTCGGGTCCCGCACGCCGCAGGGCACGCTGACCGAGTCGGTCCGCTGAAAGCGTATTGCACGGG
>CAZLOS010000003.1:0-131636 GCA_964561215.1 uncultured Solibacteraceae bacterium | reverse complement strand
GGTGGTAGTCTGTTCCGTGCTACTGGGAAGGGTATTGGGTACAAGTTGTTTGAGGGGGAGCCGGGCGTCGGGCGGTTCGCTCTCATCCGGCTATTGAGTTGTTTTTGTTCGCATCCCGTCGACTGTGTGCCGGAATTCCATCGACCCTTGACTATATTTCAGAACTTTAGCGGGTGGCCTCGACTTGTGCTCAGGCGACCCGCTTTCGTGTTTGAATTCTTACGCTGAAATCAGAGCCGTCTCGATCGGCCCTTGAGGAGTGGAAAATGCAAAATCAGGCGAGTGGCGCCCCCCGTGGACGAATTGACTTCTCTAAGATTAAGGCTTCCATAGCGATCCCGAACCTGATCGAAGTCCAGAAACAGTCCTATGAGCGCTTCCTGCAGATGGACCTTCTGCCGAGCGAGCGCGAAGACACGGGCTTGGAAAGCGTTTTTAGCTCCGTCTTCCCCATCACCGATTTCCGGGGCCTGTCGCAGCTCGAGTTTGTCGACTATGCGATTGGTAATTGGGAATGCAAGTGCGGGAATCTGAAGGGGTTGCATCATCTGCGCTCGACCTGCCGGAATCCGAGTTGCGGGGCCACTATCCGCACCGATCCATTTCTGGCGGGAGATGTGCTCTGCCCGCGGTGCGGAACCTTCAACAAGAACATCGTGACATTCTGCAACCGCTGCGGCGACCCGGTGGGATTGCAGCTCAAGTACGACGTCGCGGAGTGCGAGGAGCGGAGCATGACTTACGCCGCTCCGCTGAAGGTCACGATCCGTCTGACGGTCTACGACAAAGACGAGGAAACAGGCGCCCGCACGGTCCGCGATATCAAAGAGCAGGAGGTCTTCTTCGGGGAGATCCCGCTGATGACCGACAATGGCACGTTCATCATCAACGGCACCGAACGCGTGATCGTCAGCCAGTTGCACCGTTCTCCGGGCGTGTTTTTTGAGAGACAGCCGGCCCAGGGGTACTTCCTGGGCAAGATCATCCCCTACCGCGGAAGTTGGGTGGAGTTCGAGTACGACAACAAGAACCTTCTGCACGTGCGCATCGACCGCAAGCGGAAGTTTTACGGAACCGTGTTCCTGCGTGCGTTGGGCCTGAAGACTGACGAAGAGATCCTGCGCACCTTCTACAAGATCGACAAGATCAACATCCGCGACAAGAAGCTGTTCTGGCAGGTATCGCCGGGCTTGGCGGGCATGCGGTTGTCGCACGCCATCACGACGCGGTCGGGCGAAACGATCGTCGCGCAGGGCAAGAAGATCACGCCGAGCCTGCTGAAGGAACTGCAGAAGCACAAGATCGAACAGGTGGAAGTGGCGCCCAACGACATGGAGGGCGCGTACCTCACGACCGACGTCGTCGACATGGCGACGGGGGAAGTGTTGTGCGAGGCCAACCAGGAACTCACCACCGTCGTGCTGGGACGCCTGATGGAATGCGAGATTCCCAGCTTCGAGGTCTTCTTCCCGGATCGCGACGATGTGAGCAACGTGATTTCCGCCACGCTGCGCAAGGATCCTGTCAAGACGCAGAAAGACGCGCTGCTGGAGATTTACCGCAAACTGCGTCCCGGCGATCCTCCAACTTTGGACACGGCCACGCAGCTCTTCCAGGGAATGTTCTTCGACCCGCGCAAATACGATTTTTCGCGCGTGGGCCGCATGAAGTTCAACATCAAGCTGCATGACCGGGTGGACTATGCGCCTCCGGGCTGGCTCGAGAGCGAGGAGAACAACAATAAGAAGAAAGACCCTCTGAACCGGAAGGTCCTGGACCAGGCCGATTTCTGCGATACGATTCGCTACCTGTTACGTCTGCGCAAAGGCATCGGCGCGGTGGACGACATCGACCACCTGGGCAACCGCCGCGTGCGGGCGGTGGGCGAATTGCTGGAGAACCAGTTCCGCATCGGGCTGGTGCGCATGGAGCGGGCCATCAAGGAAAAGATGTCGGTTTACCAGGAGATGTCGACGGCGATGCCGCACGACCTGGTAAACGCCAAGCCGGTGATGGCGGCCATCCGGGAGTTCTTCGGATCCAGCCAGTTGTCGCAGTTCATGGATCAGACCAATCCGCTGTCGGAGATCACCCACAAGCGCCGCTTGTCGGCGTTGGGACCGGGCGGGCTGTCGCGCGAGCGCGCCGGCTTCGAAGTCCGCGATGTGCACCCGACGCACTATGGGCGCATCTGCCCGATCGAGACTCCCGAAGGCCCGAACATCGGCCTGATCTCTTCGCTTTCCTGCTACGCGCGCATCAACGAATACGGCTTCATTGAGAGCCCGTACCGGCGAGTGATCGACGGCGTGGTGGTGGACGAGGTGAAGATCACCAACCCCGGCGATACGAACTTCAAGGTGGGGGACGTGACCTCCCGCGGCGCCGTGCTCAAAGCCAACCGCGAATTGAGCGCTAAGAAGCAGCCCGCCGAGTGCGAGGCGCACTGCCAGTACCTGTCGGCCTGGGAAGAGGATAAGTACATCATCGCGCAGGCCAACGTGGAACTGGACGAGGACGGCCGCATCGTTCCGGACCTCGTCAATGCGCGGCAAGCCGGGAACTTCGTGCTGAAGCAACGCGACGAGATCGAGTACATGGACGTCAGTCCGAAACAGTTGGTCTCGGTGGCCGCCAGCCTGATTCCGTTCCTGGAAAACGACGACGCCAACCGCGCATTGATGGGGTCTAACATGCAACGGCAGGCGGTGCCGCTGCTGCGGGCCGAGGCACCCCTGATCGGCACCGGCATGGAACGTGTGACGGCGCGGGATTCGGGCGCGGTGGTCATTTGCAAGCGCAGCGGCGTGGTCGACTCGGTGGACTCCGAGCGCATCATCGTGCGCGTGGAAGGCAACATCCAGGAAGGCCAGATGTCGCGCGAGGTCGGCGCCGACATTTACCAGCTCATCAAGTTCAAGCGCTCCAACCAGAACACGTGCATCACGCAGAAGCCCATCGTGCAGATGGGACAGCGGGTGAAGAAGGGCGACGTATTGGCCGACGGGCCTTGCACGGATGCCGGCGAACTGGCGCTGGGCCGGAACGTCCTGGCGGCGTTCATGCCCTGGCGCGGGTACAACTTCGAAGACGCCATCGTGGTCAGCGAGAAGCTCGTCCGCGAGGACTACTACACCTCGATCCACATCGAAGAGTTTGAGATCGAAGGCCGCGACACGAAGCTGGGGCCCGAGGAGATCACGCGCGACATTCCGAACATCGCCGAGAACTTCCTGCGCAACCTGGACGAGAGCGGCATCATTCGCGTCGGGGCCACCGTGAAGCCGGGCGACATCCTGGTGGGCAAAGTAACGCCCAAGGGCGAGACCCAGCTTACCCCGGAAGAAAAACTGCTGCGCGCTATCTTCGGCGAGAAAGCCGGCGATGTGAAGGACGCCTCGCTGTACTGCCCGCCGGGCATTGAAGGCACGGTCGTGGACTGCAAGGTGTTTTCGCGCAAGGGTGCCGAACTGGACGAACGCTCGAAGGCTATCCAGGAGTCGCAGGTCGAGCGTTTGCACCTCAACCTGGAAGACGAGAAGCGCATTCTGAACGATGAGCGCGCCAAGCGGCTGGCGACGCTGTTCGGCGGCAAGCAACTGCTGGCGGACCTGCACGACGAAAAGACCAATAAGAAATTGTTGGCCAAGGGTACGGAAGTGAACCGCGAGGTGGTCGAACGCCTGCGCGCCCGCGACCTGAAGCGCATGAAGCTGAAGGACAAGGACGCGCGGATGAATGAGCAGATCGACGAGATCGAGGAGATGACCTCGCGTCAGATCGCCGTTCTCGAGAAGATCACGGAAGAGAAGATCGGGAAACTGAAGAAGGGCGATGAACTGCCGCCGGGCGTGATCAAGGTGGTGAAGGTTTACATCGCCATGAAACGCAAGTTGAACGTCGGCGACAAGATGGCCGGCCGCCACGGCAACAAGGGCGTCATCTCGCGCATCGTTCCCGAAGAGGACATGCCGTGCCTGCCCGATGGCACGCCGGTGGAAATCGTGTTGAATCCGCTGGGCGTTCCTTCGCGCATGAACGTGGGCCAGATTCTCGAAACGCACCTCGGCTGGGCCGCGCACGCCCTGAACCGGCACTTTGCCACGCCGGTGTTCGATGGCGCCACCGAGCGCGATATCAAGAAACAGCTTTCCGAGGCCGGCCTGCCGAGTTCGGGCAAGGTCCAGCTGCATGACGGGATGACGGGACGGCCGTTCGAGCAGCCGGTAACGGTGGGCTACATTTACATGCTGAAGCTCTCCCACCTGGTCGACGACAAGATTCACGCCCGTTCGATCGGTCCGTACTCGCTGATTACGCAGCAGCCGCTCGGCGGCAAGGCGCAGTTCGGCGGGCAGCGCTTCGGAGAAATGGAAGTCTGGGCGCTGGAAGCATACGGGGCGGCCTACGTCCTGCAGGAGCTTCTGACGGCGAAGTCGGACGACGTCTATGGCCGTGCGAAGATTTACGAGGCGATCGTCAAGGGCGAAGCGGCGGCGGAACCGGGTGTTCCGGAGTCGTTCAACGTGCTGATCCGGGAACTGCAGTCGCTGTGTCTGGACGTGGAATTGATGAAGGCGCCGCGCGAGACGATGGATACGGCGCTGGCGGCGGACTGACGTTGAGAAGTCAGGAGAAAAAATAGGAGGCTACTGTGTACAGATCATCTCCCTACGATAGAGCCAATCTGATTGCGGATTTCGATTCGATCCGTATCAGTCTGGCATCTCCTGAAAAGATCCGTAGCTGGTCGCACGGCGAGGTCACCAAGCCGGAGACCATCAACTACAGGACCTTCAAGCCCGAGCGCGACGGTTTGTTCTGCGCGCGCATTTTCGGGCCGGTGGCCGACTGGGAGTGCTTGTGCGGCAAGTACAAGCGCATGAAGCATCGCGGCGTGATCTGCGACAAGTGCGGCGTCGAAGTGACGTTGAGCCGCGTGCGCCGCGAGAGGTTGGGACACATCGAGCTGGCCAGCCCCTGTTCGCACGTCTGGTTTTTCAAAGGTCTGCCCAGCCGCATCGGCTACCTCCTCGACATCACCCTGCGCGAGTTAGAGCGCGTGCTCTACTTCGAGGCATTCGTGGTTGTGGATCCGGGCGAAGTGGCGGAACTGCACCGGGGCGAGGTCATCAGCGACGAGCGCAAACGGCAACTGGACCAGGACTTCCCGGGCAAATTCGTGGCCATGATGGGCGCCGAGGGCATTCGCGAACTGCTGCGGAAGCTGGACATCGAAGCCCTCAGCCAGGAAATCCGCGACAAGATGAAGACGGAGGTCTCGCAGCAGAAGAAGCTGAAGTACGCCAAGCGCCTGCGCGTGACCGAGTCTTTCCGCAAGTCGGGCAACAAGCCGGAGTGGATGATTCTGTCGGTAATTCCGGTCATCCCGCCGGAATTGCGCCCGCTGGTGCCCCTGGATGGCGGCCGGTTCGCCACCTCGGATCTGAACGACCTGTACCGCCGCGTCATCAACCGCAACAACCGGTTGAAGAAGCTGATCGAGTTGCACGCTCCCGACGTGATCGTGCGCAACGAAAAGCGGATGTTGCAGGAAGCCGTGGATGCGTTGTTCGACAACGGCCGCCGTGGGCGAGTACTGCGCGGCGCCAACAACCGCCCGCTCAAATCCCTTTCGGACACGCTCAAGGGCAAGCAGGGCCGCTTCCGCCAGAACCTGCTGGGCAAGCGCGTGGATTATTCGGGCCGCTCGGTCATCGTAGTGGGTCCGGAATTGAAGCTGCACCAGTGCGGCCTGCCGAAGAAGATGGCGCTTGAGCTGTTCAAGCCGTTCATTTATCACCGGCTCGAGCAGCGCGGGCACTGCACCACGATCAAGCAGGCCAAGGAACTGGTGGAGCAGCAGGACCCGGTGGTGTGGGACATCCTCGAAGAAGTCATCCGCGACCACCCGATCCTTCTCAACCGCGCTCCCACATTGCACAGGCTGGGCATTCAGGCCTTCGAGCCGGTATTGGTCGAAGGCAAGGCTATCAAGATCCACCCTCTGGTCTGCACCGCGTTCAACGCGGACTTCGACGGCGACCAGATGGCCGTCCACATTCCGCTCTCTCCGGAAGCGCAGATTGAAGCGTCCACGCTGATGTTGAGCGCCAACAACATCCTTTCACCTGCGCACGGCGCTCCCATCGCCGTGCCGACGCAGGACATGGTGCTGGGCCTCTATTACCTGACGAAGGTGCGGCCGGGCGCCAAGGGCGAAGGCCGGACGTTCGCCTCGGTGGAAGACGTGTTGATCGCGCTCGAAATGGGCGAAGTCGAGACGCTGACCCCCATCAAGCTGCGTTACACCGGCCGGGTGATCGACCTGGTGCACGCTTTCGACAGCCAGAACGTGCTGCACACCGAACCGATCGAGTTCAACAAGCAGTACATGGAGACGTCGGTGGGCCGCGTCATTCTGAACGACGTGCTGCCCGAGGACATGCCCTTCATCAACGGCCTGCTGAAGAAGAAGGGCCTGACGCAGTTGGTGCAGTACTGCTACCTGCGCTTTGGCCTGCAGACCACGGTGCAAACGCTCGACAAGGTGAAAGAACTGGGGTTCCTGTACGCCACTCGCGCCGGGATCTCCATCGGCATCGACGACATGGTGGTGCCGTCGCAGAAGGCGGACCTGGTAAAGACCGCGCAAAAGTCCGTGATGGAGGTGCAGCAGCAATACCAGGAAGGTGCCATCACACACGGCGAACGCTACAACAAGATCATCGAAATCTGGTCGAAAGTCACCGAGCGCGTCTCCGAGGAGATGTTCAAGGTGATGGAGGAAGACGACCGGACCGGCCGTTACCTGAATCCCATTTACATCATGGCCGACTCGGGCGCGCGCGGTTCGAAACAGCAGATCCGCCAGCTTTCGGGCATGCGCGGTTTGATGGCCAAGCCTTCGGGCGAGATTATCGAGACCCCAATTACGGCCAACTTCCGCGAAGGCCTCAACGTGTTGCAGTATTTCATCTCGACGCACGGCGCGCGCAAGGGTTTGGCCGACACGGCGCTCAAGACGGCCGACTCGGGCTACCTGACGCGCCGCCTGGTGGACGTAGCCCAGGACGTCATCGTTACCGAGCACGACTGCGGTACGGCGGACGGCATTTACGTGGAGCCGATCGTGGAGTCGGGCGAGATCATCGAACCGTTGCGCGACCGCATCGTGGGCCGCGTGGCGCTAGAGGACCAGTACGACTACGAAGGCAACATCATCGTTCACGTGAACGAGGAGATCACCGAGGAACTGGCGGCTGCCATTCAGGCGGCCGGCATCGAGCGCGTCAAGATCCGTTCGGTGCTGACCTGCGAATCCAAGCGCGGCGTCTGCCAGCTCTGCTACGGCCGCAACCTCGCGACCGGACGGCTGGTGGAGCACGGCGAAGCGGTGGGCGTCATCGCGGCGCAGTCCATCGGCGAACCCGGCACGCAGCTCACCATGCGCACGTTCCACATCGGCGGCGCGGCGACCCGCGTGAGCGAGCAGTCCACGCAGGACGCCAAGAGCGGCGGCTTCGCCAAGTACATCGGTATCGTCGTGGTGCGCAGCGCCAAGGGCGAGTTGATTGCCATGAACCGCAACGGCATCCTGGCGGTTGTCGACGAAAAGGGCCGTGAAAAGGAACGCTACCAAGTGGTATACAGCGCGCGCATCCTGGTGGAGGATGGCGCGCCGGTGAAGGCCAATCAGATCCTGCTCGAATGGGATCCGTACACGTTCTCGATTCTGACCGAAGTGACCGGAATGGTTCACTTCCGCGACTTGGTCGACGGCGTCACCCTGCAGGAGATGGTGGACGAAATCACCGGTATGTCGCAGTGGGTGGTGATGGATTCGCCCGACGAAAAGCGCATGCCGGCCATCGCGGTTCGTCCGACTGGCGGTGGCAAGGCCGAGGAGAAACGGTATCTCATGCCCACGCACGCGCACCTGATGGTGCGCGATGGCGAGGAGGTCCATGCCGGCGACGTGCTGGCCAAGATGCCTCGGGCCACCACGAAGACCAAAGACATCACCGGCGGTCTGCCGCGCGTAGTCGAGTTGTTCGAAGCCCGCAAGCCTCGCGAAACCGCGGTCATCGCCGAAATCAACGGGCTCGTGAAGTACGGCGAAGTATCCAAGGGCTTCCGCAAGATCTACGTCACCGGCGATGACGGCGAGTCCAGGGAATACGCCATTCCGCGCGGCGTCCACATCAAGGTGCAGGAGAGCGAGCGTGTGCGGGCGGGCGACGCGCTGATGGATGGCCCGCAGAATCCGCACGACATTTTGCACGTGCTGGGCGAAAGCGAACTGCAAAAGTACCTGGTGAACGAGATCCAGGAAGTCTACCGTCTGCAGGGCGTGAACATCAACGACAAACACCTGGAGACCATCGCCCGGCAGATGATGCGCTGGGTCAAGGTCGAGGACATCGGCGACACCGAATTCCTGCCCGAGGAAGTCGTGGACAAGTTCCGGTTCCGCGAAGAGAACCGGCGCGTTGTGGAAGCGGGCGGCCGTCCGGCGCAGGGCAAAGCCGTGCTGCTCGGCATCACCAAGGCGTCGCTGCTGTCGGATTCTTTTATCTCCGCGGCATCGTTCCAGGAGACCACGCGCGTGCTCACCGAAGCCGCCATCAACGGCAAGGTGGACTATCTGCGCGGCCTCAAAGAGAATGTCATCATGGGCCGTCTGATCCCCGCCGGCACCGGCATGGATTATTACCACCAGGTGAAGATCGAGGGCGAGGACGCGGTGGAAGAAGAAGCTCCCGCCGAAACCGAGATGGGTCTTGGCGAAGGCATCCCGGGCTACGAAGAGGAGACCCGCCTGCAATACAGCGGCGGTCTCAACGAAGAAACCGAACCGGGAACCGATTCACTGCCCGAGTAGGGGTCGGATAAGTTCGACCCCTACGTATGACTGCGCTTTAATGCGAACATCGCGCGGTCGGCCTTGTCCAGACATTCGCGCAGCGGCCGTTCGCCCGTGGAGGCGATGCCCCAACTGAGGCCGATCGACACCTCTCCGTAGTTGCGGATGTGGAAATGCCGCAGCCGTTCCTGGATGGAGGACATGCGCGAGCGGGCCACATCCTCCCCCACGTCCGAGAACAGAAGAACGAACTCGTCTCCTCCCCAGCGAAACGCGCGGTCCTGTTGGCGGATGGAGGCGAGCAGCAGGCGGCCGATCGCGCGCAGAATCTCGTCTCCGCCCAGGTGCCCCAGTGTTTCGTTGAGATGGCGGAAATTGTCCAGGTCGAGCACGGCGACAATCCCGGGGCCGCAGGGCTCATCCAGGCGTTTTTCAAAGCTGCGCCGGCTCTCCAACCCGGTAAGCAGATCGCGATTGTGGCCATCGGCTGCGCGGGCCAGCGCTTCCTGCAACCGCGTCTGGGCCAATTTCAAGCGCCGCCTATAGGTCGTGTACTGCCAGACGATCACTGCCAAGGCTGCCGACAAGCAAGCGATGGTCCACCAATTCATCCCAACGAGTCCTCATGGACGACTCGACTCCCAGATCGTCCCATCCTGACACACAGTAAGGCGGCTGAGCGAGACGGCGCGGCCAATCTGTTCGTCCGCCTCCACGATCACCGCATGCAATTCCACACTACCTTTGGCCGGCTCCATCCGCACCGGCAGGGCGGTGAGGAACCGGCGAAGAACGGCGGGCTTTTCCACGCCGATGACGGAGTCGTACGAACCGGTCATGCCGACATCGGTCTGATATGCCGTCCCTCCCGGCAAGACGCGCGTGTCGGATGTGGCGATGTGCGTGTGCGTGCCGAACAGCGCCGTCACGCGTCCATCCAGGTACCAACCCAACGCCATCTTTTCGCTGGTGACCTCGGCATGAAAGTCCACGAAACGGACCTTCACCTCCGGATCCAGTTCCGCCAGGATCCGGTCGGCCTCGCGAAATGGGCAATTCGTGATCGGCATGTGCGTGCGGCCCTGAAGGTTGATGATCGCACACAAAACTCCGTTGCGGGCTTTTGTAACGTAAACACCCCGGCCTGGCAGATCGCTTGAGTAATTCGCCGGGCGCAGGAGGCGCTCCTGCCGGGGAAGGTAGTCCATCAACTCCCGCTTGTCCCAGATGTGATTGCCGCTGGTGAGAACATCCAGCCCCATGGAGAGCAGTTCTTCAGTGACCAGGGGCGTGAGGCCGAAGCCTCCGGCGGCATTTTCCGCGTTGGCCACGGCGAGGTCGATATGGCGTGAGGAAATGATCTCTTGCAGGTGTCCGGCGACGGCGTTGCGGCCGGCCGACGCGAAAATATCCCCGATGAAAAGGATGTTCATTGATTCAGTATGTGTACTTTCCCACCGATGTGCGAAGGGAGCGCACCGCTCGCGCCGTGCCGCCCCAGTCGTTGCCCCGATCCTACCAGGGTTGGAACCCGCCGAGCGCCTTCAGGCTTCTCCAAAGCAAACTAGTGCTGCCGGAGCTTGCACACCGACGCAGTTTCGAGCTGAATTCCTCGACAATGCTTGTTGGAGCAATTGTATGAGGCCGGTCACCTGCCTTGCAGAAACGCCCCCGAACCATGATACCGCGCGCTAAGATTTCCCCGCCAGCGCGGCAGACTGCTTACATAGCCTTTGTGCGCCCGGCCCGGCCCTGCCGCCCCTTCACCACCAGGACCGATGCCGCGCCGTGGCCGCCGAAGTTGATCTCGATGGCATTACCGGCGCTCCGGATTCTGGCGGAGGAAGGGGCCGATCCCGGCATGCGCACCTCGGCTCCCAAAAGCCGCCGGGGCTCGGGCAAGCGCAGCTTGACGGTGACGGATTCGCGCACCTGCGCGGCGAGAAAGCTTGTTCTCGACGTGACTGGTATGACGTAGCTGCCGTCCGCCGTTTCGAAGAGGTTGGCATCGTTGTCGCCGCTCACCTCGACAGGGTGTGGTGCGAGAACCTGGGAACAGCCGCGAAGCGGATCGAACAGGGGCGCATAGGCGTCGATTAATGCCGCCGCCCGCGGGTCGGGTTTCTGCTGCGAGATGGGGAACTCGCGCGCGATCATCTGTGGAAACAGCGCCCAGTGCAAGCGTTTCTTCAGATGGGACTCGAACGCCGCGGGATCCTTGATGTAGTCGGTCTGCAGGTGCCAGGCGGCGGCCGGGCGGTAGGGGCTCAGGTAGCCGAGCCCGGGCAGGTAGTCGTTTTCGTGGCAGTAGCCGTCCACGTCCCGCAGCACTTCAATGCGGTAGAACTGGTTCACGTAGACACGCTTGCCCGCGGCGTGGGCCATGCGGCACACCGCGCGTACGGCCTCTCCCACGCTCATGGCCATGTTTGCGGCGGGGCGGCTGCCAACCATGGTGAAGCCGTCGTCGTGCGCGTAATCCAGGCGGCTGGCCCAATCCAGGCGATCGATCACAAAGCCGTCGATTTCCGGAAGACGCTCAATGTGGCGCCTGACCTGTTCTTCCAGGTGCGGCCACAAAGAGTAGCGGCGGCCGGGATTCATGGCCAGGGAACCCTCCCAGGTGGGCACCGGCTTGCCGTTTTCGTCACGAAACAGCGCATCGGCGAATTGCTCGCGCAACTGGCGCTGCGCTTCGACCGCGTCGCCGCCCTGGCCGCCCGCGCCCCCGTACTCGGTCACGTTGAAGTAGGCGTAGACGCCCACGCCGTGTTCATGCATGGAGCGGGCAAAGGCGCGGATCTTCGCGTCGCTCATGGTCTCGCCCAGCTTCCACCACTTGGCGTAAGTATACGGATGCCACTCGCTCTCCCGCGGTAGATACTCTCCCAGGTGCGTGAACCAGAAACTGGTCCAGATGTAGCGAACTCCCTGGCGGGCCATTTCGGCGAAATCCGGATGCGCCTGGATGTGGTGATAGTAGAACGCACCCTCGTA
The DNA here is from genome assembly GCA_964561215.1 of uncultured Solibacteraceae bacterium. Classification (GTDB taxonomy): domain Bacteria; phylum Acidobacteriota; class Terriglobia; order Bryobacterales; family Bryobacteraceae; genus JAJFUV01. Next base: position 119,773 of record CAZLOS010000003.1, on the reverse strand, counting down.
AGGGCCGCGCGGAAGACCGGGCCTGAAGTAAGCGGGGAAGGCATCGGCGTACGCTTTGAGCGCGGCGCGGTAGTCGGCCGCGTGCGTGTAGAACAGCACTCGCAGGGGCGAGAGCTTCCCGCCGCCCATGCCGCGATGGCCGAGCGTAAGCACCAGCGTCCTGGCACCCCGCCATTCAACCTGGAAGTGCGGGATGTTGGCGTCGGCGGGAAGGGCGATGGTCAGCCCGGTGTTAGTGGCCGGGTCGAGAACGCTCACCAGCGGCAGGACATGGCGCGTTCCTTTGCGCCAGGCATACGTTGCGTAAGCCGCCGGCCGGTGATCCGGCCGCTCGCTGAGCTTTACGACGCCATCATCGCCGGGAAGGAAGACTTCGAGGTTCTGCGCCAGCAGGGGCAACTCGATGCGCACTTCGTGGCTCGCGCGCGGGCCCTGACCCTGAAACATCAGGTCCCAGGCGAGGCCGCCCGCCGTCTCGCGCCAGACGCCCTTGGCCGTCAGTCCGAGTTGCCCGGCGTCGCCCGCAGCGCCGGTCGCTTCATTGCGCAAAGCGAGTCTGGCGGGTTCGGAAAGCCACAGACGGCGCGTTTCGCCCGCGCCCGATTCTATGCTGGCCGGGGTTGCCGCCGTCGAACTGAACCTGACTCGAAAACTGCCGTTTTCGGTTTCAATGATGCCGGCCTGAACGCTCACCGACAGGCAGAAAAGAAGGCAGAGCCGCCCGGAAGTCCGCATGCTCCTTCAGATTAGCAGTCCGGCCGGAACTGAAACATATGGTTGAGCAAACAACCTCATTCTGCTATCCTCGGTGGTTGGGTTCCCGGAAACCCTGGTTTTCCTACCCTTTGAGAGGTTTCACATGTCAGGCCATTCGAAATGGGCGACCATCAAGCACAAGAAGGCCGCCTTGGACGCTAAGCGCGGGAAGAGTTTCACGCGCATTATCAAGGAAATAGCCATCGCCGCCCGAAGCGGCGGCGACCCGGATTCGAATCCCAGGTTACGTACGGCGATCCTGGCCGCGAAGGCAGTCAGCATGCCGGCCGATAACATCAAGCGCGCCATCCAGCGCGGCACGGGCGAGCTCGGCGGGGGACAGATCGAGGAGGTCACCTTTGAAGGGTACGGTCCCGGCGGCGCAGGGGTGTTGGTAAAGGTGGCGACGGACAACCGTAACCGTACAGTGAGCGAGATCCGGCACATTTTCACCAAGTACGGCGGGAAGTTGGGCGAGCAGAACAGCGTTTCGCGCATGTTCGAACGGAAGAGTCAGGTGCTCATCGACATGAGCAAGATCAGCGAGGACGATTTGATGGCCATCGTTCTTGATGCCGGCGCCGACGACATCCGCAACGATGGACTCAATTGGGAGGTGCTGTCGGCTCCCGATGCGCACTTAGCCGTGCTGGAAGCGATACAGAAGGCGAAGATCGAGACAGCTTCCGCCGAAATCGCCATGCTGCCGATGACGACGGTGAAGCTCGAAGGTAAGAACGCCCAGACGATGTTGAAGTTGAGCGAACTGCTCGAGGACCACGACGATGTGCAGAGCGTGTACTCAAACTTCGACATCGACGAGAAGGAGATGGAAGCGCTCGCCTGAGCTGGGCGGGCCAGTCGAGATGCGTGTTCTCGGCATCGATTGCGGTACCGAGCGCACGGGGTACGGAGTGATCTCGAGCGACGGAGGCCGGCACCGCGCGATCGCGTTCGGGGTGATTCGCACCTCTCCGCGCGATCCTCTGCAAATCCGTCTGGAGCGCATCGCGAGCGAACTCCGGGACCTGATCCAGACGCATCGGCCCGAGGCCGCGGCGGTGGAAGAAGTGTTTCACGCCGTGAACGCGAAAACGGCGTTGAAGCTCGCGCATGTGCGCGGTGTGGTGTTGTTGGCGGTGGCCGAAGCGAAACTGCCGCTCGGCGAATATTCGCCGCTCGCAATCAAGACGAGCGTCGTGGGCTATGGACGCGCCGAAAAGCATCAGGTGCAGTTGATGGTGCGGTCGCTACTTGCCCTGGATAAGCCTATCGAAAGCGAGGATGCCGCCGACGCGCTCGCTGTGGCCATCTGCCATGCCACGCGCGCTGCGGTGACCGAGCGCCTGGGAGCGTGACGATGAGATTGCTCATTGCCATTTTCGCGGTCATGACGGCTTTCGCCGCGGATCCGCCGCCCCGCATCGTCTACACGAAGACGTTTCCCGGCAGTACACCGGCCTTCGTTGCCATCACTGTCGAAAGGGATGGCCGCGTCGTTTACAAGGAAGCCGTCGACGACGAGAATCCCATCAAATTCCAGTTGGCCCCGGCCGATGCCGACGCGATCTTCGCCACCGTGGAAAAGCTCGATCGCTTCAAGCGCCCGCTCGAAAGCGGTCTCAAGGTGGCCAACATGGGCGCCAAGACTTTCCGCTTCGAGCAGGGCCGTGAGGTTTACGAAACCAAGTTCAACTATACGGTAGACCAGGACGGCGCGCTGCTCGCGGATTGGTTCGAGCGGGTGATCGAGACAGAGCAGCTTTTCATCGACCTCGAACGCGCGGTGCGGTTCGACAAGCTCGGCGTAAACCAGGCGCTGCTGCGGCTGCAATCCTGGTGGGACCGCAAGCGGATCGTTGCCGAAAAGCAGTTCCTGCCGTTGCTCGACCGGGTTCGCAAGAACGAAAGCTACTTGCACATGGCGCGCGAACGGGCGGAGGTGCTGGCGGCCGCCTTCCTCGGAGAGGTCCCGAAGTCCACGCAATGAAATCTCTTTACACGCTACTTTTTGCCGGCGCGTTGCTCGCCGGCGCGCAGACCCCGAAATCCGACGCCGAACAGGCGGCCCTGCGGCAGGCAGTGGGCGAGGCTGGGTCCAGCCCCATGGAAATGACGCATGCGCTGGAGGGGTATCTTGCGAAGTATCCCAAGGCCGCGCGCCGCAATGACATCGAACTGGCATTGCTCAAAGCGGCCTCGGAGGCCAAGGACAACCGGCGCATCGCGCTTTACGGCGAGCGTGTGCTCCAGCGCGAACCTGCGGATGTGCCAATCCTCGAAAGCGTAACGCGCGCCTTGCTGGTGCTGGACGACAAGGCGAACGCCGAAAAGGCGCTCGGATATGCGCGGCGCCTGGAGCAGGCGCTGGCGGCCCTGGAGAAGGAGAAAACCTCGTCCGCGCGCGAAGAAGGGCAAAAGCGCGAAGAGATCGACCGCACGCGCGGCAAGGCGCTGGTTTACCAGGCGCGCTCGCTGGGCAACCTGAACAAGCTGGCGGAAGCACTCGACCGGGCTCGCGACAGCTACCAGGCGTACCCCACCTCGGAATCCGCGCGGGAGATCGCTCGCTGGCTGGAACGCTCGGGCAAGCCCGAGGAGGCCCTGCTGCATCTGGCCGACGCTTTCATGATCAACGATCCACATCGAAGCGAAGCCGAGCGCACACGCGATCGCGCCCGTCTGGGCGAAGCCTACCGGAAAGTGAAAGGCGGCGACGCGGGGCTGGGCGATCTGGTGCTGGCCGCGTACGATCGCACCACCGCGCAACTGGCCGAGCGGCGCTTGAAACTCCGTCAGCTTGATCCCAATGCGAATGTCACCAATCCCATTGAATTCACTCTTTCCGGGGTGAAGGGCGACAAGCTGGCGCTCGCGTCGCTGAAGGGCAAGGTGCTGATCCTGGATTTCTGGGCAACCTGGTGCGGCCCGTGCCGGGGCCAGCATCCGCTTTACGACCAGGTGAAGCAACGCTTCAAGAACCGCTCCGACGTCGTGTTCCTCTCTGTTAACACGGACGAGGATCGCGGATTAGTGGAACCGTTTCTGGACGAGTCCAAGTGGTCCAAGGACGTCTATTTTGAAGATGGGCTGTCGGCGGCGTTGCGCGTTTCCTCGATCCCGACGACCGTCATCTTCGGTAAGCGCGGCGAAGTTTTCAGCCGCTTTAACGGCTACGTCCCCGAGCGCTTCGTCGACATGCTCACCGAGCGCATCCAGGAAGCACTCAACGAGTAGCCCCTGAGGAGCTGAATATGCGTGCTCATTCGAGCCGGTTGTGCGCGCCGGTGTTCCTGTCGCTCGCCATTCTGACGCCTTGCGTCGCGCAGGATCTCAAGCCCATCGTGCTGCCCAAGCCCCGCATGGAGGGCGGCAAGCCGCTCATGCAGGCATTGAAGGAGAGAAAGAGCACCCGCGGATTCAGTCAGGAGAAGCTGTCCGCGCAGACACTCTCCAATATGCTTTGGGCGGCGTGCGGCGTGAGCCGTCCGGACGGGCGGCGCACCGCGCCTTCGGCCATGAACTCGCAGGAGATCGACCTGTACGTGGCGCTGCCGGACGGCGTGTATCTGTACGAGCCGGTGCCGCACCGTTTGAGCCCGGTCGCCGCCGGGGACATGCGCGCGAAGACGGGCTCGCAGTCGTTCGTGGCCGAAGCCGCGTTGAACCTGGTCTACGTCGAGGACCAGGCACGGTTCAAATACGCACGGGCTAAACCGGAGGAGAAGATCGGATTCGCGAGCTTCGCCGCCGGGGCCATCGCGCAGAACGTGTACCTGTTCTGCGCCTCGGAGGGACTGGCGACGGTGCTGCGCGCTTCAGCCGATAAGGAAGGGTTGGCAAAGGCGCTGAAGCTGCGTCCGGAGCAGCGGGTCGTCTACGCGCAATCGGTCGGGTATCCGAAGAAGTAGCGGCGCGCTGCCGCACCACATTGTGAGTCCGGGGAGAGCCCCATCATTCCGGCGTTTCCCACTTGCCGGTTTGCGCCGAGCGGAACAGCGCGTCGATCACCGCCATGTTCCGCAGCGCATTTTCGAGCGGTACCGGAACTTCGGTGTCTTCGCGAATAGCACGAGAAAACTCGTCCCCCTGGATGGTGTACTGATCGCACACAGGGAATTGCTCCGTGCGCATGCCGGTGCCCGCGACGTCGGCGCCGTTGTCGATGAAAATGCGGCAGGGACGGTCGGGCGGTGCATTGAACGGAATCTCGATTTCAATGCGGCCTTCGGTACCGAGAAGCTGCATTCGCTGGTAGGGCACGTGCTGCGTGCCGCAGTTGAAAACTGCTTGGCCGGAGGGAAACTCCAAGATGGCCGACGCCAGACGGTCCGTGCCCATAGTGGGGTCCCGTTCCACCAGGCTTACCACGCGCGACGGCTCTTCCTCGAACAAAAAGCGAGAGGACGTGATGGGGTAGCACCCGATGTCCATCAATCCACCACCGCCAAACTCCACGATGTTGCGAATGTTCCGGGGATCGAGATTGCAGTAACTGAACGCGCCGATGATCGCGCGCAGGCGTCCGATCACTCCCGCCCGCACCATTTCCCGCGCGCGCAGCCACTGCGGGTGCGTACGGACCATGAATGCTTCGCCGACTTTGACACCGGTGCGGTCGCGCACCTGAATCAACTCGCGGCACTCGGCGACATTCATAGTGATGGGCTTCTCACAGAGTACGTGCTTGCCCGCCACGGCGGCCTTGGCCGACCATTTCAGGTGCAGATGGTTGGGCAGCGGATTGTAGATGGCCTCCACGGCGGGGTCCTCAAGCAGTTCGTCGTAGGACGCGTATGCCTTCGGAATGCCCAGTTCACTGGCGGCCCGGTACGCCTTCTCGCCGTCGCGCGAGGCGATAGCCACGACTTCGCTCCACGCGCCCCGCTGCATCGCAGGGATCACCTTTTCTGTGGCGATCTTCGCCACACCCAGAACTCCCCAACGGACCTTTTCGCGCATGCAACCAGTGTCGCACCGCGCCGCGGGCCGCTACCAGTTCAGCTTGAGGTTCAACTCCCACCGCTCGGTTGAGGCGAGCATCTCGTCCCAGGTCACGGTGCGCTCCTGGTAAGCCGCCATGCGGCCCAGGATGCCGGTGAGGTTGCTGTCCACGGCTACGGCCGCATTGTTGATGGGCTTGCCGGCGCGGATGCTGTCGATGAAGTTCTTCACGTTCGTGATGCAGCCGCCCTTGAACGTATCGTCCTTCTCGGCACCCTGCCAGGTTTTGCCTTCGCGCTCGCTGGCGATGCGGACCAGCCCGCCGTAATGCGTGTCGGCGCAGCCGAATGCGCCGAAGCAGCGCACGCAGAGGTCGGAGAACAGGCGTGTCAGTTGGTTGGAGCTGAAGCTGGCGTGGACGTTGTTCGGGTACCAGTAGTTGACCGTGAAGTGGTCCCAGGCGTCGCCGTAATCATACGGCGTTCCGGTCCATTCGGTGCGCCCGCCCGTGCCATTGGCCTTCAGCGGGTGCGCGCCGAGGTACCAGTTGGCCATGTCGATGACGTGGATGTTCTGCTCCACGATGATGTCGCCGCTGATGACGCGGTCGCCGAACCAGAGCGCCATACGCTTCTGTTCGGGATCCATCCCGGCGGTCTCGCGGTTCTTCCACGGCCGGCCGGCGTAGTAGAGGACCTGTGCCACGGCGATCTTGCCGATGTCGCCGCGCCGGATACGTTCGACCGCCTCCTGGAACACCGGGCGCGCGCGGCTCTGGAAGTCCACCCAGAAGCTGAGGTTCTTGCTCCGGGCTTTCTTGCCGCTCGCAAGGAACTCCTTACTGGTGGGGACATCCACGGCAATGGGCTTGGCGCAGAAGACGTGCTTGCCTGCATCCACGGCGGCCGCGGCCTGCATGGGATGGAAGTAGGTGGGCGTCTCGATCACCACGGCGTCGAGCTTCGAGTTTGCCAGCTCCCTATAGGCGTCCGGGCCGTGGTAAGCGCGCGACGGCGAGACCTGGAGTTTCTCGCGCGTGGGTTCGAGCCTGGCCTTCACTACATCGGCTACGGCCACCAATCGCGCGCCGGTGAACTCGGGGAAGAACGGCGCGATCCAGTTACCGCGACCTCCGCAGCCTACCAGGCCGACTTCGACGGTCGAGTTGGCCTGCGTGCCGAAAACGGTTTCCGGCTTGAGGATCAGCATGCCGCCCGCGGCTGTCCGCAGAAGGTTGCGGCGGTCGATGCTTTGGTTCTCTTGCTTGGACATATGGCCTCCGGAGAGAGGATCAGTATAGCAAGTGCCGTGTCAGCGTGAACTTGTGCGCAAATCGGGTACCCAAAGCAGTATGCTACGCTCTAATCTTGATGAATCGCAGGGTCGCATATCGGCTGGTAGCGCTTCTTCTGCTGCTGGTTATGGGCGGGGACGTGGTTGCCTGCGAATTCTCTTCGCATGATCATTTCGAGAGCTTTCGCATGCCGGGTAACGACATGCGGATCCATCAGTCGCACGATCATTGCATTTGCTGCTGTACCCACATCGTTGTCGCCGCCGCCGTTGCGGTGCCTGAGCCGGCGGACCTGGCAGAGACGGTGACCCTCACCGACTTAGACCCGCCCATGCGAACGCCCTCCGCCGTATACCACCCTCCCAAAGCCTGATCTCGCGGAAATAGCGGGAAATCAGAACAACGGAGGTATTTGTGTATTTGCATAAGGTGTTGGCGAGGACGCTGGTGTGCGTATCCGCGGCGGCGCTGGCCGAAGCCGCTCCGCCGGCCACGCTCAACGAATTGTTGGAGGTGGCGGCGCGTGAGAACCGAGAGCTGCGGGCGATGCACGAGAGGGTGGAAGAAGCCAAAGGCGCGTTACGACAAGCGGGCGTGCGCCCGGCGCCGGCGCTCGAGGTGAACGGAGCGAGCGGCAATCCGCTGGGAAGCCCGGGAGAGAATCAGTTCTCTGTCGGAGTATCCCAAACGCTGGAAACGGCCGGTAAGCGGTCTCGGCGTCTGGAAGTGGCCCGCCAGCAATTGGCTCTTGCCGAAGCCGAATACGGCGAGCGTGCCCGGCAGCTCCGTTTCGAGCTTTCCAGCCGGTACGCGGATTTCGTTTCCGAATCCGAACGCCTGCGCGCGTTCGAGCGGCTCATCGAGATCAACCGGCGCTCGCTCGAGCTGACGCGCGCGAGGGTTGAGAAGGGCGATGCGGCCGCGCTGGACGCGAACCTGATTGCGGTCGAGATAAGCCGGGTGGAGGCATTGCGGGCTTCCACGTTAGGCCGGCAGGATGCGGCGCGAATCGACCTGGCGCGGCTGGCGGGCTTAGAGGAATCGGACCCCGGCACGCTCGCGTGGTTCGCCATGCCGGAACTCGACCGGTTCAAGGAAGAAGATCTGCGTGCACGAGCGTTGCGCGCGCGGCCGGATTTGCAGGCGATGCGCTGCATCGAGAAGCACGCCGGGGCGGAAACGCAATTGACGCTGGCCGAGGGGCGTCCCAACATTGCCGTGTCCGCCGGTTACAGCCGCATTTATTCCCGTTTTGATGCCTACGGCCTCGATGATACGGGCGCGCGCGTGCCGTTGAAGGACCGCGACAACATCCTCGCCATGGGAGTCGCGGTTCCGCTCTCCGGGCAGGGGCGCAACCGAGGGAATGTCGAGGCCAGCGTTGCCCGCGCGCGCGCCGCGCGGTTGCGACGGGAGTACCTGGATCGAAGCATCCCGCTTGAGGTCGCCTCGGCGTGGCGGCGATGGCGGAATTCGATCGGCGCGCTGCGGGCGCTGAGCGGCACGGCCATCGAGCAAGCCGAGAAGAACGTCGAGGTGATTCGCGGCGCCTACCGGTTGGGCAACCTGCGCCTGCTCGACGTGCTGAACGAGCAACGCCGGCTGCTCGACATGCAACTGGCGGCCGTAGACGTGCGCGCCGATGCTTTGCGCGGTTTCTTCGAACTGGAGCGCGCGGTGGGGGAGGACCTTCCATGAGAGCACTCATTTTCGCATTGTGTTTGTCCGTGCTCGCGGGCTGCGGCAAGCACGTGAGCGTTTCAGGCGAGACCGGCGGCGAACACGAGCGCGCCGCCGCGAGCGAGGCGCACCCCGCGAAGCACATCGAACCGGCCAACGTATTCGAATTCAGCCCGGAAGCGCAGAAGCGCGCGGGCGTAAGAGCAGAACCGCTCCGGTCTACGCCCGTAAAGGTGATGCTGCGTGTTACGGGTAGCGTGCAGCCGATCGACAGCCGGATCGCGCATCTGCGCCCGCTGGCACGCGGGCGCGTGCAGGATGTTCTCGTCAAGGTGGGAGACCGCGTCGAGAGAAACCAAGCGCTGGCGCACTTTGACAATATTGAAGCGGGCGAGGTCGCCAGCCAGATCAATGTCGCGAGAGCCGAACTGCAGCGCCTGAAGATCCAGCACGCCAACGCCACGCGGCAGGCCGAACGTACCCGTAGTTTGGTGTCCATCGGTGCGGCGCCGGCCAAGGACGCCGAGGGGGCGGAGGCTGAGGCCCGGGGGATGGCGGAGTTGATCCGCGCACAGGAAAGCACCATCGAAGGGCTGCGGGTGCGCATGCGCCGGTTCGGCTTTGCGGGTTCCGGGGACGTTTCGCTCTCGGCCGTGCGCGCCCCGTTCAGCGGTGTGGTGATCAAGATCGAAGCCGCGCCGGGCGATGCGGCCGATCCGAACAGTGTCCTGTTCTCCGTGGCCGACCTGTCGCGCGTCAACCTCGAGGGTCAGGTCTACGAAAAGGACCTGGGCAAGATCCGGCGCGGACAAGCCGTGGAAATCAGCGTGGAGGCGTATCCGAAGGAGATCTTCAGGGGCCGCATCGCCGCCATCAAGGATCTGCTGGACCCGCGAACGCGTACGGCCGGCGTGCGTTCGGAAGTGGACAATCCGGGCGGCAAACTGCTGCTGGAGATGTTCGCCACCATGATCATTCCCACGGAAGACCTGCACGCGGCGCTCACGGTTCCCGCTGATGCGGTGCAGACCGTGAATCGCCGGCAGGTGGTTTTCGTGCGCCACGGCGAACTCCACTTCGAAGCGCGCGAGGTGCAAACCCTCGGCGAAGGCGACCGCCTGGAGATCACGGCGGGGCTGCAGGAAGGGGAGCCGGTGGTGGTGGAAGGCGCGTTCCAACTGAAATCCGCGTTCCTGGCGCACGAACTGCAACCGGAGCATAGCCATGATTGACCGCATCCTGGCTTGGAGCATCCACCAGCGCCACGTGGTGGTTGCCCTTGCTCTCATCCTTGTGTCCGTGGGTGTCTGGGCGGCCCTCGACCTGCCCATCGATGCCGTTCCCGACGTCACCACCAATCAGGTTCAAATCAACACGAAGGTGCCCTCCTTCACGCCGCTCGAAATGGAGCAGTACGTCACTTTCCCGGTGGAGGTGGCCATGTCGAATCTGCCGCGAAAGCAGGACGTGCGCTCGGTTTCGCAGTTCGGCCTTTCCCAGGTCACCGTGACTTTCGACGACGATGTGGACATCCTGCGCGCCAGGCAGTTGACGTTGGAACGCCTGCTCGAAGCCCAGCAGCAATTGCCCGAAGGTGTGACGCCCGAACTGGCGCCGATCAGCACGGGCATCGGGGAAATCGTCCAGTTCACCTTGCGCGTTGATGCGGGGGCTCCGCGAAGCTATTCCCAAATGGAACTGCGCACGTTGCTGGACTGGTTCGTGAAACCGGGCCTGCGCACTGTGCCGGGTGTCGTGGAGGTGAACAGTTACGGCGGACTGGAAAAGCAGTATGTCGTCCAGGTGGACCCGGCTAAGCTGGTGAGCTACGGGTTGTCGCTCTCGCAGGTGACCGCCGCTCTCAAAAACAATAACCTCAACGTGGGCGGTGCATATCTGGAGAAGGCCGGCGAGCAGCAGCTTATCCGTGGCGTCGGTTTGATCGAATCGCCGCGCGACATCGAGAACATCGTCGTCGCGGCGAGCGGAGGGACGCCCGTGTACGTGAAATCCGTGGCGAACGTGATCCTGGGCTCTCAAATACGCCAGGGCACGGCGACGCGCGACGGCAAGGGGGAAACCGTGCTGGGCGTGGTCATGATGCTCAAGGGCGAGAACAGCCGCCAGGTTTCCGAGCGCGTGGTGGAGCGGCTCAACGCTCTCAACAAGGGGCTGCCGCCCGGAGTTCACACCGACGTGTACTACGACCGCCGCGACCTGGTGGACCGTACGATTCGCACAGCTACCACGAATCTGCTGGAAGGCGGGTTGATCGTGATCGCCGTGCTGTTCCTATCGCTGCTGCAAATTCGTGCCGGGTTGATCGTGTCGAGTGCGATCCCGCTCTCCATGCTGGTGGCCATCATCGGCATGCGCTACTTCGGCATCTCGGCGAACCTGATGAGCCTCGGCGCCATCGACTTCGGCTTGATCGTGGATGCGGCGGTCATCATTGTCGAGAACTGCGTGCGCCGGCTGGCGGAGGCGCGCGGACGGCTGGGACGCACGCTCACGGGCGAGGAACGGCGCGAGACCATTCTTGCGGCGAGCGTCGAAGTCCGCCGGCCAAGCCAGTTCGGCGAGATCCTGATCATCGCCGCCTATCTGCCCGTGGTCAGTCTGGTGGGGATGGAAGGCAAGATGTTCCGTCCCATGGGGCTGACCGTGATCCTGGCGCTGGCGGGCGCACTGGTCCTCAGCTTGACCCTGATTCCCGCGCTGTGCGCGCTCTTCCTGAAAGAGGGCAAGCCGAAGGCAGGCGATGCGCAAGGAATCGGCCCGGCGCAGGGAGTTGACAGCCCGCTTGCGCGTATGGTGAGGCGAACGTACGCACCGTTTCTTGAGTACACGCTGAAGTGCCGGAGGATCGTGGCCCTCACGTCGGCACTGTTCGTCCTGGCTTGCGCGGTCCTGATCCCGTTGCTGGGCTCCGAGTTCCTGCCCAAGTTGGAGGAGGGCGCCCTCGCCATCAGCGCGCTGCGTCTGCCAGGGGTGTCGCTGCCAGAAGCCATCCGGATGACGAATTCGCTCGAGCAGGCCATCCAGGAGTTCCCGGAGGTCTCGACCACTGTGACCCGGATCGGGCGTCCGGAAATCGCCACAGATCCGATGGGGATCAGCGCCAGCGACACTTACGTCATGTTGAAGCCGCGCGAGCAATGGCAAACGGCGCACTCGCGGGAAGAACTGATCGGGAAGATGGAGGACAAGCTCCGAGGGCTGCCCACCATGGCGTACACGTTTTCGCAGCCGATCGAGTTCCGCATGATGGAGTTGACCGAGGGCACCGGTTCACGCTCGGACGTCGTGGTGAAGATTTTCGGCGAGAACCTCAACGAATTGCGCATGCAGGCCGAGCGGGCAGGCCGAGCCGTGGCTGGCGTGCGCGGGGCCGCCGATGTGAAAGTGCAGCAACTGAGCGGGCAACCGGTTTTGAGCATCAAGGCCAACCGCGAAGCCATCGCGCGTTACGGCGTGAATGTTTCGGATGTGCAGGACTTGATTCAAACCGCGATCGCGGGCCAGGAAGCCGGGCGGGTGTTGGAAGGATTCAGCCGCTTCGGATTGGTCGTCAGGCTGGATCCGGAAACGTGCCGGAACGCTGGAGATTTCTCGAACCTGCTGGTCCATACACCGGCCGGGCAAAACATACCGCTGGGTCAGTTGGCCGATATTCGTTCGGAAGAAGGCCCGGTGGAAGTAAGCCGCGAAAACGGGCAGCGGCGCATTTCCGTGGAGGTGAATGTGCGGGGCCGCGACGTCGGCAGCTTCGTCGCCGAAGCCCGCAAGCGCGTGGAATCGGCCGTCAAGCTCAAGCCGGGCTATCTGATGGAATGGGGCGGCATGTGGGAGCACCTCGACGCGGGCCGCGCCCGTATGATGCTCATCGTGCCCGCGACGTTCCTGCTGATCTTCCTGCTTCTGTTCGTGACGTTCCATTCGGTGAAGGAGGCGGCGCTGGTGTTCACGGGAATCCCCTTCGCGGTTACCGGTGGGGTGCTGGCGCTGCTGGTGCGCGGCATGACATTTTCGATGAGCGCTGGCGTGGGCTTTATCGCCGTTTCAGGCGTGGCGGTGTTGAACGGCGTCGTGATGATGGCCTTCATCGATCAAAAGCACAGGCAGGGGCTGGCGTGGGCGGACGCCGTGCGCGAAGGCGCCCTGTCACGCCTGCGGCCGGTGTTGATGACCGCCGCGGTGGCGAGCCTTGGGTTCCTACCTATGGCGCTTTCCACCAGCCCGGGAGCCGAGGTGCAGAGGCCCCTGGCCACGGTCATCATCGGTGGCATCGTGACGTCGACAGTACTGACCCTGCTGGTTCTGCCCGCGGTGTGCCTGCTCGAACGGAAACCGCGGACGAAGGGACGTGAAGGATAACGCCTAAGGCGCTCTTTTATCGCAACCACACCTTCTTGAGCGGCGTGATGGTGACCGGCCCCAACAGACCGGAGCGGGGCAGCGGCGAGAAGTTGTAGAGTTCGCGCATGCCGCCGGTGCCGTCGTGCAAGCCCCGGCCGTAAATGGCGGCAAGATCCGGCGGCAGGGGCGGCGCTGTCTTCCAGGCCGAGGCGCGGTTGATCAGCGTGTTCGTGACTTTCACGCGCATCTGGTTCTCGCCGGCCTTGAGCAGGCCGGTGACGTCCGGTGTTTGCCCGCGCATCCACACCACGCCGGCCGGTTTGCCGTTCAATTCGATTTCAGCGATATTGCCCAGATCGCCCAGGCTCAGATCCAACCGCAGATCCGGGGCGATGTAGGCCGCCGGCAGATCGAACGAGATCTCGTAGGTCCCCGTGCCGCTGAAATGCTTGGTGGCGGGATCCTCGGTCCAGGATTCCAGGCTTCGAACCTGTTTCTTCAAGTCGCTGAGCGTGAGCCTCCACTCGCCCGCGATGGTGTACGGTGCCGGGATGCCTTCCACCCGGATTACGCGCCCGTCACAGATGTGACTCCCGTTGCCGTCCGCGAGCGCCTCCTTCGGGGAGAGCATCTCCCGGAAATCGCTGTGGCGCACGTGGTCTGCGTTCGGCACGCCGTTGAAGACTACGATGGCCGATCCGAACGGCGGCAGGCGAAGCGGCATCGTGGTGAGGTTCCCTGCCGTGTCGTACTCCACTGCCGCGCGCACCTCGCCGTCCATGGCATTCCAGATGTGCGGCGCCTTGCCCGCGACGCGGAAAGCCACGCGCGTGTCGACAGGCCGGTCCTGAAAGTTGGCGACGAAGTAAATGTCGGCGTCCGGCGCGGTGCGGTGCGCGAACATGAGACTGTTGTTCTCGCGCAGGGCATCGCGGACGAAGTCGATTGAGAGGTCGGGCGCGACGTGCTCGCGCAGGGCGTTGACGAAAGGATCGAAAACGCTCGACTTCCAGTCCAGCACGTCGCGGCGTTCCATCACCTTCTGAAGGAAGTAGGTGCAACCGGCGCCGTAGCGCTTGTCGCGGAACAGAGCGTCCGAGATGGTGCGAAACTGTGCGTCTTTGTCGGCATGATCGGCGAGCCCCGTGGAGGCCTGCGGCTTTTGCTCGAGCGCGATCACCACGCCACCGCTTTTCACGTAATCCTCGACCCTTCGCAAGCTTTCGAGCGGCATCGCGTGTATGTTCGGCAGCACGAGGACGCGGTAGCCGAGATCGCGCACGCGGATCGTGCCGCCGTCGAAGCGGGCGTGGCGCTGGAGCACGTCATCGTTGATGAGATCGAAATCGTAGCCGTTGGACCAGATCAGCTTGCTCAGGTCGCTCCAATCGAAATCGCGCGTCCAGCGGCGGGCGTTCAGCACATCGAGGGTCCACTGGTTTGCCAGGGGCGAGTAGACGGCGATATCCGCGACGGGCCGGCCGTATCGCATCATGACCGAAGCGCGCGCCACGTAATCGCTCAAGCGCCGGTAGTAAGGCCACCAGATGTTGACGTGGCTGATCAGCATCTCGGCGCCGAACCGGCGCGGCGGGGCAAACTCCCGCTCGGGGGTGCCCGTGTAGCCGTGGTTGTAGAACTTGTTGGCGCCGGCTCGCAGGAAGCCGTCCGAGGCAATCTTCAACTCTTCCATGGTGTCGCGCGCCTGCTGCCAGTGCAGATAGGTGTAGGCTTCCACGCTCACGATGTTGCGGCCGTAAAGATGCGCGCCGCTCGCCGTGTATGCGCGCGGGCCGATGCGGGTGTCGAACCAGGGCACCGCGTCCTTTTCGCCCGGGGTGATCTCCATTTCGGGGATGTGCGCCATGCCCGCGCCTTGCAGGATGTCCGTCACGAAACCATACGGCTGTATGCGCGCCTTCACGCCGTGGCGCTCCGCCCAGCCGATGAAGGTCTTGAAGAACGCTTCGATCCCCATCTCGTGCAGGAACTCGTTTACGTCGTAGCGGATCTTGGGTGACAACTCGTCGATGTCCCACCACAGGGCGGGCAGGTAGCGTGTGAGGTCGTAGCCCTTGTGTTTGCGGAATCCATCGAGGAAGCCCTCGCTCCAGTAGAGGCCGTTGCGGAACACCGGCACTTCGAAGCTGTCCATGAATACGCTCTCAACGGTCTTGCCGAGTTCGTCGCCGATGGCAGCTTCAAACTTCCGCCCGACGTAATCGCAATAGCGCTCCATAGCGCCCTTGCTCAAGTGGTCCACCGATCCACCGCCGTTCAGCACCTGCCAGAAGACCATGAGCCGCCAGCGGCCGGCCGGCACCTGCCACTCGAGGCGGCGGCCCCGCACTCGCGGCGTCAGGTCGACGAGCGTCGCTTCACGGAGGCGTAAATCCTCCGTCTGCCCGGCCACCACGGCCAGTACTCGATCCTCGGGCCGGATATGGCCAAGGCTTTGGGTGAGGTTGCGCGGGTTCTGCACCACTTCAAGCGGCAACTCGCCGCTGAACGCACGCGGGCCGCGCAGTTCGATCATGCTGGCCACCATGTTCTTATTGCGGTCGGCCTTCGGCACCCAGTCGCCGCCCCAGATCCAGCCGGGCCCCCCGAAGTTCAGCGAGAACTCCATGCCGTGCCGCTTGGTCTCGGCGATGGCGTGCTTGAGCCGCGCGAAGTACTCGCCGGAGAGGAACTCGACGTTTCCGCGTTCGTAGACAGCTTCCATCGAGATCTGCTCGACGCCGCCGATGCCCGCCTCCTGCATCTGGGCCAGTTGAAAATCGATATCCTGGTCGCGAAGCGAGTTGCCCATCCACCACCAGCGCGTGTGGGGGCGAGCGTCCACGGGGGGATTGGCGAAATCGCGGCGCAACTGTTCCAGGCCGGCCGCCTGCACGGAAAAGGCGGCAAGGACAAAAAGATAGACGAACCGCATCTCGATGTACGCTCTTTTCAAGGGTATCCTAAAGATAAGTGGCATTCCGCAGAATCATCTGGATCGTACTGGACAGCGTGGGCATTGGCGAGATGCCCGACGCCGCCGATTACGGCGACGTGGGCAGCGACACGCTGGGCAACCTCGCGCGTCTGCGCCCGCTCGATCTGCCGAACCTTTGCCGGCTGGGATTGGCCAACATCCGGTCCCTTGAGGGACTGGCGCCCGATCCGGCGCCGCTCGGCTGCTATGGCCGCTGTGCCACGACGTCTCCCGGCAAGGACACCACCACCGGCCATTGGGAAATGGTGGGCATTCATCTCGCGAAGCCGTTTCCGCTCTACCCTCACGGATTCCCGCCCGAAGTGATGGATGAGTTCGAGCGGCAGATCGGGCGCAAGACCCTGGGCAACATTCCGGCCTCCGGGACCGAGATCATCCGGGAACTCGGCGAAGAGCACATGCGCACGGGCTGTCCGATTATTTACACGTCCGCCGACAGTGTCTTCCAGATCGCCGCGCACGAAGAGGTGATCCCGGTGCCGGAGTTGTATCGCATGTGCGAGATCGCGCGCGGGATCCTGCGCGGGCCGCACGAAGTGGGCCGCGTCATCGCGCGGCCGTTCGTTGGCGCACCCGGTGCTTTCACGCGTACCGCGAACCGGCATGACTACGCCGTCCCGCCGCCCGCCGGCATGCTGCTCGACAAGCTGGCCGGGGCCCGCGTGCCGGTCGTGAGCATCGGAAAGATCTACGACATTTACCTCGGCCGAGGCATCAGCCGCGCCGAGAAGACCAAGTCGAATGCCGAAGGCATGGCGAAGGTCCTGGATGCCGCCGCGAGTCATGTAGGCGGGCTGATCTTCGCCAACTTCGTCGATTTCGACATGCTGTACGGCCACCGGAACGACGCCGAAGGGTATGCCAAGGCCCTGGAGGCGGTCGACCGGTGGCTTCCGGCGTTGCTGGACCGGCTCGCGCCGGACGACCTGCTGATCCTCACCGCGGATCACGGTTGTGATCCCACCACGCCGTCCACCGACCACAGCCGCGAGTACGTGCCGCTGCTTGCTTATGGCAAGGCCGCGCGGAGCGGGGTGAACCTCGGCACACGAGGCACTCTGGCCGACATGGGTCAGACTGTGGCTTGGAATTTCCGGGTTCAAATTGAAAAAGGAGAGAGCTTTCTAAGCCTAATCGTATGAGAAAACCTATCATGGCGGGCAACTGGAAGATGTACAAGAATGCCAGTGAAACCACCGCCTTCTTCGAGAAGTTCAACCCGCTGGTGGCGGGTGCTTCGCATTGCGAAGTTGTGATCGCCCCCACGTTCGTGAACATTGCCGCCGCCGTCGCGGCCACCAAGGGCACGAACATCGGCATCGGCGCCCAGGACGTGTACTGGAAGAACGAAGGCGCATTCACGGGCGAGGTCTCCGCGCCCATGATCGCCGCGGTTGGAGCACAGTGGGTCATTATCGGCCACAGCGAACGCCGCCAGTTTTTCGGTGAAACCGACGAGACCGTGCTGCAGAAGACCGTCGCGGCCCTGGAGACCGGCCTAAAGCCCATCATCTGCGTGGGCGAAATGCTGGCCGACCGTGAATCCGGCAAAACCGCGGACGTGCTCACCGGACAGTTCCAGGGCGGCATCGCCGGCCTCACGCCGGAACAGTTCGCCCGCATCGTCATCGCTTACGAGCCCGTTTGGGCCATCGGCACAGGCAAGACGGCCACGCCGGAGATCGCCGCCGACGCGCACAAGTGCATCCGAGCGCAGGCCAAAGCGAAGTTCGGCGCCGCCGCGGCCGACGCCGTGCGCATCCTTTACGGCGGCAGCGTGAAACCGGAAAACGTGAAGAGCTTGATGGCGCAGCCTGACATCGACGGAGCCCTGGTGGGCGGCGCAAGCCTGAAGCCCGACTCCTTCGCCTCCATCGTCAACTTCTAAAAACCTCGTCAGCCTGATCTGCGTGGTTTCTTTCATTACGCGGAAAATCACGCAGTTCAGGCTGACCGATTTTTCTTCGTATAATTCGAGTAGGTTCCTCACTTATGCGCAAGCGTCTCCTGCTAACGGTAGGTACTGTTGCGCTCGCCATCCTGATCGCACTGCTGGTCTGGCAGGGCTCGTTTACTTTCGGCGACTACGAGCCGGCCAGTCCGCAGGAAGCCTATCTTTTCTGGGCCATCTCGACGCTCGTCTTCCTGCTGACGGTCACGCTGGCCTTCATGCTGTTCCGCACAGGCGTGAAGCTGTACATCGAGCGGCAGAAAAGCCGCCAGGGATCCCGCATCAAGATGCGTCTTGTGGTGGGTGCGCTCATGCTGAGCTTCCTGCCGGTGTTCTTCCTGATGCTGTGGGGCTTTTTCGTGTTGAATCGGAACCTGGACAAGTGGTTCAGCCGGCCGGCCGAGAATGTGCGGCTGAGTTTGATTGAAGTGGGCGTGGCGATGGACAACGAGGTGCGCGAGCGAGCCGAAGCGCAAGCGCGCTGGATCGCCGCCCGGATCAGCCTGCAAGGCGCGGCCGGGATCGATGCACGGTTCTGCCGCGATAACGGCCTGCTGGCGGTGGCCGTCGAGCGCCCGCCGCTCGCATCCGCGGTGTTGTGCGGCGACATGGTGCGCACCGGGTTGGAAGCGCGCGCGCCCGTGGACGGCGAAGGCCAGGTTGTCGTGCGGGTTTCGGCTCCGATGGACCTGGCCGCCAAGGAACGCGAGATCCGAGGCTACATCGAAGACTACGAACAACTGGCGCGCAACAGGAAGCAGTATCGCGACTTCTACCTGATGCTGCTACTGCTGATCACCATGTTCATCCTGTTCGTGGCCACCTGGGTCGCGCTGTTTCTGGCGCGGCAGATCAGTGGCCCGATCACCAGCCTGCTGGAGGCCGCCGGCGAGGTGCGCAAAGGCAACCTGGGATTCCGCATCCGTGCCCGCGCCATCGACGAACTGGCGACGCTGATCCGCGCCTTCAACGAAATGACCGAGGAGTTGGAGGCCAACGCGCGGGAACTTGACCGGAGGCGCCGGTTTACGGAGGCGATCCTCGAAAGCATCCCCACGGGTGTCATCTCGATCACGAGCGACGGCAGCATCAAGCGCGTCAACCCGGCGCTCAGGCGGATGTTCGGCGAAGAGAAGGTGATGGCGGCATCGCGCCTGGAGGACATCTTCTCGCGGGAGGACACGGCCGAGATCAAATACATGATGAAGCGCGCGCGCCGCACGGGGGCCGCTTCCCGGCAAGTGGAGCTGAAGACCTCCCGGCAAACGCTGCAACTGGTTGTGACCGTTTCCGCGCTGGAGGAGAAGCTGAGTTCGGGATTCGTGGTGGTGCTCGAGGACACCAGCGAACTGATGCGCGCGCAGCGTTCGGCGGCCTGGCACGAAGTGGCACGCCGCATCGCGCATGAAATCAAGAACCCGCTGACGCCCATTGCGCTTTGCGCCGAACGGATCTCGCGCCAGATGGAGCGCGGCGGCGAGGACGAGGCTGGCCGCAACCGGGTGCTCTCGGAATGCGCCGCCATCATAGCGGCCGAGGTGGAATCCCTGCGCACTCTGGTGGACGAGTTCTCGCAATTCGCGCGATTCCCCACCGCGCAGTTGGCGCCGGCAGACCTGAACGGGATCGTGGAAAGCGCTCTCAACGTCTTCGCCGGGCGGCTGGAGGACATCGAAGTTCACAAGAGCCTGGCGCCGAACCTGCCGATGCTGCAGTTGGACAAAGAGCAGTTCAAGCGCGCCGTGGTGAACCTGGTGGACAACGCCGCCGAGGCCATGCAGGATTCGCTGGTCAAGCAGTTGTGGGTTACCACGCAGGCCGCCAGTCCCGACACCGTGGAACTGGTGGTTACCGACACCGGTTGCGGCGTGGGCGCTGAAGAAAAGGAGAGATTGTTTTTGCCCTATTTTTCCACGAAAGGACGCGGCACGGGCCTGGGTCTGGCGATCGTGAGCCGCATCATGGCCGAGCATCAAGCCCAGATCCGGGTGGAGGATAACACGCCCACGGGCGCGCGCTTCATCGTCGAGATCCGCGTACCGCTCGCCGCCGAACTTGAATCGAAGCCCGCGGAGGCCATCGCATGAAGGTGCCCAGCGTGCTGGTGGTGGACGACGAACCCGGCATCCGCAGCTCGCTGGTCGGCGTGCTGGGCGACGAAGGCTTCGACGCTGTCGCGATGGAGAGCGGCGAAGCATGCATCGAAGAGCTTGCGCGCCAGAGCTACCGCGTGGTCCTGCTGGACATCTGGCTGCCCGGCATGGACGGCATGGACGTGCTGGCGCGGATCCAGGAGATGCCCTTTCCGGATCGCCCCATGGTGGTGATGATCTCCGGCCACGGCACCATCGAGACCGCGGTGCGCGCCACCAAGCTGGGCGCCTTCGATTTTCTCGAAAAGCCGCTCACCATCCAGAAAGTCACGGTGGTGGTGAAGAACGCCATCGAGCAGCATCGCCTGGAGGTCGAGAACCAGCTCCTGCGGGAGGCGCGGGGAGACGAATCGCCGCAGATCATCGGCGAGAGTGTGCCGATGAAGGCGCTTCGCCAGCAGTTGTCGCTGATGGCGGGGACCAACGGCCGCGTGCTCATTTACGGGGAGAGCGGCACGGGCAAGGAACTGGTGGCGCACGCCATCCACGCCATGAGCCCGCGCGCCGATTCGCCGTTTGTGGAAGTGAACTGCGCCGCGATTCCCGAGGAACTCATCGAAAGCGAGCTGTTCGGCCATCGCAAGGGCAGTTTCACCGGCGCGCGCGAAGACAAGGTGGGCAAGTTCCAGAAGGCCGACTCGGGGACGCTGTTTCTGGACGAAGTGGGCGACATGAGCCTGAAGACCCAGGCCAAGGTCCTGCGCGCGCTCGAGGAGCAGCGCTTCGAGCCGGTGGGCGCGCCGGAGTCCATCCAGGTGGACGTGCGCGTGATCGCGGCCACCAACAAGCACCTGGAGGAAGAGATCGAGAGGGGTAATTTCCGCGAGGATCTGTTCTACCGCCTGAACGTGATCCCGTTCTATGTGCCGCCGCTGCGCGAGCGCATCGAGGACGTGCCGCTGCTGGCTGAGCATTTCCTGAAGGAATTCACCAGCGCGTACGGACGCAAGCCCAAGGAACTGACGCCGGAGGCCGTCGCCGTTCTGAAGGACTACTCGTGGCCCGGCAACGTGCGCGAATTGCGTAACTTGATGGAGCGCATCGTCATCATGTGCCCGCAGGTGCGTATCGACGCGCGCCACATTCCGCTGAATGCGTCGAAGCGAGCGCCGGTGGATCGGCCCGTGGAGGTCTCGGGGAGCTTGCAGGAAGTTCGTGAAGCGGCCGAGCGCGAGTATATAATGAAAAAATTGGAAGAAGCGAAGGGGAATGTGAGCCGGACCGCGGAGTTGCTGGGGCTGGAACGCAGCAACCTGTACCGCAAAATGAAGGCGCTGGGAATCACGCCTAAAGAGCAACTGGGGTAATCATACCAATATATACGAAACTGGGATGATCGTAACAATCTCGACAGGAGGATTCAGCATGAAAAAGCTGTGGGGTGTGGTGTGTCTGATTGGGCTGATTGGAAGCGCGGCTTTGGGTGCTCCAACCATCCGGACAGAAAACGGCGTACTGAACGCCAGTTCGTACGCAGCGGACATCGCGCAAGGTTCCTGGTTTGTGATTTTTGGGTCTGGGTTAGGACCGGCGAGCATATCCGTTTACTCGGGCGCGCTGCCGTACCCGACCGATTTGTCCGGCACCAGCGTCACCTTCACGCCCGCCGCCGGGGGCACGCCCGTGAGCGCGCGAATGTGGTACACATTGGCGGGTCAAATCGCAGGAATGCTGCCGTCCACGACTGCGGCGGGCGATTACGACGTGAAAGTCACATATAGCGGAGTCGCCAGCGCGGCGTATCGAGTGAAGGTTGTGGAGCGCAACTTCGGCTTCGCGACCCAGGCGCAGAACGGTGCGGGACCGGCTCAGGCGACTTACGGCGGGTACGATCTGAACCGCTTTACCACTGGACGACTCGCACAGTGGAGCCTCCGCCCGGCGAAACTGAACGACGTAATGATTCTGTGGGGTACGGGTCTCGGGGCGGATTCGAGTTCGGATTCGAACGGCGGCTCGTCCGGTGACCAGACTGCTGCGGGGGAGGTCAAAGTAGTGGTGGGCGGCATCGAAGTGACTCCGCTTTACGCGGGCCGCTCCAGCGGGAATCCCGGTTTGGATCAGATCAACTTCGTAGTTCCTGGCACCGTCACCCCGGGCTGCTTCGTGAGCTTGGCGGTGAAGGCGGGCAGGCGCACGTCGAACTTCGGGACGATCGCTGTCGCCGAGGCGGGCCAGAATGCCTGCACGCACCCCTCGTTCACGCAGGCACAGTTGGCTCGCCTGGATCAGGGGGGGACGCTGAGCATCGGGAGCCTGGTCCTGAGCAAAACCACGACCAAGATGTCGTACATGGGTGTCGACATGAACTCCACCGCCGAGAGTGCCAGCGGATCGTTCAGTAAGTATGGTGTGGACGGTATAGCCGGTGCCAATTTCTCCATGCTGCAGACCGGTTCGTGTTTCGTCTTTCGCCGCACGGGGACACTGAGCACAATATCATACGGGATTGCGCCAATGCCGTTGGACGCTGGAGCGCAACTCACCCTTAACGGCCCCAACGCCTCGAACAAAGCGGTTCCGCGCAACACCGACAAGTCCTACAACCTGTCGCTTTTCAGCAGCAGCAGTTTTGGAGGCTCCACCGGGACGCCCACCATAGCCGAGGGGACCTATACAATCGCGGGCACTGGCGGCGCCGACGTAGGAGCTTTCAACGCCAGCGTGGGTGTGCCGGGTTCCTTCTCATGGACGAACGAGAACTCGCTGGCCAATCCCATCCCGCGTAGTTCCAACATGAACATTGCCTGGACGGGTGGCGGTACGGGCCTGGTGACGATCACCGGCATGGCCATGGCGCAGAGCGGCGGGACAATCGACAACCCCATCTACGACGCCACGGGCTTTAGCTGCATCGCGCCGGCCTCCGCGGGCAGCTTTTCGGTGCCATCCAGCGTGTTGCAGCAATTGCCGGCGGTATCGAGCGACATCACAAGTGGAAACCTGGGATTCCTTTCGGTACTGGCGGCCCCCGATCCTTCGAAAGGGCAGGGCGTCTTCACGGCTCCGCTGACCGCGGGTGGGAACATCGACCAGGGCTACATGTCCTACGCGATCGGGACATTGAAGATGGTCAGTTGGCAGTAACGGCGGCCATAAAACAAAAGCCGGTGAGTACTCGGAGGACCATACTCACCGGCCGGCCTTCAGCAAACGGGCTGTGGCCCGCTCAAGGCGAAGGCCAAAACCGTATAAGGACGAGGAGCGAGCGACTCCGGACACACTCTCTAAAGTACTAGGACGAAAGTACCTGGGAACAGGTTACTTCGGGCGGGAGCGCTTGTCCAGGAAAATCTGGTAGTCCTGCCACAGTTTAGTCGTCGCAAGGCCGCCCGGCGGATGCGGGGTTCCGGGCTCGTTGAGCAGTCCTGTATATTCAAAACAAAGCACTTTTTCAAAGCTGCGGAACCGGGTCAGATCGCTGATCAGCCCCTCTACAGACCGAGGGATCAGCGCGCCGGTCCCCTTCTCGAAATCGAAGACCTCCAGGTCCAGCCAGAGGTGTGCCCCGGTCTCGTCGCAGAGTCTTTGAAGCCAGGCGGCGGCCTGTTCGCCGGTCAGGTCGCCTTTGGGCTGGCGATGGAAGCCGAAGGGGCAGACGATGTCAAGGTTTCGCAGCAGTTCCGGCCAGGCGTCCCCGGCCTGGGGCATGAAGTGCGAATTGGGGGCCAGCATGACGGGGCGGTCCGGGGCGAGCGCCCGGCAGTGAGCGCGGAATTCGCGAAAAAAGCGCGCCCCTTGTTCGCGGGCCCGCCGCGCTTCCTCAGGACCCATAGCGACGCACGGCAGAAGGTTGCCGCAGATCTCGGCCGAGACGTACCAGCCATAGAACGATGGGTGGTGACCGTACATCCGCCACAATTCCGTGGCGACTTTTTTGTGCCAGGCCAGGGCGCCGGGCGAGAAATCGAAGAAAGCGTACATGCCGACGCCGAGGAAGACGTGGATTCCGCGGCGGTCGGCCTCGTCCAGGATGCTCCCGATTGTGTTGCGGGCGGCGATCTTCATCCGGCCGGGGTATAGCTTCGAGTCATAGAAGGCGCGGCCTGGGTAGCCGTCGCGTTCCATGTTGTGCTTGAAAGGATAGGCGGTGTTGCGGAAAACCTCCTCGATGACGATGACATTCATCGAGAGCCGGTCGAGGCCCCGGACCTGCCGGCGCCAATCCTCATCGGTGAGCTGTTCCAGGTCGCGGTTCATGTAGCGGCCCTCGGTTTCGCTCCAGTGAACAATACTGAACCAGGCGCCGTCGATCTTGCCCGTCGCCCGGTCCGGCGAGGCCAGGATCGTGAGCGGGCGCCGCGCGCGATACATCCGTTTCCCACTCTTAACGACAAGGATGAACTCGTGCTTGCCCGCCTGATTGCGCGTGGGCCAGCGGAAGCCGATGCCGTCGGCTGACTTCGCCGCGACGCGCACGGTTTCCCGATGTAGCAGGGCTCCGGACGCCTCGCGATCCAGGTACACGGCGGCGTCGAAAGCGGCGCCGGCGGGGGTGTCGTTCCACACGGCGGCCCGCACATCCAGGACGATCTTGTCCGTTACAGGAGAGGGCGGCACGAGGGTCAGGCTCACGCGCGGCGCCGCGCCGAGCGCCGAGGTCAACACTGCCAGCAGGGCGCCACTCAGTTGGAAGTTCGCCATTCGATGGGGTCCACTTTTCGGATCAACAAGCCGTAGCAGCAGGCACCGAGCAATATCACCACCACGACGAGAATGAACGCCGGGTAGAACTGACCCGTGCGCTGCACGATAAAACCGGTGATGGCGGACGCGGCCACGCCGGAGAGGTTGCCGAAGAAATTCTGTATCCCGGTCCATTTACCGGCGGCGACCGGGCCGGCGAGACGCTGCGTGATGGCCCAGTGGCTGGATGTGAGGGTCATCAGCATGAGTGCGACGGTGAGGAACACGATCATGAGCGTGTTGCTGGGGACGAACACCGCCGCCAGCAGCCACAGGGCGCTCAACTGGCCGGCTACTACAAAAGACTTACGCACCTTCGACGGCGCGTGACCTTTCCGGATCAGGTGATCCGAAAGCCAACCCCAGAACGTGCTGCCTAGCGCGGCGGCCAGGTAGGGGATGGAGCCGAACACGGCCATGCGGTCCATGGTGAAGCCGCGCTCCTTCACCAGCCAGTAAGGCATCCAGGTGAGCAGAAAATACCAGGCGTAGTTAATGCAGAACAGGCCGAGGAACGTCCCCCATGCGGCGCGCTGGCGGACGATCTCGCGAATCGGAGGGCTGGGCGGTTGCTCGCTGGAGCGGCCGCGCGCCGGAGGCGCCGCGCGAAGCCACGGAGCGATCCAGGCCAGGCTGAGGAATCCGACGATCCAGAACAGCGCGCGCCAACCTATGTGCGAGACGATCAGCCCGCCGATAAGCGTTCCCAAGGTGGGGCCCAGCTTCGTGCCGGCGTCGATGAGGGCGTTGGCGAAGCCGCGCTGATGCTCGGCGAAGGTGTTGGCGATGATCTTCGAATAGGAAGGATATGCTACGGCTTCGCCCACACCAAGCAACAGGCGCAGCGATGCCAGGACGGCGAAGGTGGACGCGAAGCCCGTCGCGCCGGTGGCCAGCGACCATAGAGCGAATCCGGCGGCAAACACCACGTTCACGTTGTAGCGGTCCACCAGCCATCCGCAGGGGATTTGAAACAGCGCATAGGTGAGGAAGAACATCGAGTGCAGCACGCCCAGTTGCTGGGGCGGGAGGGCAAGCTCCACGCTGAGCTTGGGCGCGGCTACGGAGAGGTTCCCGCGGTCAATGTAATTGATAACCACCGAGAGGAACAGGAGGATGAGGGTGTTGCGCTGCAGGCTGCTGAACGGCTCGCGTTGAATCACACCACTCGTGGCCATTTCGTGACAGCGTAACGTGCCACAGCGGCGCAGGTCAAATGCGCTTGCAGCCTTTGCCGGCAACCGGACGCAATCAGTTGTGTTGCAGTCGGTCGCGCAACAGCAACAGGACTCCACAAACCAGTGGTGGTACCGCCATCGTAAGAAGTACGAAGTTCCGTGTCGCGGCCGGCACGCGCGAAAACATGATTAGGTAAGCGATCGACACCGCCACGCCGGCGGCCAACAATACGAAGCCGCCTGCGGTAGGCCACCGCCAGGCGATCAGAACGAGTAAGCCGAAGAAGAGACCCGGGACCGCAGTGTGTATCAGAACTCCAATCGGTTGAAGTCTCTCCGCGATGCCGCTAGCTAGGCCGAACCAGGTCCAGAAGCCGGCCCAGAGGATCATCAGAATGCGGGTCGCCAAGAGCAGCCAGTCGAGAGTTGGTCGTGTCATGTTTTGCCTCAAACACGATATGCCACAAGCAGTTGAGTCCTTTCAGATTCCAGATGGAAGGTGTGGATGTCTTGGTGAGGCTTGACGCGAAAAACAAAAAAAGGGCGGCCGGCGAAGGCCGCCCTCTCAGCCACAGGTCGCAGAAGTCCCAGTTTCCGCCGTGGCTTACCGTGCTGAACTGAACCGCTTGTCGATCTCGGCCCAGTTCACGACGTTCCACCAGGCGCCTACATACTCGGCTCGCCGGTTCTGATACTTCAGGTAGTAGGCGTGCTCCCAGACGTCCAGCGCCGCCAGTGGGGTCTTGCCCTCACTCACGGGCGAATCCTGGTTGGCCGTCGAATAGACCTCCAGCTTGCCCGCGCCGTTCTTTACCAGCCACGCCCAGCCGGAACCGAACCGGCCCATGGCAGCGGCGGTGAACTTCTCCTTGAAATTGTCGAAGCTGCCGAAAGTGCCGGCAATGGCTTCCGCCAGCTTTCCGCCCGGCTGGCCGCCGCCTTTGGGCGACATGATCTGCCAGAACAGCGCGTGGTTGAAGTGGCCGCCGCCGTTATTGCGCACCGCGGTGCGAATGGATTCGGGAACCGCGACCAGGTTGTTGGCAAGCAACTGGTCCAGGCTGCGCGAGGCTAGTTCGGGAGCGGATTCGAGCGCCTTGTTCAGATTCGCGACGTAAGTCGCGTGATGCTTGCCATGGTGCAGCTCCATGGTCGCCTTGTCGATGTAAGGCTCCAGCGCGTCGTGGGCATAGGGTAGCGGGTCAAGGGTGAAGGCCATGTTTGTCTCCTGTTTCACCCTGTTGGATGTAATGGTATGACGGCTGGATGCTGAAAATTTCTACGTCGCGGGTTTGTCGGTATTGGCGGGGTCGCCTGTGTCGAAATGGGGACCGCGCTCATCCCAATCCTCGGCACGGAACATGCGCCCATGGCCCCGCTGGCCGTCGAGTTCCTTCACGGTCATGCTGACTCTACCGCCCGTCACGTAGACCCATACGTGGTGGAAGAAGACGCCATCATTGAAGCCGGCCCCGCGTTCGATCTTCTTCTCGACCCCGCCGCCGCTGGATCCCACTTCCATGTAAACCACGCCGTCGAAGGGCAAGCGCATGAAGGTGTGACCGTGCCCATTGACGATGTAGTCGACGCCGTACTTCTTGGCCAGCTTGTGCAAGGCGAATTCGCCGCTGCCCACGCGCACCAGCGGAATCCAGAACGGCTTGTGAAAGAAAACGAACTTTGGATGCCGCGCCTCGTGCCGGGCCAGGTCGGATTCGAGAAACTGCAATTCGGCGGCACTCAACTCCATGCCACGGCTGTTATCGAGCACGGTGATATGAGCGTTCTGGTAATCGAAGCTGTAATGCACGGCGCGGCCGGTCTCGCGGACGAAAGCCTTCTCGGAGGCTTCCGAAAACACGTCATGATTGCCCGGCACCAGGTACAGCGGGTACTGCTTGTAGCGATTGAACAGCGTCTTGATTTCCTTCCACTGTTCCTCGATCCTGGCATCGCCGCCCCCCTGGATGGTGTCGCCAACGTTGATGACAAACGCCGGGTGCAGCATGTCGACCTCGCGCCAGACGCGTCCGTAGACTTGAGCGGCCGGCGATCCGGCCCGGTCGCCGATGATCGAGAAGTGGAAGTCGTTGTCCTCGCCGGCGGTGGCGCGAAACGCCATCAAGCCAACAAACAAGGCCACGGCAAGCAGGCCGGCGATCCAGTTCCGATTCGGATGGGTCATGGCGCCATTGTGCCACAAACCGCCAACAATCCGGGCAAACTTTGGGGCGTCCGGAGCACTACATAAGGTAGGCCGCCAGTTGGGCGCCGAACGTGGATGACGTGTGCCGACCAATGGATCGCCGCGGTTCTAGCGCCGCTGAGCGTCTGGATTCTCATCAGCGGAATCGACGACATGGTGCTGGCAGCGGTGTGCCTGTTCGACTGGATTCGAGGCCGTCTTGGCGGCTGCGGCGCGGCGCTCCAAGCCACGGAGAAGCAATTGGCCGGGACGCCCGAAAAACGGATGGCGATCTTCGTGCCGCTGTGGCACGAATCGGGCGTGATCGGCGCCATGCTGGAGCACAACCTGGCCGCCATCCGGTATGCGAACTACGACTTTCTGGTCGGCGTCTACCCCAACGATGCGGAAACGCTCGACGCTGTGCGCGCAGCCTGCGTGCGCTGGCCGAGGGTACACCTGGCCGTCTGCCCGCATGACGGTCCGACGTCGAAGGCTGACTGCCTGAACTGGATCTATCAGCACATGCTGCTCATTGAGGAGCATCGTGGCGTGCGCTACGACGTGATCGTGACACACGATGCCGAGGATTTGATCCATCCCGACTCTCTGCGGCGCATCAATTACTTCACCGCGACCTACGATTTTGTGCAGGTGCCAGTGCTGCCGCTCGCAACCCCGTTGCGCCAACTGACTCATGGCGTCTACTGCGACGAATTCGCCGAGTACCAGACCAAGGACATTCGCGCCCGGCAACTGCTCGGCTCGTTCATTCCTTCGAACGGCGTGGGCACCGGGTACCGGCGGGAAGCGTTGGACAAGCTTGCCAACAGCTCTTCGAACCGGGTGTTCGAGCCCGAGTGCCTGACCGAAGACTATGAAAACGGCATCCGCCTGCACGCGTTGGGCTGCAAGCAGGCGTTCCTGCCGATTGGTTTCGAGAATACGAAGCCCGTGGCCACGCGCGAGTACTTTCCCCGGACCTTCCGCGAATCCATCCGCCAGCGAACGCGCTGGGTGATGGGGATATCGCTGCAAGGCTGGCAGCGGCACGGATGGCGCGGCAACCCGCGCGTGCTTTATTGGTATTGGCGCGACAGGAAGTGTCTCGCAGGCAGTTTCATTACCATCCTGACCAACGCCATCTTCTGCTACGGCGCGGCGACGTGGGGCTGGAGCGTGGGGCGCGGAACGAGTTGGGGGCTGGCTGCGGCAGCCAAAGCGCCCCTGACCCAGTGGTTGCTGATTGCGAACCTGGCGATACAGACCGTGGCCACGGCCTTCCGCATGGGTGCCGTGGAAAGGATTTACGGCTGGCGATTCGCCATGGGGGTACCCGTCCGAATAGGCTGGGCAAACTGGATCAACTTCCTCGCCACCGCGGCCGCGCTATGGCGCTACCTGGCGGCCCGCGTTCAGGGGCGCCCGCTCGTATGGTTCAAGACCGAGCACGCCTATCCGTCCAGAAGGGCGCTGGTGGCGCACAAGCGTTCCCTCGAAGAGATCCTGGTGAGCTCGGCATACATCGGTGCTGATGAATTGGAGAGCGCCCTAGCCAGCAAGCCCGCGGGCATGTCGATCGGCGAGTACCTGGTGCGGCTGGGCAAGTTGAGCGAGCAGGATAACTACGCAGCGCTGAGCCTCCGCGACAACGTTCCGCTCGAATGGCTGGATGCGAGCCTCATCCCGCCGCGCGTTTCCCGTGCCTTGCCGGCGCAATTTGTGCGCCAGTGGCGCGTGATGCCCTTCCGGGTGGAAGAAGGCGACCTGTTCCTGGCGGGCCCGGAATTGCCCGGCGGCGATTTTCACAAAGCCCTGCGAAAACTCACGCGCCTGGGTGTGCGGTTCCAATTGGTTACGTCGAGCAACTTCGAACGGCTGCGCGAAGAACTGCTGCAAGTTTGACGTCGCCGTGTGACAGAATCGAGGGCATGAAGCTTTCCGCAATTCTGCTCTTTCTTTTCGGCTCGATGGCATTCGCTCAAGCGCAGCTCGATCCTGTGTACGCCCCGGTCGCGGAACAGTCCGGTTTGCCGAGGGTGCTGATTATCGGCGACTCGATCTCGGTGGGCTATACGCTCCCGGTGCGTAGGCTGCTCGCCGGTGCGGCAAATGTACAGCGCATCCCAATGAACGGCGGCACCAGCGGCAACGGCGTGTTCCAGATGGAGGCCTGGTTCGGTAAGCAGAAGTGGGACGTCATTCACTTCAACTTCGGGCTTCACGATTTGAAGCGGATGAACGACGGAGATCCGCAAGTGCCGCTGGCGCTCTATGAACGGTATCTCCGCCTGTTCGTGGCGCGCCTCAAATCAACCGGAGCGAAGTTGATCTTTGCGACGACCACGCCGGTACCCGAGGGGCCTGTGAGTCCGCCGCGCAAGCCGGAAGACGTGGCTGCTTACAACTCGGCTGCCCTGCGGGTGATGAAGGAGAACGGCATCGCCATTGACGATCTGTACGCCTTCGCACAGCCGCGCCTCAAGGAGATCCAGCGTCCGGTGAACGTACACTTCACCGGCGCGGGTTCCGAAGCACTGGCCAAACAAGTGGCGGCGTCGATCCGCAAGGCGTTAGGGCCTCGGTAGACTCCCTTCGCCCGACGACGCTGTGCGGCTGGCGATCTTGTCGATGTAGCGGCGGTCGAAGAAGTAGAAGAAGCCGTCCTCGGCACCCATGATGATGTCGAGGCGGCCGTCGCCGTTGAAGTCGCCCGTGGCGGGCGTGGGATTGTGGCCGCTGAGATCCCGGTCGACCAGGTCGGGGTGGTAGACGAAGACGGGCCTCTGCTGCGTGCCCACGTTTTCGTACCACGCCGCGTTGCGCTGGCTGTCCACGATCAGATCCAGGTCGCCGTCGCCATCCCAATCGGCCGTATCGATCTTGCGGCGCCCGCTGCCGCCCGCCGGCCGCGCGGCTAGGCGCAGCGGCGCTCCGGCGCGATCCAGGAAGATGCGCACGGGCGGCTTCAGCTTGAGCGCCGCGCCGTCTCGGTAGCGCTCATAGAAGGCGAGGTAGCCTTCGTAGTCGAGCATCACCAGATCCGGCAGCCCGTCGCGATTCCAATCGCACACGCGGGGCGTGGTGCGCCACTGGGTCACCAGTTCCTTCGGCTTCGGTGTCCACCAGACCCAGCGCGGCTTGGGCGGCGCGCCGGTCCATTCGACTTCCACCGGCTGCGCTTTCGCGAGCACGGGGTCCGTACGCGTCCCCACGTTGCGGTACCAGACTACCTTGCCCCAAATGTCGTTCACCACCAGGTCGATGCGTCCATCCAGATCCCAGTCCGCCGCCACCGGGTTTGAATAGCCCCACTTCTCTTCTACAGGCCCTTGCACCGAACCGTTCGGTCCGGCGATTACGCGGATGGTCTTCCCGTCCGCTTTCAGGTAGCCGCGGTCCTGCCACGCGGCCTCGGTTTTCGTGCCGACGTTTTCGAAGTATTGAATATAGCCGCCGGAGTTACCGGCCAGAAGGTCCAGGCGGCCGTCGCCGTTCCAGTCCACCGGCACGGGACGGGAGAGCGCTCCGCTCTTGAGGAACGGATCCACTTGCTCGAAGTAGCGTGGAGCCTTGAGGACGGGCGGCTGTCCTTTAGGCGCCGTATTCTCCAGCCACACGACGGTACCGTCTTCCTGCCCCACGATGAGGTGCGGCCGGCCGTCGCCATACCAATCCACAACGCGGGGCTGAATCATGCACAGGTCCAGGCGCACGGTTTGGCCCCCGGCCTCGACCAGACGTCCCGCTACAAGGCGTGGCGCCGACCGCGTGCCCACGTTCTCGAAGATCGTGATGGTATCGATGAAGTCACCGCCGATCAGGTCGAGCCGCCCGCGGCCGAACCAGTCCACGGGATTGGGCGACGGGCTGCCGCGCAGGTCCAACCGCTTGCCGCCAGCCATGAGCGGCACCGGTGCCGCGTAGACGGGGTGATCGTTATTGCCCAGGTTGCGGTGGAAGTAAACGTAGCCGTGTATGGGGCCGTGCGTCCACTCCCCTTTCGCGTTGAAAGCGTCGTCCCATCCGTACTCGCGCCAGTCGCTGATGCCTTCGAGCAGATCGATTCTGCCGTCGTTGTCCCAATCCGCGGGGTACCAGAGGTCGTCGCGCCCGATGTGAAAGTCGCGCGAGACAGGCACCTTCACGTAATCGCTCAACCCGTTGCGGCGAACGTCGCTGTAGTAACCGCCGTTGACCACCAGGTCCAGCCTGCCGTCGCCGTTGAAATCGGCCGCCACCAGATCCTTCAAACCCTTGCCGAGGCGGACGGCAGGAGGGAACAGCGGTTCGCGATTCGTACCGATGTTGCGGAACAGGTAGGTGCCGTTATAGGGATGGTCGGGGCAGCCGACGACGAGATCTATCTTGCCGTCGCCATCGTAGTCGAAGGCCACCGGATGCGGCCATAAGCCCACGGCGAGGTGCCCGCGCACGCCCGCGCGGCCGTACGTTACGCGGTCGCCCGTGCCGATCATGGCGGAGGCGGCCGGGCACACGAGGGCGGCGGATGCCGCCAGCAGCATCAGACGGAAGAAGGGTCGCATGGGGGAATCCTTTACGTTCGGTAGCTTGCGTTGATCTTGATGTAGCCTTCGGTGAAATCGCAGGTCCAGAAGCGCGCCTTTCCACGGCCCTTGCCGCGGATGGAAAACCGGATCAGGCACTCTTTTTCATCCAGCTTGCGCGTGAGCGAGGCTTCGTCGAAGTCCGCCGCGAGGCCACCGCGGCACACCGTAACTCCCTGCAGCCGCACATCGCAAAGCGCGGGATCGAGCTTCACCCCGGCATTGCCCGCGGCGGAGAGGATGCGGCCCCAGTTCGGGTCCGAACCGGCGATGGCGGTTTTCACCAGCGGTGAATTGGCGATCGAACGTGCGATCTGCGCCGCATCCGCATCGTTGGCGGCGCCTGTAATCTCGATGGTGATGAACTTCGAGGCGCCCTCGCCGTCGCGGGCAATCTGCTCGGCCAGGCTTATCAGCACCCGTTCGAGCGCCGCCAGGAAAGCTTTGCGATCGGCGGGCGTGACCTTCACGCCCGAGGCGCCGCTGGCGAGAAGCGCGACGGTGTCGTTGGTGGATGTGTCGCCGTCCACCGAGAGCCGGTTGTAACTCTGCTCGATGGCCTCGCGCAGCAAGGGCTGCAGAACGGCGGGCGCGGCCGCGGCATCTGTCATTACGAAGCCGAGCGTGGTGGCCATGCGCGGCTGGATCATGCCGGAGCCCTTGGTCATGCCAGCGATGCGTACGCGGCCACCCTTCAGGCGCGCTTCGGCGAAGGCGACCTTCTTGGCGAGGTCGGTGGTCATGATGGCTTGTGCGGCGTCGTCAAAACGGTCCGCCGAAAGGCCTTTCACCAGCTTGGGCATTGCTTTCTCGATCAGTGCGGCATCCAACTCCACGCCGATGACGCCGGTGGAGGCCGGAAGCACTTGGGCGGCCGGGCAGCCCAGCGCTTCGCCGGCAGCGCGGCACGTGGCCATGGCGACGCTCTTGCCGGTGCGCGTGGCGCAATTGGCGTTGCCCGCGTTCACCACGATGGCACGAACCTTGCCCCGCGACGCCTTCAAATTGGCCATCGATACGGTGACCGGCGCGGCTTTCACGCGGTTGGTGGTAAACATGGCGGCGGCCGAGGCCGGCATGTCCGCGACAATCAGCGCGACATCATCGCGGCGCTGCTTGCGGATACCTGCGTATGTGGATGCGTAACGAAAACCAAGCGGTAGACTCAACCTATTCATTCTCCCAATTGTTCATTGTCGACGACGCGATAGCCGTTCAGAAAATCGGCGGCGGCCATGGGCCTTTTGCCCTCGGGCTGTACTTCGATCAACTCTAGCGCCTCGCCTTCACCGCAGCGGGCCAGCAAGGTCCGCTCCTGTACGTGCAGCGAGCCGGGCGAGCCGGTAAGCCGGGCCTCGGATGGGCGGCTTCGGGTAACCTGGAAACCGCGTCCGCGGAAACGAGTGTGCGCGCCGGGCCAGGGCGCAAATCCGCGCGCGCGATTGTGAATGACGGCGGCGGGGCGGCGCCAGTCGACGAGTCCATCTTCTTTCTTTAGGACCGGCGCGTAGGTGGCCTCTCCCGGATCTTGCGGGATGGGCGTGATTGTGCCGCGTTCGAGTCCCGTGAGCGTTTCGATGAGCAGCGCGGCGCCCATCGGCGCAAGGCGCGCGGACAGTTCCGGAGTGGTTTCCAAGCGGCCGATTTCCGTCCCGGCCTTTAGCAGCATGTCGCCGGTGTCGAGGCCCGCGTCGATGCGCATCGTGGTGACGCCGGTGCGCGTCTCGCCGTTGGCGATGGCCCACTGAATGGGCGCGGCACCGCGGTAGCGCGGCAGCAGGGAAGCATGAACGTTCACGATGCCCCGCGGCGGGATGTCCAGGATCGATTGCGGGACGATCTGCCCGTAGCCGACCACCACCATGATTTCGGGCCGCAGCGCCGCGATCAGTTCCACGGCCTCCGGACGGCGGATGCGCTCGGGTTGGTGCACGGCGAGTCCCAACGCAAGTGCGGATTGCTTGACAGGCGGTGCGCTGAGCGCATGGCCGCGCCCGCTGGGGCGATCCGGTTGAGTGAACACAGCCAGGATCTCGTGGCCGGAGGCGGCCAGCGCTTCTAGAGATGCAACCGCGAAAGCCGGCGTACCCAGGAAGATGGTCTTCATCGGAGGGCGATCAGGCCCACTCGCCGGCTTTCTGCAACTTGCGGATCTTGCGGCGGATCAGGTCGCGCTTCAGCGGGCTGAGGTGGGTGATATAGAGGCGGCCGTCCAGGTGGTCGGTTTCATGCTGGAAGGCGCGCGCCACGAGATCGTCGCCGGTCATTTCAAAGAACTCGCCTTTGGCGTTTTGCGCACGGATGGTGACCTTCTTCGCGCGCCGCACGTCCTCACGGAAGCCGGGGATGCTGAGGCAGCCTTCCTCGATGATATGTGTGCCCTCTTTCTTCAAGATCTGCGGGTTGATGAGCACAAGTTTCTGCGAAGGATCTTCGCCAGCGGACGTGTCGATGACCGCGATGCGGCGGCTGATGCCGATTTGCGGCGCGGCCAGGCCGACGCCGCGGGCAGCGTACATCGACTCGAACATGTCGTCCAACAGCTTGTTGAGTTCCGGAGTGTCAAATTCAGTGACGGCTTCGGCCGGCTGCTCCAGCACCGGGTTGCCGTACTTCACAATCGAATAAATCATCAGTAGTTCTTCACCTGCGCTTGATAACTTTCGAAATTCCGTTTCACCTCGTGGAGAGAGTCCCCTCCGAATTTCTCCAAGAAAGCGCGCGCCAGAATCAGCGCGGTCATGGCTTCAGCCACAACACCTGCGGCCGGCGCCACGCAGACATCGCTGCGTTCGTAAGCGGCCGGGGAGGATTCCTTGGTTACAAGGTCCGCCGACTCCAGCGGCCGCCGCAATGTAGAAATGGGTTTCAGATGGCCACGGAGGACGATGTCCTGTCCGTTGGTGATGCCGCCCTCGAGGCCTCCGGCGTGGTTGGAACCGCGCGAGAACGCGGCCGCCGCGCGATCGTAATGGATCGTATCCTGCACCTTGCTGCCGGGAGCCGACGCGGCGAAGGCAGCATCGCCGACCTCGATGCCCTTGACGGCCTGAATGGAGACGATGGCCTGGGCAAGCTGGCCATCCAGGCGCGAGTCCCAGGACGCATGTGAACCCAAGCCGACGGGCACGTTGTGCGCTACCACTTCGAAGACCCCGCCGAGCGTGTCGCCCGTGCGGTAAGCTTCGTCCACCGCGGCCTTCATGTGCTGCTCGACCTCCGGGTCGACACAACCGAGCAGGATCTCATCCTTAGCGGCGAGCGCCACAATCTCTTCCCAGCCTGCCGCGCGCTCCAGGCGCGCGCCGCCTGTTTGAACCACGTGGCTCAAGACCTGGATGCCGAATTCACCGAGCAGCGCTTTTGCCAGTGCGCCGAGTGCGACGCGCGAAGCGGTTTCGCGGGCGCTGGCGCGTTCCAGAATGTAACGCGCATCGTGCAGGTCATACTTGATTGCGCCGGCCAGGTCCGCGTGTCCGGGGCGCGGCCGCGTCAGCGGGCGGCGGGCTTCGGCGGGCAGATCGTTCTCTTCGACCGGCAGGATGTCGCGCCAGTTATCCCAGTCCTTGTTACGGACCAGGATGGCGACGGGCGCGCCGGTCGTGTGGCCATGACGCACGCCGGCGACGATTTCGGCGCAATCCGCTTCGATCTTCATTCGGCCGCCGCGGCCGTAGCCTTGCTGGCGCCGCCAAAGCTCGCGATTGACCGCGTCCAGGCGTACGGGCACGCCGGCAGGCAGCCCCGCTAACGTCGAGACCAAGTACTCGCCGTGTGATTCGCCGGCCGTTTCAAATCGCAACATTTACTGGAAATTTCATCGTATCGAACTGCGCAAACCCGGGGCAAGCCTCATGAGCGCCCTGCCGGCGCACAGTGCCGTGGCGGCGTGGCAGTCCGGGCGCCGGGCGCAATCGGAACTTCCGCTCCTACTATGACTTCTAGTTACTGCAAGCCTTGTTCACGCAGTTCGAATTGCAGATGTCCAGACTCTTCTGACAAGACTCAATGGCCGTTTTGCTCTTGGCGTTCTGCTTACACGTGGCGAAGGACTTGTTGCACGAACTCTTGCAAGTCGCCAAACACTTCGCCTTGTCTGCGCCGCCCGATTTGGGACCTCCAAACAACATTCCGCACATCACCAGGAACAAAGCTGCTCTGAATGCCAATCGACACCTCCTCATGGAGACCGAGTATACGTTCGTGACGTGCGAAGTGACAAGAATAATCTGACGGGCGAAACCGCCATCGCAGCACTTCAATCCGGCACTGGCTGGTTCGACAAGACCACCACGAGCGGGCGCGCACGGCGGAACACGCAGGCCGCTAAGATGGTTAGTCATGACGAGCACCGGGAAAGCCATCCGCCTGAACCGCATCTTTCGCACACAGTCGAGCAAGGCATTGATCGTGGCATACGATCACGCGCAGATGTTGGGGCCCATCGCGGGGACGGAAACGCCTGTGCCGATGATCCGCCGCCTGGCGGCCGCTCGCGTTGATGCCATCCTGGTGAGCCTGGGGGCGCTGCAATACTCGACACGCGCGTTCCTGGTGCCGGATGCGCCGGCCATCATCGCGCGGCTGGACTGGACCAACGTCTGGTACCGCAAGGATGCCGCAATAACCGGGGAATACGCCAGTTGCCTGGTAGGGCAGGTGGAAGACGCGGTGCGTTACGGAGCCGACGCCGTGGTGACCTATATGTTCATGGGGCCCGGCGACGCCGAGCACGAGGCCCGGGAGATCGCCAAGAACGCCGAAGTTTCGCGCGCCGCCGAGCGCTTCGGCGTTCCTCATATCATTGAGAGCATGGCTCGCGGCAAGGACGTTGCGAATCCTTACGATGTGAGCTGGGTGAAGCTGCACACGCGCATCGCCAGCGAACTCGGAGCGGATTTGATCAAGACGGACTATCCCGGCGATGCCGACGGCCTGCGCGAGGTGGTCGAAGCGTGCCCCACGCCGGTGCTGGTGGCGGGCGGGCCGAAAACGGGCGGCGACGAGCAGGCGCTCGCGATGGTGTCGGCCGTGGCCAAGGCTGGCGCGGCCGGTGTGATCTTCGGGCGGTACGTCATCCAGGCCGAAGATATGGAAGGCTTTCTGGCGGGGGCGCGCCAGCGCTTGATGGACGCGGTGCAAGCATGAACATCCGCGCGATGTGGCGGCGTGGCTGGCCGGCGCTGCTGCTGCTCATCACGATCGGATTCCATTGGAGGATCACGCTGTCGAAGCAGTACTACTGGCTGGATCTCGGCGCCTGTTCGTTTGCGTTCGGCCGGTTCATGGCGGCTGTCATCTGGCCGCAGATCCTGATGAGCGCGTTACGGCTGCTCCTGATTCTGATGTTCCTGTTGCGCGTGGACGACGGCAGGTGGCCGATCGGGAGCGCAGCACTGGCGGGACCTTCCTGGGAATGGCTTTCCTCAGTGGACATCATAGCGTTCCGATGTTTGCCACGGTTTGCGCGGCCGCTTTCAGGGCCTACTATCTGCTGGCGTCCCATCAACTGCCCATGCGGATGCGCCTTCTCACGTGCGGCGTGTTCGCAACCCGTTTTTTGACGGTCGCGGTCGTGCAAATCCTGCCCGCGGCCGAGTTGGGAAAATGGTCGGTGCGCTGGGCGGCGGCGTTGTCTCCCTCGACGTGGGGTGTCAAAGTGCCCTACCAGTCCATGACACATGCTCGTTATACCCCACCTCTGTCCTGGGATTCGCCATCCCCGGCTTCTCGCGGCACACCGATACATTCGTGGGACTGGTCGTGCTGGCCTGCGCGGCGTTTGGTGCGGTCCTCTGCTACCAGCGACGCGGTGCCAGAATCGCGACGGCGCTCACTGCCCTCGGACTCTTGCTGGCCCTGGGCTCCGATAGCCTGTTGCATGGAATCGTGTGCCAGTTGTGGCCCGGTTTGGACAAGGCGCGCAATCCCAGCATGGCGATCGCGCTCTGTCATGCCGGACTTGCCGTGCTGGCTGCCTACGGGCTGGAGGCGTGTTTTGAGAACGCGCAGCGGGCCCGGCGCCTCCAGGCATCGGTTGCGAAGATCCTCACGGCGCTTGCGGTCTTCTTATATGCCCTGCTGATCGTGTTGATCACTGTGCGAAACGAGCAGGCTCGAGAGTATCGCGTGCTCGCCATTACGGCGCTTAACTCGCTGCTGTTGGCCGGAGTGCCGGCCGCCTGGCTGTACGAAAAGATCCCGAACAGGTTGGCTGGCATCCTGCTTATCGCTCTCGCGCTCGGCGAAATGCACCCGGTGGCGACGTTCGTTTTCCGGCACCAGGATCAGCCGAGCCGGGTCATTCACAAGCTGGAACAGCATCAGGACGTTGCCGCGTATTTGCGCGGCAGGCAGGAAGCAGTGCGCGTCGAGGTCGATTCAAACGAGATCCCTTACAACTTCGGCGACTGGTACGGGGTCGACCAGGCGAACGGTTATGTCCCCGGCATTCTTCAAAGCGTCTTTGCACTGATCGTGGATCCACGGCGTCCTATGCTCTTCGGGACCAACTACTATGTGGGCCGCAACCCCAAGACCCCTCGGCAGATTCTTGTATACACGTCAACCAGCGGGCTGAACGTCTATCGCGATCCGGATGCGTTGCCGAGGGTCCGGACCGTGCACCAGGCGATCGGGGCGCCGGACGATCGAGCCGTTGTTTCGGCCATGCGGAAGCCGGAGCTGAATCTGGTTGAGACAGTCGTAGTGGAAGGCCCCGCGCCGGTGCTAGCGGCGTGCGCCGCCCCGGACGATGTGCG
Organism: uncultured Solibacteraceae bacterium; assembly: GCA_964561215.1. Lineage (GTDB taxonomy): Bacteria > Acidobacteriota > Terriglobia > Bryobacterales > Bryobacteraceae > JAJFUV01. The sequence continues at coordinate 80,260 of CAZLOS010000003.1, read as the reverse complement.
GTTGGCGGAGTACACGGCGAACCGCATCGCGGTGGACGCGCGCATGAGTTGCCGCGGAATGTTGATCCTCAGCGACGCGTGGTTTCCCGGCTGGAACGTGTACGTGGACGGGAAACCGGCGCCCATGCTGCGCGTCCGCAGCATTGTTCGCGGCGTGGTGGTGGACGGCGGAGCGCACCGCGTGACGTTCCGCTACCAACCGGGGGCGCTCTATGCTGGCGCGGCACTGACCTTGCTGGGGCTGGCGATCTGTGCCCTTGCCTTGTTCGGACCGTCCGACGCGCGCTTTGCGCGGCGGACTACGGAACGCGCCGGACCTTGATCCCGGCTTCCGCGAAGAGAACTTCCACCTGCCCGAATTGTTCGTCGTAGTATTCGCTCGAATACTGCCCCATGCGTTCGCTTGAAATCACCACTTCGCGGATGCCGGCCTGCACCAGTGCGCGGGCGCAATCCATGCAGGGCATGATTTCGACGTAGAGCGTGCAGCCTTCGAGCGGCGTGCCGCAGCGGGCTGCATTGTAGATGGCGTTGCGTTCGGCGTGCTCCATCCACAAGTATTTGGTTGGGCGTTCGAGCCGTTCTGGCGCATCGTCGCGGATGCCGCGGGGCAGGGAATTGTAGCCGGTGGAGCGGATCTCGTGCGCGGGCCCGGCAATCACGCAACCGACCTGCGTGTTGGGGTCTTTGCTGCGCGTGGCTACGGCCTTGCAGATGTTGAGGTAGTATTCGTCCCAACTCGGAACTTGGCGCATGGGCTTTCTCAGGAGCCATTCTAGCAGCATGCCAACCCGACTCCGTGCTAGCATTGCCTACTGAACCACACTCCGCGATGGCGAAGATCCCCGGCAAGAATTTTCTCGTGAACCTTGTTGAGCGGCGCAGCCTGCTCTTTCAACTCGTGCGCCGGGATTTCCAGACGCGCTTCGTCGGATCGGCGGCCGGCTGGCTGTGGGGCCTGATCCATCCGCTGGTGCTGCTGCTGAGCTGGCTGTTCGTCTTCCAGATCTGCATGAAAGTCGAGTTGCCACGCGGCTCGATCACGCAGAACTACACTTTCTACCTGTTCGCGGGATTCCTGCCGTGGATGCTGTTCCAGGAAACCGTGCAACGCTCCCCCGCAAGCCTGCTCGATCAATCGAACCTGATCACCAAGACCATCTTCCCGGCTGAGTTGGTGCCGCTAAGCGTGTTTCTCTCCGCGCTGATAAATCACCTGCTGGCGCTGTCGCTGGTGATCGTGGGCGTGAAGATCTGGCTGGGGCAACTCAGCCCGATGTTGCTGATGCTACCCGTGTACATGCTGTTGTTGGGCCTGTTCGCCGTGGGCGTGGCGTGGGTCGTGTCGGCACTGCACGTCTACCTCCGTGACACGGCGCAGGTAGTCTCGGTGCTACTGACGCTCTGGTTCTGGATCACCCCCATCTTCATCACCGAGCAGCAGTACCCGCCTCAATTCCGATTCCTACTGCGTTTGAACCCGCTGGCATACCTGGTGAACGCCTACCGGGAGCGGATCTTGTTGAGCAAGCCGCCGGACTGGCAAGAACTGGCCACGCTCACCTGCTTTTCGGTCGTGACTTTCGTAGCCGGCGGCCTGTTCTTCCGGCACCTGAAACGCGGCTTCGCCGACGTGCTCTAATCATTCCATGACCAGAAGGATGCTGTTGTGCAGCGCCGCGGCGGGCGGTATCGCCACGGCGGATGACACACCCTGGCTTACCGAGCACGGTTTCTGGGACTACACCACGCCTGGCGCCGGCGGCATGGAAGCTTACGGCAAGGACGACTACGCCTCCCTACTCGACGACATGGCCGGAGCGGGTATGAACTCACTGCTGATTTGCCCGCGCTGGTCCACTACCGGCTACCGTTCGCGACTCAAGTACCTTGACCAACTGCAGTCCAACCGCGTCATCGCCTCGAACAATGAACTGCTGCGCTGGGTGCTCGAGGAGGCGCGCAAACTCAAGATCAAGACCTGGCTCAGCGCTTTTGTCTGCGGGTTCGATTCACGCGTATACGGGCTGAAGCCTTACCGCACGATGAAGATGTCTCTCGACGGCGAGCCCGCGATGGAGATCGGCAGCTACGACCTGGATACACCTGGGGTGGCCGAACGCGCAGTGGAGATTTTCGATGAGTTGGTGCGCGAGTTCCCCATGGCCGCCGCATTGAATGTCGAACTCGAAGATTCCGGCATGGAACTGCCCCATCGCATCCCGCTATACAACAAGTGGGCCGCGGAGAACGGACGGCCGCCGTTTGAGCGGCTGGGTCATCCCATCAATCCTCGTCTGTACGATGTTTACGCTTGGCGCGACTACGACACGCACCGCCGCATACAGGTCCTGCAAGCCATCGAAGCGGCCGTGCGGGCGCACAATTTCCGGGGCGACCTGGGGATGATCTGCGAAACGGCCAACTCGGCCTATTGCATCACACAGGAGGTCAACCTGCGCGACTACCACGCCAAACTTCCGAATTGGGTGGCGGTCACTTACGAGTACGACAAGTGGCGGCACCGCTATGGCGTGATGGATCTCTCCATTGCTACTCCCAAGAAGGAAGGTCTGAAGGTTTACTACCTGCCGCGCGGGGTGATGACCTGGGGCCGGTGGCCGCTGCCCATCACGCTGGAACAAAGTTGGGACATGGACGTAGAGGACGTCGTCCGGTTCCGCCCCGATGGGCTCTGGTGGTTCGGCTCGGGTAGTGTGAACGAAGGCGCGCACGTCAGCGTGAAGAGGCTCCGCGAAGCCGGCTACGCCGATGGTCGCGCGGCTCGGCGAGCGCTGCTCAAGAGAGTGGCCGCGCTGCGGTCAAGCGCGTCTTGACAGGATCTGACGGATTTCAGGATCATACGGTCTGACCCGGAGGTCTTCGCAACTATGTCTCACGACTCCCGTACGTCCACCCGCCGCCGCGACTTCCTGGCGGCCTCGGCGGCCTTCACCGCGGTGGCGCGCGCCCAGGAAGCGCGCACGAAGAAAGAAAGGCTCGGCATCGGGCTGATTGGATCCGGCGGCCGCGGCAACAGTCTCATGAACGAAGTGCTGCGGCTGAAAGAGGAAGGTTTCGCGGGCGACATAGTGGCCGTTTGCGACGCTTACCGGCCACGGCTGGAGAAGACGGCGGCCCGGTTGAATGCCAAGGCCTACAGCACGTCCACTGAGCTGCTGAAGGATCCGAACGTCGACGCCGTGTTCATCGCCACGCCCGATCGCCTGCACGTCTACCACGCGCTGGAGGCCGTGCGCGCGGGCAAGGACGTCTATTGCGAAAAACCGCTCACCCACTGGTCGCAGTTCGACAAGCTCAAGGAACTGGCCGGCGAAGTGCGTGCAAGCAAGGTGGTTTTCCAGGTGGGCACGCAGCGCGCCAGCGACGTGATGTATCTGACCGCCCGCACGCATATCAACAAGGGCGCCATAGGCAAACCCATCCACGTGGTTACAGGGTTGTTCCGCCAGGGCGATTGGGGCGAGCGCGGCATGCCGGTGGACGATCCCAACGCACAGGCCGGCCCGGACCTGAATTGGGAAGCCTTTCTCGCCGACGCGCCGAAGCGCCCCTTCGACGTTTCGCGTTACTTCCGCTGGCGCATGTACATGGATTACTCCGGCGGCCCGGTGACGGACTTGTATCCGCACTACCTGGCGCCGGTGGTGATGGCGCTCGGCCTGGGCTTCCCCAAGCGCGTAGCGGCGATCGGCGCGCAATACGTCTTCCATGGCGAGCGCGAAGTCCCGGACACGTTCGACGCGCTGATGGAGTACTCCTCCGGCGTGACAGTCGCCATCGTGGGTAGCCAGGGGAACGGCGAGACTTTCGATCCCGTCATCCGCGGCTCGCACGGGGCCATCACGCTGCGCGAATCGAACCTTCTCATCGAGCCCGAGCGGCCGACGCAGAACCGCGCGGTGGACATCCCCAGCTATAATATGGTGCGCGAGCACGTGCGCAATTTTCTAACCGCGGTGCGCACGCGCGCGAAGACGAACGCGGACATCGAAAACGGCTACCGTACGCAGACGGCCCTCATCATGGCCATGCAATCGCATCTGGCCCGCAAGGTAGCCCAGTTCGACGAAGACAGCCAGACGATCCGGCTGGATTAGGAGAGACGAATGGCGAAGGAATTGGGAGTTGCCGTCCTGGGCACCGGTTGGGTGGCGGGCGAGCACATCAAGGCGTTCCAGAAGAATCCGCACACGGAGGTTGTCGCGCTGCTGAGCCGCGACAAGGCGCGCGCCGAGGCGCGCGCGGCGGAGTTCAACCTCGCCGGCTGCCGCGCTTATACCGACCTGGATGAGCTGTTGAAGGATGAGCGCGTGCGCATTGTGAGCGTCTGTACGCCTCATCAGTTGCACGCTCCGCAAGGCATGGCCGCGGCTTCGAGCGGCCGGCACGTGGTGGTGGAGAAGCCCGTCGCGTTGGATGAGACGAGTCTGGCGGCGCTGGATGCGGCCGTCCGAAGCGCCGGCGTGAAAAGCGTGGTCAGCTTCGTGCTGCGTTGGAACCCGCTCGTCGAAACGATTAAGACCATGCTGGCGGACGAGTTGGTGGGCGACCTTTACTACGCCGAAGTGGACTACATGCACGACATCGGGCCCTGGTATTCGGGCTACGAGTGGATCATCCAGAAACGCTATGGCGGCAACTGCCTGCTCACCGGCGGTTGCCACGCCGTGGATGCTTTACGCTACTTCGTGGGGCGCGAAGCTGTGGAGGTCTTCTGCTACTCCAACACCAGCCCCAAGAACCACCTGAAGTTCGGATACGATCCGAATGCGCTCACCCTCGTCAAGTTCGAAGGCGGGTTGATCGGCAAGGTGGGCTGTTCGCTCGAAGCCATGATGCCCTATGCGTTCCCCATCGTGTTGCTGGGAGACCGTGGCGCGATTCGCAACAATCAATTCGTCACCAAGCGCTGGCCGGGGCAAACCGGGTGGGCGACGGTGCCGACGGTGTTGCCGGATACCGCCGAAGTGTCGCACCATCCCTTCGTCGGCCAGATGAACCACTTCGTCGACTGCATCCTGAACGACAGGGAATCGCACTGCAATGTCGCCGACGCCGTGAAGACACACCGCATCTGCCTGGCGGCCGAGGTTTCGGCGCGGGAGGGAAAGCCGGTGCGGCTCTAGCCGGCGCCGGGTCGGGAATGGTCACGAGAGAGCAGGTCGTCCAAGCGTATCGCCTTATCCTGGGCCGCGAGCCCGAGAACGAGGAGGTAATCGAACATCACATAGGCACGCACAAGGACGCGGACTCGTTGCGCATGGCCATGCTGCAGTCGGCCGAGTTCCGGCAGGCTGCTCTGGCGTCGCCCTGGCTGCTGCCTATGGACGAGTGCCCAAGCATCAATGTGGAAACCGCCGTCGCGGGCGAACAGGAGTTGCGTGCGCTGTTTGAGCGCGTGGCGGGATCGTGGCGTGCGTTAGGCACGAGCGAGCCGTACTGGTCGGTTCTCACGGACGAAGGATTCCGCATGGACCGCTTCGATGAGAACGCGCAGGCGTATCTCGGATCGGGTGAAAGGGACGTGACACGGTTAGTGGCCTGGCTGGAGCGCAATGGCGTCAAGCCGGCCTCGCTCGCTATGTGCCTGGAGTACGGCTGTGGTACCGGGCGAATCACGCGCTGGCTGGCGGGAAGATTCGAGCGCGTTTGGGCCTGCGACATTTCGGAACCGCATTTGAGGCTGGCGCGCGAATGCTTGGCGGGCGCGGGTTGCGGCAACGCGGAGTTGGCCCTGGTGAGCGGCCTCGTGTCGCTCGACGAGTTGCCTCCAGCGGATCTGGTTTTCTCCGTGATCGTGCTCCAACACAATCCACCGCCGCTGATTGCACACATCCTGCGGAAACTGCTCGATGCCCTGCGCCCGGGAGGCGTGGCTTTCTTTCAAGTGCCCACCTACGCGCGTGGGTACCGTTTTTCAGTCGCGGAATACCTGCGGTCACGGCCGCGTACTGACCGTGTGGAGATGCACCTGCTGCCGCAGCGGGAGGTGTTTTCGATCATCGCAGCATCCGACTGCGAAGCGCTCGAAGTGTTGCCGGATGCGTGCGTGGGCGATCCGGACTGGATCTCGAACACGTTCCTGGTTCGCAAACGCAAATGAGAATTCTGATCGCTTTCCTGCTGGCGGCCGCAGCCGCCGCCGAACCTCTGCCCACCGCCGACGGCTTCCGTGGAATCTGGTATGCCAATCAGCCGTCCGGCGACGAATACGCCTATAAGTACAGCGGCGGCTTCGCCACCTATCCGCAGCAGCAATCGCCGGTCGCTTATTTCGCTGCGAAAGCCCGCAAGACCTTCTTCGTGTACGGCGGCACGTCGAAGCAAAAGAACGAACTGCAGCACATGGTGTCGTACTACGACCACAAGACGGGCAAGTTGGCGTTGCCCCGGGTTCTTCTCGACCGGCACACCAGCGACGCGCACGACAACCCGGTGATGACCATCGACGCGGCGGGCCATGTCTGGGTCTTCTCGAATTCGCACGGCACTGCGCGCCCATCTTACATTTACAGAAGCCGCAAGCCGTACTCTATCGACGAGTTCGACTTAGTCAAGACCACGAACTTCAGTTACGCCCACGCTTTGTACCTGGATGGCCGCGGCTTCCTTCTCCTGCATACGCTTTACGCGGGCCGCAACCGCCGGCTTTTCTGGATGACGAGCCGCGATGGGACGGACTGGAGCGAGCCGCAAATGCTCGCGCATTTCGATCAAGGGCACTACCAGATTACTTGCCAGGACAACCGGTGCGTGGCCACGGCGTTCAACTACCACCCCGAGCCGGAGGGCTTGAACGCTCGGACGAATCTGTACTATCTAGAGACGGCCGATATGGGCCGGACCTGGACCACGGCTGGCGGCGTTTCGGTGGCCGTGCCGTTGAGAAGCGCCGCGAACCCCGCGCTGGTACACGACTACAAAGCGGATGGACTGCTGGTGTACCTCAAGACGGTGCAGTTCGACCGGCGCGGCCGGCCGGTGATCCTCTACCTCACCAGCCGGGGTTACGCATCCGGACCGAAGAACGATCCGCGCACCTGGCGCACGGCGCACTGGACGGGCCGCGAGTGGCGCATCCGCGCGGTCACCACTTCGGATCACAATTACGATTTCGGTTCGCTGGGCGTCGACCCGGACGGCGCATGGCGGTTAATTGCGCCGACCGATCCCGGCCCGCAGCCGTACACCACCGGCGGCGACATGGTGCTGTGGACCAGCCGGGACGAAGGGGCCACATGGAAGCGTGTGAAGCAACTGACGCGCAACAGCCTGCGCAACCACACCTACGCCCGCATCCCCGTGAACGCGCACCCTGATTTCTACGCGCTTTGGGCGGACGGCGACACGAAGAATGTTTCGGAATCCAGCCTCTATTTCACGGACCGCGACGGCCGGAAAGTCTGGCGCCTGCCACGCAACATTGCGGAAGGCGCCGCGGAAGCCGTGCCCGAACCCGTCAAATAGGGAGGCCCTTCCTTAGGACACCAGCGCTAGAACAATCGCTCGCGGCCAAGGATGGCGTGACCGAGTTTGCTCGGCGCTTGGCGCCGCGCCGGCGAAATGGTTCTAACCTTCCAGCCGTTCAGCATTCTCGCGTCGGGAACGATGACGTAGCGAACACCGGGCGTCGTGTCCCATTCGATCACGTCTCCTGAGCGCCGCACGGGTACCTCCGTGCCGCGACTGATCACCGCCGTGGTTCGCGTGGCGGGCCAGGGATCGAACAGGCGGCAGGGACTGCCCACGCGGCTGGTGGTCGCCACAAAGAGTACCCTGCCGTCGCGGTGCTCCGCGCTCACCAGGAATCCGCCTTGCGCGGCCAATTCGAAGCGTACGTGCCAGCTTGGCGGAACCGCGGGGCAGACGCGGATGGCGCCCTCGTGGCTCTGCAGCAGCATCTCGTTGATGGCGCAGGACACGATGGGCATGGCTTCATTGTCGAAGTGGCGGAACGGCCACGTCGGGAAGTCGAAGTTCTTGTGCGTGGCCGGGTCGCGGGGATGGTTCAGCAGCCAGCGATTCTCGGCCTCGGGCTTAAAGACATAATAAGGGCCGTAGTGTCCGAATCCTTGGGGGTAGAATTGCCAGGTCGAGACGCTGTGCGACAGTTCCGCGACCAACTCCTCGGCCAAGCCCAGCCGCGCCAGCACGATCGTGTACGGGCACCAGCCCATGCACTGGTCGGCGCGCCCCTCCATGTTCGAAGGCTTGCGCGAGTTCGGATCGATGTCCGCTGTGGGGTGCAGGCGCACCTGCGTCACGGCGGCCTTAAAGAGGTCCGTGACGCGTTGCGACAGCCCGATGACGTCGGACGGATACACCGTGGCCAGCTCCGGATCGGGTAGTCCATAATACACCATCTTGTCGGTGAGGTGGGCGTAACGATTGCGCAGCCACTGCCCCTTCGAGTCCCTGCCCACTGCAAAGACTTTCAGCGACTCTATCTTCTTGCCCGCGCCGATGCCCTTGCGATGTAACAGTTCGCCGCCTTTACGCTCCATTTCGGGCTCGGTGAGATCAGCCATCCGGAAGGGCGTGAGCTTGTCGAGTTGCTCCTGCCATCGCGCGAGTTCGGCCGGGTCGTGGCCCGTGATGCTGCCGGCGCGAATGGCGACAGGGAACAGGCCGCGGATCATGGCCAGGTCCGTGATCGTGTCATCAAACAACGGCGAGCCTTCGTAGGCACTGGTCTGACGGATGTGGTAGCGCCCGTCCTCGCCAGGTACGAGAAGAGCGGCCTGGAACCGTGTCACCTCGCGAATCACCGGCCACGCCACCTCGCGCAGGAATCTCTCGTCGCGCGTGAACGCGTAGTAGCGCCACATGTCGAGCGCCGTCTGCGCGCCCGCTGTTTTGTTGTTGTCGTTGGTGGGGCCGAGCGCGTTGTAGCCCTTGCGATTGGCGACGTCGGCGTAAAATGCGCCAGGCTTCTTTAACACCTCCGCCGCGTAGGACATGGCGTGGGGCAGGGAATTACGGCGGTAGCGGAACCAGGGCAGCGCCAGTTCGGCATGATTCTGCGCCGCCAGCGGCCAGATGTAGTCCTGCATGTTCCACTGGAAGTACGCCCCCCAGGGGACAAAATCGTGCTGCCAGCCCCACAGACCGTTACAGAAGTGCGGCGGGTAGGCGCCGCGCGAACTGGAGTTGGCGAAATAGAGTGTGAGGTGCCAGATGTTCTCCAGGTGCTTCTCCGGCAAGTCGACTATGGACGCAGACCAGAATCTGCGCCAATCCGCTTCATGCACCCTGCGGATGGCCGTCTCGCCCTCGGCGATTGCCTTGTCGAGGATGCGGTGCACGGCGGCCTCGGGGTCGGGATCGTTCTCCGAGGTCACCGCCGTCACATAAACCGTAAAACCTGTCTCGTTGGCAGCGGGTAGCGCGACCTCACCCGCGCGGTTGTGCAACTTGCGCGGGTCCGCGCTCACGCCGCCGTCCTGGACAATTTGCGCCGACACCACGAAGTGCAGCGTGCGCAGTTGCTGGCGGATGACGATGCGTCCACGCTGAATGCTGGTGGCAGTTCCTTCCAGCCCGAGCGCCGGATTGCGGTTGGCGTTCATGTACCAGTGCTTGAGGTGACGGCTGCCCCATCGCTCCAGCGTCACGCGCGGCGCAACCGGCTCGTTTCCGCGTACGCGGCACTTGAGAGCCAGCACGCGGTGCGATGTGCTCAGGTATGCTTCGGCCGAAGCCTTGGCGAATGGAGTGGTGGACTCGATCGTGGCGACAGCGGTAGCCATCTCCAGCCGCCCTGCGAAGTCCTGAAGATACAGCAAGTCGAACACTGGACAGCCGAAGTCGACCACCAGGCGCCCGCAGTGGCGCGTGGCGGTGTTCTTCTCTTCGCGGTTGCGGTATGGCCCGGGGTCGTCGTCATCGAAGGTGTCGCACTTGTTGATGGCGAGCACCAACTCCCGCTCGGTGGTCCACACGAGCGCCCCGATGTCGCCGTTGCCGATGGGTAGCCCGAGCATCGGGTCTTCGGGCGGCGAGAGGTATACCAGATCGTGCTGTGAGAGACGCCCCGGCCAGTCGATGTGCCAGGTTCCATCCGCTGGCGAATAGGCGGACTCGACCGGAGTTTCCCCATCAAGGGAAGCGGCGGCCGGCGCCGCCGCCAGTTGTACGAAGCTTCGACGGGTCAGCTCGTCCCCCATACGCACTCGGCTAGCTTGGGAACAGGCAGCCCTTTCCCGTGTCTGTCGGCGTCTCCATCATGTACACGTTGGGCGCACCGTGGCGGCTGGAACACCACACGATCCATTTGTTATCGGCGCTGAAGTTGGCGTGCGCGTGCGGCGTGGTGCGATCCAGTTTGCCGCGGTAGGCCAGCGGCACCAGCACCCCGATGGGGCCCATGGGCTTCACCAGGCTCAGGTAAGGAAAGTCCATGTTGCCGTCCCCGACGATGAAACGGCCGTCCTCGCTCGCGCTACTGTGGCCGGTAGGCGCGGTGAGCGTCCACTCGCGCATGTTCGTGCCGTCCTTGCTCACGCGGCCCACCCATTGACGGCCCTTATAGCTGCCGTGGTAACCCACCGCGTCCCCGTGCTCGGTCCAGTACTCATGGCCCACAGCGATTTCCGGTGTCTCCTCCACGCGAATCTTGGTGAGCTTGCCGGTCTTGGCATGGACCGTCCACATGCGCTGCGCGACGACATTCCAGCCGCCTTCGTGACAGAAGAGGACGGTGTCGGCGTCGCGCGGATTCACCAGTACGTGGGAGATCCAGTAGTCCTCTTCATAGATCATCTCCGAGCCGGACCCGTCCGTGCGAACACGGATCACCTGCGAGTGATTCGTCTGCAACGGGCTGATGGGCTTGTCCAGCGCCTTGGTGATGCCGAACACAGCGTAGCGGCCCGCATCGTCCACTGAAAGCGAATCCGAGCGGTACCCGGCGGGCACCTGGTAGATCTTGCGAGTCTCGAGCGTGTCGATGTTGAGCCACCAGACGGCGTTGTTATCCGCGTAGCAGATGGAGTTGGCCTGCTGGCAGACTGTTGCATAGCCGATGCCGGCTTGGGCTTCGGTGAGCTGGCGCAGGCGCCCGCTGTCCATATCCATCAGGAACAACTCGCCCTTCCCGGTGCGATAGGAGACGAACACCAGCTCCAGGCTGCCCGTAGTGAAGCTCTGGCAACTGAAGTAAAGGTTGTAATTATCCTTGCCGGTGGTGGCTTGCCAGATCTCGCGGCCGGTCACCTCGTCCTTATACTTGCGCCTTTCGGCGGGGAACCATTCCCCACGGCCCGCGGCCCGTGCCGATACCGCTAAAGCTCCCAAGAATTCTCTACGTCTCACTGCAATCTCCTCGATAGAAAAAAGGGGGGCCGGCCCCAAACCGGCCCCCCGGAAACGCTCTGTGTCTGATGCGAACTAGAACGTGAACTTCATGCCAAGCTGGAGGACGCGGGGTGAATTCGCCTGGCCATAAGTTTTGCCCCACTGGGCGTTGGTCAAATTCCAGCTCATGTTCGGGTCGGTGGGGACGAAGCGATTCATAAAGTTCATCGCTTCGCCCTTGAGCTGCAGCTTGAAACGCTCGGTGAAGTTGAAGCTCTTGAACAGAGCCAGGTTTTCGTTCTTGGACATGAACCCGCGGATGCTCGGTAGAACGATTGGTGACGTGCCGATCGTGTAGCCCTGGATATCGTACCAGGCGTTGATGTTGGCGTACACCGAGCCGGCTGCCGCATTGCCGGCCACGCCGGGCTCCCATTTGCCTGAGTGCGAAAGGCCCTGCGTTGCGCCGGCCACCGTGTTCGGTGTAATCGGACGGTTTGCCGCCACACCGCCGTCGGGAATCCGGTTCGAGCCGCCGCCGATCAGCAGCGGATAGCCGCTCGCATACGAGAGAACACTGTTCAACTGCCAGCCGCCTACCACGTACTTGAGGGGCCCTTTGCTGTTCAGCAAAGGCTTGCCAGGACCGAAGGGCAGCTCGTAAAGGACCGCGATGCTCACGATGTGCGTGCGGTCATCCGGCGAGAGGGCCTTGTCGAGGCTCTTGTTGAAGCTGTCGCGGCCGACAAAGGAACCATACTGTGAGCGCTGGAGCTGCGAATTGGTGTCCGTAAGCATCTTGCCCAGGGTGTATGAACCCAGGAAGGAGAAGCCGTTGGTGAACCGCCGCTGCAATTTCATCTGCATGGAATGGTATGTGGACATTCCATCCATGAATATTTGAGTGAAGCGGTTGTACTGTGGGTACAACGATAGCGCATTCGCCAGAATTGCGTTGTCCCGGTAGCCAGGCCAAGGCTTCTGGAAGCCCGCAGCTACGACTGCGGGGTCGTTGATGTTCTTGGTCAGAAGTGAGCCGAGATTCCAATACCACGGCTGCAACTGTTTGCCGGAGAAACGCATGCTGGGCAAACGGGTTCCCTTATTGCCCACGTAGTCGACCTCGAAAACCGTGTTGCCAGGGAGCTGTTTCTGGAAGCCCAAATTCCAGCTCTGGATGTAGGCGCTTCGGCCGAGGTTCTTGCCTATGGAACTGAAAGACGTCGAGCTGTTGACGCCGAATCCCGGATCGAGGAACGGAGGCATCTGGAAGCCTGTCAAGTGCGTGTATGGATTGAAGGGCGTATCCAGGTTCCAGGCGTTGGTCTCCCACGCGTTAGGCGCTTGTTGGGTGATGTTGGTGGCATAGCCCGGCGTGGAGCCGCGGAAGCCGTTGCCGAGGCCGAAGCCCGCGTTGTAGTAGATGCTGTAAGCGACGCGGAGTACGGTGTCCTTCGGCAGTCTATAGGCAAGCCCCAGACGCGGTGAAAACTCTTTCCAGGAAGTGTCCATGAAGGATTTCTGGCCCGTTTGTGCGTACCAATCCTTGCCGAATATCAGCGCGCCGGGCAAGTTGCCGGCGGCAGCATTAGGTTTGGTGACATCCACCGTTCCCATGACCTCGTTGACGTCATAGAAGGGACGGGGGATTTCCCAACGCAAGCCCAGGTTGAGTGTTAGTTTGGATGTGACCTTCCAGTCATCCTGGATGTAGCTCATATACTGGCCCCAACGTGGACCGTTCGTCACATCGTTGACGTAGACACCGACTTGAAACGGGTTGCCGAGCAGGAAGCTCGCCCAACCCTGTCCGGTTGTGGTCTGTGCGGCGGTTGTTGGAAATGCAGTGTTCCCCTGGGTGAAAACCGTACTAGGCCCGCCGCCGGGGTTGATGGAGTTGTTCTGCATTCTGCGGGCTTCGAAACCCATCTTGATATCGTGCTTGCCGTGGGTCCAGGTGAAAGAATCGACCACATTGTAGGTATTGTCGTAAGTGGCGAAACCGCCGCCGCCGCCGAAGCTGCCGATATCGGAAACGCTAATGCCGGGGAAGCCCCAAACGTTACCCGTGGAGAACCCCGTGTAGCCCATCTTGCCGTACCAGTCGAAGCCATTGCTCGTCCCGGTCGTGGCCACCAGATACCTGTTGAAGCCCAAGGCGAAGTGGTTCACCATGTTCGGTCTGACCACCCAGTCGTGCCCAAGGCGATAAACGTAGGTGTCGCCTTGCGACACGCGCTTGCCATTGATGGGATCCGGCAAAAGGGCCACTGGGATGTCGGGAAAGTATGTGATAGACGCGCTGCCGAAGAGTTTGTGGCTGGAGCCGATGTTGTGGTCGAGTTTCCACGTGAAGTTGGTCTGCCGGCGGGATCCCCTGTCCCAGCCGTCGAAATTGTTGAACCAACCGTCCTTGGTGGGGTTGGGGAAAAGCGCTTGGATGTTCTGAGCCACCTTGCTGATACGGGCCGAGGGGATGGTTTGGTTGGCGAAGGGAGTGCGAATCAGGTTGCCGCTGGCATCCTTGGCCGTGGAAGCCGGGTCGTAAATAATGTACTGGGCGCCGCCCGTGCCGGTCTTCTCGGTGAAGATTCCCTGGCGCATCTTAGTGGTCGGCACCGTTCCGATCATGCTGGAACCCACATTGGCTTGGCGGTATATGCCCAAGCCGAAGAAGAAGAACGTCTTGTCGCGGCCGTTGTAGATTTTCGGAATCACCACCGGCCCCCCGACGTTGGCGTTGCCGTCATGCTGCTTGTAGATACTTCGTTTGGCGGCATAGAACGCACGGGCGTCAAAGGCCTCGTTGCGGATGTAATCAGACGCCATCCCGTGGAGCTGGTTGGTGCCGGACTTGAGCGAGTAACTCTCGATGCCGCCGCCGGTGCGTCCAAACTCCGCGGAAAAACTGTTGGTGACGACGGCGAACTCCTGAATGAAGTCCACGGGAATCTGCCAACCGCGTGTGTCACCCTGAATCTCCGTGGTGGACACCGAAACGCCGTCCAACTGGAAGTCTCCGCTGAACGCCTGGCCGCCGCTGATGTGGGTGCCGTACTTGGCGCCGTTCACGCCCGGCAGCAGGGTCTTCAGACCCAGCGCCGACCGGAATGCGCCCCCAAAGAAGATGGGAAGATCCTGATATTCGCGCGGGGCGATGTTGGTGCCGATGGCCGCGCTGGTTGGGTTCAGCAGGGGCGCCTCGCTGGCGACGGTGACGCTTTCTGTGACCGAGCCCAACTCGAGTTTGATATCCACCGCCATCCTCTGCAGGACGCCAAGCTGGATATCCTTGACCACTGCCTTCTTGAAGCCTGTGGCCTCCGCCTCAATCTCGTATTGGGCGGGATTGACCTGCGGAAACGTGTACACGCCAGCCGACGTGGTTTTGGTCACGGTCTTTACTCCCGTGGCCGGATTTATCAGTGTTACGGCCGCCTCGCCGACAACCGCGCCGGCGGGGTCCGTCACTGTTCCGGTGATGGCGCCGCGGTCAGTCTGCGCGTACGCCCCCGGATGGATCAAAACTAGTAGAAGGATCGGCAGAAGCATGCCGAACCCAAGGCGAGAAATCCTCATAGAGAAACCTCCTGTGGTTAAGACCGCTTTACAGTATGGGGCCGGGTGTCGCGGTTTGCAATGAAGTGATGGTGTGTTGCTGATACGTAACCGATGTTACCTGTGCTAACATCATCTAAGGCAAAGGTTTAGCAGTGGAGCCAACAGGACAAATCAGGGGCGCAATTGGGCAGATTCTCACCAGTAAACTGTTCGCTGAGGCCCCCGGCCAATGCAAGCTTCTGAACTATTTGGCGGAGAAGTCGTTGGCCGGGAAAGCCGACGAGTTGAAGGAATACACGATTGGCACGGAGTTGTTCGCCAAGCCCGATTCCTACTCCCCTCAATCGGACCCCTCGGTCCGCGTGCAGACCAGCCGGCTTCGGACCAGGTTGGACGAGTACTACCGGACCGAAGGCGCGGATTCCGACGTCATCATCCATCTGCCCAAAGGGTCCTTCACGCTCCTGTTCGAAATGCGGCACGCCCAGGACAGCGAGCCGCCTCCCTCCTTTCCAGCGTCTTTGCTGCAACACCTTAAGCACCTGAGGCATAGTAGATTTTTCGTCGCGGCGGCGTTCTTAATCCTGATCGTCCTTCTCATTTACCAGGCCTTGGTGGTACAGCAACTCAAAGAGGACGTTCAGAAGGGTAAGCCGGACCCGAACGTTGTGCGACTCTGGCAGCCTTTGCTCTCCAGTCCCCGGCCGCTCACCCTGGTGATCGGGATGCCTATCTGGATGCGCCTCCGCGGAGGCTATTACCGGCACACCTCCGTTAGTTCGCCTACGGACATACCCGATTCGACTACGGTTCAGCAGGTCTTTGCCAAGGTCGGCGAGAAGCCGGTCCGCGTCGAGTACGGTTACAACGGTCTGGGTGAAACTGTCGATGCGTTCCTCCTGGGACGCCTGTTTCAGGCTGCGGGCAAGCCGGTGGCCATCTGCCGCAGCAATACGCTGAGTTGGGAGGAACTCCGTGCAAATGATGTCGTGTTGCTCGGTAGCTCGAAATCGAATCCGCACTTACGCGACATGCAGATTCTGGTGAACTACAAGCTGGTGCGCGGCGGAATCCAGGTACTCAATCCAGCCAAGGGCGAGCCCAGCCTGTATGAGCCCACGCTGAACGAACGGGACGAAGTTGTCGCCGACTATGCAATCATTGCGCGCCAGCCCGGTATCGGAGGCAACGGTTACATCACCATCCTCGGCGCCGACAGCACGGCGGGTAACTGGGCGGCCGCCGAAGCGATGACCGACCCGCGGATGGCTCAGCAGTTGGTGAACAACATGGCGGACGCCAATGGGAACCTGCCGGAGCTGTTCGAGCTGATCGTGCGCGCGGAATTCCAATCGCTGGTGCCCATCAAGATCTCCTATGTGACCCACAAGGTCGTCGCGCGCAAGCCAACCGCCAAGTAACCCTGTTTCCACGACGGACGGGAATTTATATCATGGTTCGCATGACCCGCAAGACCTTCCTTGCTGCTCTTGCCTCCACGCCGGTCGCCGCCGCAACGCTTCGTCCCGAGGTTCTTTCGAACGCCTCGTTCTCTCTCTTGCTCGAAACCGGGCCAGGCTTGCGCGCCCAACTGCGCCATACGCCCACGGGGTTCGTGCTGGCCGACGGCGAATACAGTTACTCGTTCGGTTTGCCCCGTTTCACCGCGCCGCGCGCGACAGCCGGTGCTGTGACGCTGGAGGGCGCAACAACCACTGGCATCCGCGTCGTGCAGGAGTATAGGCTGCCCGCCGGCAAGCCTTGGATCGAAGAACGCATCACCCTGACCAACACAGGCTCCGCGCCGCTCTACCTTCCGAGCGGCCGGTGTGGTTTCACGCTGCCATTGCGCATGCAAGGAGGGGCGGTGACCGGGCCGTTGCGCCGCTGCAAGGTGATTGCAGTGCCCTATCGCCGCGAACCCCGTGGCGGCCGGACCCAATACTCCGACTACACGCTGTCGCAGGTGCTCACCGAATTGCGGGTGTCCGAACTGCGAAGCAGGTTTCCCCGAGCGCGTTCGGGAAACGTGTATACCTCCGGATTGCACGCAGCCGGCTTGGTCCCGACCGAGTTCTCCGACTACGCTTCGGAAGGCTGGGTCCTTACCGGCGCCCGCTCCGGCTTTCTCATCAGCAAGTACAGCCAGGACGGCATGGAGTGGTCCATCCTGGATCGTGTGCCGGCGGCCGGAGGCGCGGCGCTGCGTTGGGGAGGCTTCGGTATATACGAGGGCGACCCCGAGCACGGCGCGCTGCTTGCGCCGGGCGCTTCCCACCAGTTCGGCGTGACGCGTCTGACCGCATTCGAAGGTGGCCTCAACGAGGGTTACTACGCCTTCCGTGCGGAGATGGACGAGCGCGGCCACGATTGCCCGAAGGACTTCGATCCTCCGGCCCACTGGAACGAGCTCTACGACAATAAACTCTGGGCGCTCGGCGAACCCGCGCACGACCGGCCGGAGAATCGCCGCGCGCTTTACACGCTCACCTCCATGCGCGAGGAAGCCGCCAAGGCGCGCGACTATTCGTGCGAGGCGTTGTATCTCGATCCGGGTTGGGACACCAATTTCGCTTCGAAGATCTGGGACGAGCAACGGCTCGGCAAGATCGAAGACTTCGTCGGGATGCTCAAGAACGAATTCGGACTGAAGCTCTCGCTGCACACACCGCTGTCGGGCTGGTCGAATCCGACCACGTATCCGCGCGAAGCGGACCGCATGGAGCGCGACGGTGCCCGTGCGGTGAACTGGCTATGCGGAGCCTCGCGTCAATACCGGGAGGAGACCTTCCACCGCCTGGATGCGCTCGCGCGCGGCGGCGCGACTTACTTCATGTTCGACGGCACTATTTACAGCGGCGAATGTTGGGACGCGAACCACGGCCACCCGGTGCCGGCGCGCCGCGAGGAGCACGTTGCAAGCTTCAACCGCCTGGCGCGCATGGTGCACGAAAAGCACCCGCGCCTTCTGATAGAGATGCACGACCAGATCGTGGGCGGCACGATCTACCGTTACGTGCCCACCTATTACGGGCAGGGCGGCTCCCTGCCTCAACCCGGCGATCCCCAGGCGCGGGGTTGGGACGACGTGTGGGCATACGAGCTGATGTGGGACCCGATGAACGACCTGGTGGGTGGCCACGCCATCGCTCTCTATTACTACAACCTGGCGTACTCGATGCCGCTCTACATTCACATCGATCTGCGCAAGGACAACGCGAACGCGCTCATGCTGTGGTGGAACATCTCCTGCTGCCGCCATCTGGGCCTCGGGGGCACGCACGCGGCCCCCGCCGTCTGCGGCGCTCAGAAAGCTGCAATGCGCGAGTACCGGCGCCTGAAACCGTTCTTCGCGCGCGGCACGTTCTACGGGATTGACGAACTGACGCACGTCCACAAACATCCCACCGAGCCCCGCCTGGTGGTGAACTGTTTCAACCTGGACAAGGATCCGGTGACGCGCACCGTCGCCTTCGATTGCGCCCAGTTCGGTCTGCCGGCGCGGCGCTGCTCGAAAGTCGTCACCGTTCCCGCTTACGGCCATACGCTGATCGAGGTGAGCTGAGAGACTCTCACTCTTCGGTCAGGAACTGAAACTCCCAGGGGAGACTGCGCGTCGAGGTCTGCTCGGCTACTGGACGCAGGATTACTGTCGAAGGCAGCATGGGATAGCCTCCCGGGAGATAGCACACGCGGAAACGCGCCTCAGGCACCATGAATGGCGCAGTCTGGGTGGGCCGGACCCGATCCAGGTTCACCGCGCCGTCGTCTGCGATGGCGATGCGCAAACGGTTTTCGGTGCGCGGCTCATCGTAGAAATATGGGTTCACTTGATCGTCCACACCCAGCAGCCAGGGACCATGGAATAGTGCCACGCGACGGGTCTTCGTGTTGCGCTCCGCGTATGTGCGGAGAGTGTATCTGACGAGCAGCGCATCGCCGGTCTTCCAAATGCGGCTCAGGCGGGCATAGCCTTCGCGCAGGGGCGATGCGGCGGGTACGCCGTTAAAAGATACCTGGATCTTGTTTGCCCAGGCAGGCTTGCGGATCGCCAACTCGTGCGCCCGCCCATCGGCGGCGGTCACTTCCAGGTGGATCGTCGCGTCGCGCTCGAGAGTCGAGTCCGCGGCCATGGCCAGTCCTTGCGTCTTGCCTCGGCCGTCGACCGGAAGATCGTAATAGAGAGCCCCGCCTTCGGCGCGAAACACGGCGGCGAGGATGTCAGGAAAGGCGCGCAGGCCGTGCAGCGTGCAGCACCACCAGGCGCGCGCCGTGCCGCCGCCGTCCGAACCCTGGCCGAGGGGAGTGCCGGTGTCTGAAACGGGCCGGTGACCGAAGTCGCCTGTGTTGAATTGATTCATGGCGAACTCGTTGAACAGTGTCCGCTCGGCCTGCGCCAGATACTCAGGCTTCCCGGTCAGGCGCCATAGCGCCACGGTGAGCCGCAGCCAGTCGGCCTCCGAGCAACCTTCGGTGCGCACGAGGTTGGGAGCGAACGCTTCTCCGACCGCGCCCTGCACCAGCAGGTTCCCGCTCTCGATCACACCGTGCCACTCGAGCTCGGCCTGTTCCAGGTACTTCTTCTCGCCAGTCACTTTGTAGATATCAACGATGCCGCGCACCGACGAGAGGAAGCCGTGGCTATGCTGCTTCGGATAGCGCTTCGTCCGGCTGGCGATTTCTTCGGCCAGCTGCAGATAACGCGCATCTCTCGTAACCCGGTACAGCTCGGCCAGCCCCTCCATGTTATGGGTCCAGCAGATGTAGCCCGAGGCGAACTCTTCTGCGTCGATGCGCCGGCGCAAATCGTCGTCGTTCATCACCGGTGCGATCTTCACTAGAAAGTCGCCCAAGCGGCGGGCGGCGGCCAGCGTCTCAGGGCGCGGCTTCGCCCGGTAGTATTCGAGCAGCCCGATCAGCATACGACCGTTGCCCCACAGCATGGCCATCTCGGATTTCGTGATGCGTTCGCCGAACGCGATGCCGTAATGGCCGTCCGGTCTCTGCAGCCCGAGCAGGCGGGCGACGATGCCATCCAGGGCGGGGAATTGCCGACCGCTTTCGATGGAAGCCAGGGCGAGTGCGCCCACGTAACGGCCGGACACGTCGCCGCTGTATTCAGTGAACCGGCGCCCGGACTCGGGGATCGCATCCCGCAACACCATCTCCGCCGAGTAGGGCGGATGTGCGCCGGCAAGCACGCGGTTGAGCGTCAGCCGGTACCGCGCGGTGAGGTCGCCGCCCGTGAGAATTGAGGCAGCGGCAGAGCAAAGCAGAATGAAGGAGATCTTGCGCATGTCCACTCTGCGTAGTATCCCTCCCTGGCAAGCTGCCATGCCAGCCGGCCTGTCTCACTGCCTCGGCCGCTTACTCTGAGTAATAGCCTTCCCTGGACCGCACTTTGTATGATTTGGCCTCGGCGAGCCGGACTTCGATCTTGCGCCACTCGCCGGGCTTCACTTCAGGCGGGCGGAATGCGAGCAGGTAGCCGTGTTTCAAATCTCCGGCGACGCTCTCGAAGACGCTGCGGATCTCGTCCGGACGGCGGATGGCGAAGGGCAGGCCGCCGGTCGCCACGGACACGCTGCGCAGTTGCTTGAGCAAGGCCGGGTGCAGCAGCGCCTCGCCCTGCGCGATGGCATAAACCGGGGCGCCCGCAGCTTTGGCGCGCCGGGCAGCTGTGTCCGCCGTAAGCGTGCTCATGTTGTCGGCGCCGTCGGTGAAGACCACGATGGCCTTCTTTCCTCCGCGGCTGGCGATGTCGCGGGCGACCGTGACCATTGCGTCGTTCAGCGCAGTTCGTCCGTCCGGGTAAGCCCGCAACACGGCGCGTTTTGCGGCACGTTTATCGGTGGTGAACGGCTGCAGCAACGACACGGTCTCCTGGAAACTGTAGACCGCCACCATGTCGTTGTCGCGCAATTCGTCGATGAGCTTCAGTGCGGCGTTCTTCAACGCAGGCAGGGCCGCCTGCATGCTGCCGGTGGTATCGAGCAGAAGCGCGCAAGAGAGATTGGAGGAATGCATCTCGAACGCGGCGATCGGCCGCGCCTGTCCTTCCTCGGTGACTGTGAATTGAGACTGCCGCAGGTTGTCGACGTAGCGCCCGCGCGCATCGGTAATGGTGACGGGGACTTCCACCAGCCTGGAATCGGCGTGGAACACTCCCCTGTCGGCGCGGCCTCGGCTTCGCACGGCGGCCGCGGCTGCGCGAGGCTGGACACGGGATGCATCCTGACCGGGCGCGACCACCACGGCCTCCCCGCGCGCCAGGGTACGTGCCAGTTCCACGAATCCCACGAAGCCGCCCTGGAACCGGCTACCCGGAGGCTCGTGCGAACGCACCAACTCCGCCTCGGCAAACAGGGAGCCGGCTTGCGGCCCGGAGGCCGGGCCGCTGAAGCGGTGTTTGCGCAACAATCCCGGATCTTCGCTGACCAGGAGCGCCTCGGGATCCAGCCATGCTGCGTATACCAATCCGCTCAGCGCGTGCAGCACTGTGGTGTCATCTTTCAGGTTCAGCCTCGCCAGGCGCGGAACATTCAGCGAGCGCCTTGTCATTTCGAACCGGTCGCGGCCGGTACTGGAGAGCCGCAGCAGGCCGCCGGGCACGGCCTCGTCGGGATCGGCATTCCGCCCGAGCATCGCCCTCAACGCTTCCACAGCTTGCGCCGACGAACCCGAAGCTCCCAGCGAATCACACACGCGCCGGAACGAGCGAGCGCTGCTTTCTTTGTCCAGTGCGCCGGATCTTTCACCCAGCGCAAGTAGTTCGATCAACGAGCACCACTGTCCAACCGCGATCTCACGCCGGCCCGGCTCAAAGCCGCGCATGGACGCAGTGAATCGTTCTAAAGAGGAGAACTCGGGCGCGCCCAATCCCGGGAACCTTCGAAAATAGTCGAAAAGCGGCTGCCAATCGGCGTGGTTGCGCAGGATGAGTTTGGCGGACGCTTCGTCCAGAGGCGCGCCGCGTTCCCGCTCGATGCAGCTCAGTTCGATGAACAACTCGGGTGACGCGAGTTTCGCCAGGATGTTCTCGTCCGTCGCGGGCACCGTGGACCATGCACCGCGGCCTCCCGGAAAATGCACTGTGTCGCCGTCCAGCGGCAACCGCCCATAGAATTGCGGCAGCCAGGAGCCGCGTGGCTGTTCGCTGGGGCGGGACGTCTCATAGGGATTACGGAACAGACCATAGAAGAGCGTGGCTCTCGCATCACTGTGCGTGAAAAACCCCCGGTGCGCCTCATCGGTTAGTGAGGTGACCGCATAGTAGGCCGCCAGCCTGCCGTTGTCCTTGGCGAACAGCGCGCGGAAGAACGTCTTCGCGTCCCGCGGGCTGGCACCGGCCAGCTTGGCCCAAACACCTTCTGCCGGTTCTCCACCCGGCACGGCGGCCGCTTCGCCGCGCAGGGCGAATGCTTCGCCATCAGCGCCAAGCAGGTCGGAGTACTGTCTTACGAGCCTGCGCAGCCCGACACCCGCCACCAGCGCCGCCGCCGTATCCGAACCCATGGCGCTGAGCCCGGCATAGACTTTGGCCAGGCGCAGATCGCGCACGAATGCTTCCGCAAGGGCGCCGGCGAACGCCTCCTTCCGGGTGCCAAGAAAACTCTCCCACGCTTCGCCGCCAATCAGACGCGCATTCTCAGTGGGGATCTCGAAGCTGTAGCTGCGGTTGGCTTCGAGCGCCTCCTTCATGTCGATCTCGTCGACGCCCAGCATGCCCAGGATCGCCTGCCGGGCGCCGTCGGCTTCGGTCGTGCCCGGTTCGACTCTGGTCGCGGATCCTTCGGTTACCGCATTCCAGCCTAATGCGCGCAGCACTCGCACCGTCTTCCCGCGCCGCGGCCCGGCGGTCAGGGTGAGGGTGATCACCGTGCGGCCATCGCGCCGTTCTCCGGCAGAGGAAAGCTCGCTCATGGCGGCGAAGTAGGCGCGCAGGCCGCGGAGGTAGCCCGTGAGGCTCTGGCTGGAATCCGGGGACGCGTATCGCACACGAGCCCGGCAGTAGCTTTCGAAGAAATCCTCAAACGATACCGGTGTCGAAATGCGCGCGGCCTTCGCCAGCGCCCGTATGCCGCCGGGAACCCAGGCTTCGCCGGCGGGCGGCAGATTCAGGTTCTCGATTTCGAGTTGCGCGGACGCGGATGCTGTTTCCGGTTTCTCCAGGTTGGCGATCCGAGTCCGCACGGATTCGGCATCGGCGGCCTTCGGCTCCAGTTGCAGGTATTGCCCGAGGTGGGAGGTGGCGCCTTGATAATCCCGCTTGGCCGCCAGCACGGTCCCGAGCACAAATTCGGCGCGCGGCAGCAGGCGCTTGCGGTCCAGGCGCAGGGCTTCGCGGGCGCTTTTCTCGGCGCCGTCCAGATCGCTGCGGTGATAGCGTGCAACGGCGTTATGGATGAAGGCTTCCGGATAGCGGTGTCTGGAATCGGTTTTTATGAGCGCCTCGCTGGCTGTGACGGCCGTCTCCCAATCCTTGATCTGAACCGCCAGGCGTGTCAGCATGACTTGCGGCCCGAGTTCCTTCGGATCGGCTGCGATGGCCTTGCGGAACGCATCCATCGCTTCTTCGGCCTTCTGCTGGTTCTGGTACATGGCTCCCAGCAGGTGCCAGCCTCGGGCGAACTTCGGATGCGCTGCCACCACCGGATGAAGCATCTGCTCCGCGCCGTGCCAGTTGCCGGCCTCGACCGCCTTCATGGCTTGCACCCAAACCTTGCGCGCCGGTCTCGGCACGTCGGATCCGGCTTCGGCGGAAAAAGCCGTCTCGGGACGCGGGCGATGTAAGACGAGCGTCGGCAGATGCGGATCACTGGTGGGACGCCACTCAGTGAGATCGATCACGTTCGATTCGTAACCCGCGAGCGATGCCCGTAACACGCACCGCATGGCAGACATGAAGATTGTCGCCTCGCTCATTCGATTGAGATCCACGCCCGTTACGCCGCTCGCCTCCACCAACCGCAATACATAACGCCCGTTGCGGCCCGCCACCGCCTCATGGGTCACCCGGTTCGCGCCGCAGTCGCGCAGGATCGGGACCCGCTTCGGCAGCGGCGAGCCATCCTCCATCGCGACTTGGCCGATCACATACCAGCTTTGGGAGAATCCGAGCGGCGCCAGCACAAGCGTTGCCAAGACAAGCACCGAAACAGAGATCGCACGTTTCATGACGACGTACTCTTCTTACCGTCCGTAATATCCTTCGCGGGCGCGCACTTTGCGGCCCTTCACTTCCGTGAGCTGAACCTCAATCTTGCGCCACTCGCCGGCCTTGGCCTCCGAAGGCCGCCAGTAGCTATCGCCACATTTTCCAACTGCTTGAGCACGTGGGGGAACCGCAGGGCCTGACCCTGGGCGATGGTGTAAACGGGCGCGCCGATGGTCTTGGCGCGCTTGACGACGGCGTCCGAGGCGAGCGTGCTGGCGTTGTCGGCCCCGTCGGTGAAAACCACGATCACTTTCTTGCCGCTGCGGTGCGAAATCTCGCGGTTGACGCGCGCCAGCGCGTTCTCGACATAGGCTTCCAGATGCGCGCGCCGCGTGTCGGCCTCGATCCAGCGCGCCGTGGACTGCACCGCGGCCTTCCAATCCTTCTGCGCCATGTCCAACCTCGCCACGGCGGCGTAAGGCTCCAACCACCGTGGGTCGATCGAGGAAGCGCGCAGGTAGCTCCTACGTGCACCAGCGGGGTCCTTGGCGTTCTCCTGCACAGTGCCTAACAGATGCCAGGCCTGCGCAGAGTTCGGATGCCGGCGCGTTATGTCGCGAAGCCGCCGTTCGGCTTCCGGCCACTTTTGCGCTTCGATGCTCTTGGATACTTGCATCCAGGCCTTGAGAGCATCGCGGGGCACTTCCCTGCCTTGTTCTTCCCGCAGGCGCTCCTCAAGCCCACGCTTTCCTAAAACCAATGTCGGCAGGCTTGTGGCCCCGCTTCTTACCCAGTCGTCTATGTTGATCCTCGTGGATTCGAAGCCCGCGAGCACAGCGCGGAGTTCGCAGGTGTTTGCACCGGTGATGACCGCGTCGGTTCTGGTCCCGCTCGAAGGGGAATCTGCGGACCCACGCACTACCGAACTGCGCAACGTGTAGCGGCCGTCGCGGCCGGCCAGGGTCTCGATGTGGGTGCTCCGGTCGCCGCAAGCACGCTCGATGGCAACTCGCTGCGGCGGCGCCGAGCCGTCCTCCATGGTTACTCGCCCTTCCAAAACGAGCTTGCCGGAGTCTTGCCCAGCCACGAATGGCAACGCACCTATAAAACCCAACAGGCTTGCAAGTAAGAGCTTCGTCCACATCACGTGTGTAAGTACACCGCTATTGATAGTAACCTTCGCGCGCGCGAACCTTACTGTGCTTAACACCCTTGAGCCGCACTTCGATCTTTCGATATTCGCCGGGCT
Organism: uncultured Solibacteraceae bacterium; assembly: GCA_964561215.1. GTDB lineage: Bacteria > Acidobacteriota > Terriglobia > Bryobacterales > Bryobacteraceae > JAJFUV01. Next base: position 54,974 of record CAZLOS010000003.1, on the reverse strand, counting down.
TCCCTTCCGGCGGCTGATAGGCGAGAAGATAGCCGTGTTTCAAATCGCCGGCGACCTTATCGAAGACGCCCGCGATCTGCCGCGGCTCGTGGATACTGAAAGCGAGGCCGCCCGTAGTTGTCGAGATGCTTTCCAGCTGTTTCAGCAAGCCGGGGTGGTTGAGCGCCGCTCCCTGCGCGATGGTGTAGACGGGAACGCCGGCCAAGCGTGCCCGGCGGATGGCATGCTCGGCGGTCACTGAACTTTGGTTGTCGTCGCCGTCAGTGAACACGACAATCACTTTTTTGCCGCTACGGCCGGCGATGGCGTAAGCTACTTCGGCCACGGCATCGTAGAGCGCCGTCCGGCCGTGCGGGTAAGCCGGGAGCACGGCCCGCTTGGCCGCGCGCTTGTTCTTTGTGAAAGGCTGGCGCTCCAGCGTCACGTCGCTGAAGCTGTACACCGATACCGCGTCCTCTTCGCGCAACTCGGCCAGCAGGCGCAGCGCCGCGTTCTTCAAGGCGGGCAGCGCGGCCTGCATGCTTCCGGTGGTGTCCAGGAGAAGCGCGCAGCTCAAGCCGGCCGAACTCGGCTCGAAGGCCTTGATCGATTGCGCGCTGCTCTCGTCGAGGATCTCAAAAGCGTTCGCGCGCAAGTTGTCCAGGTAGCGGCCTCGTTCGTCGGTAACGGTCGCGTACACTTCCACCAGCCGCGCGTCGGTAGTGAACACGGCCACGCCGTCGCGCGGGTCTGCCTTGGCGAACGAGGATGTCGGCGTGGCGTCGGAGTCGTCCAACTGGCCTGGCGCGATGTATGGCTGCGCCGGGCTGAGGGCCAGTTTCTGGGCGTTTTCGGCGAGACCGCCGAATCCGCCGATGAAGTAACTGCCCGGGGAGGTGCTGGACAGCCGCAGCGAGGAGGGCAGGAAGACTGGCGAGTCGGGCGAGGAATCCGCGAACTGGTGCCGCCGCGAAAAGTCCGCGTCCTCCCGCAGCGCAATCAGCTGCGGGTTGAGCCGGGCCGCATAGACAATCCCGCTCAGCGCGGCGAGGAAGCCTGCTTCGTCCCGCACGTTGAGCCGCGGGATCTTCTGCATGCCCTTCACACGGTCAAACGAAGTACGGCGCTCGCCTTCCAGCCGTAACAGCTTGGACGGCAGCGCTTCATCCAAATTGGCTGCCTGCCCAGTCATGTCGCGCAAGATCGCGATGACGCGGGCCGGGGATGCGCCGTCCTGCAACTCCACGCAAACGCGCCGGAACAGGCGTGCACCCGCCGTCGCGTCGAGCGCACCCGATTGAGTGCCCAAAGCGATCAACTCCACCAGCGAGTGCCACTCGCCCATGACCAGGTTGCGTCTCTCCGGTGACGATTTTCTAACTGCGGCCTCGAAGGTTTCGAGCGCCTTGAACTCCTCCGCGCCTAAACCGGGCAGCCTCTCAAAGTACGGAAAAAGGCCTCGCCACTCCGTGTAGTGCCGCGCGAGCGCTCTCGCCGATGAAGCGTCGAGCGCCGCCTTCCTCGCAGTTTCCAGGCGCGCCGCCGCGATCAGCGCCTCAGGAGATCCGAAGGCCGTAAGCAGTTTCGCGTCCGCGTCCGCGGCGTTCGTCCAGGCGAGGCGCGAGCCGGGGAATCGCAAACGCCCAGCTGCATCGAGCGGCAGATCCTGGAAATCGCTTGGAGGCCACGTCCCGTGGGGCGTATCGCCGGGGCGAATGACCATGAAAGGATCGCGGAACAGCCCGTAGTAGCGCGTGGCATCCTCCACTGTCCGCATCAGGAACCGTTGATGCGCGGCGTCCGATTTAGCGACGGTGGCATAGAAGCCCGCCAGCCGGCCCCGGTCCTTCTCGAATAGAGCGCCGAAGAATGCCCCGGCGTCGCGCGGGCTGGGCCCTACCAGTCTGGTCCAGACGGCTGCGGCATCGCTCCCGCCGGGGGCCGCCGCCGAGCCGCCTGCCAGGCGAAAAGCCTCCGGGTTCTTCCATAGCAGATTGGCATGCTGCGTGGCCAGCGCGCGCAAGCCCACGACTCCCACCAGTGTTGAGGCGGTGTCGTTGCCCATCGCGCTCAGCGCGGCGTAAAGTTTCGGCAACCTCGAGTCGCGCGCAAAAGCTTCCGCGAGTCCTCCCGCCAGCGCCAGATTCGGTGGCAGCATGGCGCCCCACGCGCCGCCCCCCATCAGCCGAGCGCTTTCCGAGACGATCTCGATCTTATACTCACGTCCCGCTTCCAGGGCCTCCTGCATGGCCAACTCATTGATGCCCAGCAGCGCGGGCACCGCCTGCCGGCTGCCTTCCTTGATCTGGTTGCCAAGTTCCACCCGGAAGCCGCCGCCTTCGGGGGAGAGTTTCCAGCCGAGCAGCGGCAGGATTCTCTCGGCCTGCGCCCTCTTTTCAGGCGCGGCCAGCGATAGAGATATAACTGTCTTGTTATCTTTTCTTTCGCCCGCCTGCACTAGTTCGCTGACCGCTGAGAAGTAGTCCGCCAGTGTTCCCTGGTAGCCGGAAATGCTCTGTGCGGAGCCCGGCTCCCCGCGTCGCACGAGGGCTTCCGAGTAAACGGCGAAAAAGTTCTCTACCGTGTACGGCTTGTCCATTCGCGCGGCCAGGGCCAGCGCCTTCATGCCGCCGGGTATCCAAACTTCGCCTGGCGCCGGCAGCGTCAAGTCGATGGCTTCAGCTTCGGGTACGGGCGGGACCGCGCCTGGCTTGCCCAGGTTGGCGATCCAGTTCTTCACTAGCTGCGCCTCCGACGCCTTAGGCTCCAGCGCGAGATACCGCTTCAAATGTTCGGCGGCGCCGGCGTAATCCTTCCGGGCGGCCAGGACCAGCCCGAGGACATACTCGACGCGGGGCATCTCCGAAGCCTTCGCTAGCAGTACGCGCGCGTTCTTTTCCGCCGCATCGTAGTCCTTCAGGTAGTACTGGGCGGCCGCCAGCAGGAACTGCGCTTCGGGAATGCGCCGCCCGGCGTCCTGATCCATCAGTCGCTGGGCAGCCTTAGCGGCGCCCTCCCAGTCCTTAGCATTCGCGTTCAGCCGCGCCAGCATCAGGTGCGAACTGAGTAACTTCGGGTTCAGAGCGATCGACCGCTCCAGCGCCTCTCGCGCTTCTACGGTCTTACTCTGGCTCATGCAGGCGGCACCGACCAGGCGCCAGCCCTGGGAAAACCGCGGCTGCGACTGGACGGCCGCCCGGGCGTGGCGCTCGACCTCCGGCCAATTATTCGAGGCCAAAGCCTTCACTGCCTGGTTCCAGGCCTTCTGCCCTTCCTTCGACAGGCGCGCGCCGAACTCCGATTGGGCGTCCAACACGGCGTCGCTGCGCTTGAGGACGAACGGCGGCAGGTTGGGGGTCTCGCGGACTTGAGGATCGCGCAGATCGATGGTGTTCGAGATGTAGCCGTTAAGCGAGGCTCGCAAAACGCAGTTGGTCATCAGCGCGACGCCACCGCCGAATCTGTTTCCGATACTGTTTGCGCCAAAGGAAGTCGACGTGTTGGAAGTACGATCGAAATCCTCGATGCCTCCCGAGGAAACCCGCTTCATCACGAAGCGGCCTTGCTTGTCGGTGCGGGTCTCCACGATGGTGCCGCCGTCGCAGACGCGCACGATACCGACTGACTTGGGTGGCGGCGTGCCGTCCTCCATCGTGACGCGGCCGATCATCTGCCAGCTTTGGCCAAGGACACACGGAACAGTGAGAATGGTCGTGAGAGCAAGAGCGTGACCAGTACGTGTATACATAAGCAGGACGAAAGTGGACCCTGGCCATGGCGCCGGGCCGCGCGGAAAGAAAAAAGGGCGGCTGGCGCCAACCAGCCGCCCTGCATTATACCTTAGAACCTGAACCGCAGCGCCACCTGGCAGCGCCGGGCGTTAGTCCCGTCGGGGAAGCCCTGTGAAGCACTTCCCTTGCCGAGCAACGAAACGCCGCTGCTGAGCACCCGCCGGAGAATTCCGCCCGAACTTACGGAATAGGCGGTGGTTTGAACGCTGGTGTTGCGGATCGTGTTGAAGGCGTTGAACGCTTCGAACGACAAGTCGGCCTTCACGCGCTCCCCGAACGGAATGCTGCGCGTGATGCGGGCGTCAACCTGGTAGGTCTGGTCCACATCCAGGGTGCCTACCGGCCAGAACGGCACGCGGTTCCATCCGCCGGCCCCGTTGATGGTGCTGTTGGCCAGCGTTACGCCTTGAAAGACGCCGTTGGCCGAAGTGGAGGCGGAATTCATGGTCGCCGTCCACGGGTGCGCGGACGCCAGTGTGGTCAGGCTGGAGAGCTGCCATCCGTTCACGAAGTACTTGGCGAAAGTTGAAGTGCTCTTGGTGAAGGTCGGTTCCCAAATCCAGTTGATGGATGCGCGGTGCCGCTGGTCCAGGCTGGAGCTGCCCCGGTCGAACTTGTAGTCTCCGGGGACGGTGGCGTTGTTATAGTTGCTGCCCACGTTCCAGCTTGCACCCTGCTGGTTGGCGTCGTCGATGGCGTGGGACCATGTGTAAGCCACCTGGGCCTGGAAGCCGTGCGAGAATCGCTTGCGAAGCTGAACCGCCAGGCCGCTATACCAACTCTGCCCGCCGTTCTCCACTTGCAGGATCTTGCTGTAACGTGAATCCACGCGGTTGCCAATGACGTACACCGGCGTGGAGTAGGTACCAGCGGTTTGTCCGGCCTCGTTCTGGATCGTGTAGGTCACAGTAGGTCCGGGAGCGCCCAGGTTTAGGTCGCGCTGCGTGAACAGCCCGATGCCGCGGCTCCAGATATAGCTGACGGTCAGACCCAGGTTGCGGGTCAGCTCCCTCTCCACAGCCAGAGTGCCTTGCTGAGAATAGGGGGCGTGGAAATCTTCGGAGGCGAAACCCAGCGAAACCGAGCCCGACGGCGCACCCGAGGCGCCGCTCAGAACGTTCGGGAAGGTGGGAGCCCCGGTCTGGCTGGGGGTAACGTATACCGACGTCTGGTATTTCCCGTTGCCCAGATACAGCGTGTCCAGCATGTTGCCGTGGAAGCGGGCGCGGAAGATTCCATACCCGGCGCGCACCACAGTCTTTTCGTTCGGGCTGTAAGACAGGCTGACACGCGGCGAGAACTGGTTGTTCGGGGATGGGATGCGGCCCGTTTGAGGCCAGTCCGGGTTGGTGATGATCGGCTGGGGCAACCAGCTTTTCTCATAGCGAACGCCGTAATTGAATGTGACACGCTGGGAGATCTTCCAGGTGTCCTGCGCGTACAGGTTGATGTCCGTGGTGCGAATGTCCTGGATGGGATTGCCGAAGGCCTGCTGGAAGTTGCTGTAGCTCCGGAGGCCGGAGTTGAATGCTCCGCCGTTGAAGTCCTTGGCGAAGTTGGTGAGGTTCGAATAGCTGTAACTGCCGTTGCCGTTGTAGAGTTGGTTCATCCAGTCCTGGGTAGTGGAGAAATCCATCCCGAACTTGGCGGTGTGGGCGCCGCTCACCCAGCTCAGATTGTCCACGATCTGATACCGGTTCTGACTGGGGTACGTCCGCGGATAGGCTTGGGCCGCGCCCACCGTGCTTCCGGCGACGGTGATGTAGAGGCCGCCGGTTTCGGAAGGCCACAGGTCCGAAGCCGCCGGATCCGATAGCCGGTCCTTAAACCAGCCGCCGCGCAGTTCGTTCACCGTGTTGGGCGTCAGGATCGACGTCCACGCCACCTTGGCCCAGCGATCCTTCACCGTCGAGTTGCCGTTGTTGGCGATAGCGTTTCCGTTGGTGAGCACCGCCTGCGTCTGAATTCCGTGCGGGCTGCGCCAATCCATGAAATTCATGCTTGCGGTGATGGAGTTGCGCTCGTCGATATGCCAGTCGATCTTGCCGAAAACGAGATTCTGCTTGTATGTGCGCGGCACCATCACGTTCATCTGCTTCTGGATGAAATTGATGGCGGCGGTGCACTGCGCCGCGCCGGCCGTGCAGTTGGAAGCCGGGATATAGTTGCCCGTCGGGTCCGTGAGGGAGTTGTTCACAATACGGTTCAGGGCAGGGAAGTTCCGGTTGGTGTAATCGTAATTGAAGAAGTAGAAGACCTTGTCTTTCTTCCACGGGCCGCCGATGCTCCCGCCGGCCGTGTGGCGCCATTCGGGCAGCTTCACTCCGTTGGCGTACCGGTCAGCCGCTTCCAACGTGCGGTTGCGGAAGAACCAGTACCCGGTGCCGTGTACCTGGTTGGTGCCGCTCTTGGTCACCGTGTTGATGACGCCGCCCATGGCCCGGCCGAACTCCGCCGAAAAGCCGTTGGACTGCACCTGGAACTCCTGCACCGCGTCCTGGGATATCTGGCTGCCGATGCGGGTGCGCCCGGCGTTCTCGTTGTAGAACGAGTTCGTCGTGTCGTTCCCATCGGTCATGAAGTTATTCCCCATGGCGATGCCGCGGAAAGTGATCAGGCCGAATTCGCCGTCATTGCTCACCGCGGGAGTCATCAGCACGTAGGTGTCGACCCGGCGGCCGTTGATGGGCAGATTGTCGATCTCCGCCTCGCCCACGCTGGCGGTTACGCCGCTCTTGGTGTTTTCCACTAGCGGCGCTTCGCCGACCACCTCGACCTGCGTCGCCGTGGCACCGACAGTCAGCCCGACCTTGAAGTCCACCGTCTGGCCGACCAGAATTTCAAAGTTCTTGGCTTCCCACTTGGTGAAGCCCTCTTTACTTACAGTAAGCGCGTAGCCGCTTGCCGGTACCAACGCAGGCACTGCGAACGAACCAGCCTGCGTGGTCTTCATTGTCCTGGTGATGCCCTTGGATTCATTGGAGAGCACGACGGTGGCATCGGGAACAACAGCACCGGTAGCATCGCGAACCGTTCCCGAAACCGCCCCCAGACCTGCCACGCTCTGAGCGTAAGCGCTCAGAGTAATCAAAAAGAACGCACAAACCGCCCCGATCCGGGCGGCCTTGTTCCACCTCATACAGCCTCCTTACCCCTTACAAATCTAAAGTTGTATAGAATCCTGCCCCTGTAGCAGACTTCTTCACAGACTCTCAGAATACCAAGACGGGGGGCAAAAAACACGCCAGCCCCCGCGCAAAAACAGGCGCTGGCGTCTCCCGATTCACTGCCCACGCTCCACACTTCGGGAAGCATGAATGACAACCTCGAATACTACAACGACTTCATAAAAGTGACGTGACAAACGGATGAAAATCCGCTAACTTACTCCGCGCCCGTGTCCACCCACTCACTGCGGCGGGCGCTCTCGATCACTGCGTCGCAAACGCGCTGCGTTTGCAGTGCGGCGCGGAAATTCGGCTGCGCGGGCGTGCCTTTCTCAATTCCCTCGACAAAGTCCGCCAGCGCGTTCAGGAACGTATGCTCATAGCCGATGCATGTGCCGGGCACCCAGTAGTGACTCATGTAAGGATGCTCGGAATTCGTCGTGTGGATCTTGCGCCAGCCGGTGAGATGCGATGCGGTCTTTTTGCCGGTTTCCTTTTGCTTGTATTCGAAGAACTGCAGGTATTCGGGCTCTTCCAGGTCGAAGTACAGGCTGCCGTCGGCGCCGTTCAACTCGAAGGTGTTGAAATTCTTGCGCCCGCGCGCGTAGCGCGTGCTTTCAAACGTGCCCATCGACCCGTTGGCGAACACGGCCAGGAACATGCAGGCATCATCGATAGTAACCGGCTCCACCTGCCCCGACACAGCGTGCTTGCGTTCCTTGACGAAGGTTTCGGCCTTGGCCATGACGCGCGCGATGGGGCCGTTCAGCCACATGGCCGTGTCGATGGAGTGTGCCAGAAGGTCGCCCGTGACGCCGCTGCCGGATACGCGCGCGTCCAGCCGCCAAAGCGCGTCGCCGCCCTGCGGCACGTCGGCTGAAATGGTCCAGTCCTGCAGGTACAAGGCGCGATAGTGGAAAGGCCGTCCGATGCGCCCCTCGTCCACAATCTGCTTGGCGAGCGATACGGAAGGCACGCGCCGGTAGTTGAACGACACCATGTTCGGCACGCCGGCCATCTCAACAGCGCGCACCATCTCCTCGGCCTGGGCCGCGTTCATGGCCATGGGCTTTTCGGTGCACACCATCTTGCCGGCCTGGGCCGCGGCGATGGCAATCTCCGCGTGCGCCACGTTGGGCACGCAGATGTCGATGAGATCGATGTCCTTTGCCGTGAGCAGATTGCGCCAGTTCGTCTCCACCCGTTCGTAACCCCAGGTCTGTGCATATTGCCGCGCCTTGGGTTCATTCGTGTCGCAGATGGCCTTCAATACCGGCCGGTGCTCGACGTCGAAGAAATTGTTCAACCGCCGGTACGCATTCGAGTGGGTGCGGCCCATGAAGCCGCAGCCGATGAGTCCAACCCTGAGTTCTTTCGCCATGATTGCTCCTTGGAGGAACCAATATACAATGAATTTGCGTGATCGAGAGCACCCGCCTGACGCCCGGACGATGGTTCCGCATGTGCCTGTCCGCTGTCCTCCTGGCGGCTCTGGCCATCGGAGGTGGTTCCTCGCCGATACCGCTGCGAGTGCTCACCGACCAGTCCGATGCTGTCGTAGTCGCCGAAATCAGCGGAGGCGCTAGCCGATCCGGCCGGATCCCGGTCACGCTGACTATCGTCCGTGTCTTGAAAGGGACGCTGAAGCCCGGGCAAGTTTTGACCGCTGATTCCGTGCTCGGGGCAGACGCCGCCACGCACATGCGTATGCCGGTGCGGGATTTTGGCCTTTGTTTTTTGGCTCGACCCGGTGGCGCAGTGTGGCGTTTCCGCCCGCCCATAAGTGGATATCTCCTGGACTTCACGAGCACCTACATCCCACTGCCGCGCCGCGCTAAGAGCGTGCGCCTACCGCCGGGAATTCCAGCCACAACCATGGACAAGGTAATTGCCGAGGCCGCCAGCGGGCTGGAGCGGGCCGACATGAGGGGGCGAACCAACCTCGTCGACGACTACCGCAAGAACCCCTCGCCGGCACTCAAAGAGATGTTTCGGCGTCTGTGCTCAAACCCGAATCCAAGACTCAGGTCGCTTGCCCTCAGAGCCGAAGGTCCTGTGGCGTCCCCGAGCGCTCACGAGTAAACCAGTAACGTCCCCTGTCTTCTGTCTCCTGCCTCCTGGTGTACAATTCCAAGTTGAGCCGCCCGTGTAGAGGGTGGCGCTCATCGAGGACATCGACATGAAGATTTCACTCGGAAGCTGGGCCTTTGCCTTCGGCCCTTACACGGACAATCCCGTTCCCTTCGAAAAGTGCGTTGAAAGGCTCAGCAAGGCCGGTTATGACGGCATTGAGGTCTGCGGTTTTCCGCCTCACGTCACCTTGGAGCGCTACCCCACAACCCAGTCGCGCGCTGAGTTGGTGAAGATGCTCAAGGACGCCGGCTTGGGCGTCTCCGGCTACGCGGCGGATTTCAGCAGCGTGAACCCGGCGGTCGCCGGCAACCGGCAGAAGTACCTGGACCTGTTCAAGCGCAACGTGGAGTTGTGCGCCGATATCGGCAGCGCCGGTATCCGTGTCGACTCGGTAGCCGCCCCCGGCTCCATTCCCGAATCCGACTATGGCGCCGCGATGGACCGCATGGCGGACATCTGGCGGGATGGCGCCGGGATCGCCCAGCAAGCCGGATTGAGGCTGGTCTGGGAGTTCGAGCCGGGTTTCGCTTACAACAAGGCGTCCGAAGTGGTGGCCATGCATCAGAAGGTCGGCCATCCGAATTTCAGCGTCATGTTCGACACCTCCCACGCCTACATGTGCGGCGTGGTGGGCGCGCGCCAGCATCCGCCCAAGGAGACCTTGCCGGGCGGCGTCGCCGAGTTCCTCAAGAAACTTGAGGGCCGCATCGGGCACATCCACCTGATCGACTCCGACGGCACGCTCCACGGCGATGAAACCAGCACGCACCGGCCGTTCGGCGAAGGTTTCGTGGATTTCAAGGCCCTGGCTCCTGCGCTGCTGGCGGTCCCGAACATCGAGTGGTGGTGCATCGACCTGTGCTTCTGGCCCGGAAGCTGGGAGCTGGTCGAGTCCAGCCGCGCTTTCGTCGCCGATCTGCTCGGCGCGAAAGGGGGCCGTTGACGACGCCGCCGACATTCGCCGTGCCGGGCGGCGGCGAGGTGTCGGCTGAGTGGAGCTACGCCCGGGGTCCGGTTGCGCCACTGATCGAAAAGTCCATCGCGGGCGTGCTCGCCGATACCGTTGCCCGCCGCGGCGACGGCGAGGCGCTGGTGGTCCGCCACCAGAATGTGCGCCACACGTGGAAGGAACTGGCCCGCCAGGTGGAGCGCACCGCGCGCGGCCTGGTGTCCCTCGGGCTCAAGCCGGGCGACCGCGCCGGCATTTGGGCCAGCAACTGTGCCGAATGGGTCTACCTGCAGTACGCGGCGTCGCTGGCACGCGTGGTGCTGGTGAACGTCAATCCCGCGTACCGGTCGCACGAATTGCGCTACGTGCTGCGCAAGTCGCACATGAAGGCGCTGTTCTTGAACGAGCGCGACTCGCGAGCCGACTACCGCTCTATCCTCGAGGAATCGCGGAATGGGGAGGATTTGCCGCTCCAACATGCCATCTACCTGGGCCAGCAGCCCTGGATGGACATGCTCGACAGCGATGCGGAACTGCCGCCACAGGCGGCCCAGCCGGGGGATGTAGCCAACATCCAGTACACTTCCGGCACCACGGGCTCGCCGAAGGGGGTACTTCTTACCCACCGCAACCTTGTCAACGACGGCGCCGCCATCGCTTCCTACCTGGAAGCCACTTCCGCCGACCGCATATGCGCGCCCGTTCCCCTGTACCACTGCTTCGGCAGCGTCATTGCCAGCATGGCGGCGCTGGTGAGCGGTGCCACGCTGATTCTGCCCTGCGCCCAGTTCGATGCGCTGGCCACGCTGAAGGCAGTCCAGGAAGAGCGCGCCACCGCCGTCTACGGCGTGCCCACCATGTTCATCGCGGAGCTGAATCACCCTGAGTTCCGCAGCTTCGATCTTTCCTCGTTGCGCACCGGCGTCATGGCTGGCTCGCCCTGTCCCATCGAGACCATGCGTCAGGTCGTCGATGAGATGCACTGCCCGGAATTGACCATCTGTTACGGACAGACCGAGTGCAGCCCGGTTTGCACCATGTCTCGCGTTCACGATTCCATCGAATTGCGCGTCTCGACAGTGGGCTGCCCGCTGCCCAACGTGGAGATTAAAGTCGTCTCCACGGACACGGGCGAAATGCTGCCCGTGGGCGGCTTGGGAGAACTGTGCGTGCGCGGCTTCCTGGTCATGAAGGGATACGACAACGATCCAGAGGCCACCGCCGCCGCCGTCGACAGCGATGGCTGGCTGCACACCGGCGATCTCGCCATCATGCAGCCCAGCGGCTATTTCCGCATGCGCGGCCGAGCCAAAGAGACCGTCATCCGCGGCGGCGAAAACATCTACCCTCGCGAAGTGGAAGAGTACCTGATGACCAACCCCAAGGTCGCCGACGTTTACGTCGTGGGCCTGCCCGATGAGCGTTTGGGAGAGACCGTCTGCGCCTGGATCCGCTTGAAGCCCGGCGTCACCGCGACCGAAGACGAAATCCGCAATTTCTGCCGCGGCACCATCGCGTATTTCAAAGTCCCGCAGTACGTTCGTTTCGTGGACAGTTTTCCGCTGACAGTGACCGGGAAGATCCAGAAGTTCATGATCCGGGATTTCGAAATTCGCGAGCGCGGTCTCGAAAAGGCCGCCAACATAGCGACAGCCTGAGGCCTCCCGGCTCCTATCGGATCAGCGTTTCGATTCTCGCGGCCAGCCAATCCACGGCGGCTTCCAGCATCACGCGCCCCTTTTCGGCTGACGCGAGCCGCGCCGTCGCGAAGAAATGCTGGTCGTCCGCGGCGCGCTTCGCGTCGGCGATCCGGACTTCCCCGGCCGGGTAGGTTTCCTCGTCCATGTGTACGCTTTGGGGGAAGAGGGCCAGGGCCTCCGAAGTCTCGAATTCACCGGAGTGTCCGGGGCATTCGCCCGATTCGAGGCAGTGCTTCACGAAGTCGCTCGAATAGGCCTCCCAATAGGAACAGAACTCGAGGCGAATGCCTAGCTTGGCGCGAAACTCCTCCAGGTGCGCTTCGATGGGACGGCGGTTGCCTCCGTGGCCGTTGACCAACAAAACGCGCCCGATGCCGCCGCGGCGCAGGCTGTCGCAAATCTCGTAAACAACCTGCGCGAACGTTTCCGGTGTGAGCGTCAGCGTGCCGGGGTGATCCATCCAGTGTTCCGAAATCCCGAAGTGGACGACGGGGGTAACCACGGCCGCGGGGAAGACGCGTTCGGCGGCTTGCCGGCAGATCCACGCCACGCAGTTTGTATCGTGGCTCATCGCCAGGTGCTCGTTGTGCTGTTCGGTGCTGGCCAGCGGCACCACGGCAGCGCGCAGCGTGCCGGCGCGGATGCTGCGGCGAACGGCGCGCCGCGTGTTCTCTTCGAGTCGAACTGACAGCAGGCTCATGGAACCCTTAGCGGTCTTTCTGCTTCTGGAGAAGCGCCGTTGTGTAGAACTCGTAGGAAGCGGCCTTGTCCGGCACGTCGATCAAGTGGACCGTGAACCGCGCCGGCAGTCCGTGCTCTGGAAGCCGGTCGCGGAAGAAGCCGCCGTAAGCTCGGGCGTAGGCCTTCCGCAGCCGGTCTTGTTCCGCTGCGTACCCGGCGGGGTCCGTCAGCGGGCTGGGCGTCTTCGGTTGGCAGCCGAAGGCGTGCATCTCGATGAAATCGAGATCTGCGATCGACTTGCAGATTCCCGCCTCCTGCAGCCAGCTTTCCCAGCCGCGGAATACCAGCGGGATTTCGCGCTCGGGATCCATCACCACGGTTTCCTTCAGGCCGAGGTTCCGCGTCGCCGATTCTCCACCGGTGAAACCCGCGAAATAGATCTTCAAATCGCCGTCCGGTAGTTGTTCGGTGACCAGATTGGAAAAGACGGGCTGTTCGCCCCGGTAGTAGTAAGTCAACTTACCGCGTCGTTTGATATTGAATGCCATGCGATCTCCTCAGATTACTCGTGCAAAAGCATGCCGCCGTCCACATAGAGGTGGGCGCCTGTGATGTAATTCGCCTCCGGCGAAGCCAGCAGAACCACGGCTCCGGTCACGTCCTCCACGCTTCCGACCCGGCCGCTGGGGATGCGCGCCAGCACCTTGGGCAGGTATGCCGGATCGGCAAGCCGGTCCCGGTTCTCGTCTGTGGCGATGGCGCCCGGAGAAACGCAATTCACCTGAATGTTCAATGGGGCCAGTTCGAGCGCCAGCGACTTGGTCAGCATCACCATGCCGGCCTTGGCGATGCTGTACGTCGAATTGCCCGACATGGGACGCTCGTCGTGCACGCTCGATATGTTGACGATCTTGCCGGAACCCTGCGCGGCCATCCACTTGGCAGCCGCCTGCGACAGGAAATAAACGCCCTTCAGATTGACGCCGAGTACCTCGTCCCAAGCGTCCTCGGTTGCCTCCAGGAACGGCTGGCGTCTCGCCATGCCGGCGTTGTTCACCAGGATGTCAAGACGCCCGAAGAGCTCGCGGGCCGCCGCAAGAATCCGTTCGTGCTGGGAGCAGTCCTTCACATCGCAGGCGACAGCGAACGCCTGCCCGCCCGTTTGCCGGATGGCGGCCACCACCTCTTGCGCGGCGGCTGCCTCCTTCGCATAGTTGACGATGACAGCGGCGCCTTCCCGGCCCAGGGCCAGGGCGATGGCACGGCCGATACCGCGAGACCCTCCGGTCACCACCGCAACCTTGCCGCTCAGCTTCATGCCTGCTCTCCTCCTTACCAGCCCGGATTGATCGGGAACCAGTCCGGCCGCCTTGTATCCTCGTGGAAGCGCGCGTAATAGTCGCCCCGCTCACGGAAGAGTTCCTCGGCTCGGGCCAGCCGGTCGGGATCCAGTTCGACGCCCAGGCCCGGTCCGGTGGGTACGGCAATGCAGCCGTTCCGGAAGGGCATCTTTCCGCCCACGATCACGTCGTCGAGCATGTGATGATAGAGCGTGTCGACACTGTAGGTCAGGTTGGGCAGCGTCGATGCGGTGTGCACCATGGCGGCCAGGGTGATGCCGAGTTCGCTGCCACTGTGCATACCGAGCCCCAGCCGGAAGGCGTCGCACATTCCCGAAAGAACCTTCACGCCCTGGATTCCTTCCCAGTAGTAGATGTCGCTCAGGATGATGTCCACGGCGTTCATGGCCACGCCGGCGGCGAAGTCGTCGAATCTGGCCACGCACATGTTCGTTGCCAGTGGAATGCTGGTGCGTTCACGCACGCGCGCCATGCCTTCCAGACCCCAGGTCGGATCTTCCAAGTATTCCAGTTTGCAGGCCTCCAGCTCTTTGGCCACCCCGATTGCCGTGCCGCGCGACCAGAAGCCGTTGGGATCGACGCGCAGGCCGAATTCCGGGCCGAGCGCCTCGCGCACCGCATATAGGACTGCAATGTCGTTTTCCGGTGGCAGCACGCCGGCCTTCAGTTTCCCGGACTTGAAGCCGCACCTGGCGACCTCCTGCTTGGCGTACGCCACCATGTCCTCGGGAGTGGTTTCGCCGCCCAAGTCGCCTTCCCGGTAGCGGTACGACAAGCTGGCGTTGAAAGGAATCTCGTCGTGCAGCTTGCCGCCGATCATGTCGCACAGGGGACGTCCGGCGGCTTTCCCCTGAATATCGAGACAGGCGATCTCAATGGCGGCGTAGGCCCGCGGATTCGAAATGTAGTAAATCTGGCGCAGCGTCTTCTGTTTGATACGCTCCAGGTGGAACGGATCTTCACCGATCAGGCGCGGCTTGAGCTTTTGGAACAAGCCCGTTTGATCGCCGCCACCCACTTCGCCCAACCCGACGATGCCTTCGTCGGTGATCAGTTCGAGGATGGTGCGGACAAGATAGCCCGGGTGGACGCCGGTTGAATGACGCAGCGGAGCTTCCACCAGCACCGCGACGGCGTGAGTCTTCAGATCGACAATTTTCATAGTGCAGTCCTTGTTTCAAACAGCCGCGGCGGCGTGCAGGCGTTCCCGCATGCGGCGCGCGTCGGAGCCGAACCACAATCGAGCATTCAATACCATGAGAAGGCCGCCGGCCAGGAAACAGGCGGAGGTGGCGCCGACGGCGGCCCCCAGGCCGACGTACTGGCTGAGCCAACCCACCACCACCGGCGACGAGCCGCCGAACAGAAACCCGGCTGACAGCATCAGGCCCACCGTGGTCGAACGGGCCCCTGGAGTGATCACCTCGAACACAGAGGCGAACAGATTCGAATCATACACTCCACGGAACACGCCGAACGCGCCCAGGGCGAGGAAAGCCTCGCCAGGCGAACCAGCCCGCCCGAGCCAGTAGAGAAACGGCGCCGCGCCGAGCAAACCCACTGCTTGGACCCAAACCCGGCCTTTGCAGTCGCGCACCGCCCAACGGTCGGCCAACCTGCCGCCCACCAGCACTCCGAGGAAGGCCCCCAATTGATGATAGATGGTGGCGTGGAATCCCGCTTCGGCCAAGCTGTAATGGAACTCGCGATACAACAGCGTGGGCGACCATGTGACTACGGCCACTCCCGCGAAGTTCATGCCGATGAAGGAGATCATCAACGCCAGCGCGGCGCGCGAGCGAAACGCCTCGCTTAGCCTCGCCCACACCGATGCCGGGGCAACCGCGGCGTCCGCGGCAACGTTGCCCTCATCCAGCCGGCCGCGGACCGGCTCACGCAGAAACAGCCGGATCATCGCCGCCACGGCGATACCTGTGCCGCCGAAGATCAGGAACGCGGTCCGCCACCCGAAGTGCTGGCCGATATAGCCGGCCAGCGTGCCGCTGACCACCACACCGAAATACAGGCTGGTTTGGTGGATGGACATGGCGAAGGCGCGCGTCGAGGACCCGTGGTAGTCGCCGATGATCGATGTCGCGGCGGGGTAATAGAAAGCCTCGCCCGCGCCGGTCAGGGCTCGCAACAGCAGGAACAGAAGGAATCCCGAAACCAGGCCCGAACAGATCGTCGTGGCGCTCCACACGAGCAACGCGCTGAGAATGATGTTCTTCCGACTGATCGAATCGCCCAGCAGGCCCGCGAAGGGAACCAGGATCGCATAGATCCATTGGAACGAGGAACCGAGCAGCCCCAATTGCGTGTTGCTCAACCCCAGCTCCTGCTTGACCAGCGGGAACACCGAAAACAGGATCTGACGATCGGCGTGGTTCAGGAAATAGCACACCCAGAACAGCGCCAGCACCACCCATGGATAGAGCCGCGCGCGGCGGTCGGAGGTGTCGCTTGCCAGGTGGGAAGCCATTCCGCTCCGCATGATACCGCCGGGGAATGAATCAATGGAAGTCAAAATATTGGAAGAATGATTCACTGAAAGTAAATTCAGTGCGCTCCTGACCATTCACCAAAGGTGAAGCATGTTTCAAGACAATTCGCTTGTCTGAAACGAAAACCCGTGGCAACATCCACAATGCGGGCGTTCTTTATCCTGCCGTCGCTTATGTGAGGGAGAAAGGTTTAACCATGTCAGCTTCAGGCAAGACAGTTGCTCATGTGCTTTCCTACATCATTCTGGCGTTGTTCGCGGTTGCCAACCTGGAATATAAAGCGGAAGCGCAAGTGCTTTACGGTTCCATAGTGGGGACGGTCACGGACCCGAGCAGGGCCCTCGTTCCCAATGCTCAGATCAGGATTACCAACCGCGAGACGAATCAGTCGCGCACGGCCGTTTCCAACGAGGCGGGCATTTACACTTTTTCGAATGTTCTTGCCGGCACCTATAGTATTGAGGTGAAAGCCCCCGGATTCCGGCCCTTGACCAAATCCGGAATCGAGGTCGTCGTTGGCGCGGTCCGGCGCGAGGACATTGAAGTACAAGTCGGGCAGACCAACGAAGCGATCACCGTTGTGGGAGGCGTGGTGTCCCTACAGACAGAGAAGGTGGACGTCAGCAGCGAGATCAACTCCAAGACGGTGAACAACCTGCCGATGGGCGGGTACCGCAACTATCAGAGTCTGATCAACCTGGTGCCCGGCGCCACACCAGGCGCTTACCAGAATGCCGCTATCTCGCGGCCGGGACGCGCGTTGACCACCAACATCAACGGCACCAACCGCAACAACAATGTCACCAAACTGGACGGTGCCGTGAACATTTCGACATGGCTGCCTCACCACGTGGCGTACGTCGCGCCTGCGGAGACCATCGAGACCGTCAACGTGTCGACCAACAACTTCGACGCTGAGCAAGGCATGGCCGGCGGCGCCGCGGTGACAGTGGTGACCAAGTCCGGGACCAACGATCTGCATGGGTCGCTGTTCGGCTTTCACGATAACCAGCACTTGCGGGCTTGGGGCTTCTTCGAGTCCAGGACGCCGAACAAGCCGAAGAGCATCCGGAACATCGACGGATTCACAATCGGCGGTCCCATCAAGAAGGATAAGCTGTTCTTCTTCGGCGGCTACGAGTCGAACCGGGAGCGTGTGAGCCGTTATGGCCGGTACACAGTTCCCACTGCCGATCAGCGCGAGGGTGACTTCAGCGCTTACTCCAACACGATCTACGATCCAACCACCGGGACCGTCGACGGCAAGGGCCGCACACCGTTTGCCGGCAACGTCATACCGCTGGCGCGACAGAGCACCATTTCGCGCAAGATCCAGAGTCTGATTCCGAATCCGACCGAAGCCGGAGTCAGCGCCAATTTCTACAACTCGGATGTCCAAAAGCTGAGCCGCGACCAGTTCGATATCAAAATCAACTGGAACCGCTCGGCTAATCACACGGTCTGGGCCAAGTACAGCTTCATGCGCGGCATCGGCGAGTGCAATCCCTCGCTCGGAGCGGCTGGTGGAACGGGCCTGTGCGACACCGGTTCGGGCACCGGTTACGACCGCGCCCAACTCGCCACCATCGGCCACACCTGGGTGGTGAGGCCGAACCTGGTGGTGGACGGTGTCATCGGCTTTACACGGAACCGGATCGACGTTACGCCGCCCAATTACGGGACCAACTACGGTTTGGATACGTGGAAGATCCCCGGCACCAATGGTACCGACATCCGCCAGAGCGGCATGCCGATCATTGGGGTCAGCGGTTACTCAAGTTTGGGCGACACCGACTCCTGGAATCCAGCGTTCCAGGCGGACCAGAACTACAACATCACCACCAACGTCGGTTGGACGCGCGGCCGTCACGACATCCGATTCGGGTTCGACGTCATCCACC
This sequence comes from uncultured Solibacteraceae bacterium, assembly GCA_964561215.1. Classification (GTDB taxonomy): domain Bacteria; phylum Acidobacteriota; class Terriglobia; order Bryobacterales; family Bryobacteraceae; genus JAJFUV01. The sequence goes on along the minus strand of CAZLOS010000003.1, from coordinate 36,808 downwards.
ATTACCTGAATCACTGGCAGCCGGAACTCGGTTCGGGCGCCCGTGGCGGGCTCTACTTCGGCTACGGGCCGACCGTGCTGAACGGTGGGAAGGCCGGCAACCAGTTCAACGGCTATTCCACCTTCCTGTTGGGTTTGGTGACGTCGGCATCCAAGAGCGTGCAATGGGAAACCATGAACACCTCCGAATGGCAGTACGGGACATACATCCGCGACCGCTGGCAGATTACGCCGCGCACGACGGCGGTTTTCGGCCTGCGCTGGGAGTTGTTCCCACTTCTTTCGCGTTCGCACACCGGCATTGAGTATTACGATCCTTCCACCAACACCGAGTATCGCGGTGGGTTGGGCGGCAATCCGACGGACATGGGAATCGGCACGAGCAAGAAATTGTTTGCTCCTCGCGTCGGACTCACACATCGGATCACGGAGAAGACAGTTATTCGCGCCGGTTATGGACTTACGTACAATCCGATGGTCCTAAGCCGCCCGCTTCGTGGCAGTTACCCCCAGACCATCGACGCTTCGTTCTCTGCAGTCAATTCGTATCAGTATTTCGGAACGCTGGAGCAAGGGATTCCGCTGTTCAGCGGAGAAGATCCGAATTCGGGTTCCTTCCCGCTGCCGAACCGTTTCAGCATCCGCGCCTTGTGGAATCCCGACGGAACACGCCGGGTGAACCGGGGGTACATCCAGTCCTGGAACTTCATCCTCGAGCGTGAGTTGCCGGGTTCGCTGGTGGCCACCGCCGGGTACGTTGCCACGCGCACCGTCAGAAGCTTTGTGGATTGGGAAGCGAACAACGCCCCTCCGGGCACGGGTCAGGCCGGCCAGCCGTTCAAGCAGAAGTTCGGGCGCACAGCTTCCACCTTGCTGTTCAACGGCCGGGCGGGCGCCAGCTACAACTCGCTTCAGACTACAGTCAACCGTTCTTTCCGCAACGGACTGATGCTGAAAGGCGCTTTTACCTGGTCCAAGTCTATGGATATGCAGGACGACGACGGCTGGGGCGGGCTTATGTGGAACTGGGCCCCGGTTATCAACCGGAACTACGCATTGTCCGGCTTTGATATTCCGCTAAACCTGCAAATGGGCTTCGCCTATGAGTTGCCCTTCGGTAAGGGGAAGAAGTACCTTACGGGAGGCCTCGTTTCGAAACTGTTTGGCGGATGGCAGACCAACGGCATTTTCTATTCGTTCAAAGGCAAGCCGTTCACTGTCTCGGCGCCTGGAACCTCGCTGAACGCCGTGAGCAACTCACAAACTGCCGACCAGGTGAAGAGTACCGTCGAGAGACTGGGCGGCGTGGGTTCGAACGCGCGCTACTACGATCCCACTGCGTTTGCTACCGTTACGGAAGTGCGCTTCGGCACCAGCGGGCGCAATATTCTGCGGGCGCCCGGTGTAATCGGCATGGACGCCAGCGTCTTCAGGCGCTTCAATATTACCGAACGCATCACGAGCGAATTCCGCGCGGAGTCTTACAACCTGACGAATACGCCCCAGTTCGGCTCGCCCAACGCGGACGCCTCCAGCGTCAACTTTATGAAGATCCTGGGCGCTGGCGGCGCGCGGCAATTCCGTTTCGGTATGCGGGTTCAGTTCTGACGGCATTCCCAAGGCGGCCGGTTCGCAAAGCCGGCCGCCAGATCTTTTGAGCACGAAGGAGTATTTGTGGCTGACACAGAAACTAACATCCCAGGCGGCGAAGCCGTGACGGAAGTGACCTGCGAAAGGTACCGGAGACTCTATGGCGGGCTGGTCTATGATGTGCTGGAACACTTCGGGTATCCGAACCAGGTTGTCTCGCACCAGATCGTGCCGCTGGATGCCGGTATGAAGATCGCCGGTCCGGCGTTCACCGTGAAAGGCACCATGAGCTGCCTGCGGGACGAAAAGATCCGGTACAAGCGTTTGGTGATGATCAAGGAAATGCGCCGGCCCTGCGTGGAAGTGCGCGACTGCGGCACGCCGTTTCCCGTGGCTCTTTACGGCGAGCTCAGCGCCAGCAGCGCCAGGGCCCACGGCGCGGTGGGTGCCCTGGTCGACGGCGGTGTCCGCGACTGCTCCCACCTGATCTCGATGGGCTTCCCCGTCTTCTCTCGCTACCGCAACCCGGTGGAGGCATTCGGCCGGTGGGCCCTGCTCGAATACCAGGTGCCCATTTTGATCTCCGGCGAATTGACGGCCGCCGTGCAGGTCAATCCGGGCGACTTCATTTTCGGAGATTACGACGGCGTGCTCGTCATTCCCGCCGCGCTCACCATGAAAGTGCTCGAGGAGTGCGAGCGCGTCAAAGGGATTGAGGACGTGGCGCGCGAGGAGTTCGCTCGCGGCGAGGATCCGGTCGGTGTCTTCGAACGGCACAAGCGGCTGTGACCGCCGGCTCGTCGCCCAGCCCCGGAAAGCGGGAGTGCGCAGCGGTTGCAATCAGCGCTTTGGCCGGCGCAGGGACATAACTGCCGCGCCGCACGGCGAGAATGATCTTCGATCGCAGCGGCGGTTCCGCCTGCCGGATCAACTTCAGCGAACCGCCGCGGATCTCCCGAAGCGCGGCCCATTGGGGCAGCATGGAGATCCCCGCGCCGGCCTTCAGCATGGCTTTGATGGTTTCAACGTTGTCGAAGCGCATGCTTACTCGCGGATGGAAATTGTGCTTTTCCATGTAGCCGTCGATCGCCTTCTCCAACTGCGATCCGCTCTTGAACAGGATGAACGGAAACGCCTCCAGGGCGTGGATCTGGCACCGCCGGGGCACTTCCCGGCTGGCGGTCACAAGTACGATCTCGAAGTCCCAAGCCACCTCCTCGGTCAACTGCTCGCGCCCCTGCGCGTCCGGGTTGACCATGATGGCCAAGTCAAGCGCGCCTTCGGTCAGGTTCTGGATAAGCCAGACCGTGCTCCCCGTCTCGACCACGACTTCGATGCCGGGATGAGCGTTGCGGAACTGAGACAGCAACTCCGGCAGCAACTCGATGCTGATCCCCGGCCCGCTGCCCAGCCGGACTGTCGCCGTCTTCGATCCCTGCCACTCCCGCAGCGCTTCCAGCGTGGCCTCGTAGCGCAGCAGCAGATCGGTAGCGTGCGGCAGCAGCACATGCGCCGCCTGCGTCAACTGAAGGCGCCGGCCGATCTTTTCGTACAGCGGCGTCTGCAGTTCTTCTTCCAGGTTTTTGAGTTGCTTGTGAATGGCGGCGGGACTCAAATGCAGGGTCTCCGCGGTTTTGGTAATGTTGCTGAGTTTGGCCAGCGTGACGAAGCTGCGAATCTGCCGCAAGTCCATGGCCGCAATATTAGCGAACAGTCAACAATTATTCAATAGAATTCACTATTGGTGAGAGGTGTCCGGATGAGCGTACAGATGAAGTGGAAAGCAATTGTACTGATAGCACTGGTTTGGGCGGCCACCGCCGCGTTGGCGGCCACCGCCCAGGACAAACCGTTGCTGACGCCGCCGCCGAGGAGTGTCGAGTGGACTGGCGCGAGCCTGCCGCTCGTCTCGCCGGTCCCCATTGCCGCCGTATCGCCAGAGGAGTCGCAGGTCGCTCGGGTCCTTGCGGCGGAAATGCGCCGTCTCCACGGTGTGACGCTCCGTCCGGCTCCGGTCGCAGGGGCCCGCATCGAACTTGCGCTTGCCTCCAGCGCGCGCGGCAAGGCGCTTCTTGCAGGCAACCAACTCGCGGACAGCTTCAACCAGGCCCCGGGCGACGAAGCCTATCTGTTGGATGTGAACGCGCAGCGGGCGGCGCTGGTGGCCCGGACTTCCCGCGGGTTGCTCTACGCCGCGCAGACGCTGCTGCAATTGGTCCGCGACGGCGCGGCCGGAAAAGGCGCCAAGGTCGAGGGTGCGCGCGTAGTGGATTACCCGCAACTCGGCTTCCGCGGCCTTCACATCTGCATCTTCCCGAACACGGAGTTGGAAGGCGTGCGGCAGGCGATCCTGGTGGCCGCCCGGTACAAGTACAACGCCATCGTGATCGAGCCGTGGGCCTCGTTGCGCTCGGCCAGCCATCCGGAGACCGCTTACGAAAACACGTACACGCCCGCGCAGTTGAAACCGCTGATCGATCTCGGTAAAGCGCTTCACATGGAAATGATTCCCATGCTGAACTCCTGGGGGCATGCCAGTGGCATGCGCAGCCGCTCGTCGCAGCACGTGGTGCTCGACCGCTTCCCCCGGTTCAAGCCCCTGTACGAGGAGGACGGCTGGTCGTTCTGCCTCACCAATCCGGCGATCTACGGTCAGCTCTTCGACCGTTACGCGGAATTGATCGAGCTGTTTGGCAATCCCAAGTATTTCCATGTCGGGCTCGACGAGGCATGGGGGCATCGCGGGCTGATGACCAGCGACAAATGCCGCGGCGCCGATCCCCGCGCCACGCTCGAAGGGCACCTCAAGAAGCTTTACGGGTACTTTGCCGAGCGCCACATTCGCGTCATCGCCTGGCACGACATGTTCATCCAGCGCGATCATCCGCAATTGGGCCGTCTGTCGCCGGCCGGCAGCGTTCCGCCCCTCAACAGCCACCTGGTGCTCGACGACCTCCCCAAAGACGTGATCATGGATGCCTGGAACTACGACGAGTCGCGCGAGTGGCCCGTCACGAAGTACTTTCAGGACCGGGGCTTCCCGGTTCTGGTTTCGCCCTGGAAGTCGCGCAAGAACACCGTGTCGCTGCTGAACACGGCCAAGAGGCTGAACGCCATGGGACTGCTGCAAACGACCTGGGATTCGCTCGATGTCACTTTGCCGAGCGTCGGCGAGGCCGGCATCCTGGCCTGGACCGCGCCCGGTTTCGACCTGGACACGGTTCCTTTCGAGGACTACGTACGGTCCGTCCGCGTGTTGCCCATCGTGAATCTGCCCAAGCTTGAGAAGACTCTGTCAGCCGCCGCGGCCTCCGCACCGGCGAAAGGTAGGACCAAGTAACCATGCGCGCCCGTGCCGTCTTCGCTTTGCTGGTCCTGCTGTCCGCCTGCGCGATGGCCGGCGGCCGGCAGATCTCCGTGGTGGCTCCCCCGGTGGGAGAACCCGCCTACCGGATCGCCGCCGAAACCTTTGCCGATTATTGGGGTAAGGTCACGGGCGTCAAGCCCCGGCTTGCAACCGGCGGCAAGCTGCCGGAAGGAGACGTCGTACTGATCGGTTCGGATGCCGTCCAGCCGTCCGTGCACGATCTGGTACGCCGGCGCGTCATCCCGTCGTTGAGTATTCAGTACGGCGGCGACGGTTACCGGATTCTGTCGGTTCCCGGCGAGGGCCGCACGCTTCTCATCCTGGCCGGTGGCTCCGGGCGTTCGACGATCTACGCAGTCTACGATTTCTTCCGCCGGCAGGCTGGGGCGGAGTACTTCTGGGACGGCGACGTCGTCCCGCGTGCCGCAGAAATCAGTGTTACGGGTATTGATGTATTGGAGATGCCCCGGTTCGAGTACCGGGGACTGCGTTATTTCGCGCATCGCGGCCTGCACCGGTTTCAGGCCGAGCACTGGGACCTCGAGGACTGGAAGAAGGAAATCGACTGGGTCTTGAAGAAGCGCTTCAACCTCTTCATGCTCCGCACAGGCATCGACGATCTGTTCCAGCGGGCGTTTCCCGGCCAGGTCAGCTATCCCCCCACCGATGGGGTCGATCCTGACGCCGAGGACCGCAGCTTCAACGACCGGACCTCATTCTGGTCCTTGAAGTATCGCGGAGAACTTCGCCGCGCCGTACTGAAGTACGCCAATGATCGCGGCCTGCTGCATCCCGAGGACGCCGGAACCATCACGCACTGGTACTCCCACACACCGTCTTCGTTCTACAAGAGCCACCCGGGATTTCCAGTGACGTCCGACCAGAAGAGCGGCTACAAATTGAGCACCGCCGCCATCTGGGATGTCGAGCATCAGGAGACGTGGGATGCTTACTGGAAACTCACGGAAACCCACATCCGCGAGTACGCCGGTGGACCTCCGCGCCTGTTCCACACCATCGGCATGGCTGAGCGCATGTTCGGATCCAGCGCCGAAGAGAACTTGCAGCGCAAGCTCTATGTCTACCGCAAGACGCAGCAGATGATCCGCGAGCATTACCCTGACGTCCCGCTCATCTTTGCCGGGTGGGATTTCTATGGGTGGTGGAAGAACGAAGACGTGAACCGGTTCCTGAAGGAACTGGATCCGCGCCGCAGTATCGTGATGGACTACACCGCCGATCTGGTCGGTAGGGCCACATTCCGCGACTGGGGGCTTTACGGCCGGTTCCCCTGGATCTTCGGCATCTTCCATGGCTTCGCGAAGCATTCGGACTCCCACGAGGATTATTCGCTTCTGGCCTCCCGCCTGGCCGACGCCGCCCGAGATGAAAAATGCCTCGGTCTTGTTCAATGGTCCGAGATCTCCCACAACGACACGTTCATGCTCGAGTACCTGGGAGACAACAGTTGGAAACCGGACAGGCTGGACGCCGCTTCGGCCACGGCGCGGTACTGCCGGACCCGGTACCAGGGCGACCTGCGCGGTGAAATGGAGCGTCTGTGGCTGCGCTTCCTCGATGTGTCTCAGACGGCGCACTGGAGCGAGCGTAGTGTGCGTGCCATGACTTTCCAGGAGCCACATTTCCGCGTTCTGACTAGTCGCGCGTTCATTGAACTCTCGCCCAGGCGGGTCGAGGATTTGAAGACCGAATATCAGCGGATTCGCCCCAGTATGGATAGTGTTCGTCCGCTGCTCGACGGGCTCGCCCGGCTCACCCTGGACAATTACGGTAACGAGCTTTGGCGGCGTGACGCCCTCGACATGGCCCGAACGGCGGCCAGCCGTGCACTGCTGGTAACCATGCTCGGCGGCGCGATGGAGATGGAGCAGTGGCGCACCACTGGCGCAGACGCCGACAGGGTGCGGAAGCTGGCCGGGTTGAGCCGAAAACTGCTGGACTCGCTGGGCGACATCACCGGCTCGGCGGACGAGTTCTCGATGTACGCCTCCCTGAAGCGTCTGGAGCGTGCTACCGCTGTCGGGGGCATCGAGCCCAGGCTAAACCCCCATTCCGAGCAAACCCTCAAGTCGAACGCCGAGAACGACTACTGCCGCAGCCACCATTACGAGTTGGTGCGGCATCTCTATCCGGCCGAACTGCGGTCCTATTGGGATTGGGTGCTTGCGCGGATGGATGCCGGGGACCGTTCTCCATGGCGCCGGCCCGAGGAGTTCAGGCGCACATCCCAGCAACATCGGGACCGCTTCTATGCCACGCCGCTGGCCTCCATGGCCCCGAAGCAGGCTCGCGGACCGGCCGAACTGAGCCGCACACTAAGCGCGCTGAGCCGCTTGATGCAGGATCTTGTCCCGGCTCTGCCGGGATCTACTCCGGCTCGATAACCACATTCGGACAGCAGAGGGTTCCAGCGGGGCGACCGGAAACGGCCGCCCCGCATCCGCATTTGTTAAGGGAAAAACTGTCTGCAGAAAGAAGAAGCCCCAGGTCTGGGAACCTGGGGCTTCACTCAGAGGGGCTGGCGACGAGCTGGGCCTCGTCGCCGGGGATGCTAATAAGTCAATGACGACTTATGTTGCCTTTATTACATGCACATACTATGCCAAGTGTCCAGTGGTTCATTTACACTGACTTACGGGCGATTTTGCGCACGCGTAGGGTGATGATGCTGCGCGATATCACCATCCTGGGTGAAATGCCCCAAAGCCGGCAGCCAGGGTCTTCAAGGAGCGAGGACCGGGGCAACGTAAGCGTAAAAAACCGTGACGAGGCCGATGATGCTCCCCAGCAACACGCTGTGGCGGAGCGTGAAGCGGAACAGCCGCCCTTCCTCCTTGGAGTGCATGCCGGTGGCCGCCACCGCCACGGCAATGCTCTGCAAGCTGATCATCTTGCCCATCACGCCACCTCCGGAGTTGGCCGCGGCCATCAGGACGGGATTCAAACCGAGCCGGCCGGCAGTCACCACCTGAAGCTTGCCGAACAAGGCGTTGGCAGACGTATCGGAACCAGTCAGAAACACTCCTAGCCAGCCCAGCATCGAGCTGAAGAACGGAAACAGCACACCAGTGGCGGCAAACGCCAGTCCCAGGGTGACCGCGGCGCCGCAGTAGTTCATCAGAAACGCGAGCGCCAGCACCAACACGATCGTCAACTCCGGCAGCAGGAGCTGCCTGGCTGTATTGAGGGCGATCTTGCCGAACCGGGCCGGAGAAATTCGCAGGAACATGGCAGCGATGATGCATGCCATCAGGCAAGCTGTGCCTGGGGCCGCCAGCCAGTTGAACTTGAAAACCGCCGCGTAAGGCTCAGGTCGCGCCGTAGCCGGCGGCATGTGCACGACCACATTGTGCAGACCCGGCCAGGGAATATCCACCGTTACGGTTTCGAGTACGGGCCGGACCGCCGGCAGCCCCCACAACAGAACCAAGGCGACCAGGAGCGCATACGGCGTCCAGGCGGCCATTACTTCCCGACGCGGAATGTCCCGCCCGTGGTGATCCTCCGTGCAATTCCCGTCCAATCGGAAATTGTCCTTGGGTCTCCAAACGAGGAGCAGCACGACCAGCGAGAACATGGCAGCCAACGAACTGAGAAGGTCCGAAAGCTGCGGCCCGACGTAGTTTGACACGGTGAACTGTACACCAGCGAAGGCGGCCCCGCAGATTGCGGCTGCAGGCAGCACACCGCGCAGGGCCTTCCAGCCTCCCATCACCAGGATGAGGTAGGCCGGGATGCAGAGTGAGATGGGAGCGCAGATGCGGCCTACGCCCGCGCTCAGGCGCTCGATCGGCAGCCCTGTTATGCCGCCCAACACCAGAATCGGGGTGCCGATGGAGCCGAAAGCCACCGGCGCCGTGTTCGCCAGCAGGCAGATTCCGGCCGCATAGAACGGCGAGAATCCCAATCCGGTCAGCATGGCCGCGGCCACGGCTACCGGCGCTCCGAAACCCGAAGCGCCCTCAATGAAAGCGCCGAACGCGAACGCGATCAGCAGGGCCTGGATCCGGCGATCCGGGGACAGACCACCGATAGAGTCCTTGATAACCTCGAACTTGCCTGTCTCGACCGTGATCCTGTAAAGCAGAATGGCGGAGAAGATAATCCATCCGATAGGGAAGAGTCCGAAGGCGGCCCCGAAGCTGATGGCGCCCACGAGCGGCCCCACGGGCATGCCGTAAACCAGGATTGCGACCGCCGCCATGCCCGACAATCCAGCCAAAGCGGCCAGCCAGGATGCCGTGCGCCTGATGCCGAGCAAATACAACAGGATGAAAATAGGGAACGCGGCCAGCAACGCGGACCAGCCGAGGCTGCCGGCGACCGGCGCGTAGTGATGTTGCCACATGTTCTGGTTATTGTACTTCCCCTGGAAGCCGCTTGCCCAATGGGACGCGCGGTTGGCGGAACTTTGCGGTACGGTTTTGCGTTCTATTCATCGGAGACCAATTCATGTTTTGTACCAGGTGCGGTATCGAGTTGCGGGATCAGGACCGCTTCTGCTCGCAGTGCGGGGCGGCTACCGAGCGCCAGCGGACCGCGAATCCGGCCGCCGCGAAGCGACTCGTGCGCAGCATGCATGATAAGAAGATCGCCGGAGTATGCTCCGGTTTTGCACATTACATGGACCTGGACGTCGTGCTAGTACGAATTGTGTGGCTTACCCTCTTCTTCGTTTCCGGGCTGGGGATCATCGCTTACATCGTCGCCTGGATCGCTATGCCGAAGGATACCGGGTACTACGCCGCCCCTGTCGCGCAACCCTCGGCCTCTCCGACGTCTGCGGGGCAGGACCACGGCGAAGGTTCTATTCCTGCCTAGTATCATCCCCCCGCAACGTAGGGGGGGTACACGCCTCCCCTCAAAAGATCATATACCTTTCCCCTCTTTACACGGTAGCGAAAAGTCCTACGTAGCCTTATATTTACATTTTACGTTGCTGCCATGCGCGATCGAATTGATGTCCTGCTCAACGACATACGTCCTGATAGCTGCCTGAACGAAGGGCTGGACTGCCGGACCTGCACACACGCGACTGCCTCGCAGATCGCCACGATTTGTCCCACCATGACTCCCGACGCCGTTCAGGGCGCGTTTTTCGAGATCTACCGCCACTCGTCATGCCACCCCATGTGCCAGGCGTTCGAGTGGGCCTACCTGTCGCACGTTCAGTCCAGGCGCGAAGCGGCCGCGGATGCAGTGGCCGTAGCCGACGCCGCCTGAGTGTTCGCTCGGCTTTCCTTCAGTGTTCCTTACGGAAACTATTGGACGAGATGGAAGTTGAGAGGAGGCGGGACCACCCACGCGGTGCTGCCATCCCGGTCGAGTACAGCTTCTTCCTCCAGGCCGACGAAAACTTCCTTGCCACCCCAGGCTTTGATGCGAGATCGCACGGCCAGTTCCACGGAGAACCAGGTGGATGCGATCAGCTTGGCATCTCCGCGTCCCGGCACGCCCTGCTGGCGGTCCCAGAGACCGATGATAGGGCCCGCGGCGTGGCCGTGATCTCCCACAAGATGAGCATAGACCGCCCCGTCGATGCCTTCCGACTTCATGGCGGCGCGCGCCTCAGCCAGAACCTGGTTGCCCGTGCGGCCGGGTTTGAGGCGTTCACGCACGATTTCCTGCAGGCGCAGGGCCTGCGCGAGGGCCCGGCGGAGTTCCGCTGGCGCCTCCTGCTCGCCCTGCCGCGGCACGTAGGCCATCTGTTGCGTATCGGTGTGCAGACGGAGAGCGCCGAGGCCGAAGTCCAGGTGCAGCAGGTCTCCGGGTTGGATGACTACTACCGCATCGTCGGCGACGAAGTTCACGCCGGATTTCTGCCGCCGTTGGACGTGCAGGTCAGGCTGGAACCAGACGGACGCCTTCAACTCTGCGGTGCGGTCACGCAGCCACCAGACCACGTCCTCGGTGGTAGTCTTTCCCGGCGTGATGACCTCTCGCGAAAGCGCGCGGCGCATCAGTTCGTGCGCCGTGGCCATCAGGTTCGTGTAAACCGGCAGCATCTCGGGCAGCCGCACTTCCAAGTACTCGACGGCCAGGTCTTCGGCGCGCACTACGCGCCGCATATACTCCGGTCCGAGCGCGGCTTCCAGCAGGTCCCGTTCGGTGGCCGAAAGACCGTCGGCGAAGGCGTGCGTCTCGGAGATGTCGATTCCGATCCGCCGCGGATTGCGCTCGGCGACAAGTTTCCGCAGCAAATCCCACTGCGCCTGGCCGCCAAGCTCACGGTCCGGCGACTCGGGATCGCGATAGACCCGGTAGAGGCCTCCCTGCGATCCGCCGCCGAGAGCAAGCCGTTCGAGTCCGCCCTGGCCTGGGCGGTCGAAGAAGAGCAGGATGGTCCTGCGGCGGGCGGTGAAAGAGGTAGGAGCCGCCAGCGGAAAGAATACCGGGTCCTCGTTGTGCTCGCGGCACACCACCAGCCACATATCGATGCCGTGCTTGCGCATGAGCTCCGGCAGAACCTGGTCCAGGCGGGTGCGTAGCCATTGCCGCTCGATGGCATCACGCTCGCGGAGCGACGGCAGCGGTTGCGGCCCGGCGCCGGCCAGCCTGGGGGCGGCACTCACCAGGAGCGCCGCCAGCGCCAAGCCGCAGCACTTGGCGCGCATGTACTTGGCGCGGAGGTAGTGTTCGGCGAACTTGCGGTATTCTTCCCCCGAGTCGACGAGGCCGTGCGCGGTCAGGTGACGGTGATAGGCATTCTCGTCCGAAAGCTCGCGGGCCAGGGCCAGCAGCAGCCGGCCCAGGGCCTTTAACCGCTTCATATCTCCTCCGGTTTCAGCTGCGACTGCACAAAAGGCGTCTCGGTCGTTTTCGCCTCTTGCGTGCCCCTCAGAATGCCAACCCACACCCTCAGCGAGTCGGCCAAGACCATCGTCACGAGTACGAGGAAGAGGCCGCACAACACCGCATCCAACTGCGCGTTGAAGATAAGCGTATGCGTCTCCGCGATCTGTTCGGCTGAAAGGTTGCCGGCGGCCAGTGTCGCTTCGAGGCTCGATGCCTGCGCCAGGAATCCCACGCGAGCTTCCGGCGAGAAGATCTTCTGGTAGCCGGCGGCGTAATTGACAATAATCAGCCAAACCAGGGGAATGCCGGTGATCCACAGGAAACGCGCGCGGTGCATCTTCACGATGACAGTGGTTGCCACGCAGAGCGCCACCGTGGCGAGCAGTTGGTTGGCGATGCCGAACAGGGGCCACAAGGAATTGATGCCGCCCAAGGGGTCCCGGACGCCTTGAATGAGGAAGTAGCCCCAGGCTATGACGATGGCGGCGCTGGTGGCGATGACGCCAGGCATCCAACTGGTCCGGCCCAACGGCTTCCAGATCCTGCCAAGAATGTCCTGCATCATGAAGCGGCCTACGCGTGTGCCGGCATCGATGAGGGTGAGTATGAACAGCGCCTCGAACATGATGGCGAAGTGATACCAGAAGCCGAGGATCATCTCGCCGCCTCCGCCCCGGGCGAAAATATGGGCCATGCCGAGGGCGAGAGACGGTGCGCCTCCGGTGCGGTGGAACAGGGTGTGTTCGCCCACCTGGCGGGCGAGAGTCTCCATCTGATCCACCGTGACGGGAAAGCCCCAACTGGTGATGGTGGCCACGGCAGCCGCGGGCGTTGCGCCGACGACGCTTTGCGGCGAGTTCACGGCGAAATAGACGCCGGGTTGCAGCACGCAGGCCGCGATCATGGCCATCAGCGCCACAAAGCCCTCAAACAGCATGGCCCCATAGCCAATCAGAGGGGCGTGTCCCTCCTTGGCGATCATCTTCGGCGTGGTGCCCGAGGAAATGAGAGCGTGAAAACCGGAGACGGCGCCACAGGCGATCGTAATGAAGCAGAACGGGAAGATTTTGCCGGCGAAGATCGGGCCGGTGCCGTCAACGAAACGCGTGAAAGCAGGCAATTCGAGGTTCGGACGCACCAGCATAATACCGAGGGCCAGCAAGGTGACGACGCCGAGTTTGACGAAGGTGCTCAGGTAATCCCGCGGGGCCAGCAATAGCCAGACTGGCAGGGCGCTCGCAAGGAAGCCGTAGATGATGATGCAGATGCCGAGCGTCATCGCCGAGAGCGTGAACCACGGCGCGTACGTAGCGGACTGCGAGACCCACTGTCCGCCGAAGATGGCGGCTACCACCATCAGGAAGCCCAGGATCGAGCATTCGAGCACCTTGCCAGGGCGCCAGTAACGCAGGTACAGGCCCATGAGTACAGCAATGGGAATGGTGGCCGCGATGGTGAAAGTGCCCCAGGGGCTGCCCTTCAAAGCATTCACCACCACAAGCGCGATCACGGCCAACAGAATGACCATAATCAACAGAACCGTGATGAGCGCGGTGATGCCGCCCACCTTTCCGATCTCTTCGCGGGCCATCTCGCCCAGCGACTTGCCGTCGCGCCGCATGGAACAACACAGGACGATGAAGTCCTGGACGCAGCCGCCCAGAACAGCGCCGATGATGATCCATATCGTGCCGGGCAGGTAGCCGAACTGCGCTGCAAGCGTCGGCCCCACCAGGGGGCCTGGGCCGGCGATGGCAGCGAAGTGATGCCCGAACAGGATCCATCGGTTGGTCGGCTCGAAGTCGTGGCCGTTCCGCAGACGCTCGGCCGGCGTGGCGCGATCGTTATCGAGCATCATTACTTTCGCGGCGATAAACTTGGCGTAAAATCGGTACCCGACGAGATAAGTGCAGGCCGCGGCCACCACCAGCCAGAGGCTATTGATGGGTTCGCCGCGGTTGAGGGCGATCGCCCCCAGACAGTACGCCGCCACGACGCAGATGGCGGCCCAAAGTAGATGACCGGCATATTTCTTCATAAGGAGAAGATGGTATCGAATCCGTCAGAACTTTTTCAGGGCGCGCAGCATGCTGGCCGTGCTTGAACCACCCGGATGCGTTACGCTATCTATGGGCTTCCAATCCTTGTCAAGCGCGCCGATGTAGCGCATGTGGTCGCGATCAGGACCCATGAGAATGACGAAGAGAGACCGTTGCGGGTAGGCGAGGAGCCGGTATTGCAGCTCTCCCGTGTCCGGGCGCCAACGGTCTTCGGCGGGCGCACCGAGCTTGCGCACCACGGCCCAGTAATCGTCCTGGCCGGAGAGACCCAGTTCCGATTGCAGGACGGGTTTGTAAGTGATGTTCGCGCCGGAACCGCTGCCGCGGGACATGCTGACGACCAGGAACGTGAGGGCGATGCCCACTAGCAATGCGCCCAGGATGAGCCAGCCTATGCGGGACTCGGCGCGCGACTCCAGGTGCATGCCGGTGTGCGGGGCGTGCTGAGCGGGCGCGCCCGGCGATGTCCGCGGCCCGAAGACGGGAGCAGGCATGTCGATCACGCGGCGGGTGTGCGGCGCCAGCGTGCCGGCCTTGTACTCGAGTTCCTTGTTGAGGCCGACGATCATCACGGGCTCGTCCACCTCGGAGATCTCACCGACCAGGCGCCGCGGAATCCACAGTTCCATGCCGGTTTTCGAATTCACTACCAGCAGCTCCGCCCAACTGGACCGCACGAAACGCCATTCGTTGTGCTCGATGTTGAGGATCGGCGGGAAGAAGGAGAAGGGACGATCGGGGAAATTCTCAAGCGGCGGCGCTGTTGACTCTCCGGCCATATCGTCAATGTAATTCTAGCAGGGAGGCGCAATTGTCGAACGGCGAAACGGGGCGCAGGCGGGCCCTGGCATAAAGCGGAAATTTGCGGTAAAACAATCTCAGAGGGATTTGTTTGCGGCCGCTTGTGGAAAACCTGTGCATCGGCTACCAGTAACTCCAGCGTTGACAGCAGCATGAAAATCACAGGCCGATATCCACAAGTTTTCTCGCGCAAGCCTTTACCAGGACCGCGCGGGTCGCTACATTAGTAAACCGTTCATGGGTGTAACCGACGTAGCCTTCGAGAAGGGTCTTCCTGCCAATCTGGACGCGGAGCGATTTGTGCTGGGCTCCATTCTGATGGATGATGCCAGCTTCGTCCAGGTGGCGGGAATGCTGGAGGCCGGCGACTTCAGCCTGGAAAAGCACCGGCGGATTTTCCAGCGCATGAGCGAGTTGTACGAGCGCGGCGAGAAGATCGACCGTGTCACGCTGGCCAACGAACTGCTCAAGCGTGGTGAGTTGGAGTCCTGCGACGGGCTGAGCTACCTGGTTTCGCTCGACGACGGCTTGCCGCAACTGGCGAACTTCGACAGCTACGCGCGCATCGTCAAAGACAAGTCGCTGCTGCGCCGGATCATACTCAACTCGCAGCAAGTGATCGACCGCTGCCTGGCGGGCAAGGACGAGCCCGACGAGATTCTCGCCGGCGCCGAGGACGCCTTCCTCAAGCTGGGCGAAGCGTCAGCCGGCAACGACCTTTCCACGCCGGCACAGATCATCGACGAGTTCAAGGATGGTATCAACGCCTTCCTCGATCCGAGCAAGCGCGTCAAGGGATTGAGCACCGGCTTTCTCAAGCTGGACGAGATGACCGGCGGCCTGTATCCGGGTGAATTGTTCATCCTGGCCGCGCGGCCTTCCATGGGCAAGACGGCGTTGGCATTGAACATAGCGCAGCACGTCGCCACGCATCCCAGCCTGCGCAAGGCGGTGGCCATCTTCTCGCTTGAAATGTCCAAGGAGTCGCTGCTCACCCGCATGCTTTGCGCCGCGGCTCGCGTGGACAACTCGAAATTCCGCCAGGGTTACCTTAACGCGGACGAACGCCGGCAGTTGAGCGCCGCCGCGGCTCAGTTGATGGATGCGCCGATCTATATTGACGACACTTCGGGCGCCAACCTCATGGATATTCATGCGAAGCTGCGGCGCTTGAAGCGGGACCAGGACCTGGCGCTGGTGGTCCTCGACTATCTGCAATTGATGGGCGGGCACGGCAAGTACGAAAGCCGCGTGCAGGAAGTGAGCGCTCTTTCGCGCGGGCTTAAGCTGATGGCGAAGGACCTGAACCTGCCCATGCTGGTGCTGTCGCAGTTGAGCCGCGCCCCGGAGACCCGCATCGGAGAGCACAAGCCGCAACTGAGCGACTTGCGCGAATCCGGCAGCATCGAGCAGGACGCCGACCTGGTGGCTTTCATTTACCGCGAGGAAGTCTACAAGCCGGACCGCGCCGACCTGAAAGGGCTTGCGGACCTGATTCTCGCCAAGCAGCGCAACGGGCCCACGGGTACGGTGAAGATGGTGTTTTTCAAGCAGTTCACCAAGTTCGAGAACCGCAAGGAAGACTTCGGCGAGTCCTCCGCGCCCGAAGAGTAGCCGCCCGCCGCGGCACCGGGCCGGAGGGCGGTTTTCGCCCCTGGCTCCGGACGATGAACTGCGCCGGCGCAAAATGAGCGCATAACCGGCGGCCTCCGCTACAATGAAAAAGATGGCGCGCAAAGTCATAACCGAAGGCGATATTCCGGCCGAAGGCGAATTGCGCGTCGCGGAAGGTACGCTTTTCACGCCCTCGGCACTTGATATGGCGGCTGCCCGGGGCGTGCGCATCGTGGAAGTTCCCGCCGGCGAGGTTCCGGGGCTGGCGCCGCCCGAGAAAACGGTAGCCGTAGGGGCCGATCACGGCGGTTTCGCCCTCAAGGAATTCCTGAAACCGGTCATTGAAGAGATGGGCCTGGCGGTACGCGATGTGGGTGTCGCGGAAGAAAAGCCGGTCGATTACCCGGATATTGCCGAGAAAGTGGCGCTGCTGGTTGTGGAGGGAAAGGCGGCGCGCGGCGTGATCGTCGACGGCGCGGGAATCGGCTCGGCGATGGCCGCGAACAAGCTTCCGGGCATTCGCGCGGCCCTGTGTTATGATAGGGCGTCCGCGCGCAACAGCCGCGAGCACAACAACGCGAACGTGCTCACTTTGGGCGGGCGTTTGCTGACGCCGACTCAAGCGGAATCGGTGTTGAGGACGTGGTTGGAGACGCCTTTCGCCGGCGGCCGCCACACGGCGCGTGTCGATAAGATCTCCGAACTGGAGCGGCGTTACAGAACGTGGTCACAAGCGAACTCGAACAAATCGTAGCCGGCATTGGAGAGGCGTTTCTGGCGCGCTTGGGATCCGGGGCGGCGTCCGGCGGCTGCGGTGGAGGCGGCGGAAAGACCTGCGGCTCCTGCTGCGGCTCGAACGCTCATTCCTGTGTTCACAGCACGCGCGAGATCGTGGCGGCGGGTGCGGACCGCGTGTCATCGTGCCATGGTGTGCGCAAGCTCGAACCGAGCATCGCAAAGTTGATCGATCACACGCTGCTTAAACCGGACGCGACGCGCGACGACATCCGCAAGCTCTGCGCCGAAGCGCGCACTTACGGTTTCGCCAGCGTTTGCCTGAACTCCTATTGGGTGCCGCTTGCGGCCAAGGAACTCGCCGGGACCGGTGTGAAGGTATGTACGGTGGCCGGGTTCCCGCTGGGCGCCTGCGCCACCGGCGTAAAGGTGACCGAAGCCGACCAAGCCGTGCGCGACGGTGCGCAGGAAGTCGACATGGTGATCAACGTGGGCGCACTGCGCTCGGGCGACCTCAATGCCGTGAAGGACGATATCCAGGCGGTTGCTGAAGCCTGCCACCGTCATGGAGCCATCCTGAAGGTCATTCTCGAAACGGCGCTGCTGGACAACATGCAGAAAGCCGTGGCTTGCACGCTGGCCAAAATGGCGAACGCCGATTTTGTCAAAACGTCCACGGGCTTCGGGCCGGCGGGGGCGACCGCGGAAGACGTGGCGCTCATGCGCAAGGTGGTAGGGCCGGAGATGGGCGTGAAGGCAGCGGGCGGTATCCGCACGCTGGAGGACTTGAAAAAGATGACGGCCGCGGGCGCCACGCGCATCGGCGCCAGCGCCAGCGTCAAGATCGTCGAGGCCGCCGGAGCCTAGCCGCTCGTTCCGATGCCGGGACATCGCAAATCATCCGTACGCTTCCGGGAACGCGCCGAATTGCTGGATTTCCTGCTGGAAGTCGCCGCAGCCACTTCGGAGACTCTCGAACTGGACCGGCTGCTTGCCAACGTCGCCAGCATCGTTGCGCAGGTGATCCCTTACGAGCTTTTCGCCATCCTGCTTTACAGCGAGAAGCGCGGGGGGCTGCGTATCCGCCACGCCATCGGTCATCGTGAGGAGGTGGTCCGGAACCTGGTGATCCCGCTGGGGGAGGGGATCACGGGCGCCGTGGCCCGTGAACGGAAGCCCATTCTGGTTCCCGACGTGCGCACGGATCCCCGGTACCTGAATACCGTAGACGCGGTGCGCACGGAGCTGGCCGTGCCCATGGAGGCGCGCGGCAGGCTGGTGGGCGTAATCGACATTCAATCGACGCGGGTCAACGCCTATGACGAGTACGCGCGGTCGCTGTTGCGCCTGATCGCCTCGCGTGTGGCGGTGGCCATCGAGAACGCGCGCCTGTACCGGCGCGTCGAACGGCAGAATCGGACGCTGCGAGCGCTGGCGCACCTGTCGCAGGAATTCGCGTCGATCCTGGACCTCGATGTCCTGCTCAAGCGCATCGCCGAGAGCGTGCGCCAGATCATCGACTACCACGGCTTCAGCATTCTGCTGCTGGACGAAGAGCGAAAGTTGTTGCACAACCGCTTCAGCCTGCGCTACGACAAGCGCGTGGATCTGGACAACATTCCCTTCGGCAAAGGCATTACGGGCGCGGCGGCGGAGTCGGGCGAAGCCGTGCGTGTGGAGAACACACTGGCTGACCCGCGCTACATTCCCTCGCATCCGGACATCCGTTCGGAAGTGGCCATCCCGCTGGTGGTGAAGGACCGCGTGGTCGGCGTGATGGACCTGGAAAGCGAGAGGCTGGGGCATTTTGTCGACGACCATGTGCGGACGCTGTCGATGCTTGCGCCGCAGATTGCCAGCAGCGTCGAGAATGCGCGCCTCTATGCGGAAGTGGCCCAACGCGAACGTCGGCTGGACAAGGATCTGGAAGCCGCCCGGGAGTTGCAGGAAGTCCTTCTTCCGCAACAAGCGCCCGATATTGCGGGGTTGGAGATCGCCATCGGCTTCCGCCCGTCGGGCGAAATCAGCGGCGACCTGTTCGATTTCTTCGACCGCCCGAACGATCAGGCCCTGGTGGCGTTCGGCGACTCGAGCGGGCACGGCGCGGCAGCGGCATTGTTCGGAGCGATGGTGGGCGGGTTGCTGCGCAGCCTGGGGCGGCGCGGACGCAGTCCGGCGCAACTCATGCGGGCGTTGAACGCGGCCCTGCTCGAACGGCGTGTGGATGCGCAGTACGTGTCCCTTCTGATGCTGGAGTGGGACGCGCAATCGCGGACGCTGAACATGGCTAACGCCGGCGCGGTGCCGCCCCTCATCGTGCGCGGCGGCCAGATCATCCGGCCGCGCGTGGAAGGCGTGCCGCTGGGTTTGCTGGACGACAGGGAGTACGAAGAAGTCCGCTTTCAGGCCGAGCCCGGCGACCTGGTCCTGCTTTACTCCGACGGGGTGCAGGATCAGCAAAACGCCGGGAAGGAGGAGTATGGCCGGGGACCATTGGTCCGGCTCCTCACTGGCATTCATACGCAAGCTCCCGCCGGGATCCTGGACGCGCTCTGGAAGGATCTCGATGCGTTTCGCGGTGCACTGCCGCTGGGGGACGACCAGACGATGATCGTGATGAAAGTCCTGTGATGGATTCTGCCTACCGTTACGAACAAGACACGCTCTATTGCGAGCAAGTCGCGCTGGCGGACGTGGCCTCGCGCGAGGGGACGCCCTGTTACGTTTACTCGAAAAGTGCCATTGTGCGCCGTCTGCGCGCTTACCAGGAAGCCTTTGGCAGCACGCCGCACGCGATCTGTTACGCCGTGAAGGCGAACGGCAACCTGAGTTTGTTGAGGCTGCTTGCGGAAAAGGGCGCCGGGTTCGACATCGTTTCCGGCGGTGAGCTGTTCCGTGTGCTGAAGGCCGGCGGAAAAGCGTCGAGCGTTGTGTTCTCCGGGGTCGGCAAGACCGCCGATGAGATCGCCTACGCGCTCGATCAGGGGATCTACGGTTTCAACTGCGAGTCCGAAGGCGAGCTGGCGCTGATCGACACGCTGGCCGAACGGCGAGGCGTGACGGCGCGTGTGGCTGTGCGCGTAAACCCTGACGTCGATGCCGCGACGCATCCCTACATCTCCACGGGCCTGCGCGAGCACAAGTTCGGCATCGACATCGCCGAGGTGGAGGCGGTCTATCAGCGCGCCCGGGCGCTCAAGCACTTAACACTGGAAGGGGTAAGCTGCCACATCGGGTCGCAGATCCTGGATCCGGCGCCGATGCTCGAAGCCGCCGGCCGCCTGGTGGCGCTGGCTCAACGTCTGCGGGAGAAGGGCTTCGACATCCGGCATCTGGATCTCGGCGGCGGCGTGGGAGTGCCGTACCGGCCGGGCGAGTCCTCGCCTTCGATCGCGGAATTCGTGGCGGCGCTTTGCACGCGCGTGGAAAGCAGCGGCCTGCGCGTCCTGCTGGAGCCCGGCCGCTCGCTGGTGGCGGAGGCGGGCATGTTGCTCACGAGGGTGCTCTATCGCAAGCGCAACGGCAAGAAAGAATTCGTCATTGTCGACGCTTCCATGACGGACCTGATCCGGCCCGCGCTTTACGGCGCATATCACGGAATCCTGCCGCTCCGGCGCGCTCACCGCGGCGTCATCCGCGCCGATGTGGTGGGGCCGGTGTGCGAGACGGGCGATTTCCTCGCGCGCGGCCGCGAGATCGACAATGTGCTGCCCGGCGATCTGCTGGCCGTTTGTACGGCGGGAGCTTACGGATTCGCGCAGGCTTCAAACTACAACGCGCGCCCGCGCCCGGTCGAAGTGCTGATCGACGGCGATAAGTACAGCGTCATTCGCGCCCGCGAAAGTTACGACGACCTGATCCGCGGCGAGTAGCTAAAGCAGCTTGCGGATGGCTGCCTCGATGGTCGCCATGGCGGTTTCTCCGACGAACATCTGCCGCTTGCGCCCCGTGCGGTCGTACAGATACGACGCCGGCAGCGCGCCGCTCCAACGGCGGTCGACAGCTTCGATAAAGGCGCTGTCGCTCTTGGGCCTCTTCACATACCACGGCCCCGGCACCTTCGTCTGGGCGAGAAACTTGCGGGCAAAGGCTTCCTGCTCCGGTTCGTCGGCGGACACGGTGACGAGCTTGAATCCTCGCGCGCGCAGCGATGCCTCCATCTTCACGAGTTGCGGCATCTCGGCCCGGCAGGGCTGGCACCATGTGGCCCAGAAGTTCACGAGCACAACCTTCCCTTTGTTCGCCGCCAGCAATCCCTGGTAGCCCGTCTCATTCATCGGCTGGAGCGCCGGTTGAGCGCACAACGGCGCGGCCAGCAACGCCGCCGCAACAAGAAACCGCACATTCAAGATCATCGTTTTATCCGTTTAATGGAACATCCAAACGCCTTGGTCTCCGCCGGATTGACGCTTCTCCCTCCCAGCAAGGCGTCCAAGGCCAGTCGCAACCCCTGCCTGGTGACGCGTCCTGGGTTCTGCGAGTCGTCGACATAGCCGTGATAGCGCACCGTGCCGCTCGAGTCGAGCACGAAGGCTTCCGGCGTCGCGTTCGCGTGGAACAGGTCCGCCACCACGTTGCCGGCATCCTTATAAACAGCGAACGGGAACGCATTGCTCTTCCTGTGTTCGCCGACTTCGGCCGCCGGCTCATTGTAGTTGGAATTCACGAGGATGAACTTCACGCCCTTGGGCTCGTAATCGCGATAGAGCGCGCTCATGCGCTCGTTGTAAGCGTTCGACACCGGGCATCTGGTGGCTATGAAGATGAGCGCGGTGACATTGCCGCTCAACGCCGAAGCGGAAACGCTGGAGCCCTTCAGATCCTGCAGCATGAACTCACCAGGCTTGGCGCCAACGATTCCGCTCTGAGCCCATGCCGTGGCCGCCAAACCCAAACCAACCGCCAGGTTCCATACTCGTCTCATGTCCCCTCCCAATAGAGCGGGCCAAAGACGGCGCTACTTCTTCTTGGGCTCGAGCTTCAGGTTGATGACCGGCTTGGGCCGGGCATCGAATACGCTGAGGTGCCGGACCGCACTGGCCAGGTCGCCTCGCTCTGCCCGCAACTCGTAGTCGGTGTTGGTGCTTAAGCCGTGAAATTGGTAGCGCCCATCCTCCTGCGTGATATAAGAGCGAACCTGGAGGGTCTTAGTGTTCTTCAGTTGCACGATGGCGGTCTTGGCCGGCTTCTCCTGCTCGTCCAGGACGAATCCCTGCAGGGAGCGCGTATTGGGATCCTCCTTGTCTTTGTCCCTCTTCCATTGAGAGGACGCCGGCAGCGCAGTCAGAGCCACCAGCATGAGTGAGAAGGCTATGAACTGAACGATTTTCATGCTACTATTTCGATTCCGCTTCCAGCCGGAAAAAGACGTCCACGCGCTCATCCCCCGTTATGGAAACGGGCTTTGTTTGCTCGCGGAAGCCCCTGGCTTTGACACTCACAGTATATCGCATGGGCGCGGCAGGGACCCGAAACACGAACTCGCCGCGAGGCGTGGACACCATCTTTGCGTTCTTGACTTTGACGGCGGATGGCCCCTCGGGCGTGGGCTTGAGCGACACCTCGGCGCCCGGCAGCGCAAAGCCCGTATCGCGAAACACCGTTCCCGCGATCAATGCGAATGGCTCCTGTTTGTCCCGTTTCCCGGCGGCGGCCGGAAACACCGCTATTGCGGCCACGCCCAGCAGGACGCAGACCCGGATAAGAACACGGGCAAGCCCGACGCTAACGCCACTCCTCCTCGTCTTCGTCCTCATCCTCCTCTTCGAGGTCGCCTTCCTCATCTTCCAGATCCTCTTCGTCGGCAGCTTCGAGTTCAAGGGGATTCACCCCAGCCACCTGTATCTCTGCTCCACACTCCTCGCAGGTGAGGATGTCGCCTTCGTCGAGTTCGTCTTCTTCGACATCGATGGGGCCATCGCACATCGGGCACTTAACCATCTGCTCTCCTCCTTGCCACGCCGCAGATATATATATACGAAACTTTCACGCGGAAAGAAAGGGCCTCTCCATAGGATTCTATCTTGGCGGCCGAGGACCCACCGCGCACCATGCCGGAGAATCGATAGCGGCCGGCGCTGACGCCAAATCCCGCACCCGGAAATCCGGCGCTTCGGCCATCCTGAGAGTGGAAACGGGAACCTCCTTTCGGTCCACCTTCACCGTCCGCCAGGGTGCTGCATATGCCAATCGCGCGCCATCTGGCGACCAGTGCGCGCCACGCCCACGGTCCAGGTAAGTCCACACGCGGGTTTCCATGTTCAGCAACCAGTACTCCTCCGCGCCTTCACCCGGGGAAGACGCCAGAATCCACTTCCCGTCCGGCGACCAGACCAGGGCGCCGGGCGACGTCCACCGGTCCGACTTCGACGGCAGAGCGATTGTGCGCTGGATTGTGCGCGAGCGCACCTCCACGACTTGCAGGTCCGTCCCGTTCGCCACTAGCGCAACCAACTTCTCGGAATCCGGCGACCAGGCCGGTCTTGCGCCCCGGCCCAGGTGCGCAACCGGTTTGCCGTCCAGGTCCACCACCAGCAGTTGCGATTGCGCCAGGCTTCCACCGCCCAGATACGACGTGTCGTATGCGATCCGCGTTCCATCGGGCGACAGCGCCGGGTTTTCTGCGCGCGGCAAGCCCACCAGCGTGTTCTCCGGCAACAGGAGCTTGGCCAGGTGATGACCTCCTTCGGTATCGAGTGCAAGCACGATTTCACGGCCGCCTCGCGACCAGCCGAGTACGCGCGAAATGGGTTGGTCCTCGTCCGTCTTCAGCAGCATCCGTTCCGCACGGGTATTCGTGTCGAAGGTCCAAAGCTCGTGCGCATGCTGATCGCCGCCGGCGAGGAACAGCAAGGTGCGCCCATCGGTTCCGCACGCCGGCAGGTCGTGTTGGCGCGTGGAGCGGGAAAGCTGTACGCGCCGGTCGCCCGGGCCGGTCAGGCGCCACAACTGCCGGTAGAGCGTGCCGCCCCGTCCGTGTATGCGGCCGCTGAAGACGAGCGCCGGCGAGGACTGTTGACACCAAGCCGCGGCGGCGCAGAGTGCGGCTATGGCGATTCGTTGAGAAGTTGTCATTCGGAAACTGTACCGGCGGGTTCACGCCGCATCAGACTACGATAGCTGAGTGTCACGAGCGGTGGAGCAAGGATCGTCGTGGCGATCGACATGAACACGACCGTGCCGTACACGTCTTGCGGGATGATGCGCAGCCCAAGGCCTATTTGAGCTACCACCATGCCCACCTCTCCGCGGGGTATCATGCCGGCTCCTATGCGCGTGGCGTCGGCCCATCCCAGGTGCAGTGAGCCCAGGCCGCAGCCGAGGAACTTCGTTACGCACGCGACGACCAGGATGATCGCGGCGAGCAGGACCGTGCCCCCGTGCCGGAAGACCGACAAGTCCAGGTGCAGGCCGATGCCCACCAGGAAGAACGGCACCAGGAATTCCGTGACTCCGCTGGTCATCTGGTGTACGCGATCTCCCACGTTGCCGGCCAGCGCCATACCGGCCAGAAATGCGCCGATGATGGC
The DNA here is from genome assembly GCA_964561215.1 of uncultured Solibacteraceae bacterium. Taxonomy (GTDB): domain Bacteria; phylum Acidobacteriota; class Terriglobia; order Bryobacterales; family Bryobacteraceae; genus JAJFUV01. The sequence continues at coordinate 12,297 of CAZLOS010000003.1, read as the reverse complement.
GGCCACACCGGCGTGTATGGCGAGCAGCGAGAGGCCGAACAGCAGGATGATCGACAGCGTGAATTCGCCGTCGACCGACAGCGTGCGTTGTTCCACGCGGGGCACGATCCGCGCCATGGCCTTCTTTCCCCAGGTTGCGACCAGGACCGTGAAGCCGACGGCCAACCCCGTGGTGAGACCTAGTTCGACGAAATTGATGCGGCCCTTGGCGAGGCCGCTCACCACGGCGAGCACAAGCAGCCCGAGTACATCGTCGATGACCGCCGCCGCCAGGATCACCTTGCTGGCTCTTTCTTCGAGCAGCCCTTTCGAGGCCAGGACATGCGCCGTGATCCCCACACTGGTGGCCACCAGCGCCGCGCCCACGAAGATGGCTTCGACTGTCGGGTGCCCGATCGCCATCATGACGGCAATGCCGCCCATGAAAGGCAAAATCACGCCCAGGGTGGCGGGTAGCAGCGCCTCGAGTCCGATTCTGGTGAGTTGAAAGCCGCGTAGTTCCAGACCGACGTGGAACAACAGGAACATGACGCCGAGTTCGGAAAGCACAGCCAGGAATTCAGTGGGTTGCACCCATCCCAGCACGCTCGGGCCGATCAGAATGCCGGCCATCAACTGACCGACTACGGAGGGCTGCTTCAGTTGCTCGGCCACTTCGGCCAGGATTTTCGCCGACGTGAATACGATGAGCATCTGAAGAAGCAAGCCCGCCGGCTCTTCGCCCGGGGCCAACAGGAAGGAAGGGATGAAAACTATGCTGGGATACATCTCCAATTCTGATGCTACAACGCCGCATCCTCTCAGAGCCATGAAGAGCAAAGCGTCGACATGCAGCGGCGCATTCCATTTGATTGCACTTTGAAAAAAACCTGCATGGTCCGGTTTGACTCCAACCCCATGGCGGCGATACTTTACAGCAAGGCTCGCGGAAAGGGCGGCGTGCTTCGACAACCGCGCATCGCCATGGGAGTTTGGGTACACCAGTCCGTCCGCTGTGCCAGGGAGGAATTCGCATGGACGAATCGGGCTTCGGTTTGATGTCGCGGCGTGCTTTCAGCGCCGGGCTGGGCCTTGCGGGCACCGCGGGCTTGGCTCGCGCGGGTGCCGCAGGCAGCGCCGGCAAGGTCAAGGTGATCGACGCGCACGCGCACTTGAGCCATCACGGCAGCCCCGGTTATCTCGAAAAGGACCGCCAGCTCATCGACGCGGCGGACCGGTTGGGGATCGACCAGCTTTGCTGCTCCCTGCTGAGTCCTCGGCATCCTACGGATCCGGAGGAGTTCCGCCGGTGTAACGATTGGGCGGCGGAGGCCGCGAAGCGTTATCCGGGACGGATCCTCTGTTACTGCTATGTCAACCCCGGTTACATCAAGGAAGCGTGCGATGAGGTCAGCCGCTGTGTCGAGAAGATGGGTTTCATCGGAGTGAAGCTTTACAACGATTACGTGGCCACGGAACCGGTGGTGTGGCCGTTGGTGGAGCGCGTCATCCAGTTGGGCGTCCCCATCCTCCATCACGCGGGACACTGCTATTCGTTGATCCCCCCGCAGCCGCGCATCAGCGACGGCGGCACCTTCGCCGAACTCGCCAAGCGTTACCCGGAAGCCATGATCATCTGCGCCCACATCGCCGGCGGCGGCGACTGGGAGTGGACCGCGAAATCGTTGCGGAATGCGCCCAGCGTCTGCATCGATACCAGCGGCAGCGTGATCGACGAGGGCACTGTTGAGATGGCCGTGAAGATCATGGGCGCCGACCGCGTCCTGTTCGGCTGCGATATGTCCATGACGGCCAGCGTGGGGCGCATCCGTTCCGCCGTGTTGAGCGATGCGGACCGGGCCAAGATTCTGAGCGGCAACATGCAGCGCCTTCTGGCGCGGCGGAGGGTGTAATGATCGACGTAAGCGCGTATCTAGGACATTTTGCCTACCGGCAACTGCGGCACAATACCGGCGCGGGACTTGTTCAATACATGGACCGCTTCGGCATCCAGCGTGCCGTGGTCTCGAGCGCTGCCGCCATCACGTACCGCAATCCGCAGGCGGGCAACGAGGAAGTGGCCGCGGAGGCCGCCGCGCACCGTTCCCGGCTGATTCCGTTTGCCGTTCTCAGCCCCGTGTACGCGGGCTGGCAGGACGACCTCAAGATTTGCCACGACCAGTTCGGCATGAAAGGCGTACGGTTGTACCCCAAGTGGCACAACTACACGCTGTCGGATCCACGCTGCCGCGCCTTTGTGAACGCCGCCGCGGACATAGGCATGGTGATCTCGATTCCCGTTCGCGTGGAGGACCCGCGCCAGCAGGGATGGCTGATCGATATTCCGGATCTCAATCTCGACGAGGTCGCACGACTGGTCCGCGCTTGTCCGAAGGCGCGCTTCATCGTCGCGAACGGCAGTGGAATCGCGAACTCGGCTTTGGGCCGCGGTGGCAAGGATATACCCGGCAACTACGCTGTGGACATCTCCCGCGTCAGCGTGGAATTTGGTAACGAACTCTCCCAACTGATTTCGCTCCTGGGCGAGGACCGCATCCTTTTCGGCACGGGGATGCCATTCCAGTATCCCGGCCCCGCGCTGGCGAAGCTCGATATGCTTGAAGCAAGCGCCGCGGTGAAGGAGAAGATCCGCTCACAGAACGCCGTGCGCTGGTTAGGCCTGCCCGCCGGCCGGTAGATTCCGGTGGCGCTTACGCGCCGGGGTTCGCCGAGAAACGCAGTTCCGTCACTTCGCGCACGCGGTCGCCGGCCACCCGCACGGGAACGCAGGTGAACTGCCAGGTCCAGGTGTCGTCCGCTTTCGGCGACTTGATCAGGATCTTGTTCCAGCCGGCCTTCAAGGTGACCTGCGTGGGAGGCCGGTAGAAGTAATCCTCATCCACCAGCGGCGTCTCGACGAAGTCTGCCACGGGGCCCGGTTGCTTCCAGACGGGCGGCGCGACAGCTCGATCGTTGATCCAGATCTTCGAACCTACAGTGCTCCATTCACCTTGTTGAGGGTTGGGCTGCTGGCGGCGGTTGGATCGCGAAGGACCATTGAACCCGATCCAAAAGCCCACCGTCATCTCGCGCGGCGCACGGGCATAGGTCAGGGCATAGACGGTTCCCCGCTTGGTTCCGGTCCGCCACCCCTCGTACTTGAAGTGATTCACGGCGATGGTAGCGCCTACGGCGTCCGTCCAGCGGTAAGTCTTGCCGTCCACCACGTAGCTTGGCCGGATTTCCCGTTCAGGCGAGAACTGCGCCGCAAGGTCACCCTTGTGATCGAAGGGGCCGATGAGCTTCCACGGAATGTCGGTCTGCTTGAGGTACGGGAAAGGCCAATCATTGAAGAACTTATCGCGATGCGATAGCATCCGTGCCTCGAATTCGGCGAAGCGGGCGTGTTCGGGGCTTGGGGCTTCCGGCAGCTTCGCCCAGTATTGCGGATTATGCGGCATGTGCCCGCGCCAGTAATTCTCCGCCGCCGCCAGAAGAGAAGGAAACACCGGGCTCTGGCGGTATATGTTCATCACGTCGCTCACATTGAGATCCGGCCAGTGGCAGAGGATGCCGCCCCAGGCGATGCCGTTCCCTTCCGCCTGACCCGCCGTAGCCATGTTCAGCAAGCGCACGGGGGCCTGGAAGGGGTCCACGTGATTGATGTAGTTGTTGCGCGAATCCACGATTGGAATTCCGGGAAGCGCGTCGAGTTTCGGGCCATAGGACCAGATCTGCGAGACAAATCTGTCGGATGGCGGATTGCCCGGACGCCACGCCATGACCTGCCTTCCACGAGAGCGCACCAGGCCGGCCATGCGATTCATGAATCGCGGATTGCGAACGTCCACCTCGTCGGAGCCGAGGTGCAGGAACGGCGTGTCCACGCGGTCCATGAATTCGTTCAACACATCTTCGACGATCTTGACGCCCCGCTCGTCCTGCATGTCGAAACCGAATGCGCGATCGAAGTACTCGCTGTGGCCGGGCATGTCGATCTCCGGCACGATCATGATGTTCCGCTGGCGGCAGTAAGCGATAAGCTCGTTGATCTCAGCGTAGGTGTAATACTTGCCCGGGTGTCGCGTGGCCTGATAGCTTGATGGAGCATTCAACTCGGGATGCACGCGGCATTCGATCCGGTAACCGGGTCCGTCGGCAAGATGAAAGTGGAACACATTCATCTTGTAGCGCGTCATCACGTCGATGAACCGCCGCAGCAGCGCCATGTCCTGATAGTTGCGGCCCACGTCGTGCATGAAACCGCGCCAGGAGAATGCGGGCCAATCCGTGATGCGGCAGCCGGCGATGGCGGGGCCGTGCGCCCCGCGGATGATCAGCTGGCGTAGCGTGGCAACGCCGTACAGCAGCCCGGAGGGCTTCGGCGCCGTGATCGTAATGCGCTTCGCCGTCACGTCCATTTCATATGCCTCGCCCGCGCCGATCTTGCCGGCTCCATTTACATCAGAGAAGCGCAGCAGGATCTTCGGCGCGCCAGCGCGCTGCTTCGCTCCCGCGGTACCCAATGCGCCGGCTAGTTCCGCTGCGGCAAAGCCCGCCTCGGCCGGGGCTTCCAGCGCGTATGTGGAGCAGGCGAAGCCTTCACCGGTCCACTGGATCTTCTGAGGGTAAGGAATCAGGGCGGGGTGCCCGGGCGTGGCCGGAATAGCCGCGTCAAGCGCTGTCCACGCTGTCGCCAGCGAACCCGTCAGGAAATGTCTGCGTTGCATGTAACCTCTCTCGTTATCATCTGTCGCCGCTGTGCGTCGGGCGCCGTGGTGCCGGACAGCTCTATCTGGCGGTGCGCTCCACCAAATCGTTGACCTTCTCGGCGACGATCTCCTCCACGGCTGCACTGAATTTACCCGCGTGGCCGAAAAAGATCAAGGACTCGCCGCCCTCGTAGCCACCTTCCTGCAACACGCGCTTCGAGGGGATGTAAGCCGGCATGTCATTTGAGTAGCCGGCCACCCAGGTGTTGTCGAAGCCGTACTGGCTCTTGAAGCGAAGCGAATAATCGACCACAACATCGCCACCCAGGACGATGAACTTCAGGCTGTTCCCGAATTGCCAGACCTGAACCGGCCAGGAACAATGGTCCGGGAACTTTCCGTTGCGGTCAACCGCGCCGAGTATATAGCGTGCCGTGGCCCGGTACATCTTCGTCCTGCTTTCCAAATGCTTCTGCAACTGTTCCCTTGTCAGGAATGAATGGAAAGGCAAGTCTACGGTTTCAAAGGCGGCACGCAATGGCCCTGTTAAGGGCTTCATTTTTCCATTCAGAACCTGCTCCACAGCCGCGGCGAGAATCGCACCCCGCATACGGCACAACTCCTCACCACTGCGTGGAAGAGCGTTGGCGTCCGCGCCGCAACCTTGTACGAACATCGCCAGAGCGCCAGGGTGCGCCTTCTCGATCGCTTCCAAAGCATATCCCGGATAGTCGTTGCTGATGCGGTAATCATTCAATGTAGTTGGATGGCACGCGTAACCGGCAACTACAGCTCGCAGTTTCCCGGTTCCATCGCGCACTGCCAGCACCGGCACATCCTGATCCACCGGGCCGGGCAACGACCGCTGGTTCACACGCCGGCGGTTCACGGCGATGCCAGCCAGCCCCTGTTCAAAACTCAGGCTGGCCGGAGCCAGGTTCTGAATCGCCATGCCCACGACGTCCACTGTCTTGGCGATCAGACCAGCGGTGTAGCGCCGCACGACGTCCCGCTCCGCGGGCGTGAGGTCGTAAAGCGGCATTAACACCAGTCCAGCGAGGGGGGAGCTATGAGTGTGTGACACATTCAGCACCAGGCGGTCCCGTGTCAGACCATAGCGTTGTCGGCACTGCGCGGAAATCTCATCCGCCATCTGGCGCTCAACGGTAGTCAGATCCAGCGTGACCAGCACCGACGTCTTCGCACTCGCGTCCTGTAAGGCCAGCGCGCGTACGTAAATGTCCTGGCGGACGCCCTCCGAGGGCCGCTCGCGGAAACCGAAGCCGGCCATCCGGATCGGCTCCTTGGGAGTAATCACAAGTTTTGCTGCGCCGGTTTTCCAATCCGTTTGAGCGAAGGCTGTGACGGCGACCAGAAAGAGAACCACCCTGGCGCTGTGTTTGAACATGATTACCTCACAATAACAAGGGCGCCGGACGGCTTCCTTCGCAGGAATCCCCGGCGCCCTCGCAGGACTGCATCATGCTAGAAAGACAGCTTGAGAGACATCACCCAGGTACGTGTGGCGTCCTGGCTGGTGATCATCCCAAAGGTACTGCTGGTCGGGGTCATCACCGGAGTCATCAAGTTGGGGTGGTTCCAGGCGTTGACAACTTCAGCCCGGAATTGCGCGGTTACCTTGTCCGCAATCAGGAAATTCTTGAAAATGGAGAAGTCCCAACGTGCCTGACCATCGGCGCGCAGATTGCTGAAGCGCCACGGCGAGTAGCGGACGTTGGATCCGAGCTGCTGACTGCTGACCTTGTTGAAGCCGGCATCGGTATTGAACCACCGGTCCACGCTGCGCTGACTCTTGGACAGCCCCACCTTGGTGGAATCACCCGTGAACAGCGTCCACACATCGCCCCATTCCAGCGCTTGACCGCTTTGGCGCTGCACCACGCCGTTGAGTTGCCAGCCGCCGGCGAAGAAATTGAGCACCGATGGCATGTTCGCGCCTATCGGCCGCTTGCGCCCGAAGGGCAACTCATAGATACCGCTGATGACGACACGGTGCGGCCGGTCCTGGGTCGACAGCGACTCGTACGGCATTGGATCGCTCGCGTTCAGGAAGGCCATGGCGTCCATCGACCGCGAGAACGTGTAGTTCATCATGAACATGAAGCCCTTCGAGAAACGCCTCTCCACACCGGCTTGCAGGGCATGATACCAGGAGTAACCGATCGGCTCGGTCACCGATACGCTGCCGAACTGCGGATACGGATATAGCAGCCCCTGGCGCGAGATGTTCTTGCCGTAGATCGAATTGGTGCCATAGAAAGGGTTCGGAAAGACCTGGGCAAGGTAGTTGATCGTAGTCTGATCGCGAACCAGCGACTTGCTCAAGTATTGCTGCGGAAGTGTATTAATATTCCGAGCGACCTGAAGCCGCGTGCCGCGGTTGCCCACATAAGTCACCTCAGCCTTCAACTGGCCGGGAAGCAGATGCTGAACTCCGAAAGACCACCGTTGGTTATACGGGTTCAAGCGATTCTTGGCGTAAAAGCTGACTGCCTGGCCAAGGTTGGTGGACAACCCGCCGGCGGCGCCCTGGGGCTGGATCAATCCGTTCGGAAACGGATTGGCCGTGTTCGCGATGTAGGTGAGGCCTCCGTCCATCGAAACCTGCACCGGTGTGGAGGTGCTGAAGCCTGTCTGGATAGAGTTGTAGGCGTTGATGCCAATTGAGTCAAAGAAAATGCCGTAGCCGGCACGGAGAATCGTGGTCGGTCTGAGCTGGTAAGCCAAGCCGACGCGCGGCATAAAGTTGTTCTTCTCTCCAATCCACTTTCCGCGGGGATTGCCGTTCAATCCGGCGAACGTCAGGCCACCCATCACCTTGAAGGCGCTGGCAGGCAACTCCGGGATCTGGGTGCCGGCGGCGTAGTTAGCCTGGGCCTGCGCCGCGACCGGACTCACCTGGTCGAAGGCGAAGCCTGCCACCGACCGGTTGTAGCGTTCCGTGACCGGCGTCTCATACTCCCACCGCACGCCAAAGTTCACAGTCAGTCTGCGGGTTAGATTGATGTCATCATGTACAAAGAGTCCCAAATAGGTCTCCTGGTCCGCGTAGCTGGCGGACTTGGCCAGGTATGCGGATGTAGACGGAAGACCCAGCAGGAATGAGGCGATTTCGCCTCCCACCGTCGGTGCCGACGAGGTGTTGTACGGGCCGTTTGTATAGGTGCTGCCGTAAGCGAGATACGGGCTTACGTCGTTCGTGAAGTAGTTCGAAGTCTCCCGCGTATCGCGGAGCGCGGCGCCGAACTTGATGCTGTGTCTGCCTTGAAGCTTGGTGAAGCTAGCGTCCAACGAACTCACCGTGGTACCCCACTTGCCGCTCGATGAACTGTTCTGGAGTGTATTGAACGGCGACACCACCACCTTGGGGAACGTAGCCAGTTCCTTGCCAGGCAACTGGGAAAGAAGATTCGACGAGAATCCCAGGGAACTCAGGTCGTAACCTTGCGTGAAGCTCTTGTTGCGGCCCCAGCGGTAAGCAAGTCCGTAGCGTATGTCCATGAAGAAGCTGGGATTGAACACGTAAACGTCGTCCAGTGCAAAGCCCCACTTGTCCTGTCTGGAGTCCAGACCGTCGTTGTCGTCCAGGAACCGGCGGTTCGACAGGCTGTAGAATCCTTCTCTCATGAGGCGGAAGTAGACGCGGTGGTTGGGATTGAAGGCGTGGTCCACACGAGCCATGTGCGTCCACACCGGAAATGGGCCGGCATAGCTGACGAAGTGGTTGTTCTTAAAATCCTTGGTGCCGAGTTGGTTCGGTTCAGGCCAATGGGTCATGATCTTCAGCGCCACGGGGTCCAGGAGACTCTTTGGGATGATGTTTCCCGCGATCGGCGTCCGTTGGAATTTGCCACCCGAGACGGCTTGGGTGCTGAAGGGATCGTAAACCTGGTATGTGCCGCCCAAAGCCAGAAGCCCCGACAGATCGCCCTGCTTCATGGCGGCGGTGGGCACGGTGTTCACGTAATCGTAGCTGTACTTAACTTCGTTGGCTTCCCACAGATAGAACCAGAAGGTCTTGTTCCTGCCGTCGTAAACCTTCGGGAGATACACCGGGCCGCCCCCGCTCAGACCGTATCGATGGTCCTGGAATGGCGCCACCTTCTGACCCGCGCGGTTCTGGAAGATCGTCGGCGTATCGAACACCTTGTTGCGCAGGAACCAGTGGGCCTCGCCGTGCAGATCGTTGGTGCCGCTCTTCAGGCTGACGTTCACCAGCGCCCCGGCGGTATGGCCGATGGAGGCGTCGTATGACAGACTCTGAACCTTGAATTCACTAACGGACATCTGCGGCGGCACGAAGACAATGCCCTTGTCCATACTGTTGGGAACACCGTCGATGGTGAAGTCGCTATTCTTCTGACCCGTGCCGTCCACCGCGAAGTCGCCCTGCGCGGCAGGCGTGCCTACATAGCGCTGGCGGAGGTTCGTCGTATTGATCATGCCGGGCGCCATCAGCGCCAGGTTATAGGGCGCGCCGCCGAACGACGGTAGTTCCTGGATCTGGCGTTGGTCCACCACCTGGCCAAGAGACGCATCGACCGTATCGAGCAGCGGCGTCTCCGCGGTGACCTGGACGGTTTCCGTTTGATTGCCGATTTCCAGCGGGATATCCACCCGTACCTGGTCGCCGACGCGCACCTGGATGCCCTGGCGCATGAACTTCTTGAAGCCCTTGAACTCAGCCTCTACCCTATACACGCCGGGCAGCAAGTAGGCCAGGACGAAATTGCCGGCTTCATTGCTTTTGGAAACGGCCGAAACACCCGTTTCCGTGTTGGTGGCGCGCACATCCGCGCCGGTGATAACCGCGCCGCTAGAATCCGCGACGTGGCCCAGGATAGTCCCGCGCGCATCCTGGGCACGCAGACAACAACTCATAATCAGGAAGGCCGCGACCATGATCGCGGCCACCGAACACTTGCATTGAGTTAGCATAAGATTTTCCCTATCAAATATCCCAAATGTCTCAAATCAAAATGCAATCCACGACGCCCAAAGGCGCCGCGATTCTGTCGAACACGATTGTTTCGCAGGCATCAGACACATCGACACCCGCAATGGCAAAGGCGCGATGAGGTGGTTTCACGCCGGGTGCAATACCGGCTGGAGCTTCCTCCTCTTGCGCCTATCAGAGTGGTGCTAATGCCCGTTGCCACCTCGCGAGATCGCGTAGTCCAGGGCGCGCTGCGCATGCAGGGCCGTGGTGTCGAACAGCGGGACTCGGCAATCCTTCTGGGTGACCAGCAAGGGGATTTCCGTGCATCCAAGGATGACGCCCCCGGCACCCCGGCGGCATAACCCTTCCATCACGGTCTGTAAGAAGCGGCGGGATTCCGGGCGGCGCACGCCGCGGCAGAGTTCCCCGAAAATGATTTCGTTGATGCGTTCGTGATCGGCCGGTTCGGGTACCAGCGTCTCGATGCCGGCCCGCTTGAGTCCGTTGCGGTAGAAGTTCTCCCGCATGGTGAACACGGATCCAAGCAGCCCGACGGTCTTGATGTTGGCTGCTCCAACCGCCCGCGCGGTGGTCTCGACGATGCTCAGCAGCGGCATATCGACCTTCGCTTGCACTTCGTCAAAGACCAGGTGCATCGTGTTGGTTGAAATGAGGCCGAAGTCGGCTCCCGCGCCATGCAGCGCGTTCAGCGAGTCCGCCATCGCCTGGGCCGCTTCGGCCCACTGGTTCCGGCGCTGCCAATCCATGTACTGCTGGAAATTGACGCTATAAACGAGGATCTCCGGATAACCGCAATCTCCGAAACGGGCTACATATGATCGCGTAATGTGCTCGTAGTAGGCCACGGTCGATTCCGGGCTTAAGCCACCCAGAATTCCGATTTTCTTGTGCATTGTGGCGCCTCCTGGCACCCTGCGTATAATCGCGCCCGCCCGGGTTCAATGGGCGGTGCGCTCCATTAAATCGCCTACCTTCTCGACGATGATCTCTTCCACGGCCGCACTGAACTTGCCGGGACGGCCGAAAAACACCAGCGCCTCGCCCCCCTCGTATCCGCCCTCCTGAACCACGCGCTTGGAGGGAATATAGGCGGGAACGTCGTTCGAGTAGCCCGCCACCCAGGTGTTGTCAAACCCATATTGATTCTTGAGCCGCAGTGAGTAGTCCACCACATCCTCGCCGCCCAGGACGATGAATTTCAGGCCGTCGCCGAACCGCCAGACCTGAATCGGGCAGGAGCAGCTATTCGGGAACTTGCCGTCGCGGTCGAGTCGGTCCAGCAGATAGCGCGCCGTCGTGCGGTAGATTTTCGTCTTGTGCTCCAGCCGCTTCCGCAGTTCCTCGCGCGTCAGCATCTCGTGGTATGGCAGGTCCACGCGATCAAAGGCGCCCCGCAGCGGGCCCGATACCGGCTTCATTTTGCCTTTCAGCACCAGTTCGACGGCGGCGGCGAGCATCTCGCCGCGCCTTTGGCACAACTCCTCCCCCGCGCGCGGGAACGCGTTGGAATCTGCGCCGCAGCCTTGTACGAACATCGCCAGCGCGCCTGGATTAGCCTTCTCGATCGCTTCTCGCGCGTAGCCTGGATAGTCGTTGCTGATCTTGTAGTCGCTGAGCATGGTGGCGTGGCAGGCGTACCCTACCACGACCGCGCGCAACTTGCCCGCCGGATCGCGTACAGCCAGCACCGGCACATCGTGATCCACCGGACCGGGCAACGATCTCCGCCCGACTCGCCGGCGATTCACGGCGATACCGGCCAGCCCCTGTTCGAAACTCAGGTTCGCCGGCGCCAGGTCCTGGATCGCCATGCCCACCACGTCGACCGCCTTCTCGATCAACTCCGTAGTGTAGCGAGCGACGACATCGCGCTGCTCGGGCGTGAGGTCATACAGGGGCAGCGGAACAAGTCCCGCCACCGGACCGCTATGGGTGTGCGAAACGTTCAGCACCAGGCGGTCCCGCGAGAGCCCATAACGCTTCAGGCACTGCGCCGCCATCGCGTCCGACATCTCACGCTCCACGGCTGCCAGGTCGAGCGTGACCAGCACGAAGGTCTTCTCGCTTGCGTCCTGCAACGCCAGCGCGCGCACGTAGATGTCCTGGCGGACGCCCTCCGACGGCCTGTCGCGGGAGCCGAAACCAGCCATCCAGATCGGCTCCTTGGGAGTAATCACGAGCTTGGCTGCACCCGCTTTCCAATCCGTTTGCGCGAAAGCCGCGACGGCGGCCAGGAAGATAGCCAATTTGGCGAAATATTTGAACATGTTGATGTTATAAGCGTAGTGCGCTGGGCGGTCACCGCCGCGGGTGGCCGCCCAACACTTCTACTGCACGGGATCGGCTGAGTAAGTCTCTCCGATCCGGCGGTTTAGAAAGACAGCTTCAACGACATGACCCAGGTACGCGTGGCATCCTGAGTGGTGATCATCCCGAAGGTGCTGCTGGTCGGGGTCATATCCGGAGTCAGCAGGTTGGGATGGTTCCAGGCGTTGACGATTTCAGCGCGGTACTGCACGGTCAACTTCTCCTTGACCAGGAAATTCTTGAAGATGGAGAAGTCCCACCGCGCCTGACCATCGGCGCGCAGATTGCTGAAGCGCCACGGCGAGTAGCGGACGTTGG
>CAZLOS010000002.1:0-141248 GCA_964561215.1 uncultured Solibacteraceae bacterium | reverse complement strand
CGAAAACGCATTCGGTGCCCGGATATCTGAAGTTGCGATACGGCGAACCCGCCCGCGCGCTCTCCGCCGTCAGTTTCGGCCTGATGACGGTGTTCATGAGCGGCATCAACATGTACTCGATGGCGCTGGTATTGAAGGTGGTGCTGGGCTGGGACATCAATTTCAGCATCTGGGTCAGTTCGCTGACGGTGGCGGCCTACGTGGTGGCGGGCGGACTGCTATCGGCGATTTTCAACGAGGTGCTCCAGTTCGTGCTGATCTGGCTGGGCGCGCTGCTGATCCCGATCCTGGGCCTGGTGGAGGCCGGCGGCTGGGACGGCATGGTGGCGCGCATCGCACGCAACTTTCCCGGGCAGGATTACACGCACCTGTGGCGCACCATGGGTTCGTTCGGCGACAACCCCATGGGCATCCACTGGACCGGCATCGTCCTCGGCTTGGGGTGGGTGATTTCGTTCGGTTATTGGACCACGGATTTCCTGGTGGTGCAGCGCGTGCTGGCGGCGAAGGACCTGCGGTCGGCGAAGATGGCACCCATCATCGGCGCCTCTTTCAAGATGATGGTGCCGTTTATCGTGATCCTGCCGGGCCTGCTGGGGCTGGCCGTGCTGCCGATGCACCTGACGGGCGAGGCCCAGGCACTGGCCACGGGCGGCCACAGCTACAACGAGGTGCTGCCGCTGATGCTGGCGCGCTATTGCGGGCCGGGCCTGCTCGGGTTGGGCATTACGGCGCTGATCGCGGGGTTCATGAGCGGCATGGCGGGCAACGTCAGCGCCTTCGCCACCGTGTGGACCTACGACATCTATCGCGCACTGATCCGGAAGCAGGCCGGCGATGAGCACTACGTCAGGGTAGGGCGCTGGTGCACCATCCTGGGCGTGCTGGTTTCCATCGGCACGGCATACGCCGTGATGGCCTTCCTCAGCATCATGGACTACGTGCAGGCTCTGTTCAGCTTCTTCATCGCGCCGCTGTTCGGCACCGTGCTGCTCGGCATGCTGTGGAAGCGCGCCACGCCCGCGGGCGGATTCTGGGGCTTGCTGGCGGGAACCGCATCGAGCATCGGCATGTGGGCCTGGGTGAAACTGGATCCGAGCGCGCTGGCCTACATCGCGCTGTCAAGCAAGGCCAAGGACATGGCCGAGAATATGTACCGCGGGCTGTGGAGCTGGCTGATCTGCGTGGCGGTGACGGTGGCGGTAAGCATGGTGACGAAACCGAAACCGGATGCGGAACTCCGCAACGTGGTCTACGGGCTCACCGCGGTTCCGGGCGAGGGCCACCTGCCGCTCTACAAGCGCCCGATCTTCTGGGCGGCCGTGGTGGCGGTTGTGTTCGCGGCCCTGAATATTGTCTTCTGGTAATTGGCACAGATGATTTGGGAAGAACGTTGGCACCCGCTGCGGGAAGAGTGGGTGGTGGTGGCGGCGCACCGCCAGAACCGGCCCTGGAAGGGCGATAAGGTGGCGGGCGACGCCGAGAACCTGCCCGAGTACGTCCCGGACTGTTATCTCTGCCCCGGCAACCTGCGGGTGAGCGGAAAACGCAACGCGAACTACGATCACATCTTCGTGTTCGACAACGACCATCCGAGCGTAGGCATGAACGCTCCGGCGGAACTGGCGCCGCCGCCTGGCATTTATCGCAACCGGCCGGCCCGCGGCATCGCGCGAGTGCTCTGCTACAGTCCCAAGCACAACCTGACGCTGGCGGAACTCGCGCCCGCCGAAATCGAGCAACTGTTCGCGGCCTGGCGCCAGCAGTATGTAGAACTCGGCGCGATGAAGGAGATCAACGACGTACTGATCTGGGAGAACAAGGGCGCCGTAGTGGGTTGTTCAAATCCGCACCCGCACTGCCAGATTTACGCCACCAATTTCGTCTGGAAGAACGTGGAGAAGTATGCCGAAGTGAGCTTGCGGCACAAGCGCGAAACCGGGCGGGTGCTGTTCCAGGACATTCTGGAAGCCGAGCGCACGGACGGCCGCCGCGTTGTTTACGAGAATGAGACCGCCATCGCCTTCATTCCGTACTTTGCGCGCTACGCCTACGAACTCTACGTCGCGCCGAAGGCCACGCACGCGAGCCTGGCGACCCTGTCGGAGAAAGAGATTGCAGACTTGTCGCTCGCGCTGCACCGCGTCGAAATCTGTTACGACAACCTGTGGCGCATGTCGTTCCCGTACATTCTGACGCTGCACCAGGCGCCCACCGACGGCGCCGACTACAGCGAGTTCTTCCACTTTCACATGCAGTTCCAACCGCCGCTGCGCAAGCCGAACCTGCTGAAATACCTGGCCGGTTCGGAGACCGGCGGGGGAAACTTCCTGAGCGACACCAGCCCGGAAGAGAAGGCCGCCGAACTGCGCGGGCAACCGAAGCGGCACTACAAGCAGGCCAAGAGCTAGGGAGGGATGATGACGGACGCGCACGCGTTGCTCGAGCCGATCCGGAACCTGCACGCGCGAATTCGCGACGAGGTGGTGCGCGCCTGCGAACGGGCATCTCTCGAAGAGATGGCGCGCGTCGCCAAGGAGGAGTCGGGCGACACGATCTACGCCGTCGACGAGATCAGCGAGCCGTTGATCGTGGAAACGATCGAAAAGGAAGTGGCCTGCCATGCGCCGCTCGTGCTGATCGCGGAAGGGTTGCCGAACGAAGGCATCGTGCTGCCGCGCGGCGCTTCGGAGGCGGACGCGCGCTGGCGCATCATTGTCGACCCGATCGACGGCACGCGCGGCCTCATGTACCAGAAGCGCAGCGCCTGGATTCTCACGGGCGTGGCGCCCAACCGCGGCCCCGCAACGACGCTCGCGGACATCGAACTCGCGGTGCAGACCGAGATTCCGCTGCTCAAGCAGTACCTGATGGACGAGTTATGGGCGGAGCGCGGAGCGGGCGCATCCGCCGAGCGCATCAACCGTTTCAGCGGCGAGCGGCGGAGCATACGCCTGCGCCCTTCGCAGGCGAAATCCATTGCGCACGGATTCGCCATGGTGGTGCGGTTCTTCCCCGGCGCGAGAGACGTGCTGGCGGCGATCGACGAGGAGATCATCCGGGGCGCGCTGGAACCCATCAAGCCCGGCAAGGCGCACTGCTTCGAAGACCAGTACATCTCCACCGCCGGGCAGCTATATGAACTGATGAGCGGGCACGACCGCTTCGTCGCGGACCTGCGCCCGTACGCGGAGCGAGTGCTGGCGCGGCAGGGCCTGGCGCTGGGCCTGTGCTGCCACCCCTACGATCTTTCGACGGAACTCATCGCGCGGGAAGCCGGCGTGATCGTGGCGGACCCGGCCGGCGGACCGCTCGCGGCTCGTCTCGACACGGAGACCGACGTCAGTTGGGCCGGCTACGCCAACCAGGCAATTCACGATCAAATCGCGCCGCTTCTTGTAGAAGGTTTGCGCAAGCGCGGGTTGCCGGGCTAAGGCGAAGCTCCCATCCCACAGTTCACCAGTCCGTCTCGCGGCTGGTGCACGCTTCGCCGCCGGCATTCACGCGATTGTCGTTCGTCTTCCCTGCCGGCGAAACGTTTTCGCGGTCGTCAACGTCCGAATGTTATAGTCCCTGGACGATTGCATGTACACGAAAGGCCCAGCCCTATTGCTTCTTGTTCTTGCGGGAGCTATGCGGTTGTTTGGCGGCGTCGCGCTCCTGGTAAGCGAGCCATTTGGCACGTTTGGTTTCTTCAATCCGACCGGACATGCATCCATTTACCTGTCCGGCGTGTGCGCAGAGACGCCCACCAAACTCCGGCTCTGCCAGCCCGGAGAATCCGGCGTGGTAATCAGCCGGTATGACCGAATTGCGTCACGCGACTGGATCGCGATGCCCCTATTGCCGTACCTCTACGCAGTGGACGGGCCGGAAGAGATACCCGAGTCCGCAAATGTGGCGGTTGTCGCGCATCTCAGGGACGCGTATCGTCGCGCACACCTTCGAGAGCTAGCACCCGACGGCCCGGAAGGTGAGACACCGAAGGGAGACTGGGTTCAGTTGGTTGGCGCATCGTATGATCGCGGCATTTACGGCTTCATGCTCGAAACCGCGCGAAAGGACGATGAACGCCTGATCCGGCTTCTCAACGCGCAACGCAACCGGAAACGTTTCCGCCTTCTTTACCGCAATTGCGCCGACTTTGCGCGCGGCATCATCAATTTCTACTATCCAGGCGCGCTGCGGCGGAGTCTCATCGCGGACGCCGGCATTTCGACGCCCAAACACTCGGCCAAGGCGCTGGTGAAGTATGGCCGGCACCGGCCCGAACTGGACCTCCGGCATTTCGTGATCCCGCAGATCCCGGGCATGCGCCGGAGCACCAAAGTGCGGGGGGTGAACGAGTCCCTGGTCCGATCAAAGAAATATGTGGCGCCGCTGCTTTTCCTTCAGCCCTGGGTGGCGGCGACGGCAGGCGCGGCCTACCTGATTTCGGGCCGTTTCAATCCCGCCGGACAACCCCGCATCATCTGCGAGCGGGAAACTTTGGCCGCCTGCATGGGGAGTGCGGACTCAGGGATTCGCGCGTCGGCGGAGGTTTCAACCGGCCCATCGGAACCGGCCCGCGCACCCGGGTATTGACTTCGCAGGCAGAGCCTGGAGCCAACTCTTGCGTCCAATTTTGTAAAAAAAGACACAAATTCCTCAAACAGAAACACCCTTTGCGGCGTCTACACTTGACGGGAGGAAGCGGAGTGCCCAGACACTCGGGCTGTGCGCGGCTTTGGGAGACTCGAAGATGGGCTGGAGTAGGGGGGGGCGTACTCCTGTGTCTGCTTCAGCCGGCGTGCTCCCGTCCGCCGGCACGAACCGCCGCGACAGGACAGCCCGATCGTGTTGCCGTCCAACCTTCCCCCGAACGTAAGACAGTACGTACTACGGGCCTGATCCAAGCACTCGAGTCGCAATCGATTCGGGTCCCGCAGATCAGCGGGACAGGCAACCGCATGACGCTGACGCGGTTGATCCCCAACGGCAGCATGGTCAGCAAAGGAGAGATGCTGGCGGAGTTCGACCGGACCACCATCCTGGATGAGGAAAGGGATACCAAGGCCAAGGTGGACGACCTCTCCCACCAGTGGGAGGAGAAGAAAGCCCAGGTAAACAGCGATGCCGCCAAACGAGTGGCGCAACTGCGGGAGGCCGAGGCGGATCTGGAAAAGGCCCAGCTCCAACTTCGGAAGGGCCCGGTCCTGAGCGAGATCGACCGCCTGAAGAACGAAGCCAAGGCCGAAAACGCCCGGGTCCGGCTGGCAAGCCTAAGGAAATCAGACGAATGCAGGCGCCGGGCGGAGGCGGCAGCGGTAAAGATCCTGGAATTGAAGCGGCAGCGCCAGCAGGTGTCACTCGAAAGAATCCAGAGCAACCTCGAACGGTTGCAGGTCCGGGCGCCACTCGACGGGATGGTGGTTCTGGAGAACACATGGCGGAGCGGTTCGATGGGACCGGCCCAGGTGGGCGACCAGATGTGGCCGGGAATGCCGCTGGTGCGGATCTTCAATCCGGCACGGATGATCGTTAAGGCCAGCGTGAATGAGCCCGACATAGCCTCGCTGTGGAAGTCGCCAAGCGCCAGGCTTTACCTGGACGCTTACCCAGGAGCGGTCTTTGAAGCCATACTCGATTCCGCAAATCCCGTGGCAACCGCAGGGATGGACTCGCAGGTCAGGACCTTCAACGCGGCATTTCGCATCGTTCAGCAGAGCCCCCTCCTGTTGCCCGATCTTTCGGCGGCGATTGAAATCGACACTCGACCCTCCGCGCCGGCCGCACCTGCCGCGGCACCCGCCGCCGGAGCGAATCCATGAAAATGCCAGTGCCTGGAATCCTGCGCCGGTGGCGCCGGGAGATTGCTCTTTGGCTGGGCGCGCTACTGAGTCTGGGCGGTGCGGCCGCGGTGGCCCTGACCATGCTGCGCCCCGGCGCGGCGACTCTCCCCAGCAACCTGCCCGTGGCGACGGCGCGCAAGGGCGAGTTCCTGGTCATTGTCTCCTGCCGGGGAGACCTGGTGGCCAGCCGATCCACGCAGATTACCGCGCCGCTGAACGTCCCCAACTTGCAGATTGTCTGGCTGGCGCCCCAGGGCACCGCAGTGAAGCAAGGCGATCCGGTGGTTCGTTTCGATGCGAGCGGAGCGAAGCGCCAGTTGCGGGAAAAGGAAGCCGCCTTCGAACAAGCGCAGGCGTCGCTCGACCAGGCTATCGCGCAAGCCCGCATCACCGCGGAGCAGGACAAGCTGGAACTGGCTTCCTTGCGGCTATCGGTTGAGAAGGCCAAGCTGGAGGCGTCGAAAAAAGAGATCGTGAGCGCGATTCAGGGCGAGGAGAACCGGATCGACCTCAGCCTCGTGGAACAGAAGCTCAAGGTCCAGCAAGCCGCGGCGGATTTGAATGCCGTTTCAAGCAAGTCGAAAATCGCCTCCCTGGTTACACAGCGCGACAAGGCCAAGAGCGAAGTCGATGTCACGCGTTACCGGATTTCGCAGATGGAGCTGAGCTCCCCCGCAACAGGGGTGGTCAATTTCCAGATGAATTACAGCCAGGGCTGGATGAACGCCAAGCCGTTTACCACGGGCGATAACGTCTGGCCGGGCAGCGCCATCGCCGAGATCCCCGAGTTGGACAGCCTGCGGTTCAAGGGCAAGACCGAGGAGATCGACCGCGGCCGGATAAAGGTCGGGCAGGACGTAAGAGCCGTGCTCGACCCGTTCCCGGAAAAGACCTTCATGGGAAAGCTGGAGGGGATTTCCGCACTGACGGAGCAAACCTTCGAGTGGCCCCCGTCGCGAAACTTCCGGGCCTTCGCGTCACTCGGCCAACCGGATAGCCGCCTGCGGCCGGGAATGAACGGGCGGTTGGACGTCATCGTGGATCGCATCCCGAACGCCATCAGCGTACCGGCGAAGGCCGTGTTTGCCCGCGGCGGCAGGCCTGTGGTCCTCATCCCGGGGAAAGAGGGCCTGAAGCCGGTGAAGGTTGAGGTGGTGGCACGGAATCCCGATGAAGTCGCCGTGCGCGGCATTGGGGAGGGGACGCAGGTGGCGCTGGTCGAAGAACTTGCGGACACGGAAAAGAAGCGAGGCAAGACGGGCAGTTCATTCGAGGTGCGGACAAAATGACGCGCGCCGTGAAAGCGGTCTTTCTTCTGGCGGCCGCGATACTGGTCGCTTCGGGCGCGCGCTATGTGCCCCGCCTCTATGAGAGATTCGCCGCGACGCAGCCTGCGCCGATTCCCACCACCCACGTCAAAAGGGGCGACGTGACGTTCACCGTCACGGCCTACGGCAATCTGCAGGGCGGCAACTCGAGGATGCTCACCGCGCCCATGGTGGGCAGTTCCCAGATGATCCTCACGGAACTGCGCAAGTCCGGCGAACCGGTGAAGGCGGGCGAGATCGTGGCCCGGTTCGACACCACGGAAGAGGCATACAAACTGCGGGAAGCCGAGGCCGACCTGGCCGAAGCCGAACAACAGGTAATCCAGGCCCAGAATGAAGCGCTGGCCAAAGAAGAGGATTTGAACTACGAATTACTCCGGGCGCGCGGCGAACTGAAGCAAGCCGAGTTGGAGGTCCGGCGCAATCCGCTGATTGCGCTGTTGAGCGCCCGTCAGAACAATCTGGCCCTGGAGGGAGCCCACGAGCGGCTGGCCAAGCTGGAGCGCGACTATCCACAGAGCAAAGCCGCCGCCAAGGCTTCGATCGCCATTCAGGAGGCGGCACGGCGCAAAGCCAAAATGCTGGCCGACACGGCGCGCCGCAACATCGACATGATGACGTTGAAGGCCCCGGCCGATGGCTACGTTAACGTAGAGCGGAACAGCAACACCAACTTCTATTATTCCGGCATGACTCTGCCGCTGTTCCAGGTGGGCGACCAGATTCGTCCCGGAATGGCGGTGGCCCAGATCCCGGACCTGGCGAACTGGGAGGTAACGGCCCAGATCGCCGAGCAGGACCGCGGGCACCTCTCCGTCGGACAGCCGGTTTGCCTCCAGCTAGTCTCCATGCCGGGCCGCGAGTTCCACGGCAAGGTCAAGGACGTTGGGGGCACTACCGGGCCGCCCTGGGAGCGCCGCTTCGCCTGCAAAGCGACGGTGGAGGATCCCGTGGCCGAACTCAGGCCCGGCATGAGCGCGCGCATCGTGATCTCAATGGAAACGCTGAAAGGCGTGTTGTGGCTGCCCGCGCCCGCGCTGTTCGAGCGGGACGGGCGCACCTTTGCATACGTGAAGAAAGACAAGGGCTTCTCCGCCAAGGATGTCCAGCTCGTCCGCAGAGGAGAGGGCCAGGTGGTTGTGACCGGCCTGAACGAGGGTGAACAGGTGGCTCTCGCCAGTCCGGACCAGAAGGCGGACAGCAAGTCCGCCGGAACGGGCAACGCAGCCAAGGCGGTGGCCAAATGAGCGCGGCAGCACCCGGTCTTCCCCGCCCCGTGGGACGCGCGACGCGCGGCCTCTTCAGCGACCTGGGCGAGGCGTTCGGCAACCTGCGCGCGCAGAAAACGCGGACCCTGCTTACGGCGCTGGGCATCGTGTTCGGCGTCGGCTCGGTGATCGCCATGCTCTCCATCGGCGCGGGCGCGCGCGAGCAGTCGCTTCAGTTCATCGAGCGGTTGGGCGTGCGGAACATTCTGGTGGACTCGCGGCCCATGATGAGTCCCGAGGAACGCCAGCAACGGCGGCGCATTTCGCCGGGGCTGACCGAGCGGGACGTCCGCGTTCTGGAAGCGAACGTCGAGGGACTGGATGTAGCATCACCGCGCCGCTACCTGCATCCCGCTCGCATACTGCCGAAGCCGGCGGGCACGATCCCGGGCTTGTTCGGCGTGCGCGCGTCCTATGAGGCGATCCACAACCTGCGGGTCAACGAGGGCCGCTTCCTCAGTGCCGGAGACGACGAGGCGGCTTCCGCGGTTTGCGTGCTCGGCATAACGGCGAAGATCAACCTGCTCGGTTACGACGCCGCGGCCGGTAAACACATCAAGGTGAACGATACGTGGCTGCAGGTGGTCGGTGTACTGGCCGAGCAGGCTGGCGACGCGGGCAGCGGCGGGGGAAGGAATATCGACCGGAACAATTCGATCTTCATCCCGGTGAACACGTTCCGCTACCGTTTCTGGGACAGCAGCAGTTTTCTCAAGGACGAGTTGGACGGCGTGGACTTGCGGCTGAAGCCAGGCGTCGATAGCGTGGTGGCGGCCAAGGTGGTCACAGCCATCCTGAATTCCACGCACCACAACGCCGAGGACTTCACCGTCACGATCCCTGCCGCGCTGCTGGCCCAGCAGAAGCGGACCCAGACCATCTTCACTTACGTGATGGTGGCCATCGCGGCCATCTCCCTGCTGGTAGGCGGCATCGGGATCATGAACATCGTGCTGGCCACGGTGATGGAGCGGACCCGCGAGATCGGGATTCGGCGCGCCATCGGCGCACGGCGGCGCGACATTGTCCGGCAGTTCCTCACCGAGTCTTCGGTCATTTCGGTGGCGGGAGGAACGCTGGGCATCGGATTCGGGTTGTTCCTGTCCTGGGTCATCGCGCAAGCGGCGGAGTGGCAGACCATCGTGACCGTGGGATCGGTGCTGGTGGCCTTCGGCGTGTCCGCGGCGGTCGGCATCGTGTTCGGGATTTATCCGGCGGTCAAAGCGGCGCAGATCGACCCGATCGACGCTTTGCGGTACGAGTAGCGGGGGAGTCTCATGGTTGCTGCGCAAAATGACCGGCCGTTTGACTGCCGGTCTTGCTTCCTCCGCTTTAGATGGACGCCGGAGCGATCTGCGGTTTCTCGAAATGCGATAGGCTATGGCGATGATCGAAGGATTTCAATGTTGTTTTTGCGCCAAGGGCATTGAGAAGACCGGTTTGGACCCCGGCACTTTGCTGTTCGTGACGAATTTTGATGGTGAAGAGTCCGAGCAACAAACGCAGCAGTTCTTCTGTCATGCGGAATGCCTACGAACCGCTCTGCATTCCAAAACTCCCCTGTATGTCCTTGAGGATTGAGAAACCTGAAAGCCGAGAACAGTAACCATCTACCCCGTTTGCATGGGGCCGTGCTGGTTTGTGGCTGCTTGCGGGAACGGCCCGGGAGCTGAGGTCTCAGTCCCCGGCCATCCGTCCAGCTCAGCCTCTCGATGAACTCGTTGCTGTCCAGCGGCCTGCCGCACCGCGTCGCTTCCCAGGTGGGGCTGCGGACCTCTCACAAAACCGGCGAATTGACTACCGCCCGGCTCTCCTGGCGCTCCATACGGCATAGCCGTATAATGGGTCTGTGCGTCGCGTCATCCGAAGCAGCCGCTACGAACGGGACGCCGCCAAGCTGTTGCGGCCTTCGGTCCAGCAGGAGCTGGAGGAAGCCATCGCAGCGGAGCCCAAGCGCCATCCGCTTGTCCCCGGCACGGGCGGGTTTCGCAAGGCGCGGTGGCGGCGAGACCGCAGCGGGAAGAGCGGTGGCGTGCGAGTGATCTACTATTTCATGGTCCGCCCGGACTTGATCTTCCTCGCGGATCTGTACGCAAAGAACGAGAAGGAGAACCTGACCCATGCGGAAAGAAACCAGCTTCAGAAAATCGCCTCGGAAATCCAGCAAGAGTTCGGCGGTTAGGACCTGGCGCCGGACCGAAGCCTCGCTCGGGGCGCGCCTGCTCGATTCCATGAAAGAACTGCGGGCCCATCTGCGGGGTGAGATTCAGCTGAGCGAGACCGTCTACCATGTCCCGCCCGAAACAGACGTGAGGGCATTGCGTGAAGAACTCGGACTATCACAATCGGACTTCGCCGCCCTGTTTGGCTTCAACGTGCGCTCAGTGCAGGACTGGGAGCAGGGCCGCCGGCGTCCGGAGATCCCCATCCGCGCCTACCTGGCCGTCATTCAGCGTGATCCGCAGGCAGTTATCCGCGCCCTCCGCGCCGCGTGAGACGTAAGTTCGGGTGAGGAGTTCGGGGGCTGGTGGCTTCTGCCATTGCCGAAAAGAGAGATGGCGCCGACAGGACTGCCGGCGTTGTGGGTCTGGCGACCTGCTCCACGGGGAAGGTTGGGTTGGAGGTCTGTTCGATTCAGCGGGCAGCGGTGACGTAGTCCCAGATGCGGCCGCAGTGTTCCACGATTCCGTCGACATCGCTCGCTAGGAGCAGGCGGTCTCCAACCAGGCGGTTGGCTTCGGCGCGCACTCGCGCCAGGTAGTCGTTCTTGTCCTTGTAGCGCTCGGCGACGGAGGGGCGCGGATCTCCGATCCGTTCGCGCTCGGTTTTCGTGCGCTCCAGCGGGAACCAGGAGCCGATCATGTCCGCCATCTCTTCGGGCGCTCCGATGGCGGCATCGCGGAAGTTCCAGCCCGTGTAAGTGGCCAGCGGCACCGCGATTTCCGGCATCCGCACGCCCGCGACCTCGTTGCCGTCCGCGTCCACCTGGGGCAGCATGAGGGCGAACGGCTGCCCTAGGCGCGGAGGTTCCACGCCGAAAGGAGTCAGCCGCCGGTACGCCATCAGAGGACGCTCGGGGAGCTTGACCTGCGCCAGCGCCGGGAACCTGACTTTGTCGAGCGGCACCAGCTCACCTTTGGCGATCAGCGGGAAGCGCGACGCCGGCGGCGGGACCGCGTCGCGAAGCCAGCCGTCCATGGCCAGCATGAGCGCGCGCATGACGGGGCGGAAATCGTTCGGATTCGCCGGGTAGCGGGTGGAGTTGCGCGGCGGCGGGAATGAGCCGGGGCCGTGCTGCGTTCCGGTGAGGAAATAAATGCGCGTGTTCGGCGCGGGCGGAATGTCGCGCGTGCCGTCGGCGTTCGAATGGATGAGCGCCGCCACCCGGCCCCAGTACTCGTAAGAGCCGTTGGTGTAAAAGATCTTCGGGACCACGCCGGCTTTCACGGCGGCGTCGAGCAGACCTTCCCTTCGATGCGTCAAAGTATCTTCGACCGCGGCGTCGGAAAAGGGATACACGTCGGTGGGGAAGAAGGAGTTCATGAAGGGAAGCCCGTCGCGCGAGGCCTGCGCGAAGCGGTGGTTGAAGCTGCCGCGCCCGCCTCCGGCCACGTTGGCCCACACGCCGTCGAAAACCTTCCGTTGCTTCTCGTCGGCGTTGAAGCCGTAATGGAGGAAGGCGCGCAGGAATCTCCCGCTCTGGGATGTACCGAAGCCGATGGCGCGCTTGAGGTGAGGACGCTTGTCCGCCAGTGCGTCGCTCGCGCCGCCGTACTTGAGGAACGAGATCAAATCGCGCACGGCGGCCGGTCCCAGTCCCACCAACGCCGGGTCCTGGCTCCGGCAGACCACCTCGTAGATCCTGCCCGGCTCGAAGCCGGCTCGCGCGAGGATCGGGCGCGGTTGAAAGTGGGGAGCAGCAGCTTGTTGCCACGATTGCACACTTCGAACAGGACGGTGCCGTTCGCTGCCTTGGGGTCGCGCGGCACCAGGATGTAAAGGTCCGCCGAGAATTCGACCAGTCCCTTCGCGTTGCGCGGCGCGAGCGCGATGTCGGCGATGATGCGGTTCGACGGATTCGAAGGATCCACCGCTAAAAAGGCTTTTCCGACAATGCGCTCGTACGCTCCCGTTTTGCCGAACGGCTTGCCGCCGAGGACGGCTTCGCGGCGGTCGATGCGCATGCCGGTGAGTGCGGCATGGAGCAGCGTGGAGCAGAGGGCGCCGATAGAGAGCAATCGCAGCAAGAACATGATCCTTCTCCGTGAACTACCTGTTTGAACGCGTCATTCCCCAGGACTTCAGCAACCGGTCGAGATCGGCTCCGGCGGGCGGCCGGAAGACGCCGCCGCCCAGGTTCGGAACCGACAGCGGCGTGGTATCTCCAAACTGCTTCTGAGCGAGCCGCAGCCTGTCCAGCATGGCATGGATGCGGGGCGGCTGCGCCGGCCAGATCCAGGATGGTCGGGAAGATGTCCATCAGGTACACCATCGCGCCGGTAGCGCCGGGACGGATGCCGGGTCCACGAATGACGAGCGGCACACGCATGCTGTCTTCGTACAGGTTCTGCTTGCCCATCAGGCCGTGACTTCCCAGCGCGATGCCCTGGTCGGACGAGAACACGATGATGGTGTTCTCGTAAATGCCGGACTCTTTCATGCAGTCGATCAGGCGGCCGATGTTCTCGTCCAGTCCGGTGACCACGGCCCAGTATTCGGCGAGTTGACGGCGGATTTCCTCGGGCGTGCGCGGCCAGGGCGCAAGCAGTTCGTCGCGAATGACCATCTCACCGTTGTCGAACGGATGCACGGGGAGGAAGTTCCCGGGCAGGGGGATCCTGGCGGGATCGTAGAGGTCCAGGTAGCGGCGCGCGGCGACCCGCGGATCGTGCGGATTGCCGAAAGCGAGGTACATGAACGCGGGCCGGTCATGCGGCTCACGCAGGAACCGGATCGCTTCGTCGACAATCTGCTTGCCTGGTTCGCCGCTGAGACGTTCGGCCTTGTCGTCCAGGTACTTGTTGTGTTCGAAGCGGGCTTGAATGAGCAGGGCGGTGTTGCCGCGCTTGCCGTGATGGTAAGTCTCGCAGCCGGCCGAGCGCGGAGACGGTATTGGCACGCTGGTCGTCGGTGAACAGGAACACTACATTGGGGCGTTTCGCCGGTGCGGCCAGGAGCTTCGACGCACACAGAGCGCCGCTTTGCTTGAGCCACGTCCTGCGGTCGATGGCGGCCATCAGGCCTCATCGTAATCCAAATCCCGCGCGGCCGGTAGGCGAGGTTATGTGCGCGATTTGTTAACCTTTGAGAATCGGGCAATAAAACCCTATGTATCGCGTGTCACATGGCTCGGCGCATGGCTTGGCGGATGTTTCAGCGTTTCTCGAAACGCTGAATCGCGAGGGCGGCGGCGTGTTCATGCGTGGCGAACCGGTCTTCGTGACCCGCGCGCCGGGGCGGCTCGATGTCATGGGCGGCATTGCGGACTACTCGGGATCCCTGGTGCTCGAGTTGCCGCTCGGCGAGGCGGCGCTGGCGGCGGTGCAGGCGGTCGCGGAGCCGGTGTTGCACATCACCAGCATGGGCGCGGAGGAGAATCACCGCGCGGCGCGCTTTGAAATGCCGCTCTCCGCGCTGGATACGCTCGACTATGCCGCCGCACAGCCGTTCTTCCGCCGCGACCCGCTCACGGCGTGGGCCGCGTATGCCGCCGGCGCGTTCCTGGTGTTAAAGCATGAGCGCGGCGTGCGGTTCGAGCGCGGCGCGCGCATTCTTATCGACTCCAAGGTTCCCGAAGGCAAGGGCGTCAGCAGTTCGGCCGCGCTCGAAGTGGCCGTCATGCAGGGCGTAGCGGCGGCGTTCGGCATTCCGGTCGAGCCGCGCGAGATGGCGTTGCTCTGCCAGAAGGTGGAGAACCTGGTGGTGGGTGCGCCCTGCGGCGTGATGGACCAGATGACGGCGGTCCGCGGCGAACAGAACCGATTGCTGGCGCTGCTGTGCCAGCCGGCGGAACTGTGCGGCATGGTGGAATTGCCGGCCGGGATTTCGGTGTGGGGCATCGACTCCGGGGTGCGGCATACCGTGAGCGGCGCCGACTACGGCTCGGTGCGTACGGGCGCCTTCATGGGCCTGCGCATCATCGGCGTGCCGCGCGTGGGCAACTACCTGGCACGGCTGGAGCCTTCGGAGTTCGAGCAACACTACGCGTCGCGTTTGCCGGAGCGCATGAGGGGAAGCGAGTTCCTGGCGCGGTATGACGGCACGGCGGACACGGTGACGCGCGTGGAATCCGGCCGCGAATACGCGGTGAGAATGCCGGCCGCGCACCCTGTTTACGAGCATTACCGGGTGCGCACGTTCGCCGAATTGCTTGCCGGCCCATTGAACGAAAGCGCTTTGAAGTTGTTGGGCGAGATGATGTATCAGTCCCACGCGAGCTATTCGGCGTGCGGGCTGGGTTCGCAGGCGACCGACCGGCTGGTGGAAATGGCGCGCGACGCCGGCCCAAAGCGCGGCATTTACGGAGCGAAGATCACGGGCGGCGGCAGCGGCGGAACGGTGTGCGTGTTGGGCCGCGCGACGGCCTTCGGAACGGTGGAAGAGATTGCGGCGGCGTATGCCGGTGAGAGCGGATACCGGCCTTACCTGTTTCAAGGGTCCTCGCCCGGCGCGGCCACATTCGGTTATCTGAAGTTGGAGGAAGCAGCGTGAGTGTATTGGTGACGGGAGGCGCGGGCTACATCGGCAGCGCCACGGTGGAGATGCTTCTCGCCAAGGGCGAGAACGTAGTGGTGCTGGACAACCTGTCGCGCGGGCATCGCGAAGCGGTGCGCGAGGGCGTTCCGTTTTATCGGGGCGACGTGTGCGATCAGGAACTGGTGACGAAGATCGCCCGCGAACACGCGGTGGACGCCTGCGTGCATTTCGCCGCGTTCGCTTACGTGGGCGAGTCGGTGGCCGAACCGCTGAGGTACTTCGAGAACAATTCGGCCGAGGGCGTGTCGTTCCTGGAGGCGTTGATCCGGGCTGGAGTGAAGCGGATCGTATTCTCCTCCACCTGCGCCACGTACGGCGAGCCCAAGACCGTGCCCATCACCGAGGGCCACCCGCAGTGGCCCGCCAACCCGTACGGCTGGACGAAGTTCTTCATGGAACGGATTCTGGAGAGCTGCGACCGTGCGTACGGCCTGAAGTTCGTCGCGCTGCGGTATTTCAATGCCGCCGGCGCCACCGAGCGATGCGGCGAGGTCCACTCCCCGGAAACGCACCTGATCCCCAACGTCCTGGCCGCCGCGTGCGGACGGCTTCCGCACGTCGAAGTGTACGGCAACGATTACCCGACGCCGGACGGCACCGCGGTGCGCGACTACATCCACATCGAGGACCTCGGCTCGGCGCACATTCTTGCGCTGGACTACCTGGCCGCGGGCAATGCGAGCAACTTCTTCAACCTCGGCACCGGCCACGGCAACTCCGTGCTGGAAGTGATCCAAGCCGCGCGCCGCGTCTCGGGCAAAGAGATCAAAACGGAATTTCGCCCGCGCCGCCCCGGCGATCCGTCGCACCTGGTGGCCGGCGCGGACAAGGCGCGTAGCGTGCTCGGCTGGAAACCCGCTTTCGAAAGCATCGACGAGATTATCCGGACTGCCTGGGAGTGGCAGACGAGCCATCCGAAAGGATACGCCGCGGCGTGACCATGCGCGAACGTCTGCTCAAAATCGCTTATTGGACTCTACCCAGCCTGTTCTGCCTGGCGCTCTATTGGAAAGGGCTGACCATCTGGTTTCTGCACGACGACTTCGCCTGGCTGAGCCTGCGCTTCCAGGTCTACGATTCGAACAGCCTGCTGCGCGCCATTTTCACGCCCGCCGAGCACGGCACTTTCCGCCCGTTGAGCGAGCGCGGATTCTTCCTGCTGTTCAGCACTCTGTTCGGCGTGGATCCGCTGCCCTTCCGCATCTGCGTGTTCCTCACTGAGTTCGCCAACCTGGTGCTGTTGAGTTCCATCGTGCGCCGGCTGACAGGCTCGAAGCTGGCCGGGTTCCTGGCGCCGGTTTTCTGGGTGTCGAACACCGTGATGGTGGTGGCGATGACCTGGAGCAGCGCGTACATGCAGGTGCTCTGCGGATTCCTGCTGCTGGCCGCGTTCCACTTCTTCCTGCGGTACAACGAGACCGGCCAACGGCGATATCTCTATCTGCAGTGGATTCCCTTCCTCACCGGATTCCTCGTGATGGAAACCACCATCGTTTATCCGGCAATCGCGGCCGCCTACGCGTTGCTGTGCGCGCGGCGGCACTTCAAGAAGACACTGCCGCTGTTTGTGCCGTCGCTCCTGTTCACGATTCTGCACATGAGGCTGGCGCCGAAGCAGGCCGCCGGAACGTACTCGATCCACCTGGATTTGTCGATGGCGCACACGCTGTGGACGTACTGGCGCTGGTTCTTCGAACCTTTCGCCCTGGCGTTCCCCTCGACCACGCCCCTGAGGTGGATTCTCTATGGCAGCACGGTGCTGTTTACCGTGGCGCTGGTGGGCTTTGCAGTCTGGATGGCGTGGCGCGGCAACCGCGTGCCGCTGTTTTTCCTAGCCTGCTTCGTTATCGTAGTGGCTCCGGTGCTCCCGTTGCGCGAGCACATCACCGACTACTACCTGACGCTGCCCAGTATGGGAGTGGCCTGCCTGGGAGCCGGCGCTGTCGCCTTCGCGTTTTCAAGGCAGGGCAGGAAGCTATGGACATGGCGCGCGGCGGCTGTCGTACTCGCCGGTTTCTTCCTGGTTGTGTCGGTGCCCAAGGCGCAGAGCGTGACAAGCTGGTGGCACGACCGGGCCAGACGCGTGAGGAACATGACGCTGGGTGTGGTTGAAGCGCGCCAACTGCACCCGCGTGAAGCCATCCTGCTGGCGGGCGTGGACGACACCTTGTTCTGGGGCGGCATCATGGACGGCTGCTTTCGAGCGGCCGGCGTTTCGGACGTATACCTGGAGCCGGGTACCGAGAAACGCACGGTAAGCCGGCCGGCCCTGGGCGACGTC
The DNA here is from genome assembly GCA_964561215.1 of uncultured Solibacteraceae bacterium. Taxonomy (GTDB): domain Bacteria; phylum Acidobacteriota; class Terriglobia; order Bryobacterales; family Bryobacteraceae; genus JAJFUV01. The sequence goes on along the minus strand of CAZLOS010000002.1, from coordinate 123,784 downwards.
CAGAGGTTTATCCTGCCGCCCCAGGTTATACTGCACGCTCTCAAGAACAACCAACTCGTAGTATATGAGGCGGGGGGAGACCGGCTGGTGAATATCACGCGGCGTTACAGCCGGACGGCTTCACAGCGCTTCGTCGACCGCTTGCCGACGCGAGTGGATGTCGCCAATCCGCTGACCGCATACCTGTTGGGCAACACATGGTATCCGGTTGACAACCATTCCCGCTGGATGCCGCGCCGCGCAACGCTGCGATTGAGGGGACCCGACGCGCCGGGGAAGACGCTCTCGATCCAGGGCTACTGCCCGCGGCGTCAACTGGACGCCGGACCGCTGCCGCTTCACGTGACCACGGATGGAGTGCGCATGCCCGAGATGAAGATCACGCGCGGCGACTCGCAGTTCACTTTCGACTACCCGTTGCCAGCCGGCGCGGTGGGCAAACCTGAAATCGAAATCACGGTCGAAAGCGGACGTGTATTCAGGCCCGAAGGAGACAGGCGCGAGTTGGGACTGGTGTTCGGGGTGTTCGAAATCCACTAGCGGCTGCGCGCGGTTCAAGCCTGTATCGCGGAGAGCAGCACAGGAGAGCGATTGCCTTCGACGACCACGATCCCGCTCTCGGTCACGTAATGATCCTGGCGGTCCTTCTCGAGGTCGTAGCCGATGACGGCATCCTCGGGGATGGTGACGTTCTTGTCGATGATGGCGCGGCGGATGCGCGCCCGACGGCCGATATCGCAGTAGTCGAAAACGATGGAGTCTTCGATGAGTACCCCGGCGTGAACGCGCACATAGCGTCCGATGATGGAATTGCGCACCGTGCCGCCGGAAAGAATCGTCCCGCCGGCAACCACGGAATCCATGGCCTGGCCGCGACGGCCTTCCTCGTCGAAGGCGAACTTGACGGGAGGGTCCGAATAACCCGCGGTGCGCAACGGCCACTGGTGGTTGTACAGATTCAAGGACGGGCGCACCGCGCGCAGATCCATGTTGGCGGCCCAGTAGGCGTCCACCGTCCCCACATCGCGCCAATAGGCATCCTGGTCGGTCGGGTCGCCCGGAATCACGTTGGTGTTGAAATCATAGGCGTACATGGGCGCGCGGCCGACCAGCGACGGCAGGATGTCCCGGCCGAAGTCGTGGGTGCTTTCCTCGTTATTGGCGTCGGCGTACAGTTCGTCGTGCAGGCGTTTCCGCGAGAAGATGTAGTTGCCCATGGAGGCGAAGACCCGCTCTGGGTCGCCCGGCATGCTTGGCGCGGAAGGGTTCTTTTCGTGAAAAGCGACAATCGAACCGTCCTGTCCGGCTTCAATCACGCCAAACTCGACGGCGTGCCGCCGCGGCACGGGGATGGCGGCCACGGTCACCTCCGCCTTCTTCGACAAGTGGTACTCGATCATGCTCCGAATGTTCATGCGGTAGATGTGATCGGCACCGAAGATGAGCACCAGGTCCGGATCGGACTGTTCGATCAGGTTGACGTTCTGGAAAATGGCGTCGGCCGTGCCTTGATACCAGGTTTCGTCCGGCGTGCGCATTTGCGCGGGCACGGGGATAATGAACTGGCTGGTGAGCAATCCGCTGAACTGCCAGCCGTCGCGCAGGTGCTGCAACAGCGACTGGCTTTTGAACTGCGTCAATACGTATATGGAATAAATGCCGGAGTTGATCAGATTGCTGAGTACGAAATCGACGATCCGGTACTTACCGCCGAACGGAACGGCAGGTTTGGCGCGCTCCTTGGTCAATGGATAGAGCCGGGTTCCCTTCCCTCCGGCGAGCACGAACGCCAGCACGCGAATTTGCATCCATCAAGCTCCTATAAAGACAATACCGAAAAATCGTCCGCCAATGGCGCGACTCCCGCGGCGCCCGACGGTAATGTGGGCGGGACGCGGCAGGATGTCCACCAGGATGACTGCCGGCGTGGCGCGCGAGACTGCGCGCTCCACGATAGAATCGAGGCTGTATGCGGAAACCGATACTTGTACTCCTTTCCCTTCTACTCGTCTCTACCACTTACGCCGGGACTATCGACAAGCCGGAATCAGCCCCTCCATCCTACGTCGTCGGGATCCGGCGCAAAGGCCCAGCCTGGAAGGCGGACATGAACACTCCCGAAGGCCGGCGCATGATCCAAGGCCACATTGAGGTCCTGCGCAAGATGGTGGCCACGCGAAAGCTCATCGCCGCGGGTCCGTTCGGCGACCCCACCGACCTGCGAGGACTGCTGCTGTTTCGCAATTGCACCGTCGAGGAGGCGCGCCGGATGGCTTCCGAGGACCCGGTGGTAAAGAGCGGCCAGATCACCATGGAGTACCACCCCTGGAGCGTTCTACTGAAAGGGAAGTTTCCGGAATAGGCCAAGTACGGCTTAAATAGCTTCCAGTTCCTCTTCGATCAACTGCTTCTGATAGAGGTCGGCATAGTAGCCGCCGGCGGCCAGCAGCTGCTCGTGCGTGCCGCACTCGACGATGGCGCCGTGTTCGAGCACGTAGATGACATCCGCGTGACGAACGGTGGAGACTCGGTGCGAAATCAGTACCGTGGTGCGGTCCTTCATCAGGCCGGCCAACTCGCCGAGGATACGCTCCTCGGTGATCGCATCGACGCTCGAGAGCGCGTCATCCAGAATCAGAATCTTCGGATTGCGCAGGATGGCCCGGGCGATGGCCGTACGCTGCTTCTGGCCTCCCGAGAGCGTGATGCCGCGCTCGCCGATAACCGTCTCGTACCCGGCCGGGAATCCGGCGATGTCGCTCCCCAATCCCGCGACTTCGGCCGCCCAGCGTATTTGTTCGGCGGTGGCGTCCGGCACTCCGAAGGCGATGTTTTGGGCGAGCGTGGCAGTGAACAGGAAGGTCTCCTGCGGGACGAAGCCGATCATGCGGCGCAACTGGCTCGGGTCGCACTCGCGCAAATCTACGCCGTCCACCAGGACCGCGCCCTCGGTCGGATCGAGCAGGCGCGGAATCAGACTCACCATCGTGGACTTACCGCAGCCGGTATGGCCGACGACGGCTACGGTGGCGCCGGGGGGAATCCGGATGTCGATGCCGCGCAGCGCCCAGCCGGAGGGGTACTGCACTCCCACGCCGCGGAACTCGATTTCACCGCGGGCATCGTCGCCGATGGCGCGGGGGCTATCCGGCGCCGCAATGCCGGGCCGCGCTTCCAGGATCTGGCTGAACCGCTCGAGCGACGCCTTGCCCCGCTGCATCAAGTTCACCACCCAGCCCATGGCGATCATGGGCCAGATCAACATGCCCATGTACGTGTTGAACATGACGAAGCCGCCAATGCTGATTTTGCCCTCGAGCAGGCGCGCGCCGCCGCCCCAAAGCACCAGCAGGAATGTGAAGCCGATCATGGACTGCAGCAGCGGCAGGAACAGGGAAGATGTGCGCGCCAGACGAATGTTCTCGGAGATGTAAGCCCGGTTCAGCCGGGCGAATTGCTCCAGCTCGGCCTCCTCCTGCACATAGGCGCGCAGCACGCGCACCGAGGAGAGGTTCTCCTGCACGCGATTGCTGATCTCGCTGAACATGCCCTGTATCTTTTCGAAACGGTCATGGATGCGCCGGCCGAAAACAACCACGGCAAGGCTGACCAGCGGCGCGGGAATCAGCGCCAGCAAGGTGAGACGCCAGTCCACGCCGAGCATGACCGCCAGCGCCAGCACGAGCGTGAGCATGGTCTCGGACCAGTACATGACGGCGGGCCCCAGCATCATGCGGACGGCATTGAGGTCGTTGGTGGCGCGCGCCATGATGTCGCCGGTGCGGTAACGGGAATAGAAATCCGGCGAAAGCCAGATGAGCCGTTCGAAGAAATCGTTCCGCAGGTCGTACTCGATGTCGCGCGAGACTCCGATTATGATGACGCGCATCCAGTACTGAAACAAACCCTTCAGCGCCGAGATGACTGCCAGCGCGCCGGCGAGCCACAGCAGGATCTCGATGCGGAATCCCTCGTGGAGCGAATCCACCGCCTTTCCGATCACCAGCGGCATGGCCGCCCCGAGCAGGTCCTTGGCGACCAGCGCGCCTACGCCGCGCAAAAGCGCTCCCCGGTAGCGTCGCGCGTAAGGCAGAAGGATAAGAAAGGATTTCCGCATCCTACAGTCCTACCAGCCCGGCGACGGTCTTGGTCCACTCCAGGAAGAGCACTTTCTCCGCTTCGCGGTTCTTCCACCAGTCCTCGGGGCGAAAGTTCTCATCCGGCGCCGCCACCACGCGGAAATCGAATCCGCGCGCCAGGGAGCGGTAGATGGCCCCGGCACGGCGCGTGTGGTAGTCGCTGGTCACCAGCAGGAACCGGCGGACATTCATGCGGCGCAGTTCGTCGAGCATGACGACGGCCTCTGCCCGGGTGGAGCGGGCCAGGTTCGGCACGGGGATGAACATATCCGCAGGGTAGCCGCGGCTCACGGCGTACGCAATCGCCAGCTCGGATTCGTAATGACCGTAGAGACCGGACGGGCCGCTAACCAACACCTTGCGGACGTAACCGCCGCGCGCGAGGGCGGCGGCTTTGAGGATGCGATTGCCGGACTGGTCGCCCGCCAGCACCACGGCTATCTCGGCGCGTTCCGGCGCGCCGGCCCGCACCAGGAACCGCGCCGGCATGGGCAGCCACACGTCCCTGGACAGGTAAACGACAGCAAGCCCCAAGCATGCGGCAAACAGGAACTTGAGGAGGCGAGAACCCGATTTCCCCACGCGCTAGTTCTCGTCGGAAGAATTCCGTGAATCCAGGTAGCCGACCGATTTGAGCCTTTGGAACAGGCGTTCCACTTCGGCTTCGTCCTCCGGACGCAGCAAGTGGGCTCCGGTGTCGAGCCGCGGCTCGGGCGGTTCCGCGGGGGGCAGGATCTCTCCCCAGAACTCCCGATGCGGGATGCCGTCGATCAGCGCTTCGCGGGCCTGGCGGCGCATGTGCCGCAGCAGGCTGTTGGCGGAATCCAGATCTCCCGGATAGACCAGCAGTATGCGGCTGTCGTCGTAAAGGGTGATATGAACCACCAGCGGCGACACCCAGCCAGCCCGGTCCAGGCGGCGGATGTCCTCCCAGGGGATCCTGCGACGCCCGATCCTGAGGTACTTGTCCGAGACTTCGACGGGAGGGCGCAAGGCGAGGGAGAACCCAAACGCGGCGGTCGCGGCGAACAGGAACGCCGCCAGCAGCGCCGGCGGCCAATGTATGGCCCACCACGCCGACAGGACGGTCAAGCCGCACGCCGCCACGCCGGCCACCAAATAGTGACGCGAGGGCACGTATCGGGTCGCGGGCATACCCACAGCTCTAGACTACCGCCGGCGGGGGTCCGCGTCAATGCACCCCAAAGCGGGTTATCGCACGTCCGGTTCCACATATACTGGAACACAGTAGCTTCCACAAGCATGATCATATTGGTCGTCAACTGCGGCAGTTCCACCGTCAAGTGCCAGCTGATCCGGACCGACCCGGAACAGACGCTGGCGCGCATGCTGGTAGAGGGGCTGGGCGGAGAGGACACCACGGTGTCCTACGATGGCCCGGCGGGCAGGCGTAAGTACATCAGACGCATGGTGGAGCACCAGGAGGCGCTGGAGGAGATCCTCAGCGTTTTGAGCGCGCCGGAGACCGGTGCATTGCACCGCCTTGACGAGATCGAGGGAGTGGGCCATCGCGTCGTGCACGGCGGCGAGAAGCTCACCGGATCGACGATCATCACCGAGGAGGTGGCCGAGATTATCAGGGAAGCCATCGAACTGGCGCCGTTGCATAATCCGGCGCATTTGCGCGGCTACCGCGCGGCATCGGTGCTGCTGCCGAAAGCGGTGCAGGTGGCCGTCTTCGACACGGCGTTCCACCAGACGATGCCGCCGGAGGCTTACACTTACGGGCTTCCGCACGACTACTACACGCGCTACCGCATCCGGCGCTATGGGTTCCACGGTACGTCGCACCGGTTTGTGAGCCAGCGCTTCGCCGAGATCCGGCACGCGCCGCCGGCCGATTTCAAGCTCATCACCTGCCATCTCGGCAATGGCTGTTCGGTGTGCGCGATCGACCGGGGCCGCTCGGTGGACACTTCGATGGGTTTCACGCCGCTCGAAGGGCTGCTCATGGGCACCCGGTGCGGCGACATCGACCCGGCGGTGATCCTTTACATCATGGCGCGCGAAAACGCCGGCATCCCCGAGACGGACGCCGTGATGAACTGGCGCGGCGGGCTGCTGGGTATCTCCGGCATTTCCAACGACATGCGGACGCTGATGGCCGCGCGCGGCCAAGGCGACGGTCGCGCAAAGCTGGCCATCGACGCTTTCTGCTACCGGTTGAAGAAGTATATTTCGGCCTACTTCGGCGTTTTGAACGGGGCCGACGCCATCATATTTACCGGCGGAATCGGCGAGCATCAGCCGCTGGTGCGCGAACTCTCCTGCGCGGGGCTGGACGCGTTGGGCATCCGTATAGACTCGGAGAAGAACAACTCCGCCGTGGGTGTCGAGGCGGACATTACCGCCGCTGGCGCCGGTACGGCCGTCTGGGTTATCCCTACCAATGAAGAATTGCTGATCGCACGCGACACGGCGCGATGCATTCTCGACGCCAGGGAAGGACTTCATGACTGAGTGCAAGTTGAACCGCCGCGAACTACTTCTGGCGAGCGCGGCCGTGGTACCCACGGCGAAGAGCTTCGCGATCGGGAACCGGGGCGCCGGGCTGCGCCTGTGGCTGGAGAACGGGCGAGTCTCGAAGCGCGAGTTCACGCACAAGATCGCGCGCGGAACCGTGGAGATCCCGGCCGAAGAGTTCGCTTTCGAGTTCCTGGACGGAGCGAAGATCGCCTCGGCGGACCTGCGCGCGAGCGTCGCCGAAAGCACTCCGCAATTGCTGCGGCTGCGTTACGCCGGTGAGGGATTGGAAGTGGAGGTCCGCTACACGGCGCCGCCGGACAAACACTATCTGCGCAAGCAGATCTCGCTGCGGCGCACGGCGGGCGGCGAGCGACGGCTGGTTCGCGCTGTTTTGGAGAACTGGCAGGGCGTCGCGCGCGACTGGCAAACCATCCGCAAGGACCGTTACCCTTACGGCAGCCATCCGGTCTTCTGCGACAACATCTGGGCGGGCGTCGAATTCGTCGCCGCTTTCAATGAAGTGGGACGCGAGGGCTTCACGCTGGCGAGCCGGCCGGGCGGCAAGCAGGTGGGCCGCGACTGGCTCGCTCTCCATTCGACGGTCATCGGCGCTGCGACACCCGGCCGCGTCCGGGAATCGTTCCTCGACTACATCGAAGACATCCGCCTCTCGCCGCCGCGCATGCTGGCCTGCTACAACACGTGGTGGACGCTCACCAGCGACGACAAGCAGCCTGAAGCCACGCTCGAGCTGATGCGCACGTTCAAAGAGAAACTGTTCGACGCGCACGGCGTCTTCTTCGACCTGGTGGCCACCGACGCCGGCTGGAGCGACCAGCACGCCATCTGGCACATCGACCGCAAAAAGCTGCCCAACGGATTTCGCGACCTGCGCGAACTGGTGGAATCGGCGCACGGCAAGCTGGGACTTTGGGTCTCTCCCAGCGAAATGTATCCGAATATGTTCGACTACTCGTGGGCCGAGGCCAACGGCTACCGCATTGTGCGGCCGACGCGGGAAGCGCGCGACAAGGGCGACCTGGAGCTGGCCGGTTTGTCGCTGGCCGATCCGCGCTATCGCGAACAAACCGTGCGGCAGATCGAGCGCCTGGTGCGCGAGGAAGGCCTGGCGCACATCAAGTATGACGGTTTCCTGGCCGAGGAAGACGTCCCCCACGACGGTTTGCTGCCGGGGCGGGATTCCGTCGAGCCCCTTGCCGAATACTCCCTGGAACTGCTGCGCGCCGCCAAGCGGGCCAACCCCGCGCTGGTCACCGAGCCCACCTATCTCAACACGTTCGTCTGCTACATCAGCCCCTGGATGATCCGCGAGTCCGACACCTTGTGGGCCAGCGCCGGCGGCGATTCCCCGCGCGGCATGCTCCCAGCCCCGGACTATCGCGAAGCCGCCACCAGCTCGCGCGACTACTTCGTTTTCTACTCGCGCGACGAGGTGTGGCTGCCGCAGAACGCCCTGCAGTATTTCGACATCGTTCATTGCAATCCGAGCGGCGGTTTCGCGAACCACGTGGCCATGGCCGTCGCGCGCGGGCGCTTCTTCATCGCCACCTATATGAACCCGCGCTACCTGGGCGAGGAGGACTATCGCGCCTACGCCGGCATGTTGAAGTGGGCGCGCGCGAACCAGGATATCCTGCGGCGAACGACCATCGTGGCATCGAGAGTCGAGGTGGGCGAGCCGTACGCCTACGCGCACTGGCTCGGCGGCCGCGGGGTTCTCACGGTGCGCAATCCATCGAACGAAACGCGCAGCTACCGGCTGGATCTCATGCGCGCGGGCGCTCCTTCGACCCTCGCAGGTGCAGTCTGCTACACGCAGTATCCGTACCGTCGCGGCATCGCGGAAGGCCTGGACGCATCGGGCGTCATCGAGTTCGAACTCGCGCCGTGGGAGACGCTCATGCTGGAAATATGGCCGCGCGCGGCTCTGCCCGAGCCCGTGGCGATGAACGCGCGCTGGTACCGGCGCCCGGACGGCAAGATGGGCGTCGTACCCGTGCCCGGAACCGGCAAGATCCGCGTTCTGCTATCGGACGGAAGCGAGCGGGCCGTCGAAGCACCGCCCCGCAGCGCGATTGAACTCCGCGGGAAAGCGACCGCGCAATCGGTTCGCGCCGCGCCGGAATCCGAGTGGCTGAAGCCCTGGTTCCGCCCACGGCGTATGAGCGACACCGATTGGAGCCGCGTGAGCCAGAAGGCTGAACCCACAATCCTGTTCGAGCAGGAATGCGAGGTGGAAATTCCGGCGGATGTCGTCAAGGCCACTGTACTGCTGTTGGTGGCTTTTCCGGGCCGGCGCTTCCACCCGAGCCGCGCCGCGGCCACCGTCAATGGCAGGGCGGCGACGCTCGAACCGCACCATTCCGCGGGCCACATCGGCTACAACATCCCGAGCACTTATTCGGCCTACGCGCAGGTTCTCCCGCACGAAAACGAATGGACCTGGTATTTGTGCGATGTCCCGCCGGGCAAGTCACGAGTTCGCTTTGAGGGGGCCGCGGCGGACCCCGGAACGCGGTTCGGCCTCTGGCTCTGGGCTGAGCGTGACGTGTCAGACGCCATGACTGTCACCGGCATCGGCTGTGGCGAGCCGGCGATGCCGGCGCACCGCGATCGTATCGAGCGGGCCGGCATATGCCTCAAACGCGGTTGACCGGCTACTGAAAGCCCGTCCCTCGTCAAAGTACAATACAGTCTATGTCCCTGCCCGAGTCCGCCGTCGCCTTCGTGACCTCAGCCGAGGAACGGCTGCGGCGTCTCAGGCCGAGGAAGCGCATCGTTTTCCCGGAAATCGAGGACCCGCGTGTCGCGTCCGCCGCGGAGAGGCTGGCGGCGAACGGCGTCGTCGAGCCCATCCTTCTGAAGCCCGAGTCGGTGGCCATTGAAAAGTACGCCCGGATCTACTACGAGCGCCGCCGCGCCAAGGGCATCACGCAGATGGAGGCGGCGGCCATTGCGCGCCAGCCCTTGTACCTGGCACCCCTGATGGTGGCCGCGGGCGATGCCGACGGCTGCGTGAGCGGCGCCGCCTGCAGCACGGCCGATGTCGCCCGCGCAGCGCTGCAAACCATCGGAACGCCGCCCACCTTGCGGACCGCATCGAGTTTCTTTCTGATGTGCCTCTATAACGAGACCGTCGGCAAGCGCGGGCAGCTCATGATGGCCGATTGCGGCGTGGTGATCGATCCCACCGCCATGCAACTGGCCGACATCGCCATCTCGACGGCCGCGAGCACCCGCACGCTGCTGGGCGTGGAACCGGCCGTGGCGCTGCTGTCGTTTTCGACGAAAGGCAGCGCGAAACACAAGGAGGTTGCCAAGGTGGTGGAGGCGCTGCGCATCATTCGCGAGCGCGCGCCCGACCTGCACGTGGACGGCGAGCTGCAGCTGGACGCCGCCATCGTGCGCGAAATCGGCGAGTCCAAGGCGCCCGGTTCCACCGTGGCCGGCCACGCCAACACCCTCATCTTCCCGAACCTCGCGGCGGGCAACATCGGCTACAAGCTGCTGGAGGCCATGTGCGGCGCGGCGGCCTACGGCCCCATTCTCCAAGGCTTGACCCGGCCGGCCAACGACCTGTCGCGCGGCTGCTCGGCCGACGACGTTTACAGCGTGGCGCTGATCACAGCGCTGCAATCGGCGCGCGCGGCGGAATCCGCCTGAGGCCATGCCTCGCCTGCTACCGTTCCGGCTCGTCTACAGCGAAGGCTACGACCTGAACCTGCGCGACCACATTTTCCCCTCGTACAAGTACCGCCTGCTGCGTCTTCGTTTTTTGGCGGAGAATCTCGCCGCGGAGGAAGACTTCGTCGAGCCCGAACCGGCCTCGGTCGAGGACCTGATGCTGGCGCACGATGCCGACTGGGTGATCCGCCTGAAGAACGGCACGCTCACCTATGAGGACATTCTGAAGCTGGAGCTGCCCTACTCGCGGCAGATGGTGAACGGCTTCATCCTGGCCGCCGGCGGCACCACGCTGGCCGCGCGGTTGGCGCTGCGGGACCGCATCTGCTACAACACAGGCGGCGGATTCCATCACGCTTTCGCCGATCACGGCGAGGGCTTCTGCGCCATCAACGACGTGGCCGTGGCCATCCGGCGCCTGCAGCAGGAGGGCGCCATCGGACGGGCCCTGGTGATCGACTGCGACAACCACCACGGCAACGGCACGGCTTCGATCTTCGCGGGCGACAAGAACGTTTTCACGATTTCCCTGCACCAACTCAACAATTATCCGGCGGAGAAGCCGCCCTCGAACATCGACATCAACCTGGGAGACGGGGTGGGCGACGAACGGTACTTGATGAGCCTCCGCGACGCCTACTCGACGGCCGTGGCCGCCTTCCGGCCCAACCTGATCGCTTACGTGGCGGGCGCCGACCCGTATGTTGAGGATCAACTCGGCGGCCTGGGGCTGACTATCGAGGGTTTGAAGGAGCGCGACCGCATCGTCTTCGAAACCGCGCTGCGCTATGGCGCGGCGGTAGTGGTGACGCTGGCCGGCGGCTACGCGTATGACGTAAACGACACCGTCACCATCCACGCCAACACCGCCAAAGCCGCCAAGGAAGTCCTAAGCGACGCCGGCTGGCATCGGGGGTAAGGCGGAAGGGCGCCAGCGGCCAAACCAGAACCGCCACTTTCCGTCTGTCCCCACAAGGCTACGTTGCGAAATGCTGATAAGAAACGACTATTTCGTGCTATTGCGGCTCTAAGAACGCTCCTACAACCTTCGAAAGCAGTTCAGGGGCAAATCCCAAAGAAGGGCAGGTCGCATCCACACCGTGAACTTTGAGACGAACGTCACGGATGCATTTGCGAACGGGTTATCCCTGTTACAATTGGCAGTTCTCACCCGGTCACGCCATCATGGTCGCCTGAAAAGAATACTCATTCGCTGTGTTCATCCCGCCCATGCTGCAGCGGTGGAAAAGTCTCGACGGTTGCGTGTGTCATGATAGGAACCTTTTTCCTTGACAGACGTATCCTGCTGATTTATTCTGTATACCTCTTTGCATTACACTGCGACTTTCAACGTTTGGCAGATGTGAACTGGGCCCATGGGATTCATAGAGTATCGGCCTTCTCTAAGAACTCTGACACTCCTTGTTCCGCCGGTCAGTCCTGAGAGGACGCTGTATGCTTAATGTCCGCACAAAAAGCGTCACTTTTCGCATTACCGAGGAGGAGTTCGCGTGGCTACGGTCTGCCACCCTGCTATCGGGTGCTCGCTCGCTTTCCGACTTTGCCCGAACCGCCATGCTTCGACTGGCCTCTTCTCGCCGATCTCAGAAGGGGGCTGACGCAACCAAGCATAGCCGCGGTGTCCGTCTCTTATCGGTCGAACAGCGCATGGAGAAGATCGAGATCACGCTAGAGGAACTGGCTGGCGCTCTGGCCGATCTTACCGGCTCTGCGGTTCAACGACGAACCAGAGATCCCGTCTCGCCAATAGCGATGCCAGTAAACCAACCAAGGGCACGGAAACTCGCGGAGTCTCGACCGCCGAACGAGATGCCTTAAGGAATTGCGGAAACCTGGGGACCAGCCCGCGTGTTGCTGTATTGTTCCCGCTGCGCCTCCTGCGAATAGATTAGCTTGAGCGGAAGAATCGTGCGTCTGTTCCTGGGTGTCTTTCTTGGATCGGCCGCCTTTCCCGGGCGCGAGTTTACGCTTCAGCGTAATCTCCGCCTGCCTCACGAATCTCTCCGACCTCACCGGATGCCCGGTAGACGTGTTTGCTCGCCGACCCGCACCGCACGGCTGCGCTCGACCATGGCCGCACACCGGATTCGGTTCCGCATACCGGATCGCCGCCCACATGTGCTCCGCGTCGAGCGCGCAGAAGAAGAATCAGCGGTCTTGCCGGTGGAAGCTGGAAGGATTGGCTTTCTTGGGGACTTTGCGCGGGATGGGGTAGACCGTCCGCCGGGAGGACTGCGCGCTCCACGGCCGGCAGGATCAGATTCCCGCTAGGCGCCGACGGCTGCGTGGGTCCGGGCTAGCAGGGCGTCTTCGAAGGCGTAATCCGGGTGCTTGCGGTGGTGGTTGCGGAGATAGTCGCGGTAGGTTTCCTTCAGGCCGCGGGCGAACTCGGTGGGCTTGAAGCTCAGCACGCGCTGCGCCTTGGTGACCACCTGGGTGATGGGGGGAACATCGAAGTACTCGCCGAAGTAGAGCGTGGGGCCCATGGCGTGTCCCCCGGCGCGCAGGATACGCTCGCGCGGGAGGCGGATGATGTTCACTTTCTTGCCGGCCGCCTCGGCGAACGCCAGCACAACTTCGGTCTGTGTGACCGGGCGCGAGTTGGCGATGTTGAAGGCGTGGCTCACCACCGACGGGTGATCCATCACGCGCATGCAGGCCCACACCAGGTCCTTCACGAAAACGAACTGCATCAGGCGGCGCCCGTCGCCGGGCAGGATGATGGCTCTCCCGTCGCGCAGCCGGTCCCAGAAAAACGCCTCGCGGTAAAACGGATTGCCGGGTCCGTAGATAAACGGCGGCCGCAGGCTCACAACCGGGAAACCGCAGCGCTGATGCATGCGGAAGAGCAAGCGCTCGCTGGTAGCCTTGTTGCGCGCATAGGCTTCGTGATGGTCGTCCGGCGCCAGAGCGTCGCCTTCGTGATGATTCAATCCGTCGCCGTAAGCCGCCACGCTCGATATGAAGATGTACCGCTGCAGACGGTCGCCGCAGGCCCGGGCGGCGGCATCGACGTCGGCCGCCGTGGTGCCATGCTCCCAATCGTATGCAGTATCGAAGACGACTTCGAACTTGCCGGAAGCGAGGGCACGACCAAGGGCCGCGTGGTCCCTCCGGTCGCACTGGATATTCGACACTTTGCGGCCCAAGTCATGCTCCGCCCTACGGTGCAGAACGCTGACCTCGTGCCCCGCTTTCACCAACTCCGACACCAAAATGCGCCCGACAAACGTCGTGCCGCCGATGATGACAACTTTCATTTATCTGTTCGAGCCCAATTGGAAATCAACAGCCCTTACGACTATCAGTCGTAATACTCCAGGCCGAGGTGCGTGATCAGATCCTCGCCTCGCATCCACCGCAGGGTGTTCTTCAGCTTCATGAGCTGGATGAAGATGTCGTGCTCCGGATAGAGGCCCGGGGCGGTCATGGGCGCTTTGAAGTAGAACGACAGCCACTCCTGGATGCCCTTCATGCCGCAGCGCTGAGCCAGATCCATGAGCAGCACCAGGTCGAGCACAATCGGCGCCGCGAGGATGGAATCCCGGCAGAGGAAGTTGACCTTGATCTGCATCGGATAGCCGAGCCAGCCGAAGATGTCGATGTTGTCCCAGCCTTCCTTGGCGTCGCCGCGCGGCGGGTAGTAGTTGATCCGCACCACGTGGGAGAAGTCCTTGTAAAGATCGGGATAGAGCTGAGGCTGCAGGATGTGGTCGAGCACCGAGAGCTTGGTCTCTTCCTTGCTCTTGAAGCTGCCCGGATCGTCCAGCACTTCACCGTCGCGGTTGCCCAGGATGTTGGTCGAATACCAGCCTCGTAGGCCCAGCATGCGCGCCTTCAAACCGGGAGCGATGAGGGTCTTCATGAACGTCTGGCCGGTCTTGAAATCCTTGCCGCAAAGCGGAAGCTGGCGTTCCCGCGCCAGATCGAGCAGGGCCGGGATGTCGGTAGTCAGGTTCGGTGCGCCGTTGGCGAACGGCACGCCGCACTTGAGGGCGGCGTAGGCGTACACCTGACTGGGAGCGATCTCAGGATCGTTCTTGCGCAGGCCTTCCTCGAACGACGCCATGGTCTGGTGGACGGCGGACGGGCGATGGAACACTTCCGTGGATCCGCACCAGATGGTGATCAGGCGGGAAACACCGGTGTTGCGGCGGAAGCTCTCGATGTCCGCCATCAACATTTCGGCCTTCTCCATGAGGTTGGCGCCCTGCTTCACGTTCGGGCCGTTGATGCGCTTCACGTATTCGTGGTCGAAGACCGCCTTCATCGGCTTCAGGCTGGACAGCGGCTCCTTGACCTGATCGAGCAGGCCGCGCTCCAGCACGCCGGCTTTCACGGCTGCCTCGTAGGCGGTGTCCTCAAAAATGTCCCACCCGCCGAAGACCAGGTCGTCGAGCTTTGCAAGGGGGACGAAATCCTTAATATAAGGGCTGCGGCCTTCGGTGCGCTTCCCGAGGCGGATGGTGGCCATCTGGGTCAGCGAACCGATAGGTTTACCAAGTCCCCGCTTGACGGCCTCGACTCCCGCCATGAAAGTCGTCGATACCGCCCCGATACCTGGTATCAGAACTCCGAGCTTGCCTTCCGCGGGGGCAATGCGGACGTTATCTTTTGTGGGCAAATTCCATCTCCTTGTATTGCACGGAAACCCAATGTTTCCCTGATGTTATACTAGCACTTCATGACGGATCGCGCGACGTCGACGATGACCGCCCTGCTGGTGGATGATGAGCCATTGGCGCTCGACGAGCTGGCCTATCTGATTAAAGAATTTCAAGATTTGGAGGTTGTGGGAACCGCCTCCAACGGGGTGGAAGCCATCGAATTGATCGATGAACTTGACCCCGATTTGGTTTTCCTGGATGTCCAGATGCCAGGGCTCGACGGAATGGGGGTAATCAACAAGCTGCGCGAGAGCCGGGACCGGCTCCCGTACTTCATCCTGGCCACGGCCTACGACCAATATGCCGTGGAGGCTTTCCGGCTGGAGGCCATGGACTACCTCCTGAAGCCTATTGAGAAGGACCGCCTGGCCCTGTCACTCGATCGGGCGCGGCGTGCCATCGAGGAAAGGAATCGCGCCGCCGGCGAGACGGCCTTGGGATTGCCCGTCCAGGCTCCCCCTTCAGGGCAGATCCGCAACAAGCTGCTGGTCCGCTGCGGCAATCGAAATTTCGTCGTCGACGTTCACGATGTGGTTTACGCCACCATCGAGGATGGGCTGATCACCATCGTCACGACGACTTTCGAGGGCCAGTCCAACTACCGCACTATCGAGGAACTGCAGTCCAGCCTGGACCCCGACATGTTTTGGCGCGTACACCGCTCCTACCTGGTGAACCTGCACCGGATCAAGGAGCTCATCCCCTGGTTCAAGTCGACTTACCGGCTCCGCATGGACGACAAGAAGCAGACGGAGATCCCGGTAAGCCGGGTGCAAACAAAGCGCTTACGGGACATGCTGAAGTTGTAAAGCGGCGGCGAACTCACCGCGCGCTCACGTCCACGGATTCGACGAGCAGTCCTGCCGGATCAGTCCCTTCGCAGGTCGACCGCAAGCGGAGGTAGTTTGCGCCCGAAGTCTCGCGCCGCAGAGGCAGCATCGCAACACGCCGGCCATCGAGCCGGACTTCCGCTTGCCTCGCCGCACCGCTCCAGCGGACTTCGAGATCGTACCAGCGGCCGGTGTTGAGACCGGCGGCGCCCAGCAGGTGCCCGCCGGCATCGATGGGCAGGTTGTACAGGCTATCGAAAACGTCTTCCTCGTCCCAGGGAGGCGAGTAGTGGTCGGCCAGCGCGATGTTGACGCCCCGGAATCCGGCGTTCAGCTTAAGGCGCAGGACGATCCGGCCGCTTGCCGCGTTCGGGAAATTCCAGACGGCACCCGCCGGCCACGCGGCATCCGCTTTGGACACCTTCAGGACATAAGCGCCGGGCCGCTCCGGGTGCGGCACACGCTCCACGCCGCGGCAGCCGAAATGGGTCCAATCGTCCAAGCCCTGGCTGAAATCGGTGCGCTGGCCGGTTTCCGTGAGCCAGCCGGCGTCGAACGCCACCAGGCGGGATCGTCCTGCGCCCTGCCCGCTGGCGATCAGGATGCGATCGCCGCCGGCCGCGAGCGGGAAAGGATAGGCGGTACCGAAGTCGCCTCCCGGTGGCGGCGGTTGATCGCGCCTGGGGTCCCGAAGAACCTCGCGGTAGCCCGTCCAGGTGCGTCCTTCGTCGGCGGAAATCGCAGCGTGCAGCACGTGCCGGCCACCATAGGCGTATGGGAAGCGCCGGCAGTTGTTCCACACCAGCACGATCCGGCCGTCTTCGGTGCGCGTCAACCCGGCGGGCGAGTCCGAAGATGCGATCGGGGAGGGCTGTGGCTCAGACCACTTGGTTCCATCGGGAGAGAAAGACTCATAGAATCGCCCGCGCTGCGTGCGGATGAGCATCCACACACGGCCGTCCTTGAGTTCGATCACAACCGGCTCGACGGCCCCGTAAGCCGACACGATGTCGGGCGTCTCCACCTTGAGCGGCGGCGCGGAGAGGTGGAACGTTTCGCCCCGGTCGTCCGAGTAGAGCGCGATGGAGTCGAACTTGCCCATAAAAGTGAACTGCTCGAAACCGTCGCCGCGGTTCCGCCAATCCCGTTTCGTCGCGTATGAGAACGGCAGGAGGATGCGCCCGTTGCGCAGCTCGATGGCGCTGTTGAGCGAGCCCGTGTAGCCGGACCATATCATTCGCGGCTCCCGCCACGGTGGGCGCCCGCCGCTCGATTTCGTGTGCCAGATATCCAGGTGGCGGTCGCGCCAATCGACATGGCGGACGCGCTCGCCTTCGCCGCGCGAGACATCCTCCGCTTTCGCCATGTGGATCAGAAACAGGTGAACCATGCCGCCGCTCGTCGCCAGAGGCTGCAATCCGTAGAATTCGCCATGGCCGCCGGGCAACCGCAACACGGCGCGCGGCGAGCTCCACGTATCGCCGTTGTCAATCGAGTCGATGCGGAACACCTGCTGCGAGCCGTCGGCCTTGTCGATGAACCAGCCGGCGAGAGTGTGGTCCGGTATCCGCACCAGGATGGGTCTCTGATCCATGCGGGCGACCGCGCGCGGCCCGGATGCGGCGCCGGGAAGCAAGGCCGACGGCGCTAAGAAAAACCAAAAGGCACAAACAGCGGCGCACACGCGCATGGCTGCACCTCCGATGTCAGATGTTAATTCCTACCTCCCACAGCAGGCTTCCCACCGCCTGACGCAGGTAGAGCCACCAGAGGCCTCGGGCACGGTGCGGATTGGCGGGCCGCGGCGAGCCGTAGACGGTCACGCCGCGCGCCTTGAGCATGCGTTTCACGCGGTAGATGTGATAGCCGTCGCTCACCACGACGCACGAATTCAACTGCATCCGGCGCATGATCTCGACCACGACCGACAGACTGTGCGCCGTGCTGTCGCCCTCCTCCTCCACGATGATGGCCTCCGACGGCACGCCGCGCTGAATGAGCCATGCGCGCCCCACGTCGCTTTCCGTGAAGATGGGGTCGCCGCCGGCGCCGCCCGTGGTGAGAATGCGCGGCGCGATTCCACGCTGGAACAAATCCAACGCATGCTCCAAACGTGCGCGCAGCACAGGGGAGGGCTTGCCCCGGTATTCGGCCGCGCCCAGCACAACAATAACGTCCGCGGGCCGGGCTTCGTCAGCCACCGACTGCTGGCGGATCAGGATGGCCGTGTGCCCTAGATGCACCGCCAGCGCGACCGCTACAACCGCTCCCGCTATGACGAGCCATCGCTTCATGTTGCGCCAGGACTCGAAACGTCCAATAATCCTATTACAGCCTATACCATGGCGAAAATCGAAGTTCTTTCCAGCCCGCGCAATCCCCTGCTCAAGGACGTCCGCCGCGCCATCGTTCGAGGCTCCCTGACCGAAGACGGTTTCGCCGTGGCCGAATCGTTCAACCTGCTGGAAGAAGCGCTCCGCAGCGACTGTCAGGTGAAGGCCGTGCTGGCGGCGGCCTCCGTGCGCACCGCCGTCGCGGGCCACGTCAAAGGACTTCGCGAGTTGCGCGTCATGGTGTTGCCCGACGCGCTGTTCGGTGCGCTCTCCAGCACCGAGACGAGCCAGGGCGTCATCGCGCTGGTCCAGCCGCCCAGTTGGACTCTGGAGCACTTGTTCCGCGGCCAGTCGCTGGTGGTAGTGCTCGACGGCGTGCAGGATCCGGGCAACGCCGGGGCCATCGTGCGCACGGCGGAGGCGTTCGGCGCCACCGGCGTCATCTTCCTGAAAGGTGCGGTGAGCCCGTACAACCCGAAAACGCTGCGCGCTTCGGCGGGATCCATCTTCCGCATGCCACTGGTGACGGGCCTGGACGCCGCGCTGGCACGCGCTGCCATCGAACAGAAGCGGCTGGACGTTTACGCCACCCAGCCCAACGGTAAGAAACGGCTGAGCGACGTGGATCTCACGCGCCGCGCGGCGGTGATCATCGGCAGCGAAGGGCACGGCGTGAGCGAGACGCTGCGTTCGGCCGCGATCGACCTGCGCATCCCGACCTCGGGCGTCGAGTCGTTGAACGCCGCAGTCGCCGCCGCCGTGATCCTGTACGAAGCCAGCCGGCAAAGGACGTTGCGCAAGTGAGCCTGTTCGACACCACACCTCCCCAAAGCCCGGGCAAAAGCCCACTGGCCGAGCGCATGCGCCCGGAGACCCTGGACGAGTTCGTCGGGCAGGAGCACATCCTGGGGTCAGGCAAGCCGCTGCGCGTGCTGATCGATCGCGATCAACTCACGTCGCTCATCTTATGGGGCCCCCCGGGCGTGGGCAAGACCACGCTGGCGCGCATCGTCGCGCACATGACCCAGTGCGACTTCGTGCCCTTCAGCGCGGTGCTGAGCGGCATCAAGGAGATCAAGGAAGTGATGGCCGGGGCCGAACGCAATCGCCGTCTGGGCCGGCGTACGCTCCTGTTCGTCGACGAAATACATCGCTTCAACAAGGCGCAACAGGACGCGTTTCTTCCTTACGTCGAACGCGGCGACATCACGCTGATCGGCGCCACCACCGAGAACCCGTCGTTCGAGGTGATCTCGGCGCTGCTGTCGCGCGCCAAAGTGTACTCGCTGCGCGCGCTGACGCCGCCTGAAATCGTCATCCTCCTGCGCCGCGCGCTCGACGATGTCGAGCGCGGCCTGGGCGCGCTGGGACTACAGGCCGACGACGATCTACTTGAACAGATCGCCATCTACGCCAATGGCGACGCGCGCGCCGCTTACAACATCCTGGATCTGGCCGCGGCGGCTTCCACCGGGGGCGCGCTATCGCGCCAGGCCATCGAAGACGCCATCCAGCGCAAAGTGCTGCTTTACGACAAGAGCGGCGAGGAGCACTACAACCTGATCAGCGCTCTTCACAAGAGCGTGCGTTCGAGCGACGTGGACGCCGCGCTGTACTGGCTGGCGCGAATGCTGGAAGGCGGCGAGGACCGTCTCTATATTGCGCGCCGCCTGGTGCGCATGTCGATCGAGGACATAGGCCTGGCCGACCCGCGCGCCCTGGAACAGGCCATCGCCGCCATGCAGGCAGTACACTTCATGGGCGAACCCGAAGGCGACCAGGCGCTGGCGCAGACGGCCATCTATCTCGCGCTGGCGCCCAAGTCCGACGCCGCATATCAGGCCTTGCTTAGCGCCCAAAAGGATGTTCGCGAGACCATGGCGGACCCCGTCCCGCTGCACCTGCGCAATCCCGTGACGCGCTCCATGAAGGAGTGGGGCTACGGCGAAGGTTACAAACACGCGCATCAGTTCAAGGACGCCATGACCGACATGCAGTGCCTGCCCGAATCGCTCGCCGGGCATCGCTACTACTTCCCCACCGATCGCGGCAGCGAGAAGCGCGTCGGCGAGTTGCTCGAACGGCTGCGCAAGCGGACCGAAAATCAGCCGGAATGAACGGCCCGCCTCCGGGCCGTAATAGGTTCTGGGGAAACATATGCCACGCTTCCGCCTGGTTCTGCTCGCCTTGAGCAGCGCCCTTGCCGCCGAAGATGCCGGGGCGCGCTTCAAAAGGGTTCGGCCGTGTACAGGTCCGGATCCATGATGTACCGCGAACAACTGCGCGACGGGCGGCTAGTGGCGCTGCCGCTGGACTCCGCTGCAGCGCAGGACTGCGGCGGCGCCGCTTTCCAGTTGCGCGTCCGCACCGCACCATCCGGACCGGAGCTCGATCTGGCGGACAGCTGGCGCTGGGTCCGCGCACAGGCACTTTCCGCCGGGCACCACGCCGTGGACCTCGAGCACCAATCCGCGCCGGTCAACGCCACCGGCGGCGTCGCTTCGGGCGACTGGTTTGCCATGGAATTCGCCGCCGC
This sequence comes from uncultured Solibacteraceae bacterium, assembly GCA_964561215.1. Classification (GTDB taxonomy): domain Bacteria; phylum Acidobacteriota; class Terriglobia; order Bryobacterales; family Bryobacteraceae; genus JAJFUV01. Next base: position 103,066 of record CAZLOS010000002.1, on the reverse strand, counting down.
GGACCGCTCGCGCGCCCGGGCGCTGATTGTGCGCCTTGCGCCAAAGCCGTCCGGAGCGTACGTCTTCCAGCCGAAGTCTCTCGACCCTCGCCGAGGCTACCGGATGACGCGAGACAACACGGGTAGAGCCGAAACGTTTCACAGCGGCGCCAGCGTCTCGATTGGCATCGACCAAGAATCCGAACTACTGCTGTTCGAGCAACGCTAACGCCGGTCCCAGTTGAACTCGCAGAAGTCGCGCCAGGCCTGGTCTATGTCCAGCGTGGATGGATGGATCACGATGCGGTAGCGGAAGCGCAGTGTTTCGCTCTTCTCCAGGGTGACGCCGGCGTCGCGCGCGGTCTTCGGTGCGGGCCCTTTCAGCGGCGGTTCGTTGTAATAGTCCAACTCGGCGAACGGCGTGGCGATGATGGAGGCATCTGTGCGCACTTTCCACCGCGTCGGGAAGTTGTGGTTGCGCGGATGGTCCATGATGAGCACGCCGATGCGCTCCCTCTGCATGATGGTCATGTAGTCAAGCCACGGGGACCGCTTGCCGGTGACGCCATCCGAACCCGCATCGCCTGTGAAAATGCGCGGGCGGCCGCCGTTGATCTCCTCGAACGGCGCGGCGAGGCGCAGCCCCAGGATGCCGTTGGTGCCATCGCCGATCGAAACACGCTGGCGCGGCTCCAGGCGGCAGTCGATGTCAACCAGGCGGGAATCTTCCGGCCCTGCCGAGAACGCCATGGTGCGCTTCTCGGTCACGACCACCGCACCGTCGGGGTCAATCCAGTCCGCGATGAAGGATATCGAACCCCGATCGACACCCTGCTCGATTTTCGTTATCTCCCGGAACACCACCGAACCCGCCTTGCGATCCGGGCGCGTACCGGGAGCGGTTTCCCAGTAGTCCACGCCATTCACACGCGCGTGTCCCATCCAGAATCCCGCTTGAAGGGGAACGCTGGGCTGTCCACCGGACTGCGGACCGCGCGTGATGATCTTGCCGCTTGCGGTGCGCAGCGGATGCAGGAAAGGCTTACCTGCCTGCTTGCCGAATTGCAGCGTGGTGAACGGCTCGCCGTTAATCTCGATTGAGGCGCTTTCCTGGCCCGCCGTAATGCGAACGTCGGCCGGCGCGGGCCGCACTGCCGCGAAAATCAGAGGCAGGAACAGGAGGGTCGGTTTGGAGAAATGCCGTCGCGAGAGCATGAGTAAGTACTCAGCTTATTTCACGCAACGGCGAACGCGCTACTTCTTCCTTAGTGCGGTTTTCCGCGCCGGGCCGAGCATCTGCTCGATGAGCGACCGCATGATCTTCTCTTCGTTCTTGAAGAACTCGTCGTCGTTGCCGCCACCGCGATCGACGCGGAACATGCCGTGCCGGTCTATGAATACAAGTCTCGGCACCATAAACGTCTTGTTAGCGGGATGCTGGAGCATCGCCAGCACAGGATCGCGATCTGAGAAGCCCACCGGGAAATTCGCTCCGGTCTCCTTCACATAAGCCGGGATCCTGTATCGGGCGTCGTCGTTGATCGCCACGCCGAGGCACACGAGCCCCCGCGAACCGTAGTCGGCCTGCAGCTTGTTCATGAGACGGCTGGTGTCTTTGCAATGCGGGCAGGTGGTGAGCAGGAACTCCATGACCACGGCCTTGCCGCGATACTGGCTCAGCAACTTCTGTCCGCCATTGGGCAGCTTGACGACGAACTCGGGGGCCTTACGAGGCAGACTGCCGGCGGCAAACGCAGCCGCCGAGCACAAGGTAATTGCTAACAACGAGCGACGAAGCATCACTTCATATTTTCTCACGACCGCGCGGAGGCATGAGCCGCGATGCGGCGGACATAGTCGTTCGCGTCGTGCGCCGCATTGCGCAAAGCTTCGCTGGCGACACCCAGCTCGTCGAGCGCGATGGCCGCGCGCAGCCGCAGCCATTCGTTCGGGTTCGTAAGTTCTTTCTCCAACGACGCGACCGCGTCCGGGCCGCCAACTTCCCGCGCCGCCGCCACACGGACCACGGCCGACGAATCTCTCATCGCCTCACGGAGGCGGGCGAAGGGCTTGGGCCGCACCTGCGCCATGTCCATGACGGCCCAATAGCGGATGGCCTCATCCGGATCACGCATATGGGGCGCGAACGCTTCCACCGGGGCTCCACGGTCAGCCTTGCCGGCCGCCGCGCGAAGACGCATCATGTAGCTCTCGGCGCCGGCCTGCCGTAGAATCGCCAGTCGCGAGCCCAGGCGCGCGCCGCGTTCAGCCACCACGGGCTCCGGAATCAGCCCCAGGTCCCGAGTCTCGATCATCCAATCGTCGAGCGCCTTGCGCAAACGCGCCTCGACGTCTCGATGCGCGGCCATGCCCGCGAGGTTGCGAATGCACCACGGGTCCTCGCGCACATCGTAAAGTTCCTCCACCGGCTTGCGGTCCGCCAGGAAGGCGAGAGCCGGGCCCGTGAGTTTCCCCGCTTTGTGCAGCCGGCGCATTTCCTTGAGGACGTGGCCTTGTTCGGCGTAAGTGAGCGGCTGCGCCCAGGGTTTCCACGGCTCGAAGTTGCGTATGAAGCGATAGCGGCCATCGGAGACGGCGCGAATCGTGTCGTAGCGTTCATCCATGCGGTCGCGCGCGGCGAAGATGTAGCGCCGCGGCGCAGGCAGTTTGGGCCCCAGGAAGGGCTGCCCTTGCATGTGCGAGGGTATTTCGACACCGGCAAGGTTCAGCACCGTCGGAGCGAGGTCGATGAAACTGACCAGGCGGCCGTCCTGTGAACCTGCCGTACCCTGCCCTGTTTGGCGAAACTTCTCCGGGATGCGCACGATGAGCGGCACGTGCGTGCTCGCCTCGTACACCCAACGCTTGGCGCGCGGCAGGCCCACACCGTGGTCGCCCCAGAAGAACACGATGGTGTCGTCCAGCAGGCCGTCCTGCTCCAGTTCCTTCAGCCGGTCGCCGGCCTGGTGATCCATGGCCGTGATGAGTTCGTAGTAGTTCGCCCAATCACGCCGGCTCTCCGGTGTATCCGGATAGTACGGCGGCAGCGGCAATCGCGCCGGATCCCGACGCTCGCCCGGCCCGAGACGCGCGGTCACCTCGTCGTACTTCGCCCCGCGCAGCCGCACCTGGCCCTCGTGTGGGTTACTTCTTGTGGCCCGCTTCCGTGCCCTTTGTGGAAACGTAGTACTTCGCCAGCATGAAGGGCTTCTCCCACGCGGGCAGTTTTGCCGAATCCTTCAGATACCCGAAGTACTGCAGCGCCACCTGTCCGAAGTGCGCCTCATGACCAATGCGGTACTTGTCCGGGATCGAGAACTTGAATTCCTTTCCCGTGTCCGCTACGCTCACTCCGGGCCACTGCGCCTGCAGCGCCGCGACCTTCGTCTTCAGTGCTTCGGCCAACTCGGCCTTGGCTGCCGCCGAGGGCGGGACCACGTACAGTTCGGGACGGAAGTTCTCCACCTTGCCCTGGCGCACTTCGATGCGCGACTTGGTGCCGCGGTATACCGCGAAGTGCGTGTCGCCGGTGCCGGTGGGAGCCTCATACCGCCACAGTACGTCCAGCTTCACCGCCACGCCTTTCAACGTGTAGCTCACCATGTTGTTGCAGAAGTAGTCCAGCTTGTCGCCCTTGACGTACTCGGCCAGATACGGCGGGAAATCCGGCGCTCCGGTCACGCGCTGGAAGTCGGTTTTCGTCAGGACCGTGGGCCAGCGCTTGCCGTCGAGGATCTGGATGTCCTTCTGGTAATCCAGCATCTGTTCGGGGTAGAGAGTCCACTGCACCAGGTCGACCAGGTGCGTGCCCACGTCCGACAATCCCTCGCCCTGCTCTTTGATGTCGAAGAACCAGGCAGGACGCAGGCTCGGCACGCCCGCCACGGTCTTCATCATGTGGTGCACGCTCTCCATGTAGACGCCCGGTTCGGCGGGGGTGCCCGGCACGATGTCGCCGAACACGGCCTTCTCATTCACCAGGGCGCGCTGCAGGAGGCTGGTGATCTCGAAACGCTCGGTCATGATGTCGTACGCGATCAGCTTCTTCGCGTCGGCCGTATCGAGCGCCGACTTCAACTTGGGCAGGTCTTCGGATTTCAGAATCCACGGCTTGTCTGCGAGCACGTTCAAGCCCGCATTGACCGAAGCCACGATGCGGTCCATCTTCAGGCGGTTGCGCCCGCTGAACACGACCACGTTGCCGGGCTTTTCCTTGAGCATCCGCTCCATGAAATCGGGACTCGTGCGGATGTCCAGTTCCCACGACGTGGGGTTGTCCTTCCGCTGGTTGAACAGCGCGATGCGATTCAGGTGCGCCGTCAGATCGGTTCCCAGCGGCGCGTAGACGAACACCTTCTTCGACACGCCAGGGTACATCTCCTTCTGCACCAGGGCGGCGTGGAAGTGCGCCGGATCCACGGTAACAAGCGTGTACGCGGAACTGTCTTCCCTGGCTTGGGGTGCAACGGCCGACGGGCCGCACCCAACCAGCCATGCAGCCGACAAACAAATGGCAAGAATGCCGTACTTTCTCATTTATCTATTGCCTCCATCTCTTGGCCAACTTCTCGTGCAGCTTCTTCATCTTCTCTTGCCCGTCGAAGGGCGCGTAGGCCAAACGCATCTCGAATCCATAGGGCACACCGACTTTGTAGTCGGGAATATGATACTGAAAATCCCATGCGGGATTGCCTTTGCCGCCGCCTGATGGCGACTGCGCGAACCAAATCCGGTCCTGCTGACGGAATTCCATCAACAAACCCAAGCCACGGCTGAAGCCGAAATAGAACGGCTGCGTGTACTCGTAATTGGAGAAACTGAACGCCATCCAATGCGGGGGAAAGTTTGGTGCGCGCTCGAAACGTTGCGTGTCGCCGGCAGGGATATGCGTCGACTGCACCCCGTGTGAGGGTGAGGCGGCTTCGATCCACCGCTCCCCGCGCGAGCCGCGCTCGCGGCCCACGAAGTGGATCGTGCCCGCCCCGGGCTTATCGATGTAACTCGCCCAGAACAGGCCTATCCAACCGTTCTTAAAGACCTGCGCACGCGGGATGCACTCAAAGGTCATGTGGATCGCGCCGTCGCGCTCGAGTTCAAACCTCGTAGCGCTCTCCAACTTCCAGTTGGGCGTCGGCGCCTGGTACAACTCGACGGTGTTTTTGCCGGGAATGCGTAGTTCCATGGGCGCCCGCCTCGGCTCGAACATCACATCGCGCGGCGCGTCCGAGCCATCGAAGATCAGCTCGAAATTCAGCCCCGCGTACGAAGGCACGAACACATTGCCCCCGCGGCGCTTGTGTTTCAGCGAAGCAACACCGTTGTAGCCCTGCTTGTGATCTGCGCCGAAGGCCTCATTGTCGACGATGACCGCTTCCACGTCTCCGCGCCGCAAGGCCGCGGTGTGATCGGCGTTCACGCGATACTTCAGCCGCTTGTTGGTCAGCGTGGTGGCGCCGGGAGGGGCCGCCGCCACCAGCACCGCGCCGAAAAGCAACAATAGGCCGACCCTGTTCATCAACGAATCAATGTACCGCATTCCGTCCCCTCGCTCGGCGGAAGGGCAACCACAAGAAGGTGAACAGGACCACCGCGGTCAATTCGCCAGCCAGTAAATACCAGGGCCATGGCCCGAACCAATCGAGCAGGGACGCCCCCGCAGGCTTCCGGCACAAGTACATGTAGTTAGTACCGAACACGGCGTTGAACAGGCCCACCGCAACGCCCCAGGCATTCCCGGCAATCAGACCGCGCCAGAGGGAACCGGGGCGCGGGCGCGCCTGGCCGCTCCAGATCAATGCCAGTATGACGGCGATCAAGCCGCCGTGCGCCAGGAAGAAGTAGACCGTCGGATAGGAGGGGAACGGTTCCCACAGGTCCGGCGTCAGGACAGCCTGAGCGGAGCCGCCCACTCCCGTGTAATAGGCTACGTCGAACACCCACGGCGTCGATGTGAAACACGCCACGATGGTCAGCCACAGCGCAAGGTCGCAAAGCTGCAGCGGCAGTCCTTCGGGGAACGGAATGTGATAGCGGTGATACTTGAACGCGTACCAGACGAGTTCGTTGAGGAGCAGAAACGAACCGAGCCCAAGCCGAACAGCTTTGGCGGCCGAGGGGCCGCGTCGGCCCCACCGGCCCAACAATCCCGCCAACGCGGGTATGCCCGCGAGAATCCCCAGGTGCGCCGCGCCGAAGAGGACGAAGTGCGGTCCCGCCATGAAGATATGGTATCGTCGCGGCCGGGGCCCATTCCAATCTAGAATATAGGCTTGCCTAGAACGACCGAAGCCGCGAGTTCGTCCTGGTACCTCGACCCGCTGGTGGCGGCACAGAAGCGCGAAGTACATCTTGAATTGATGCGCGAGTGGAGCAACTCATCCCCGCCAGCGCGGCTTCTCAAGACCGATCTTTTCGAGGAAGCCAACGGCGACGATCACATTCTGTACGACGTCGAGCCCGCACCGCGCCGCCGTTTCGGGATCGACCTGGACATCAGCACTGTGCAGTGTGCCGTCCGGCGATTCAAACAGCCAGGCACCGGACTGTTCTGCTGCGATGCGAAGCATCTGGCGATCGCCTCGGATTCGCTCGACGCTATCGTATCGACCTCTACACTCGACCACCTCGGTTCAACGAGCGAATTGCACGACGCGCTAATCGAGTTGGCGCGCGTGCTGAAGTCCGGCGGGAAGCTGGTCCTCACGTTGGACAACCCGCGCAATCCCCTTTATTGGGTTCTGCGGCTGTTGAGCAGTTGGGGATGCATGCCCTTCCGCCTGGGAGTCACCGTTTCCCGGAGCCGGTTGATCCGCATGCTCGAACAGGCGGGATTGGAAGTGCTCGATTCCCGCATGCTGATCCACAATCCCCGGGTGGTATCCACGATCTTGTTTCTCGCGCTCCGGCGCTTGCTGGGCCGCCGCGCGGACGGTCCCATTGCTTTCCTGCTTCGCGCGTTTGCCGCTTTGGAAAGGCTTCCAACCCGCGAGTTCACGGGTTGCTTCTCGGCGGTCCGCGCGCGCAAACCGGTCCCGGCAACGGGGGCGCGGCGATGAATTGCGTCAGGCGAAATCTCCTGCCGGCCGCCGGCGCGCTCGTTGTGTTTTACGCCGCGGCCGTCATAATGCAGTTCGCAAGCGGTGCCTATCGAAGCGAATTCGGCGCACACCCGGACGAGCCTTCGCATGTTGTCACAAGCCTCCTCGTCCGCGACTACCTCGCCGGCGCATTCCCCCAGTCGCCGATGCGCTTTGCGGAGAGCTACTACGCGCATTATCCGAAGGTCGCCCTGGGCCATTGGCCGCCCGCCTATTATGTGCTGCAGGCAGCCTGGAACCTCGTCTTTTCCGCTACACGCGCCTCCATTCTCGCGTGCCATGCCTTGTTCACCGCTCTGCTGGCCTCATTGCTGTTTCATTGGGCGAACCGGCGATTCGGCTCCCTTATTGCTTTGGCCGCCGGCTTCTGGCTGCTTTCCCTCCCGCTGATTCAGTGGCTCAATAGCACGGTGATGCTGGATATCGCCGTCGCTCTGTTTGTGCTCGCAGCCGCCTTGGCTTACGGCGACTACCTGCACGCACCGGGCTGGCGCCCGGCGGTTTGGTTCGGAACGTGGGCTTCGCTGGCTATTCTGACTAAAGGAACCGGGATACTCCTGGCATTCCTCCCTATCGTCTGCCTGGTGCTCACCCGGCGCGGCAAGCTCGTCGCGCGGCTTTCGTTTTGGCTCCCTGCCGTCATGGTGGCGGTGGCCTGCGGTCCCTGGTATTTCCTGGCGCCGGAGGCGTTGCAGCAGCGAAGCGGATTTCTCGGCGCGCCTGTTTTTGGCCCGGTAGACGTCTGGAGCATGTTCTGGACGTGGGCCGGCAGGATGGGCCTGCCCATCCTGGTCCTCGCCGGGATCGGCATCGCGGCGAACAGACGCGCCTTCCGGCTCGAAACCCGCGACGACGCCCGGTGGGTGTCCGGGGTCGCGTGTGCGTGCTCGGCGTTAGTGTTCCTCGCCGTTGTGCGCTCGGCGGACGAAGCGCGAAATATGGCTCTGCTGGTGGCCCCGTTCCTGCTGTTCGCCGTGGAGGGAATCGTTCGCCTGGCCGGATTTCTCCCCTATTGGCGAAAGGCAGCCGTCCTCGTGGTTCTGATCGCCTGGACTGTCGTCAACGCTCTCAATATGCCGCGCAAGGTCCCCGCCGGATACGCGCAGGCCGCCGCCCTGGCGCCGGCGCCGCAGTACCGGGACTCCGTATTTCTGGTCTCGGGCGATCCGGCGGACGAGGGAATGTTCATCTCCGAGGTTGCGCTCGCCGAGCGCCGGCCCTCACACATCGTCCTGCGCGCCAGCAAGTTTCTAAGCAAGTCCAACTGGTCCGGCTATGGATACTCCACCAGTTTCCACACCGTCGATGCGATTGAGGCTCGCCTCAAGGAGGCTCCCGTGGGTATCCTGGTGTTGCAGCGCAAACCGGGTCGTCCCAGAGAGCATCACGATTTGTTGCTGAAGATGGTGAAATCCCGCCCCGGCGTCTGGCGCTTGCTGGGCTCCTATCCCAAGCCGGTGGCTGGCGGAGGAGTGGAACCAAGGCTGCTGGTTTATGAGCTGGCCGGACACCAGGGGATGGCGCGAGGCGGGGTTCGCGTGCGGTTGGAAGACAAACTCGGGAGGAATGTGGAGCCGTGAAGCGCGCGGGGTGCAACGGATTCGATCGCGCCGAATCCCGGGTGTTGGCGGGCTTGAAAACGCCGGACCGGATTCAGCGCTTTCTCGATGAGGAAATCGGCTACAACAAGGAACCGGACGGCGTAACCTGCCGGTCTCCCCGCCGCGTCCTGCGCGACGGGATCGCGCACTGCATGGAAGGAGCGCTGCTGGCCGCGGCCGCCCTGCGGTTGCTCGGCCATCCCCCGCTGCTGGTGGATCTGGAAGCCGTGCACGACGATGACCACGTTCTGGCCGTGTTCCGAGTTCGCTCTCACTGGGGCGCCATCGCCAAGTCCAATTTCGCGGGCCTGCGCTATCGCGAGCCGGTCTACCGCACGCTGCGGGAATTGGCCATTTCCTATTTCGAGCATTACTACAACCTGAAGGGCGAGAAGACCCTTCGTACCTACTCGCGTCCGGTCAACCTCAAGCGCTTTGATTCGATTAGCTGGATGACCTCCGAGGAAGATGTCTGGGCCATCCCCGAGTACCTGGTGGAGATCCCCCACATCCCCCTGCTCGCGCCCGGCATGGAGCGCAAACTCGCCCGCATGGACGCCCGGCTGTTCGCCGCCGGACAAGTCGGCACCGCCAAGTAGCCTCGCATTCTCTTGAAAGGGAGCCAGACGTGGCGGCATGAACGTCATGAAGGAGGTGTGAATCCATCACATGGACTCGTCCAACGATTCCGAGACGCTGCTGGCGTTCATCGAGGCGGCCAGGAACAAAGGCGCTTCCGATGAGTTTCTCCTGCGCCTGCTCAGCGACCGCGGCTGGCCGGAAAAGCGCATCTACGCGGCCTTCGCGGCCTACTACGAACGTTCCACCGGCGTGAGCGTTCCCGCGCGCGGCTTGCGCACCACCGAGTCCGCACGCGACGCCTTCTTCTATTTGCTTTCGTTCTCCATGCTGGGCGTGTGGACCATCGCTCTGGGCACGCTCGTGTTCGCCTACCTGGAAAAGTGGTTCCCCGACGCGCTCTCCGGCCGCGCCTATCCCGACGCGTCCTTCATGGTCTCCACCAACCTGGCCATGGTGATCGTGGGCTTTCCCTTGCACTTGATCACGATGCGGTTCATCGTCCGCGAACTCGAAGGGCATCCGGAAAAGTACGACTCCGGCGTGCGCAAGTGGCTCACCTACATCGCGCTCTTCATTGCCGCAGCAGTGGTCACCGGCGACCTCATCACTTTCCTCACCTACTTTCTGCGGGGAGAACTCACCGTGCGCTTCGCGCTGAAAGTTGCCACCGCCGGCATCCTCGCGGGCGGAGTCTTCTGGTACTATCTCCGCTCCCTGAAGCCACGGGAAAAGCCCGCCGCGGGCCGTGCGAACAATGCGTTTGCACTGGCGGCGGCGTTGGCCGTCGTGGCGGTGGTAGCCATCGGATTCACGATGCTGGGCTCTCCCACCGCGCAGCGCAACGTAAGCGCGGACCGCCAGCGGGTCGAGGACCTGCAAGCCATCGCGCGTGAACTCCATTTGCAGCGCGGCAGGACGGGGGGCGCGGGCCTGCCCGAGCAGCTCGACCAGGTCGCCTTTGGGCAACCGGGCGTGCGCTTGAGGCTGAAGGATCCGGCGACGCAGGCCGCGTACGAGTATCACAAGCGCGGCCAAACCAGCTACGACCTCTGCGCGGTCTTCGCCACAGCCAGCGATGCGCGTCCGGACGGCAGGCCCCGATTCTGGGACCATCCGCAGGGGCGGTATTGCTACGCTCTGGACGCGACGGTGGTACCCTGGTCGCTGCGTTAGCGCACTACATATAACCAGCGGCCGCTGGTCGAGGGCGTGACGTCGATCACCAGCGCGCCGTTTTCGACTCGTGCCGGAACGCGCTGGCCACGGCTGCCCGGCGTGGCGCCTTCCGCGAACACCACCGCGCTGGAAGACAGGCCGCGCGCCGGAATCCGCAGCGTGCCCTCGCCGCGCGCAAACACCTGCAACACGGCGCCGCCCTCTACGCGCCGCGACGTAGCCACGGGGGCCCAAGCCACTACGTCGAAGACGCGATCGGCGAACACGGTGGTTCTGCCGTCCATGGTGATCTGTTTCGCCTTGTGTGCAGCGAGCGCTTCCAGTTCTCCGCTCGCACCAACCCTAAAGGCCACCGCGTGTTCGCCATCGTACGTTATTGAATGCCCTTGCACTTTGAAATCCGTGAGATGCAACGCTTCGCCGGGCGGCGGGTTCAGCTTTAGATATTCGGCGTCTTTCTTCTCGTCCCTCGCAAAGCCGCCTGGCCAGCCTTCCTCGTATTCGCGCAGATGCGGCGCGATAGCGATGGCGCCGTTCGGGAAACGGGCCGTCATGTATGAGCCCACACGGGAAGCGCGGTCGGGGTTGTCGTTCACGCCGCTGAACCGGCTGGTTCCCGGATAGGCGCCCAGCGAGTCCAACACTTCGAACCAGTTGCGTGCGTCGTAGCCCAGGCTGCGGGATTGATCGTCGCGCGGGCGATACCCCAGGAACGTCGCGGAACCGCGCCGCGTCGCGACTACCCAATCCTTCACGCGGCCCACGACTTCGGTCCCTGCGCGCGGCGCGACCGCATAGATGCGGTCTACCAGGAAATCGGTCAGGATCGTCTGTGGCGCCACGCCCTTCAGGCTCCCTTCGAAGCGCACCACCTTGCCAGGGGCCATCAGGCCGTCGTCAATTTCGGGCGTGTAGTCCACGCCGAAGATCTCCTGCCAAGGCGCGAGCGCCGGCTCACCCTCCACGGTCAGCACCGGCGGCGGCCCGGACCACACCAGTCGCCCGCCGTTCGCCGCAAACTCGCGCATCATTCCGAGCAGGTGCCGCGAGGGGAACGGTTCGAACAGCGCCACCAGCGTCGTGAACCTACGCCCCGCCATCTCGATGGACGCGCCCGACACGCGGCCTCGTTCGAGAAGTTTCGCCGCCGTCACGTAATTTGCGTAGCCGTACTGTGTCATCCAACTACCGAAACGCTCCTCCGCAGCCACCAGATCCAGCGGGTACAGCATCAGCACTTCCGAGTCGCGATGTTGCATGTCCTCAACGATGTTGAAGTGAGGCTCCCCCGAAGCGCCGTAAACATCCACCAACGCCATGCGACGCCGGCTGACGTCATCCGGCATGCCCCAGTGCGCGGCGTAGGAATAAGGCACGTCGTTCAGGATTCCGGTCGAGCAAGCCAGCGCCAGCGCGAAGTAATCGCGGTCCAGGTAGCCGCCCTCGGTGTGGTCGTTACCGTTGCCGGTGAGGAAGTCTCCCCACTTGAAATAGTCGTGACAGGCCGACGCCGCCTGATGCACCGTGTCCGACCAGACGAAGTTCGAAGTGTACTCGTACTGGTTGCGTGCGTGTGGCTGCCTGCCGACGCGCCAGTGATCGATGGTCGGGCTTTCGGCCCAGGTGGCGTGGGCTCGCGATTCCAGCGCGTGCCCCATCTTCGCTTCCGCGTGCCGCTTGGCCGCGGTGAACAGGTCTACCACGCCGTCCTGCAGCAGCTTGTAATAGCGCGCGCGGAGGAGCGCCGTGCGGCGCACATCTTCCGGCGACGATCCCAGCACGTGCATGGTGCCCTGCCTGGCCGTGAGATCGCTCGCGAAGTCCTCTTGCGCGTAAGCGAAGTAGACCAGGTACCTGGCGAAATCCTTGTACTCGGCTCCGTAACGTCGCGCGTATTCTTCCGCCAGGTGCGGGCTCACGTAGCGCAGCGTGAACTCGCCGTGGTCGTGATGTGCGAAGTAGCCCCAGTCCTGCTGGATGTGCATCTCATCGGCGTACAGCCCATTCAGTTTCACGCCGGCGGCAGCGTAACGGTCCACGACGTCCTTCAGGAATGGCAGCGCGCGCGGGCTGAAGTAGTCCATCTCCGGCGTGCGATACTGCTGCACCACCAGCACGCGGTTCAGGCCCGGTTCAGCGGTCGCCGCGCGCCCGTGGACCCGTATTCGCTCGGCGCGGAAATCGCCCGACCGCGCCTCCACGCCAGGGAAGCGCTCCACTTGTATGTCGCCTTTCAACTCGACGATCGATCCGGGGTCCACCACCCGGTACAGCGTTCCGCGAACCGGCGTTTCGCGAAACGCGAATACGCGGACGCCGGCGTCTTCAATGTCGATGGGCCCCTTATTGTTGGCCCACTTGGTGTGCCGCCACAGCTGCACGCTGAAGGCGCCGGTCCCCGGGTCGCGCACCCCTTCGCGATACTGCATCCATACGCCGGTCTCGCCCGTGCGCGCGCGATAACCCTTGCCGATTTCGAGCGGGCTCAACAGGCTCAGTTCCAGTCCCAAGCCGTAACTGGACGCGAACCGGCTGATGGCGGCGATGCGCTGTATGTATTCGTCCGTATCGGGCATCAGGCGCCGCGGCTTGCCCGCTTGTCCGGGACGGTACTGGCTAAAGAAGTGATCGAAGGCCAGTATCAGCGTGCGCGCGCCGCGTGCCTTGGCCCGTTCGCAGATCTGGCGCAGGCTCGCCGGCTGCGACTTGTGCGTCAGCGCCATTTCGATGACCCGATCCGGATCGCTTAGCGCCTCCAGTTCCTCGTCGGTGACCAGGATGATATGCTCGCGCGGCAGATTGAACGCCCACTGCGCCGGAAACGACACGAGGTCCCCGCGATACACGTTTTCCGGAGCCGCCGTCAGAGACGCGGCCCCCAGCAGCAAAACCCAGGCGATCTTCATCACATCGTTATGGTATAGGAACTGTATGCGTCGTAGAACGGTTCTGCTGCTAACGCTTGCCGCCGTGCTTCCCCTGCCGGCCCAGCAATACACCATCGCGCTGATCGGCTTGCGCCATTCCCACACCTGGGGTCACCTGGAGCACCTGCTGAAAGCGCCGGCCGCCAGGTTCGTCGCCATCGCCGAAAGCGATCCGGCGCTGGTGGCCGAAGCGGGCAAGATGGGGGCAAACAAGGTCACTTACTTCACCGACTACAAGGAAATGCTGGACAAGGTGAAACCCACCATGGTCTGGGCGTTCGTCGAGAACAACCGGCACCAGGAAATCGTCGAAGCCTGCGGCCCGCGCGGTGTCCACGTCATTTTCGAGAAGCCGCTTGCCGCGACGTACAAGCAGGCCAAGGCCATCGAACGCCTGGCCGCCAGGTACAACATCGAAGTGTTGACGAATTTCAGCCCGGCCTGGAGCCCCTTCCATTACGCGGCGAAATCCGTCGTCGATTCCGGCGCGCTCGGCGCGCCCTGGAGGCTGCGCGTTACCACCGGCCACGGCGGCGTTTTCCCCAAGTCGGGCCGCAGCAAGCTGTTCCACGAATGGCTGATCGATCCGGTGCAGAACGGCGCCGGCGCCATGATGGATTTCGGCTGCTACAACGCGCTCTATGCCCTGTACTATCTGGGCCGGCCGCAGATAGTCTACGCCTCTGCGCTACACCTGCGTCCCAACGACTTTCCACGCGTTGAGGACAGCGCCACCATGGTGCTTACCTACCCGAACGCCGTGGCCATCCTCGAACAGAGTTGGGATCTGCCGCCCGGAGTGAACGCCTTCGAAATCGCGGGCTACAAGGGCTACATACGGCAGGCGGAAGGCAAGCCCGAGATGCGCATCGGCCGGCAGCCCGCCAAGCCGCTTCCCATGAAGCCGCGGGCCGCCGAACACTCCGAACCTGTCGCCTACATGGTGGACTGCCTCAAGCACAAGCGCCCCGTGGAAGGGTTGGTTTCGATGAAATACACCGTGGCGGTAAACGAGATCATCGACGCCGCCCTGCGCTCCATCAAGAGCGGAAAGCCCGTGCGTTTGCGGTGAATTGTCCCGGCGCTTGTCCCCGGCCGCGTTTTCCTGTTACAAGGGAAGTTCAGGGAGGGGAGCATTCTCAAGATCTGCGTACTGGCTTCGTCGAGCGCCGGCAATTCCACGTTCATTGGAACGGCGGACACGCGCCTGTTGGTGGACGCAGGTCTTAGCCGCCGCGAGACCGCGGCCCGGCTGGCCCTGATCGGCGAGTCCATCGACGATCTCGACGGCATCCTCGTCAGCCACGAGCACACCGACCATGTCGGTAGCCTATGGACGGTGGCCAGACGCCGTGAGAAGCGCCCGCCCGTTCCCATCTACATAACCGAGGCCACATTCAACGCCCTCGCCAAGCCGGCCTATGAGCCCGCCGTCGAGAAGTTCTGCGCCGGCCTGAAGCTCGTCGTCGGCGACATTGAAGTCCAGACTTACACCACGCCGCACGACGCCGCCGACCCCATTGGTTTCTGCTTCCACACCCAGGGCCTCAGAGCCGGCCTGGTCACCGACCTCGGTTACATGCCGGACTCCATCCGCTACCACCTCCGCGAAACCGATTTCCTGATTCTCGAATCGAACCATGACCTGGAGATGCTCAAGGTCGGTCCCTATCCGTGGCAGGTGAAGCAGCGCGTGATGGGGCGCAAAGGGCACCTTTCGAACGACGTGGCCTCGGAGTTTATCCGCCAGGACATGGCGCCGGCGACGCAGACCATCGTACTGGGACACCTCAGCGAGCAGAACAACCATCCCGAACTGGCGCGCCTGGCGGCGGCCCAGGCCATCGAAGGACGCGGCCTCGATGTCAAACTCGTGGTGGCGCTGCCCGGGAAACAAACCGAAGTGTTTCAATTGTGAAGGAGCGATTGCGAAGATCATGATTGCCCGATATACCCGGCCCGAGATGGGCCGCATCTGGAGCGACGAGAATAAGTACCGCCAGTGGCTGGAGGTCGAACTGGCCGCCAGCGAGACACTGGCCGAAGCCGGCGAGGTGCCCGCGGAAGCGGCACGCCTGCTCCGGACACACGCGAGTTTCCAGGTGGCGCGCATCCTCGAAATCGAGAAGACCGTCAAGCACGACGTCATTGCCTTCACCACCACGGTAGCCGAGAGCATGGCAGCGGCCGGCTGCGCCGACGCTTCGCGTTGGCTGCACTACGGGCTGACCTCGAACGACGTGGTGGACACCGCCCAGGCGTTGCTCATCAAGCAGTCCTCCGCCATCGTTGCCGCCGGCATCGAACGCCTGGCCGAAGCGCTCAAGAAACGCGCCTTCGAATTCCGCGACACGCCGCAGATCGGCCGCACCCATGGCGTTCACGCCGAACCCATCACGTTCGGCCTCAAACTCGCGCTGTGGTACGACGAGGTCTGCCGTGACCGCAAACGCTTCGAGGCCGCCGCAGAGGATATCCGCGCAGGCAAGATTTCCGGCGCGGTCGGCAACAACGCGCACGTATCGCCCGAAAACGAAGAGAAGATCTGCGTACGGCTCGGGCTGCGCGTGTCGCCGGTCTCCAGCCAGGTGATTTCGCGTGATCGCCACGCCGCCTATATTGCCGCGCTGGCCCTGACGACCGCCACGATGGAAAAGATCGCGCTCGAAATCCGCCACCTGCAGCGTACCGAGGTCCGCGAGGCAGAGGAACCCTTCAGCAAGGGCCAGAAGGGATCCTCGGCCATGCCGCACAAGCGCAACCCGATCACTTGCGAGCAGATCTGCGGCCTGGCGCGCGTGGTTCGCTCGAACGTCCAGGCCGCGTTCGAGAATATCGCACTGTGGCATGAACGCGACATCTCGCACTCCTCGGTTGAGCGTGTCATTTTGCCGGATTCGCTGATTCTGACGGATTATCTGCTGGGAAAAACCACGTGGCTGGTCGAGAACATGGCCGTCTACCCCCAGCGCATGCTCCGCAACCTGAACCAAACACGCGGTTTGGTCTTCAGCGGCCAACTCCTGATCGACCTGGCGGCCGCCGGCATGCTCCGCGAGGATGCTTACCGCGTGGTCCAGGCGCACGCCATGCGCGCCTGGGAAGAAGAAGGCGACTTCCGTGCGGCCATCGAAGCGGATACGGAGATCCGAGCCGTTCTCAGTCCGGAGAAGATCGCGGAGAGCTTCTCGTTGGAGCGCCAACTGCGCAACGTGCGCGGAATCTTCAGCCGGATGTTCAGCTAGAATGAACAACTCGCCGGAATGCAGTAAACTACACTTGTAGTTTTCGCTTTCCGTCGCCGTGTCATACCAAAAATCGTATATTTGGGGGTCAGACTTAGGCCCTTTTCGCTTAAACTGTAATCGAGGTAACGTTACGGCACATCGGAAAGGAGCATCGTCCAATGTTTAGGACCGCCAGGTCCACGCGCGGCTGCGGCATAGCCTTGGCGCGGGTATTGCTTGTGGACGATGACCCAACATCTCGTTTGACCCTGCAAACCGTTCTGGAGGCAGGCGGTTACAAGGTCGATTCGGCCGCATCCGCAGCCGAAGCGGTGGGTAAGCTCGATGAGCAGGAGTACGAGCTCGTACTGAGCGACCTGCAGATGGAGTCTCCGGAAGCGGGCCTTAAGGTGCTAGCCCACGCCCGCATCATGGAGTACAAACCGGCCACGGCCATCATCACGGCCTACCGCGACTGCGAGAACCCGCTGCCGGGAAAGACGCCGCCCACGGTACTGATCGAGCCGGAAGACCTCCCCGAGCTCCTCGGCCAGGTGGCTTCGCTTATCAGCGAACGGGCCACCCGCCGCCTGGAACGGGAACTGAAGCAAGCCGCATACTGACAATCGTGGCGCGCAAGACTGCGCGATCCACGCATAGCCGGCTAGTGTCCCAGGGCAATGAGCACACGGTCGGTGATTTCATCGATCATGGCGGGCAAGGCGGCTTCGAGCGCGAGAGTTACGGCGGCCCGCACGCGCTCGCTATCCACTTCCGGAGTGGGGGGTGGAGCAGGAACAGGAGCAGGATCGGCGGCTGGCGCCGGGGCGGCCGCGATCTCCGCCGGCTTTTCGCCGAACAGGCCACGGGCGAATTCGGCCGATTCGAGAAGCGTACGGATGGTTTCGATCACGGCGCTGGCCTCAAAGGGCTTCTTCAGGATGCCGTCGGCTTGCGCCCGCCGGGCCTCCTCTTCGTCGATCGGTTCGAGAGCGCCGGCGGTGAGCACCACGCGGGTAAAACGGTAGCGTGGATCGGACTTCACGGCCCTGCAAATCTCATAGCCCGATTTGCCCGGCAGATAGACATCCGCCAGGATCAGGTTGGGATCGACGTCGGCCAGACGCACCATGGCGGTTTCGCCGTCGGTGACCGTCACCACCTCGAAGCCCTCTTCGCGGAGGATCCGCTCGCCCATCCTCTGGGCGTGCGGACTATCGTCGGCGAGGAGAATCCGGCTCATGGCGCTGGAGTTATTTCTTCGCCTTCTTCTTTTTCTCAGGCTTCTGCGCGGACGTGGACTGATCGCTGGACTGCGGCTGGGTCGTCGCGTTTTGCTGTGGCGGCTTCTGGCGCGCGTCCGGCTTCGAGTCCAGCGCGGAGGAGTCGGTCACGGTGGAGACGGTCACGTCGGCGCTGGCGGCGCTTTCGGCCCTGGCGGCTGCCGCTTCGATGTCGGCCGGCGTCGGCACGCTCACCGGAACGGTAGGTTTCAGGCCGGTCATGGCCGGGGTGCCGCTCTTCGCCGCCGCGCGCACATCCGGACTCTTGCGGAAAATGCCCCAGAAGTGGCTCATCATGCCGGGCTTGTCGTAATTCTCAAGCTCGTACTTCATGCGCGCCAGGGCCACCGGGTCGGGTTCCGGGATGGGTTTCTCCAGGGCCGTCAGCTTCGCCTTGGCGTCCTCGACGCGCGAGCTGAGCGGATAGTCCTTCACGATGCGCGACAACGCCAACACACTGCGGTCCAGGAAGCGCGGCCCAAGCCTGGAATATGAATCCGCCGTTAGCCACAGCGCCTCGTCGGCGTTGCTGTACAGCGGGTATTGGTTTACAAGCGATTCCAGGCGATTGGCGGCCGGCACGTAACTACCCTTGGTGTGATAGAAGCCGCCCACGCGGAATTCGTGATCGGCGATGGCTTCCTGGATCTCCCGCAGCCGCTGCTGGCCTCCGGGAGCAAACTTGCTGTTAGGAAACTGGACCAGCAGTTGGCGGCACTCATCCTCGGCCCGCAGGGCGTGGTTGGTGTCGCGATCGGCCTTCTCCATCTGCCGGAAGTGAATGTTGCAGACCTTATCCTGCGCTTCGGCGGCCTCTTCGAGCGTGGGGTAGAACAGGATGAAATCCTTATACTCGGCTTCGGCTTGCGCGAGGCCGTGCGAGCCGCCCTCGCGGAACCAGGTGTCGGCGATGGCCAGCTTGGACTTGGCCAGGTACTCGCTGGTGTCGTACGTGTTGATCAGCGTATTCAGCGTCAGCCGCGCGATCTCGTAGCGGCCTTTCTCAATGTCCTTGACGGCCTTATCGAACAGAACCTTGTCGGGCTGAAGCGTGTCTTTCGTGATGGGGTTTTCTTATTTGCGCCGGCGGCACCCGAATGTGAGCGCCAGGCCCAGCACCACACACACCGCGATCGCCCGCTTCGTCCAGGGTCGATTGAGAATCATGCCCATAACCTCACTCGCCGCCGCATGTTCACACGCGAACGGTTTGAACCTCCTCGGCAATGCGCCGCATCTCGGCCACCCGCGCGGCGGGATCCTCGCAGCCGAACACCGTGGCTCCCGCGACCAGCCAATCGCATCCGGCCGTGACGATGGCCGGCATGTTCTCGAGCGTCACGCCGCCGTCGATCTCGATCTTGAATCCCAGCCCGCGCTCGCGGCGCATGGCGGCCAGCGCGCGCACCTTATCGAGCGCGTGCGGGATAAACTTCTGCCCGCCGAAGCCCGGGTTCACGCTCATGATCAGCACGAAGTCCGCCACATCGAGCACATCCACCAGGGTCGCCACCGGGGTCGAAGGATTGATCACGACGCCCGCCCGCGCGCCCGCGCCACGGATCGTGTTCAGGGTCCGGTCCAGGTGCGGGCAGGCCTCCTGGTGGACACTGACCAGGTCCGCGCCGTTGTCGATGAAGGCGCCCGCGTAACGGTCCGCATCCGAAATCATCAGGTGAACGTCCAGCTGCATCCTGGTAACTTTCCGCAGCGATTTCACCACCGGAGGCCCTAATGTGATGTTCGGCACAAAGTGTCCGTCCATCACATCGACGTGCAGCATTCGGGCTCCGCCGCGCTCTACTTTGGCGATATCCTCGCCCAGGCGTGCGAAGTCGGCCGACAAGATGGATGGCGCAATTTCAATCATTTGGAGGCTCATTCGATGTTATCACAGCGGCGTAGAACCCATCCCCGGGCTCGCGCCCCGGCAGGCGTTCCACCACGCGTCCGAACTCGAACCGGTCCCCGAAAGCTTCCAATGCTTCATAGACGACGTCGCAGTTTTCCTCGCGCTCGAGCGAGCAGGTAGAGTACACAAGTTTTCCGCCGCCGGCGAGACGTTCTAGCGCATGGCAGAGAAGGCGCACCTGCCGAACATGTTGAGACGCGAACTCCGTGGGTTGGACGCGCCATTTGATCTCGGGGTTACGGCCAATGGTGCCCGTGCCGCTACACGGCGCATCAAGCAGGATGCGATCAAACCGCGCCGAGAACGGCAGCGCCATGGCGCCGTCCATCTGAACCAGCGGGCAGCCCAGGCGCTTCAGCCCGGTGAGCCGCTTCCAGGAGATATCGCAGGCCACCGCGCGGACCCCGGCTTCGAGCGCCTGTGCGGTCTTGTTACCGGGCGCGGCGCAGACGTCCAGAAACGACATGCCCGGCTTTAAATCCAACCATTCCACGATGGATTGCGAACCGATGTCCTGCATGAGGGCTGGCTCGGGGTGCCCGGAGATGACGCGATAGCAGCCGGAGACGCTGGTGGGCTCGAGTACCAGCCCTTCGATGGGGCCCTGCGGCGCGCGCACGTAGGTCTCAGGTTCTTTGAGGAACGCCGCCGCGATTCCCGCCGCGGTTTGCACGCCATGGCGCTGTTCCCAGCGCGTAAGCATCCACGCCGGGACGGACAGTTCCGTGGCGCGGTCCGGCCACCTCACCGGAGCGCGGTTCACCTTGCGAAGCACGGCGTTGACCAGTCCCGCGGCGGCGCCCTTGTGGCAATGCCGCACCAGTTCGACGCTCTCGTTCACGGCGGCGTGCGGCGGAACGCGGTCCAGGTGCCGGAGTTGATAGATACCCATGCGCAAGGCGACCAGAACCTCGGGATCCAGCCGCGCGCACGACCGCCCGCTGATGCGCACAATCAGCCAGTCGAGTTGCGCCCGCCGGCGCAGAACGCCGAAGACGATTTCCGAGGCCAGTCCCGCGTCGCGCGCATCGCAGGGGATGTCGCGCAGCAGGTCGGAAGCGTAGCGGCCGCGCTCGACGCCCAGCAGGACATCGAAGGCGGCCAGACGCGCCGGAGAGATGGGAGAACGTTCAAACGGCATGAGGCGCCAGAAAACTATAATAAAACTTGGACCTAGAAAAGATCCTGCTGCGTAAAACCGGCGAAGCCATCGCGCGCTATCGCATGATCCGCGAGGGCGACCGCGTGGCGGTGGCACTGTCCGGCGGTAAGGACTCGCTCACCCTTTTGGAAGTGCTGCTTCTGCTCGCCAAACGTGCTCCGGTCGAGTTCAGCGTGTGCGCCTTCACGGTCGAGCAGGGCAAGTTCCTGCGGCCCATCGAGCCGCTCGCGGAATACTTGAAAGACAAAGGCGTCGCCTGGACCTGCTACCGTGATGCGCCTTCGCTGCGATTGGTGGTCGAGCAACCCGGCCACGGCTGCGATCTGTGCAGCCGCTACCGCCGCCGCGCGGTGTACGAAGTCGCTCGCGGCCTGGGCGCCAACGTGATCGCTTTCGGGCACACGGCGGATGATTTCTGCGAGTCGTTCCTGCGTAACGCGTTGTTCACCGGCCGCGCCAGCGCGCTACCGCCCGTCACTCGTTCGAGCGACCGCGAATTCCGTCTCATCCGCCCCCTCGTCTTTGTAACTGAAGACATAACCAGGCGTTACGTGGAGCATCTGGGTGCGCCCCTGGTACCCTGCGGCTGCTCGCAACGAACCGATACTGTGCGGAAGGACATCCGGGACTTGCTCGTTCAAGTCGAGCAGCGCAATCCTTTTGCCAAACAATGTCTACTCTCGGCAATGGCCAACCTTGACGTTAAGCGCTTGCTGGATAAGCGGTTCCTGGATTTGGGAGGCGGCGGCAGCGGCCCTGATGATGCGCGATCGCCGATTGTCACGGAACTGTAACCGAGTTAGCCTTGACCGCCACCCTTCCGGGTGCGCGATAATGGTATTCCCACCTGTTGAGAGTATGGATTGTTCTGACAATCATCCGAGTGCTTTATGAATCTTCTGCCCCGCGAAGAGAAGTTTTTTGCCCTTTTTCTGAACCAGGTCAAGATCATCTCACAAGCGGCCCGCTTGCTGATGGATGGCACACGGGCCGGCAACTCCGAGTTGCTGAATTCGAACACGAAGATCTCCCAGCTTGAACGCGAGGGAGATGAGATCATCCATGACGTATTCCGCCGTCTGAATCAGACCTTCATCACCCCCATCGATCCCGAAGACATCCATTCGATCGCCAGCCGGCTCGACGACGTGTTGGACGGCATCGAGGACGCCGCGCACCGTATCACGGCCTATCACCTGGAGCCGATCCCGCCCACCGTGCTGAAATTGTGCGAGATTGCATACGATTGCTCGGTGGCGTTCCAGACCGCTTTTGAAGCCTTGAAGGACGGCAAGCCGTTTCTGGAGTCCTGCATCGAGATCAATCGTCTGGAAGATAGCGCTGACCAGTTGATGCGGCAAGCAGTCACGGACCTGTTCCGTACCGAAAAGGACCCCATCGCGCTGATTAAGCAACGCGAGGTTTACGACGTACTGGAAGACACCATTGACCGATGTGAGGACGTCGCCGACATACTGCAGAACGTCCAGGTCAAAAACAGCTAACCAGTCATGCCCGTCCTGGCCTGGGTACTGCTCATCATCGTAGTCGCGTTCATTTTTGACTACATCAACGGATTCCATGACGCCGCCAACTCGGTGGCCACGGTCGTGGCCACGCGCGTTCTCACTCCTTTCCAGGCCGTAATCTGGGCGGCGTTCTTCAATTTCGTGTCGGCGTTCGTCTTCGGTACCGGCGTGGCTAAGACGGTGGGCTCCGGCATGGTGGACCTAAGATATGTAACCATGCTGGTGATCCTGTGCGGGCTGGCCGGCGCTGTCGTCCTGGACCTCATTACCTGGTGGTTTGGATTGCCCACCAGCAGTTCTCATGCGCTGTTCGGAGGGTATGCCGGAGCCGCCATGGCAAGCGTTGCGCTGGATCGCGGCGCCCAACACGCCTTCGAAGTGATCATATGGAGAGGTTGGATCCTGACGCTGCTGTTCATGGTCCTGGCTCCCTTTATCGGCCTGGCGCTGGCCTATGTGCTGATGATCGCCCTCCATTGGTTATTCCGCCACACCAGCCCGCGCCGGATGGACGTGTATTTCCGGAAGCTGCAATTGCTCTCGGCGGCCGTATACAGTTGCGCCCACGGGACCAACGATGCGCAGAAAACGATGGGCATTGTCACCGGCGTACTTGTCACCGCGGGCTACCTCAAAGCGTTCGAGGTGCCCATATGGGTGATTCTGGCCGCCGGGGCGGCCATCGGCCTGGGAACACTGACGGGCGGGTGGCGCATCGTCCACACCATGGGCGGCCGGTTGACGCGATTGAAACCGCGGGGCGGCTTCTGCGCCGAAACCGCCGGCGCAATCTCGATCCTGCTCGCAACGCACATGCACGTGGGCGTTTCGACGACGCACGTAATCACGGGCGCCATCGCGGGCGTCGGCTCGATCCAGCGGCTGAAAGCGGTCCGCTGGGGCGTAGCCACGAACATCGTTTGGGCCTGGGTATTGACGATCCCCGCCGCGGCGACGGTTGCCGCGCTTGCCCTCCTGTTGACGCGCACAATTTTCCCAACGGTGCACTGAAAACCTTTATTTCACCGCCATAGCGATCCCACCCTGGCTGGCAATGCCTCCCACCGAGAGGGTCACGGGAAGAATGCCCGCGCCCGCGTAGCCCGCGGGTACACGCGCGTTGATCTGCATCAGCCCGGCAAAGCCGGGAGCGGCGCCGGCGTAAAGGATTTCCGCCGGGTATCCGCCGATGTTTAAAGCCACCG
This sequence comes from uncultured Solibacteraceae bacterium, assembly GCA_964561215.1. Taxonomy (GTDB): domain Bacteria; phylum Acidobacteriota; class Terriglobia; order Bryobacterales; family Bryobacteraceae; genus JAJFUV01. Next base: position 79,386 of record CAZLOS010000002.1, on the reverse strand, counting down.
ACGCAAGAGGGGCCGGGTACGGCGCATCCGCCGGTTTGCCGTCGACGCCACCCGGGCTGGTCTGCCCTTCTCCCGTCGCGTAAAGCACCACGATGGAGCCACGGGCGGCCGGGTTGAGACTCGAATTGAGCGTCGCGTCCTGGTTCACAACGAGGGCCTGGCCTGTTCCGCCGCCAAGGGTGAAAACGCCCGGCGCAGTGCCGGCTACCGCCAGCGTGGTTCCGGCCGCCACCTTCCCCCCCAAAAGGACCTCTATTGTTGTAGTAGCTTGTCCGGCAACGCGGTACGGCACTTGCACGTTGATCTGCGTTTTGGAAACGTAGAACAGGGCCGCCGGCAAACCGTCGAATCGGACTTCGACGCCTCCGAGCGACTTCGGAAGCAGGCCGCTCGCGTCGAGAGCGGCCGATATGGGAGCGGCCGGGCCTATTCCGTCGCCGAAGATCGAAACGATCTCTCCGGGCGCCAGTGGTCCGGCTTGCATGCTGGCGCCGTTTACCACACTGGCCGCAACGACGGGGTCCGAAACGGTGCCGTCTCCCGATCCGGGTTTCAACCTGCGCACATGGTTGTTCTCGTTGTCGGCGAAGTAGACGTTGCCGTCCGCGTCCAGGGTAAGTCCGGTGGGAGTGTGCAGTTGGGCCGCGGTGGCCGCGCCGCCGTTGCCGGAAAAACCCGCCGCGCCGGTACCGGCAATGGTCCGGATGATGCCGTCGGATGCGACCTGCCGGATGCGGTGGTTATATGAGTCGGCAATAAAGATGTTGCCATCGGCATCGGCGGCCACGCCGGTGGGTGCGTTCAGACGGGCGCGCAGGGCCACGTCACCGTCGCCGGCATAGCCGGCCACGCCGGTTCCGGCGACGGTGCTGATGAGCGGAGGATTCGCGCTGGTCACCTTGCGGATCGCGTGATTGCCCTGGTCGGCGATGTACAGGTTGCCAGCGGGATCAAGGGCCAGGAAGCGCGGGGTGTCGAGTTGCGCCTGCGAGGCCGGGCCACCGTCGCCGGCATATCCGCGCACGCCTTTGCCGGCCACGGTGGAGAGATTCCCGTTGGGATCGAGCCTGCGTACCCGGTGGTTGAAGGTGTCCGAAAAATAGACGTTGCCGAACGCGTCGGCGACCACGCCGGTGGGCGAATTCATCTGGGTACCCTGATCGCCCTGGAAACCCGCGATGCCGGTGCCCGCGGCGGTCGAGATGAGGCCGTCGCGGCCCACGCGGCGGAGGCGGTGAGCCTGGTATTCGGCAATCCAGACGTTGCTGTACACATCGGCCGCCACACCCGCCGGCGCGAACAGCGAGGCGGCGGTGGCCCAGCCGCCATCGCCCGCCGTACGGCCGTCGCCGGGCCCTGCAAGGGTCGTCATCAAACCGGAAGTAGAGACTTTACGCACCCGGTTATTGCCCTGGTCGGCGATGTAGAGGCTGCCCGCCGCGTCCACCGCCACGCCGTAAGGCCCGTATAGCCGGTTCATGGTGGCCGTGGTGCCGTTGGCTCGAAACTCGTACGTACCGTCGCCGGCGATGGTCTGGATATAGGAATTCACGACGCACCTGGCGACATACTGGCCGCCGGCCACCCAGAGGGCGCCGTCGGGGGCCACGGCTACGTCACGCCAACTCGGCACAGCCACACTACCTGCCGCCAGGGGACTGTCCTTATCTACTACAGTAGTCGGAGATACCGCACCGGGCTTCAGGCGCCGGATGCGCGAGTTGCCACTGTCGACAATGTAGAGGTTCCCGGCGGCGTCGATGGCGACGCCCGTGGGATTGTTCAACACGGTGGCGGCGGCGCCTTCCCCGGCACCTCGGACCAGCGTCGACATAGTGCCCCGGTAGACTTTTCGGACGGCGTGATTGCCGCTATCGGCGATGTAGAGCGCGCCGCTCGAATCCACAGCCAGACCCTTCGGGTACCGTAGCTGGCCCAGCGTGGCGGAGACGACCTCCTGCGAATCGCCCGCGACGCCCGTGCCCGCCGCAACGCTTATGACGCCGTCCACAGTGATCTTGTACACCCGATGGCCGTTGAATTCGGACACATAGACGTTGCCGTTCGCGTCCACGGTGATGTTCCGGGCGCCGGCGAGTTTGGCCGCCGTGGCGTCGCCGGTGACGTCGGCCACCAGTGCGCCGCCGCCGGCGATGGTGCGGATGACGCCATCGGTGGAAATCCTGCGAACGCGGCTATTCAATCCGAGGCTGTCGTAGCCCAACTCCGCGACGTAGATATTGCCCTGGCGGTCCACGGCCACGCCATAGGGCTTGGCCAGCAGTGCGGCGGAGGCTGGACCGCCATCGCCGGCGAAACCCGGGTGGCCGTTGCCGGCCAGAGTTGTGATGAGCCCGGCAGGCGAGATCTTGCGGACGCGGTGGTCAGCCGCGTCCGCCACGTAGACATTCCCCGAGGAATCGACGGCGACGCTCTCCACACTCCCCAATTGGGCGGCGGTGGCCGGTCCTCCGTCGCCCACGAAATCCGTCCCGGCAACCGTGTCGATACTGTAGGTTACGCTGGCGGCAGTACAGGCAAAGTGGACAATGAGGATTTGGATGAGGGCTATACGCACCAGGAGTACACGCATCACATGAAAGAGTGTCCGCACGAATCCGAATCTCTCACTGCACGGCAGGTTTCGGTAAAGAAACGGTTTTCGCAAACGATAACGAGAGCATGGGCTGGCGATATCCCCTGTTGTCCTGCATTGGCTTACTGGCGGCGAACATGGCGGCCGCGGAAGCACCGCTGCACCTGAAAGTTAGGAAAGAACCGGCTTCCGGCGATGCCTTGGCTGTGACGCGGGTCGTCCCGAGACGTCGCACGGGGGCCCGCCGCCACATAATCCTCCAGTTCCGCGAGGCTCCCCGATCGATTGACAAGGAAGAGCTTATACGGCGCGGAATCAAGATACTGGGCGCCGTACCGGAATCGGCCCTCATGGTTTCCGTTCCCGACGAAGTGGGGACCGAAAACCTGGATCTACGCTGGGCGGGCGCGCTGCCGGCGGAGAGCAAGGTCAGCCCGGACATTCCAGCGGCAGCGCCGCTCGCAGCGGGGCCCGGCCATTACGTGGTGGAGTTTCACGCCGACGTGGATGCGCGCGAGGCCGACGAATTGGTCGCGGAGCGCGGGCTGGAGTTACACAAACACCCGGACCTGCTTCCGAATCAACGGCTTGTGAAGGGATCGATAGACCAGATCCTGCGGCTTGTGGAATGGGACGAGGTGGACTACGTCTTTCCGGCGTCGCAAGATCTGATAGAAGGGCGACGTGTAATCGCCTGCGCTGGCGCGCAGACTGACGACGGACTCATCGGCCAGTACATCGCCAAGGTGGGCGAGGGTTGGGACGGACCGGGTCAGAATGCCGCGGAACTTGGCTACTACTTTCGTAGTTTTAGCGGCAAATTGGATCCGGAGGCGACCCGCTCGGAAGTGGCACGGGCCCTGGCCGAGTGGGCCCGCTATGCTCGGTTGACCTTCACGCCGGCGAGCGGCGCGGGGCTGGCGCGAACCATCGACATCCTGTTCGCCGCGGGATCTCACGGCGACGGCTACCCGTTCGATGGGGCCGGCGGGGTGATCGCCCACACTTTCTATCCCGCGCCTCCAAACTCGGAACCGCTCGCCGGCGACATGCACCTGGACGCGGACGAAGCCTGGCGCGTGGGCGCCGACACGGACCTGTACAGTGTGGTGCTGCACGAGTTGGGTCACGCGCTTGGCCTGGGGCATTCCGATAGGCCCGGTTCGGTGATGTATCCGTACTACCGGCGGGCGACCCAACTGAGCGACGAGGATATCGCGGCGATCCGGGCCCTTTACGCCGAGCAGGCGGAATCGAGCGGCGGAGACAGCCCCGGGCAGCCGGCGCCTCTCAAGTTGACCATCCAGAGTCCAGCCGGCTCGCCGGTCACGACCACTGCTTCCAGCCTCTTCTTGAGTGGCAGCGCGACCGGCGGCGCGGCGGATCCGGCGGTTACCTGGGTTAGCGACCGGGGCTACTCGGGCCCGGCGCAGGGGTCCCGCCAGTGGGTGATCCCGGCGGCGGCGCTGAACGTGGGCAACAATGTGATCACGGTGACTGCCGCCGACGGCACTTCCAGCCCCGTGTCGGTATCCGTATTCGTGATCCGGGAAGCGGAAGTTGTCGCGCCCAGCCTTGCGATCACGTCGCCCACACCAGCGGGAGCCTACACGTCGGCATCGTCTTCGGTGGTCCTATCCGGGACGGCCGCGCACGCCTCCGGCATCGCGCGCGTGGCCTGGAACAATTCTCGCGGAGGCAATGGGGTGGCCATCGGCACGACGAGCTGGTCCACGACACCCATCGCGCTTGAGGCCGGGTCGAACACGCTCACCGTTACGGCGTACGAGCCGGGAGGACAGTCCGCATCCCGGCAACTGGTAGTCAATTACGCGGGCGCGGTGCAAGACACAGTGGCCCCGACGCTCAGGATCATCTCTCCGGGCTCGACCAGCGTGGCGACCACGGCCAGCACCATCACGATCCAGGGCACCGCCACCGACAACGTCGGCGTCGATTCGGTACGATGGCTGACTTCGACCCGCAAATCCGGCACGGCCGCGGGTACCAGCGTTTGGATCATCGACAACGTGCCGCTGTACGTAGGGACGAATGTCGTGAAGATCCAGGCATTCGACGCCGCCGGCAACATGAGCTGGCGTTCACTGACGATCACCCGCCGGTGAAGGCCGTCGCGCGGGACTCTCCGCTTTGGCGATAATGGAAGGGAAGGGACGCTAGCCTATGTGCCTGGCAGTGCCGGGGAAGATCCTCTCGACGGAACAGATCGGTGAGAGCCGCGTCGGAAAAGTGCAGTTCGGCGGCATCACGCGAGAGGCCTATCTGGACCTGGTTCCGGAGGCGCAAGTGGGCGACTACGTCGTCGTACACGTAGGCTTCGCCATCAGCCGCGTGGACGAAGAGGAGGCCCAACGCACACTCGAAATGCTGGAGGAGATGGGCGGCCTGGCTGAAGATTCGCCCTCAGAAGACTCCGGCGCGCGCCCCGCCAACTGACGTTTCGCGCACTGCGCGCGGTTCCGGTACACTGCATGTGGAGACCGTACATGAACCGGCGCGAATTCCTTTCCACGGCTGCGGCGGCGGCCTTCACGACATCCGCTTCCGAAGCAACCGCGAAGCCCCGTGACGTTTTCACACCTCTGGCGCTTGGGGAAGCCCGTCCCGCGGGACTCATCGGGCAGCGCATCGAACTCACAGCCCGCGGCAATCTGCTCAAGCTCGACATCGATAAGGACTTCCTCGAGCCCTTCCGCCAGAAACAGGGTAAAGGCGACTATGTGGGCGCGGGCAAGCTGCTCGATTCGGCCGTGCGCATGGCCGCATACACCAAGGATCCGGCGCTCATCACTCTAAAGGACCGCGTGGCCGAAGGGTTGATCGCCAACCAACTCGCCGATGGCTATATCGGGTGGTACCGGCCCGCCTCGCGCATCGTGAAGGCCTGGGACATCCACGAGATGGGCTACATCCAGTACGGGCTGGTCGCGGACTACAGGCTGTTCGGGAAGCGCACGTCGCTCGACGCCGCCCGGCGCGTGGGCGATCACCTGATTGCGAAACTCGCGGGCAAGCTGCCGGGCATCCTGCAGGAACCCGAGATCCACCCGCCCATGTTGATGACCGGATTGGACCGCGCCATGCTCGCGCTGCACGCCGCGACCGGAGACCGGCGCTACCTGGACTTCGTGGTAAAAGACCTGAACGTGCCGGATTGGAAGCTGGAAATCGTGGAAGGGCGCCGGCCGCCTTATTACGGCCACGCCTACGCTTACACGACGCGCACACTGGCTCAGGTGGAACTCTGCCATCTCACGGGTGACGAAAGCCTTCTCAGCCAATCGCGCCGCGAGATCGATTATCTGCGGCGGCGCGGCGGGTGGCTGATCACGGGCTCGGCCAGCAAGTCGGAATGCTGGCATAGCGACCAGTCCGGCGACGGCGAACTCACCGAGACCTGCGCGACGGCGTATTTTATCCGCCTGTTCGATGCGCTGCTGCGGATGGAGGGCGCCAGCATTTACGGCGATATGATGGAACGCGCCATTTACAACGCGCTGTTCGGCGCACAATCGCCCGACGGGCGGAGGCTGCGCTACTGGACGCCGTTCGACGGCCCGCGGGTGTATTGGCCGCGCGACACTTACTGCTGCCCATGCAACTTCCGCCGCATCATCGCGGAGTTGCCGCAGTTCGTGGCTTACCGCTGGGGCAACGGGCTGGCATTGAATCTGTACGGCGCATCGACGGTGAAGACCACGCTCGCAGATGACGTCGAATGCGAGCTGCGCCAGGAGTCGGACTATCCGAACTCGGGCGCGGTTGTTCTGCGGGTCGATCCCAAGCGCCCGGCGGCGTTCCCGCTGCGGCTGCGTGTGCCTCGCTGGTCGGAGAACTACCGCGCCAGCGTCAACAACGAGCCGCAGCCGGCGCCCAAGGACGGCTGGCTCGAAATCAAGCGGCGCTGGCGGGCGGGCGACCGCGTGGAGATCGACATGGGCATGAGCTGGCGGTTGGTGGAAGGCACTCGCACGCAGCGCGGCCGCGTGGCGGTGATGCGTGGACCGCAGGTCTTCACTTTGAACCCGAAACGCAACCCGGACATCGCGGGCTCGGACCTGAAGAAGCTGGTGCTCTCGCCGCTCTCCTTCCTGCCGGTGAAACCGGACGCGAGCCTGCGCCCCGATGGCATTGCCTGTCAGGTGCGGGCGACGGCAATCGATTCTAACCGGCGGGGCCGCGATGTTACCCTCACGCTGACGGAGTTCCCCGACCCGGAAGGCGAAGCGACCTATTTCCTGGCGCCCGGGACATCGAAGGCGCGGATAGACGAGATAGTGGAGGGGTGAAATGGACAGGCGTACGTTCTTACAGACGCCGCTCGCGCTGGCGGCGCAGGCGGCATCCAGGCGTCCGAATGTTCTGATCCTGCTGGCGGACGACCTGGGCTCGGCCGACTTGGGCTGTTACGGCGGGGAGATCGAAACCCCGAACCTGGACCGGCTGGCGGCGCAGGGGATGCGCTTCGAGCAATTCTGTTCGTTTCCGGTGTGCTCGCCGACGCGTTCGGCGCTGCTCACGGGCCGCTCCCCCATGCGGCTGGGCATCGGCTACACGGTGATCCGGCCATGGTCGAGCTATGGGTTGCCGCTCAATGAGCATCTGTTGCCGCAGTCGTTCAAAGCGGCCGGTTATCAGACGGCCATCACGGGCAAGTGGCACCTGGGACATTCGCGGAAGGCGTATCTGCCGCACAATCGCGGATTCGATCACGCTTACGGCCACGTGAACGGGGCAATCGACTACTACACACACATGCGCGAAGGCGGGCTCGACTGGCACCGTAACGGAACCAGCGTGCGTGAGGAGGGCTATTCGACCGATCTCATTGCCAACGAGGCCGTGCAATGGCTCGGCGGGCGGGATAAAAGCAAACCGTTTCTCCTCTATGTGCCTTTCAATGCGCCGCATGCTCCGCTCGAGGCTCCAGAAGCGCTCATAGAAAAACATGCGCGCATCGCGGACAAGAAGCGCCGTGTTTTCGCCGCCATGGTGGACGCGATGGATTCGGCGGCGGGACGCATACTCAGGAAGCTGGATGAAGAAGGCGCCGCGGATAACACCGTCGTGCTATTTTTCAGCGACAACGGCGGGCCCATCGAGCAGGGCGCACGCAATACTCCGCTGCGCGGCGCGAAAGGCTCCGTCTACGAAGGCGGTTTGCGCGTGCCGGCCATCCTGCGCTGGCCCGGCCACATCCGTTCGGGCACGCGCAGCCGGCAACTGATGACCGCGATGGACGTGTTTCCGACGCTGGCGGCGGCAGCGGGCGTCGCGCCCCTGAATCGTCTGCCCTTCGACGGCCGCAATCTATGGAAGCACCTCGCTTCGGGCAAGGCCGCGCCTCGCGAGGACATCTTCTTCGCCATCGAGCGCGGCGGGCGTACACAGTACGCCGTCAGGCGGAACAACTGGAAGCTGATTCGTGAGGCGAGCGGCGGCGAAGTCAAGGATACGCTTTACAACCTGGAGGAAGATCCGAGCGAGACTACCGGCATCGCCGGGCGCAACCCCGCGCTGGTGAAAGACCTCGCGCGGCGCATCCCCCCGTGGTGCGCGCTGTATCCCAAAGACGGCGTGCATCTGACGACTTCGCCTCCACCCGGATGGAAGGCCCCGGTTTTGTGGGCGGAGGCGGCACACTGACAAAATGCCAAGCAGCCCTTGACAGGCACAAGAGCTTGCATACAATAGGGGTGATCTTCGCTATATGCCAACTTCTTGCGACCACAGACGAAGGGAGATGATTGCACGGCGCGACGGCGTCGACTATGAGCGTTGCCTGGATTGCGACCAGGTCATCGAGGCTGACGACCTGGAAGCAGATCCCTCTGCCGCGGAGGATGATGAGGATCACTGAACTTGATGGTTCAGGCCTTGCAAGCACTCCGGCAATTTGTTAGAAGGACTACTGCCCCATGAAGAACAACGCAAAGCGACAGGCCGTGTCACCCGCCCAGAAGAAGGCCGCGGCACGAAGGTCAACCGCGTCCCCGCGTAAAGGTTCAGAACGCGCGTCCAGGGCGGAGACGGAGACCGGCGCGCGGGAGATGCCGCCGGCTATGGCTGCCGAGGAACAGGCCGATGCGTTCGAACGAGCCATGCGCTTGTTTCACGCGCGCGACTATGCAAACGCCCGGGACGTCTTCGAGACGGCGGCCAAGGGGCCGGTCGCGGCGATGGCTCATACGGCGCGGGTTCATGCCAAAATGTGCGAAATGCGCCTAAACCAGGCGCAACCGCAGTTCGAAACAGCCGAGGACCATTACAACTACGCCGTGAGCTTGATCAACATGCGGCGGCTGGCAGACGCCGAGAAGCATCTTACCAAAGCGCTGGAGCTTTATCCGAACGCAGATCACCTGCATTACGCGCTGGCTCTGACGCACGGGCTGCAAGGGGATTTCGAGGGTGCACACCGGCACATGAAGCGCGCCATCGACCTCCAGCCTCGCAATCGCGCGCTGGCGCGAAACGACCCGGACTTCACCGAACTGATCCGACGCGGCTCCTTGCGGGAACTGCTCTACCCGTAGCCGTGCGTTTGCTGAGGCGAGGAGCCACCAACTGTCCGCGGTAAACTGTGGGAAGTGCTGCAATCCCGAAACGAGTTGAAGAAGCATCGAGAGGCGCCGGCAGGGCCCCTGCGAATCGTAGCCATCGGCGGCGGCACAGGCCTTTCAGCTTTACTGAACGGTCTGAAGAAATACACGAGCCCGCCACGGCTGCGCGACGGCGGAGCCGGGTTCCTTTCTCCGGTGGATATCTCCGCGGTCGTGACCGTGACCGACGACGGCGGCAGCTCGGGGCGGCTACGACGCGAATTCGACGTGCTGCCTCCGGGAGACATCCGCAACTGCATGGTCGCCCTGTCGGAAGACGAGGCGCTGCTGAGCCGGTTGTTTCAATACCGTTTTGCGGCCGGCCAGGGGCTGAAGGGCCATAGTTTTGGAAACCTGTTCCTCACGGCTCTTAGCGACGTCACGGGCGACTTCGCGAAGGCCGTGAGGCTGTCGAGCGAGGTGCTGTCGATCGCCGGACGCATTTTCCCGTCCACGGACGCCAACGTGAGCCTGGAGGCCACCCTCGCCGACGGCCGGGTGGTAGCCGGTGAGACGCTCATCAGCCACAGCAGCGCGCGCATCGAGCAGGTCCGGCTGAAGCCCCGCAAGGTCAGACCGCTGCCGGAAACGCTGGACGCCATCGCGAACGCCGACCTGATCACGATGGGTCCGGGTTCGCTCTACACCAGCGTGGTGCCGAACCTGCTGGTGGAGGGAATACCGGAGGCCATTCGTGCATCACGCGCGCGCAAAGCGTACTTCGTGAACCTGATGTGGCAACCGGGCGAGACGATGGGATACACGGCTTCCGAGCACGTCGAGGCCATTAACCGGCATGCCGGCGGCGGCGTGCTGGATTGCGTGGTGGTGAACACGCGGCCCATGCGTAAGGCACTGCTGGAGCCCTACGCGCGGCTCGGCGTCGGCCCGGTGGCGAACGACCTGGACAGGCTGGCGCTTATGGGATTGAGCATCATAGCGAGGGATCTGATCGAGCAGACGAAAGTAATCCGGCACAATCCGGAGTTGACCGCCGCCACCGCCATCATGCTGGCCGAAGAGGGCCGCCGGAAACGGCTTGCCGAGGCCATCAGGCGCCGCCGAACGCGAGGGAAGTGAATCATGCAAACGTCCGTAAACATCGTGCTGCTGGCCGCCGGCCTCGGCACGCGGATGAAATCGAAGATGGCGAAGGTGCTGCATCGCGCCGGAGGTATGCCGCTGGTTGAGCACGCGGTGCGAACGGCGCTCGAACTGGCGCCCGCCGAACGGATCGTGGTCGTAGTGGGCCACCAGTCGGACAAGGTCCGCGCGGTGCTGGCTCCGTACGGCGTCCGGTTCGCCGAACAGAAGGAGCAGAAGGGCACGGGCCACGCCCTGCTCTGCGCGCGGGAAGCGCTCGCCGGCCGGGACGGGCTCCTGCTGACGCTCTACGGCGATTGCCCGCTGCTCGAAGCCGCGACCTTGCGCAAGCTGATCGAGACGCAGCAGGGAGCGGCCAGCGCGGCCACGCTGATTACAACCTGCCTGGACGATCCCACCGGATACGGCAGGATCCTGGAAGACGCCGAGGGCAACATCGCGGCCATCGTCGAGCAAAAGGCGGCCACTCCCGAGCAGCTCGCCATTCGCGAGATCAATTCCGGCATCTACTGCTTCCGCGCGGATCTGGTCTGGAAGCACATCGGCGAGATCCATCCGGACAACCCGGCCCAGGAATACTACCTGACTGACCTGGTCGAGATCTTCCGCCGCGTCGGGCACAGCGTGGGCACGATGCACGTGGAGGATCCAGGAGAACTGCTGGGGATCAACACGCGCGTGGACCTGGCCCAAGTGGACGCCATCTTCCGCGCCCGCAAAGTGCGGGAGTTGATGCTGGCCGGCGTGAGCATCGAAAAGCCGGAAACGGTCACCATCGACCAGGGCGTGCGGATCGGGCGCGACACGATCGTGGAACCGTTTGTCCGCATCCTGGGCGGAACGGCGATTGCCGAGGATTGCCGCGTGGGCGCCTGCTCGATTATCGAGGATTCCGTGTTGGGCGAAGGAGTCGAGGTGGGTCCCTTCAGCATCGTGAGAACCTCGCAGGTCGACTCCGGCGCCTGCGTCGGGCCGTTTTCGCGGCTGCGCATGGAGAATCACGTCGAGGCGGGGGCGCATGTGGGCAACTTCGTCGAACTGAAGAAGACACGGCTCGGCCCCGGCGCCAAGGCGATGCACCTGGCTTACCTGGGCGACACTTCGATCGGCGCGGACGTGAACATTGGGGCGGGCACCATCACGTGCAACTACGACGGCACCAAGAAGTACCCCACCACGATCCACGACGGCGCCTTCGTGGGCAGCAACTCGACGCTGGTGGCTCCTGTCGAGATCGGAGCGGGAAGCTACGTGGGCGCCGGATCCGTGATCACCAAACCGGTCAGTCCGGACGCGCTGGCATTAGGGAGAAGCCGCCAGGTAACAAAAGAAGGTTGGGCTAAGAAACGGCGCGAGAAGCTGAAGCGCGGCCAATAGTGGGCCGCCGGTGGGAGGTCTGTTTCTTCGCCGGGGACCGCACGATCACACGAACCGCCACGTCGCCATCATCGCCGGTCGTATAGCCCACCGTCACGCGCGCCTTCACCTTCAGGTCGCCCTCGATTTTCGTGTCGGGCGTGAGACGGAATGTCCTTGTCTGCGTGGGTCTCCCCAGTAAGGAGCGGCGCACAACCAGGCTGTCCGGCTGGACCTCAATGATCGTTCCGGACAAGAACTTGTAAGCCGGCGCGGGGGCTGGCGTTTGCTCCGGTGCAGGCGCAGGCTGCGCCGATGCAAGAATGGCGACACCGAGTGCGATGGCCAGCGAGAAGAACACATCCAAGGCTAACCGCGGGGAATGAAACCCATCTGAAGAAGAGATTAAAGTTCGTTCATTCACAATGCATCAAAGGACCAGGATCGGGTGGTAGAGGTTCGGCAGCCTGGCCTCGCCGATGGCGATGAGGCCTCCAGCTTCATCCATGGCTTTCACATAGCGCGAACCCTTGCGGACGCGGAATGGCGAGACGCGGAAATCGCGCCCGTTGCGGATCTGGGCCGCGGTGATTTGGTCGACGACTTCCGAGGGAAACTCCGGCAACAATTCGGCGCCGGGGATCAGGACTTCGTCGAGCCGCTCGTCGGAGGCAAGCTGCCCGAGGGTTTCGAGTGTGCGGGCCTGCCCGATGGAGAAGCCGCAGGCCGCCAAGCGCCGCAGGTCATCCAGGTAGGCGCCGCACCCGGCCGCCCGGCCGAGTTCGTGCGCAATGGCGCGCAGGTAGGTGCCGGCGGAACAATGCACTTCGATGCGCAGGCGGCTGCCTTCGCACTCGAGCACGCTCAGGCGATGCACGGTGACCTCGACCGGCTCCAGATCGACGGGGACGTTCTTGCGCGCCAATTCATAGGCGGGCTTACCGGCGATCTTCTTGGCCGAGACAGGCGGCGGCGCCTGGAGAAACGTCCCGCGGAACGGATCGAGCAGCGTCTCGATGCGGGCGGGGTCGAGCGCGTATTCGCGGTGCTCGCCGGTGGGTGTGCCGTCGCGGTCGTAAGTGTCGGTGGCATGGCCGAAACGGACGACGGCGTCGTAGACCTTGTCGCCGTGGATGTAGAACTGCGCCAGGCGCGTGGCGCGGCCGATGACCAGGGGAAGGACGCCGGTGGCCATTGGATCCAGCGTGCCCAGATGCCCGACCCTGCGCGTGCCGGCCAGGCGGCGCATCCGGTTCACGGCGTCGTGCGAGGTCCAGCCGGCCGGCTTGTCGATTACGATGACTCCGTCCATGCTTCAAAATTCCAGGGGAAACTTCTTCTTCAGGAGGGCACTAAGCTGGCCTGCGAGATCGTTGCCGTCCACACCGGCATCTTTGAGCGCGCTTTGCGTGCGGGCGCCCAGAACGCCGTCGATGCGGCCGGGATCAAGGCCCAGGCGGATGAGTGCGGACTGCAGGAAGGCGACGTCCTGATCGTGCACGGCGTCGAGTTGGACGCCGATGGAGGCGATGGCGCTGGCGGCCATTTGCGTGTAAGGCGGCATGGCCGCGCCGGCCTTTCCCTTACGGACGTAATCGTAGACGGCCTGGTGGCTCCCGCGGCAATCGAAATGCCAGGCCTCGCTACGGGAAGGATCCGGCTTGTCGATGATGGGCATGAAGCCGTGAGCCTGGGCGATTTCCCAGAATTTCTTTAGAGACACGCCCATGGAAGAAAGATCGATATCGATGGCGCGTCCGCCTTCGTGCATGCTGCCGCCCGGCGGCGGGCTATAGGCTTTCTTCTTCTTCGTCGCGTAGTCCTGGTGCGCCTGCCATTGCATCTCGTAGCTGCGGAACATGTCGCTCAGTCGCAGGTCGTGACCAAGCGAGTGAAGGTCCCCCACCACTTTGTCGAGCGCGGCCGCCATATCCGGCGCGGCCTTGGCCATGCGCCCCGGCAGCGGAGCGCGGTTATAAATAGAAGATACTTTCACGGCGACAAGCGGCGTGAGAAGTTTCGGCATGATGCTTTAAACTTAACAGAGTGGACGAGGAGATTGTAGGCAAAGCATACGACCGCCGTTTGATGCGCCGCTTGCTCACCTACATGTGGCCTTACCGCGGCCCGGTGGCATTCTCGCTGGTGTGCCTGCTGGTGAACGCGGTGCTGCAAATCGTGGGGCCGCTGCTCACCAAACTGGCCGTGGACAAGTATCTTGTACCGCAGCCGGCACCCACCATCCTGGACCGTTTCCTCTCCACCTCAGCCTGGACCGGCATCACGCAAATTTCCGTGCTGTACCTGGCCGTGCTGATAGCAACACTGTTCATCGAGTTCGCACAAAGCTACCTGATGCAATGGACCGGGCAGCGGGCCATGTTCGATCTGCGGCGCCAGATCATGGAGCATTTGCAGAAGCTGGACGTGGCTTTCTACGACAGGCACCCGGTGGGGCGCCTGGTGACGCGAGTGACCACGGATGTGGACGTGCTGAACGAACTGTTCAGCTCCGGCATCGTGACCATCGTGGCCGACGTGGCCATGCTGAGCTTCGTGCTGGCGGCGATGTGCAAGCTCAGCCTCGCGCTCACCGGCATCCTGATGGCGGTGACACCGTTGGTGGTCCTGGCGACGATCGTATTCCGCCGCAGCGTAACGGAGAGCTACCGGCGCATCCGCGTGGCCGTGGCCAAGATCAACGCCTACCTGCAGGAGCATGTCGCCGGAATCGCCGTCCTGCAATTGTTCAACCGCGAGAAGCGCAGCATGGCCGAGTTCGAAGCCATCAACCGCGAGCACATGGCGGCGTTCAAGAAAGCCATCTTCGCTTACGGCTGGTTCTATCCGGTGGTGGAGTTCCTGGGGATGCTGGCCGTGGGCGGGATGCTGGCGTACGGCGGATTCTCCATCCGGCGCGGCGAGATGACGATCGGCGTGCTGATCGCGTTTTTCCAGTACGGCATGCGGTTCTTCCGGCCCATTCAGGACCTGAGCGAGAAGTACAACATTCTACAGTCGGCCATGGCCGCGAGCGAGCGCGTCTTTGCCCTGCTCGACACGAAAGTCCAGATTGCCGCGCCATCGTCGCCCCAACCGTTCCCGGCGCAGGCCGCGGCGATCGAGTTCGACGCCGTGTGGTTCGCCTACAAGGGAGAAGACTGGGTGTTGCGCGACATCAGTTTCGCCATCCAGCCGGGCGAGACCGTGGCCGTGGTGGGGCACACGGGAGCGGGCAAGACGACACTGATCAGCCTGCTTCTGCGCTACTACGACGTGCAGCGCGGCTCCATCCGCGTGGGCGGCATCGATATTCGCGAGTTCGATCCCACGGACTTGCGCCGCCACTTCGGCGTCGTGCTGCAGGACCCGTACCTGTTCACCGGCACCATCGAGGACAACATCCGCCTGGGCACCGCGCGCATCACGGACGAGGAATTGGAAGAGGCGGCAGACAGGGTGAACCTGACGGACTTCATCCGGAGCCTGCCAGAAGGATTCTCGCAGAGCGTACGTGAGCGCGGTAACGGCCTGTCCACCGGGCAGAAGCAGCTTATCAACTTTGCGCGCGCGCTGGCGCACAACCCGCGAATCCTGATCCTGGATGAAGCCACTTCGAGCGTGGACACGGCCACAGAGTTAAAGGTGCGCGACGCGCTGGACCGGCTGGTGGAGGGACGCACCTCGATCGTCATCGCGCACCGGCTGTCCACCATTCAACGCGCCAACCGCATCCTGGTGATGCACAAGGGACGCTTGCGCGAGACAGGCACGCACCAGGAGCTGCTGGAAATGCGGGGAATCTACTGGAAGCTCTACCAACTCCAGTACAAGGATCAGGAGGCACGCACGCGCACATGAGGGAGAACCGCTAGCGATGAACCAGAACGCGGGATTCGTGATTGACGGGATCGTGCCTGTCATCCCCACGCCTTTCCACGAAGACGAGGAAATCGCCTGGGAGAGCCTCGCGCCCATGATCGCGTTCGCGCGAGCCGCGGGCGCCACGGCCGTGTGCTTGCCAGCCTACGCGAGCGAGTTCTACAAGCTGAGCGAGCAGGAACGGCTGCGGCTGATCGGCGAAGCCGTGCGCGCGACCAACGGCACCATTCCCGTGGTGGCGCAGGTGAACGCGCCGTCGCTCGGGTTGGCGTTGAAGATGGCCAAGGCCGCCGCGGATCTGGGCGCCAGCGCCATCGCGACGGCTGTCCCGCGCTTGTTCGCCATTCCCGAAGAAGATTTGTTCGAGTACTTCGACCGCATGCTGAAGCAGGTGGATTTGCCGGTCATCATCCAGGATTTCAACCCGGGCGGCGCAACGGTGAGCGTCGCTTTTGTGGAGCGGTTGCACCGCGCGCGCCGGCATTTCCAATATCTGAAGCTCGAAGAACCCATGATGGCCGGCAAAGCAATGGCGGTACACGAGGCCACCGGCGGAGGCGTGAAGGTGCTCGAAGGCTGGGGCGGAATGTACCTGCTGGACCTGGCGCCTACTGGCATTGCGGGCGTTGTGCCGGGGCTCGGCCCGGTGGACCTGCTGGAACGGGTGTACCGCCTGGCGAAAGCGGGAAAGCGAGAGGAAGCCTGCCCCGCATTCGAAGCCGTGCTGCCGCAAATCGTCTACAGCCTGCAGAGCCTGGAACTCTATCATCACGCCGAAAAGCGTCTACTCCAGGCGCGCGGCGTGCTCGACACGGTGGTGGTGCGCCGTCCGCGCATCACGCTGTCGGATCACGAGGCCGCGCACATCGACTTCATCAACCGCCGGATTCTCGACATGCTGGACGAGTTCGGCCTGCCGCGCAATCCGGCGGCGTGAGCGGCGGGAGCCGGCCATCGTCGAGAACTTGTAATCTGAACAAAGGAACACAATCATGGCAAAAACGGAAATCAAGCATCCCGACAAGCAGGTTTCAACCGGCGCTTATTCGGCCGGCGTCCTCATGGATGGCTGGCTGTACGTGAGCGGCCAGGGGCCGCTCGATCTGAAGACCGGCCAGGTGGTCCGCGGCACCATCGAGGAAGAGACGCGGCTTACGCTCGAGCACATCGGCAAGATCCTCAAGGCGGCCGGCTGCAGCTTCGACGACGTGGTGAAGTGCACCTGCCACCTGCTGGACATCAAGGACTTCGACCGCTTCAACGCCGTGTACGCGGAGTTCTTCAAGGGCATCAAGCCCGCCCGCACCACAGTGCAGAGCGGGCTGGGCGGCGGCATCAAAGTAGAAATCGACGCTATCGCGAAAGTGCCCGGCAAGTAAGTAGGACTCCTGCCTCCATGTGGAGCGGGTCGCCAGACCTGCCACGGCGGCAGTCGTGCCGGCGCAATTTCAGTAAACCGTCCGCCGACACGACTGCCGGCGCTGCGCGCAAGACTGCGCGCTCCGCGTGCGACATCGAGGGTACCGAACGAGCTTCCCGCTTGCGGGCCGCCGTCCGGATCTGCGAGACTCGAAGTTCATGCCCCTCCCCTTGGAATCCAGGTGGGCTATTCGTTTTCTCCTGATCCTGCTGCTGACGGTGGCAGTGCCGCACGCCAACACACAGCAGATGGGGAACGTCTCTGCGCTTCCCGCGAAGGAGAGCATCGCCTACACCGTCGAATGGCGATTCATTCATGCCGGCAATGTACGACTCAATTGGCAGCGGACCGGCAGGCAGAGCGGGACAGCTTTCAACGCGGGGCTTGAACTCGAATCCGCCGGGCTGGTTTCACGGCTTTACAAAGTGGACAACCGCTACACCGTGGCGCTCTCCGATCAGCTTTGCGCCATCCGCTCCCTGCTGCAGGCGAACGAGGGTAGCCGGCAGCGCGAAACCACGGTGAATTACGACAGGAATCGACGCAAGGCCACTTACGTCGAGCGTGACCTCAAGCGGAACGCCACGGTGGCGATGCGCGAAGTGGATACTGCGTCTTGCACGCACGATGTGCTGGGCGGGTTGTACTATTTGCGAACCCTGCGTACGACGCCGGGGCAGGTCTTGCAAGTCCCGGTCAGCGACGGCAAGAAGAGCGCGCAGGCTCGCGTGGAGGTCCAGGAGCGCGAGCAGATCGCCACGCCTGCTGGAAAGTTCCAAACCATCCGCCACGAGGTGTTCCTGTTCAGCGACGTCCTCTACCATCGCAAAGGACGGCTGTTTGTTTGGCTCACCGACGACGCGCGCAGGCTGCCCGTCCAGATCCGAATCCGGCTGCCCCTTTACATCGGAACCATCACGCTGCAACTGAATAAGGAAGAAAAGTCATGAAGAAGTTCGCGTATCTGATCGCGGTGTTAGCGCTCGCCGGCACCCTGGCGGCGCAGACCGATCCTCTCATGCCGCCTCGCGAGGCACTGCAAACATACGAGCGTGCCCTGCAGCTTATGGAATCCACAACGGTGGCCACGCCGGAACTGGGCCGCGCCGGAGTGCCGGTTATCGAGAACTGCCGCACCGCGTTAGGCGCGCTGCGCGAAGCGCCGGGGCAGAATCACCCGGGCCTGACCTACGCTTTCGTTTCGAACCTCAAGACCTTCTTGATGTTGGGCGACGCGGTGCCGAAACCTTTTCCGTATCCGGAGCAGGCGCGCAAGCAGTTCGCCGAACTCCGTGACCTGTCCAATCGCATGGAATCCCATTTCCGGGCGCTGTTGGATCAGAAGGAACGCGGCCTGCGCAGTCCCGACCGCGACAACCTGCAACGTTACGCCGAGGACAATTCCCGGCTCGGCGCGCCGCATCCCGGCAAGCCGCGCGTCGTGTTTTTCGGCGACAGTATCACCGACTTCTGGCACCTTAACGAGTACTTCCCGGAAAGGGATTTCGTCAACCGCGGCATCAGCGGCCAGATCACCGGCGAAATGCTGGGCCGGTTCAAGGCCGACGTCATCAACTTGAAGCCCGCCGCTGTGCTCATCCTCGCCGGCACCAACGACATCGGCCGCCAGGTTCCACTCACAACGATCCAGAACAACCTAAGCATGATCGCAGACCTGGCCGTGGCGCATAAGATCAAACCGATCTTCGCCACGCTGCTGCCCGTGAGCGACTACCACAAGAATGCGAATCCCAACTTCGCCCAGACCCGCCGACGCCCGCCGACGCAGATTCGCTCTCTCAACGACTGGCTGATCGGCTTCACGCGCGAGCGCGGCTTCGTTTACCTTGACTACTTCTCGAGGATGGTCGATTCATCGGGCATGCTCCGCGCCGATCTGTCGGACGACGGCCTGCATCCCAACGCCGCCGGCTATCGCGTCATGGCGCCGCTCGCCATCAGCGCGATCGAAAAGGCCGCGCCGGGAGCCGCCCCAACCCCGGCGAAAGAGACTCGCAAGAAACGCCTCGGCGTATTTTGAATTGGAATCCGAAGATATGAAACTTCGGCTCTTGTTGTGTGTGCTGGGTGCGATCGTTTCTCTTAGCGGGCAGCAGAAGACGGCGGATACGCCGCCATCGAACGAGGAACAAGCACGCATCCTGAACGCAGTGCGCACCTATGCCTCCGATTACACCAAGCGGTTGCCGGATTTCATCTGTACACAGGTTACGCGCCGCTACCTGAGCGAGACGAAGCACGCGAGTTGGAACCAACGGCCGCAGGTGATCGTGGCGCGCCTCAGCTTTTTCGGACAGCGGGAAGACTACAAGGTCATCTCGGTCAATGGAAAGCCCAGCACGGTCGAGATGGACGAACTCGGCGGTGCGGTATCGCGGGGTGAATTCGGCACTCAGGTGAAAATGCTGTTTGCGCCGTCATGCCGCGCCGGTTTCACGTGGAAGCGCTGGGCAAGACTCCGGAACCGCCGCATGCATGTCTACGCTTACAGCATCCAGCGAGCGAATTCCCAATGGCACATTAAGTATGATCAAAGGAACAGTGCCGCTGCCGGTTACAAGGGCTTGATCTACGTCGACGGCGACATGGAGATGCTGGCGAAGGTCACGGCCGAGACTGACGATATTCCGCCCAAGATCCCCATTCTGAAGGCCTGGACTGAACTCGACTACGACTTTGCGAGGATCGGTGGGAACCAGTATCTGCTGCCGCTCCGTTCGCAAACGCGCATGAGGACGGCGAGGGAAGAGTATCAAATCGAGATGGAGTTCCGCGACTACCGGAAGTTCGGCTCGGAATCGACGATCTCGTTCGACACCCCGGAACCACTGCCCAAGGAGCGCACCGAGGAACGGCCGCTCAAGTAGGTGGTGCCGCAAAAGCGTGATCGCCGTTTTTGCGACACAATGAAGGTATGAAGTCCCGGCTAGCGCTCCTGCTACTGGCTGCAACCGTCGTCGCTGTGGCGCAACAGAAGTTCACGGTTGACCAGCTTGTGGCATTCATTCAATCCTCGATTCAACTCAAGCACGAGGACCACCAGGTGGCCTCTTACCTTCGCAAGGTGACTCTGACACAGAAACTTACCCAGAGCGTGGTGGAGGATCTACAGGGCGCCGGAGCGGGTCCGAAGACCGTTGAGGCATTGAAAACGCTGGCCGAAGCTTCCAAGAACCTGCCCGCACCGCCGCCGCCGAAGCCGAAGTCCGGCCCCGTCACCATCCCGCCGCCTCCGGAAGAGGAGCAGCGGAAGGTGCTCGATGAAGTCCGCGATTACGCGGCCAACTACACCAAGCGCCTGCCGGACTTCATCTGCACGCAAGTCACGCGGCGGTATTTCGACCCCTCGGGACTGGAGTTCTGGCACCGCGACGACACTGTCACCGCGCGCCTCAGCTACTTCGAGCAGAAGGAAGAGTACAGGATCATGACGGTGAACAACGCGCCGTCCAATCTCTCCTACGATCAACTGCGCGGATCGAAGTCGGCCGGCGAGTTCGGCAGCATGTTGCGCGAGATTTTCGCGCCCGAGAGTCGCACGCGCTTCCACTGGGAGCGTTGGGCAACCCTGCGCGGGCGGCGGATGCACGTATTCTCCTTTCACGTCGCACAAGCCAACTCAAAGTATCATGTCACTTGGGACGACAAGGAAGACATCGTGCCCGCCTATGGCGGCCTGATCTATGTGGATCGCGATACCTCAATGGTCATGCGAATTACGCTCGAAGCAGAGAACTTGCCGCCATCATTCCCCATTCTACAGGCGAGCACTGTTCTCGACTACGACTTCATCCCCATCAACGAGCGCGAGTTCGTGCTACCGCTGCGGGCCGTGGTCCGCATGCGCTCAGGCAAGTATCTTTCGAAGAACGAAGTCGAGTTCCGCATGTACCGGAAGTTCTCTGCCGAAGCGACCATCACCTTCGACACGCCCGAACCACTGCCTGCGGAGAAGACCGAGGAGCAGCCCCCGAAGTAGACGCCGGTTGCGGACGCCCTGCGCGCACGGTGCGCATCTTCGTTCCTCGCCGCAGCGGGGCCCGTGCGTTTCTGCCGCAGAAGGCCGAACGGCAAGCGATTCGAGAAGTGCCACACCACGACGTTCGCCCTACTCAGCTCTTCAGTTCAATTCGGAACTTGCACGGCTTCCGGTTGGTCTTCAGCGAATCGACGAGCGTCACTTCCAGCGGTCCTGCCGCGCAGCGCTCGATCATCTCCCGCACGTAGCCGACCGAACACTGGCAGAACGTCCCCGACAGCCTCGCCGGCCCGCTCCGCGCCAGCGGGCACAGGCAGCGTCCGTTCTTTACCGGATAGGTGAACTCGATCACGTTCCCCTGGCGCCGCAGCCCCTCCGGCCCCGCCCATTTCCCCAAACCCGCCAGCAACTTCTCCAGATCGTCTTTAGCCGCCTTGCGCGGGCCATGCCGGTGCACGAAGCACGCGCGGCCTTGCTCCTGCATGATCCGACGCCGCGCCGTTTCGTCCAGCTGCGAATCCAGAACTCGCATCATACTTTTGGCCCAGTTTTGGGCGAAGTCGAAGTCTTGCGGGCACGCATCCGCCGCCTGGACATCTTCCTGCAACAGCGTGGGAGCGATGAGCGCGACAGAGATGAAGTCTTTACGATTCATTGCAGAATGGGCCTCGCCCCAGAGTACACCCCATGAACATCCTTGCGCCGGCCACCTGCGCCTAAGCCCGGCGCGCGCTCCATGCCTCGGCGAGATACCCCGCGGCGATCGCCGCTTGCGAGACGGCCTGCAACAGCGCTACCGCCATCCCTCGCGGGAGCGGCCGTATCGAAAGCGGCTTCCAGAGAAGGTTGAAATAGACCCGCATGTCGCCCTGGAGAAACCGGCTCGTCTGGCTGCGGAGATTCCAATAGCGCCATGCGCCGCGGCCGTAATGGAAATGCTGGCGGCAGAAGCCGGTCCAGGTCAGGCGGTGCTGGTGGTAAACCACGGCGTCCGGCGCCCAAAGGAAATGTCGTCCGAGCGTGGACCAGCGGTAACAGAATTCGCGATCCTCGCCTCCGGCCTGCCGGAAGCCGGCGTCGAAGCCGCCGGCCGCAAGGAAGCTCTGGCGTGGAACGGCGAAATTGTTCGTGGTGAAGAAGCCGCGCCGTCCGGGCGACGCGCCGAAGTAAGAAATCAGGTAGTCGGTCTGCCACTGGCTGGCAACCGAGAACATGTTGGGCAGCGTGTTGACAACACGCCCGCCCACGGCAAGGTCCGCCGAGGAGCCGAGAGCCAGGGCGAGCCGCTCCAGCCAGTCCTGGGCGGGGCTGCAGTCGGAATCCGTGAAAGCCAGCCACTTGCCGCGCGCATGGTTCGCGCCGAGGTTCCTGGCGGCGACGAGCCCCGCGTGCTCCTGCCGCAACAGGCTGACCGGCAAGCGATCGGCAAAATGCGACACCACTTCATCGGTCCGCTGCCGGCCACCGTCGTCCACCAGGATCACTTCGATGCGGTCCCGGTCGTAACGCAGGCGCGTCAGCGATTCCAGGCAGGCGGAGAGCGCGTCCAGCCGGTTGTAGAAGGGGATGACGATGGAGAAGTCCATGGAGCTTACCGTCCTCCTCGCAGATAGCCGCGCGCCTCGCCGAGAGACCATGCGGCCAGGCCCAACAGCAGCAGGGGCGTTGCCAGCACAAACTCTCGAAGGTAGCGCCGGTTCCGCAACACACGCCTTGCGATCCGCAGCCAGAGGAGGGCAGGCAGCACAGCGGCGCCGCCGAAATACAACAATCGCTTCCACGGACCGAACATCCGATCCTTTACCCGCAGACGCGCGAAACTCTCTCCGTGGAAACGCTCGTGGCCCGCGAACGGGCCCAGCCGCTCCAAACCGTGGTGGGCCACTCTAATAGCGGGGACAAAGCGCGCTTTCCGTCCCGCGCGCGCCAGCTTCCAATGGAGCGCCGTGTCCGAACAGTAGACGCCTTCCAGAAACGGCCCAAACTCGTCGAACAGTTCCCGGTGGAACGACAGGTTGCAGGTGGGGATGTCGTCCATCCAGGACGGCCTGCCCGGCGGCATCCACTGGCTGAACTCGCAGAAGTAACCGGCCCAGTCCAGCAGACGGCCGCGCGCGCCGTTGTCCACGACGCCGCCAACCGTCGTGTTGGAACCGCGCTGCGCCGCCGTCATCTGCTCCAGCCAATCCGGGGCGGCTACGCAATCGGAATCAATGAACGCCAGCAACTGGCCGCGCGCTTCCCGGATGCCTGCGTTGCGCGCGTCGCCGGGAAATTTGCGCGTCTCGAAATGCAGAAGCCTCACCCAAGGGTAGCTCTCGCGGATGATCGCATCGGTGCCGTCGGTGGAACTGTCGGAGACGATCGCCTCAAAGCTCGACGTGGTCCTCTGCGCGGCGAGCGAATCGAGGCACCTCTGAATGGTGCGCCGCCCGTTCCGGCAGGCGATGATGACGCTGACCTGAACCTGTGTCGTTGAAGTGGATGGCATCAGCTTCGGCTAGACCATTATCCCTGGTCTTCACAAGGGCTCGCACGCGTCATCTACAGAAAAAACTGCAGCCCTGCGGCGGGAATGAATCATCTCTATCAGAAGAGCCGCCTGCAGCAATGAACGAGGACCAAGTCTACCGACCCGCCCCGGATTTCGTCCACCGCGCGCACGTTTCCGGTATGGACGCCTACAACAACCTGTACGAGCATGCCCGCACCCAGCCGGAGGACTTCTGGCGGAACCTGGCCGAGAAGGAGCTTTTCTGGTTTCAGAGGTGGGACCACGTTTTCGAATGGGATCCCCCACGGGTGAAGTGGTTTGCCGGCGGCAAGACGAACGTGTGCTACAACTGCGTGGACCGGCACGCCGAAGGGGCGCGCGCAGGCAAAGTCGCCATCGGGTGGATCGGCGAACCGGGCGACGAGCGCGCAATCACCTATCGCGAGTTGCAGCGCATGGTGAGCCGCTTCGCCAACGTCCTGAAAGATCGCGGCCTGGGGATCGGAGACCGGACCATCATCTACATGCCGATGGTTCCCGAAGCGGCGGTAGCGATGCTTGCCTGCGCGCGGCTGGGCATCGTGCATAGCGTCGTCTTCGGCGGCTTTTCCTCCGAAGCCCTCAAGGCCCGCATCCAGGACCTTGGCGCGGCGGTGGTTCTGACCGCCGATGGCAGCTGGCGGCGCGGCAAGGAAGTCCGGCTCAAGGACGCCGTGGACCAGGCGTTGGAAGACTGCTCTACCGTGCGCGACGTGATCGTTTTGCGGCGCACGGGTTCGCATGTGAAGATGCGCGACGGCCGGGACCATTGGTGGCACGAACTCGAAGCGGCTGCAAGCGATGACTGCCCGGCCGAGCCACTTGACGCCGAGCATCCGCTCTACGTTCTGTACACCTCCGGCACCACCGGCAAGCCCAAGGGCATTCTCCACACTACGGGCGGATATCTGCTCCAGACGACCATGAGCATGAAGTGGGTCTTCGACGTTCAAGAAGAGGACGTTTTCTGGTGCACGGCCGACATCGGCTGGGTGACCGGGCACAGCTACGTCGTCTACGGGCCGCTTTCGGCCGGCGCGACCACGGTCATGTACGAGGGCGCGCCCGATTACCCGGCCTTCGACCGCTGGTGGCGCATCGTCGAAAAGCATAAGGTCAGCATCTTCTACAGTTCGCCCACCGCCATCCGGGCGCTCATCCGCCAAGGCGACCAGTGGCCGAACGCCTGCGACCTGTCCAGCCTGCGCCTGCTGGGCAGCGTCGGCGAGCCGATCAATCCGGCCGCCTGGGAGTGGTACTACCGCGTGATAGGCAAAGGCCGCTGCCCCATCGTCGACACCTGGTGGCAGACGGAAACCGGCTCCATCCTGATCGCTGCCATGCCCGGGGCGGTGCCCCTGAAGCCAGGATCGGCCACGCGCCCCATGCCCGGCATCCTTCCGGAAATAGTCGACTTCTCGGGCAACCCGGTTCCGGACGGCCAGGAAGGCTTCCTCATCGTAGACCGCCCCTGGCCCAGCATGGCGCGGACGCTCTGGGGCGATCCGCAGCGTTACGAGGACCAATATTGGCGCCGGGTGCGGGGCAAGTATTTCACCGGCGACGCCGCCCGCCGGGACCCGGACGGCTACTACTGGATCCTCGGCCGCGTGGATGACGTCATGAATGTGAGCGGGCACCGCTTGAGCACCATGGAAGTCGAATCGGCGCTTGTGCGCCACCGCGCCGTGGCCGAGGCTGCCGTGGTGGGCAAGCCGCACGAGATCACCGGCCAGGCCGTCTGCGCTTTCGTCACGCTGAAGGAGGGCAACTGGGACCACCACAGGCTGGGCGGGGAACTGCGCCAATGGGTCGCCAAGGAGATCGGCGCGTTCGCCCGGCCCGAAGAGATCCGCTTCACCGAGGCGCTCCCGAAGACCCGCAGCGGCAAAATCATGCGGCGGCTGCTGCGCGAAATCGTCACCTCGCACACGGTCTCGGGCGACGTGACCACCCTCGAAGACCTGAGCGTGGTGACACGTCTCTCCAGCCAACCCGCCGACGAAGAAGCATAATGGTCAGCTTTCAACGTACCTGAGCAGCTTCTTGCGGATGGCTTCGGCCGTGGCGTGATCCGCCGTGGCCACGAAGACGGTGTCGTCTCCGGCTATCGTACCGACGATCTCGGGCCAGGCGGCTTGATCCAGGGCGCGAGCGAGCGAACTGGCGTGCGCCGGCAGGGTGCGCAACACCAGGAGGTTCTGCGCCACCTGCGCGTCCGTCAAAAACTCCACCGCCACGGCCTGCAGACCGGGTCCGGCCGCTTCCTGCCGGATCTGGCGATATCCTTCGGGAGTCTTCACCAGCCCCAACTCCCGTATATCCCGCGACAAGGTAACCTGCGTGGCGGTGAGTCCCTGGTTCGCCAGTTCGCGCGCCAGCTCGTCCTGCGTGTGCACGCGCCGCAACTCGATTACCCGCAGAATCTGCCCGTGGCGGTAGCTCTTGTTCATGGGGTCATGCGCGTGAGCCGCCGCTCGGCCTCGGCCAGCGCCATGGCGACTGTTTCAGGACCAGTTCCTCCGAATATTTCGCGCGTCCTCATCCCTTCCCGGGGATTGAGCAATCGCGCCAGCTTCGGATCCAGGTCCTTGGGCTTCTCACCCTTCGAGACGCTGTCGAGCACCAGCTTGCCGACGATCTGGTGCGCCTGGTGGAACGGCGTGCCGCTCCGGGCCAGCGCCTCGGCCATGTCGGTAGCCACCACCCAACTGCGCTCGCAGGCGGCGAACGCCACCTCCGGCTTGAGCGTTGCGGCCCCGGCGACCACACGCGCCATTTCGAGCGACGCGCGCGTCTGGTCCACCGCCTCGAACAGCTTCTCCTTGTCCTCCTGCATGTCCCGGTTGTAGGTGAGCGGCAGCCCTTTCATGGTGAGGAACAACGCGTTCTGGCAGCCGAACACCCGCCCGCACTTGCCGCGGATCAGTTCGAGCGAGTCCGGGTTCTTTTTCTGCGGCATGAGGCTCGACCCGCTGGTGACTTCATCGCCCAACTCAAGCCAGCCGAACTCCTCGCTCGAATAGAGGATCCAGTC
Organism: uncultured Solibacteraceae bacterium; assembly: GCA_964561215.1. Lineage (GTDB taxonomy): Bacteria > Acidobacteriota > Terriglobia > Bryobacterales > Bryobacteraceae > JAJFUV01. The sequence continues at coordinate 52,835 of CAZLOS010000002.1, read as the reverse complement.
CTCGGCCAGCCGGCTCAGGTGCAGCATGATGGTCGAGGCCGCATTCAGGAAGTCCAGCATGAAGTCGCGGTCGGCGGAAACATCCATGCTGTTGCGCGTGATGCCGTCGAAGCCCAGTTCGCGCGCCAGCGTCTCGCGGTCGAACGGGAAACCGCTGCCGGCCAGCGCGCCCGAGCCGAGCGGCATCAGGTTCGTACGGCGGTAGGCCTCGCACAGACGCTCGTTGTCGCGAGCGAACATCTCGAAGTACGCCAGAATATAATGCGGCCATAGCACCGCCTGCGCGCGCCGCGTGTGCGTGTAGCCGGGGATGACCGCGTCGCGGTAGCGGGCGGCCAGTTCCAGCATGGCGCGGAGGAACGCGGTCAGATCGGCGCGCGTGGCGATGATCTGGTCGCGCAGCCACAGCCGCACGTCGAGCGAGACCTGCTCGTTGCGGCTGCGCCCGGTGTGGATCTTATCGGCCAGTCCGCCGGCCGCTTCCTTCAACTTGCGGATGACCAGCGTGTGGACGTCCTCGTCGGTCGCGCCGGCGTAGAATTCCGGCCGGCGCGAATCCTCGAGAACCTTCTCGAACGCCTCCGCCAGTTGCCCGCGATCGAGCGCCGTGAGAATTCCCACCCGCTCAAGCGCGCCGGCAAAGGCGATGGAACCGCGGATGTCCGCGTCGATCAGGCGCCGGTCGAAGGCGAGCGAATTCGAGAAGCGCTCGAAGACCTCCGACGGTCCCTTCTGAAAACGCCCGCCCCAAAGTTTCATAGGCTCACTTCTTGGTGACGGAGGCGCGGATCTTGATAGGCAGTCCCGTCAGATTGATGAAGCCTAGGGCGTCCTTCTGGTCGTAGCTGGCGCCCATGGTGAAGCTGGCGATGTCCAGCGAGTAGAGCGAGTAAGGCGACTTGCGCGACACCGGCTCGATGTTGCCTTTGTACAGCTTCAGCGTGACCTCGCCCGTGGTGGTTTCGGCCGTCTTGGCAAAGAACGCGTCCAGCGCCTCGCGCAACGGCGTGAACCACAGCCCGTTGTAAACCATCTCGGCGTAGTCGAGAGCCAGCTTCTGCTTGTAATGCAGGGTGGCGCGGTCGAGCGTCAGCGCTTCCAACTCGCGGTGCGCCGCCATGATGATGGTGCCGCCCGGTGTCTCGTAGCACCCGCGCGACTTCATGCCGACGAAGCGGTTCTCCACCAGGTCGACGCGCCCGATGGCATTCTCGCCACCGATGGCGTTCAGCGTGGTTACGATTTGCGCAGCGTTCATGGCCTTGCCGTCCACCGCCACCGGCACGCCCTTCTCGAAACTCACCGTCACCGTCGCGGGCTTGTCCGGCGCTTCCGCGGGGCTCTTGGTCAGCATCCAGATGCGGTCCGGAGCCGCGTTGGCCGGGTCTTCCAACTCGCCGCCCTCGTGCGAGATGTGCCACATGTTGCGGTCGCGGCTGTAGATCTTGGCCGCCGACACCTTGATGGGCACGTTGTGCTTGGCCGCATAGGCGATGGCGTCCTCGCGCGACACGATGTTCCACTCGCGCCACGGAGCGATCACGGGAAGCTGCGGCGCCAGGGCTTTGTAGGTCAGCTCGAAACGCACCTGGTCGTTGCCCTTGCCCGTGCAGCCGTGCGCCAGGGCGTCGCAGCCGCTCTTGAGCGCCATTTCCACCTGGTACTTGGCGAGCAGCGGCCGGGCGATCGAGGTACCCAGCAAATACTTGTGCTCGTAAACGCCGCCCGAGCGCACCAGGGGCCACAAGTACTCGCTCGCGAACTCCTCGCGCAGATCCGCAACGTAGACTTCAGAAGCGCCCGTCTTGCGCGCCTTCTCTTCCAGGCCGGCCAGCTCCCCGCCGCCCTGGCCGACATCGCCGCACACGGCAACCACTTCGCAACCGTAGTTCTCCTTCAACCACGGGATGATGATGGATGTGTCCAGCCCGCCGGAGTAAGCGAGCGCAACTTTCTTCGGTGTTGTCATAAGATCTTGTCCTTCTTTAGAGCATCATCAGCAGCAGCGCTTTCTGCGCATGCAGACGGTTCTCCGCCTGGTCGAAGGCCGCCGATTGTTTGGATTCGACGACCGCGTCCGTCACTTCCTCGCCGCGCTTGGCCGGCAGGCAGTGCATGAAAATGGCGTCGGGCTTGGCCAGTGCCATCAGTGGTTCGTTGACCTGGTAGGGCTGGAAGTCCACGCGCCGCTGCGCGGCTTCCTCTTCCTGTCCCATGCTGGCCCAGACGTCCGTGTAGACGGCGTCGGCCCCACTGACGGTGGCTTCGGCATCGTGCGCGGCCGTAAGGTTGGCGCCGGTTTCGGCAGCCAGTTCCAGGGCCTGGCTTACGATGCGCGTCTTCGGTTCATACCCGCGCGGGGTGGCGATGGCAAAATTGACGCCCAGCCGCGCGCACGTGAGCATCAGCGAATTCGCGACGTTGTTGCCGTCGCCCACGAAAGCCAGCTTCAGGCCGGCCAGCGTTCCGCGATGCTCTTTCAAGGTAAAGAGGTCGGCGAGCGCCTGGCACGGGTGGTAGAGGTCGCTCAGGGCGTTGATCACGGGCACCGAGCTCCAGCGCGCCAATTCGTCGATGGTGCGTTGGGAGAAGGTCCGCGCCACGATCACCTGCGTCCAGCGGTCCAGGTTGCGCGCCACATCCTTGATGGGTTCCCGCCCGCCGATGGGACCGGAAGAGACGACCGAGTCGCCCCCAAGTTGCTTCACGGCCAGTTCGAAAGTGAGCCGCGTGCGCAGCGAGGGCTTTTCAAACAGCAGGCTGGCATAGCGGCCGGCAAGGGCGCGCGAATACTGCTCGGGATGGCTCTTCACCTGGGCAGTCAGGTCCAGAAGAGCGTTCAGCTCTTCCAAAGTAAGGTCGAGGTCGCGGGTAAAGTCCGGCGCGGCCATTTTAGGGAAGGCTCGGCTCGGCACGGGGGTGATCACGGTAAGACTCCTGTAAACAGGATGGCGCAATGAATATTTAATCGCCTCTATGAATAATTACACAGCCGAAGCGGTGAGGTCAATGCAGGGGAGGCGGGCAAAGAAGAAGGGGTGACCAGCGATGGCCACCCCTGGTAAAGCAGTTCTATTTCGCAGCTAGAACCAGTACTTCAGGCTGAGTTGCACGAGTCGTGGATCGCGCGCGCTGGTAATCCGGCCAAACGTCGCGGAACTGATCGACGAACTCGGAAACCCGAACTGGGTGTGGTTAAAGATGTTGAACAACTCGGCACGGAAATCCAGCTTGTGCCGCTCGCTGAGGCTGAACCGCTTGCCAACCGAAAAATCCCAGTTGTTCAACCCAGGACTGAAAAATGTGTTACGGCCGAGGTTGCCAAACCGTCCCGCGCCATCTTCCCACGTAGCGGCCGAACCTACGCGGCGGAAGTACGGACTTGTCGCGGCGTCATCCGTGTTCCCGCCCGTTCCGTCAAACCAGGAGTTCGCCCGCCCGCTGACGGCGTTCACCGATCGAGGATCATAGTAGACGATCTTGCTGGAGCCGGCCCAATCGGGGCGGTCGCCACCGCCACCAGTCAGGCTCCGGTCATCGCTTTCCGTAACGCTGAACGGCTGGCCGGTCTGGAAGGTCGTAATGCCGGACACATTCCACCCACCCAGGACCTTGCCGAGTGCACCTTTCTGGTCCTTCATGAAGGGCAGTTCATATTGATAGGTCAGGACGTACCGATGCCGAACATCCGTGTCCGAATTGCCGCGATCAGCAGTGTTGCTGTTATAGCGCATGTTGGTACGCAGACCGGACGCGTTGTCGATTCCGTGAGCCCACGTGTACGCATTGGTCATCGACAAACCATGACCGAAGCGCTTGGTCAACATAACCTGCAGCGAGTTGTAATTTGAATTGGCGTCGCTGCTCTGATTAGTAATTCCGCCAAAGACCGCGCCGCCCCACTCCTCCGCGCGAGGATGGTTCACGTTGTATATCCTGCGGTAGTCGGTATCACCGTCGGAAGCGCCGGGACCAGGCACGGCCGGGTTGATTTCGCGCCGGTTGAGCAGCCGAACACCGTTCGACCACACATAGCCGGTTTCAATCAACCAGTCTTTCGCAATCTGGTACTGCAATTGCAGGTTAGCCTGTTGGCCGTACGGGGTCTTGAAATTCGGATCCATAACGGTCAACGCCATCGTCCCGAAGGCTGTGTAGTCAACCTTGTCGCCGGGCTTGCTCGGTTTGAAGGGGAACGGGTTGGCCATCGGATTGTACACCGACGACGGATACGGATTGGCGTAATCGGTCACGTAGTAAAGGTTCGGCTGCAGACCGTACGGTTGGACGCCCAGGAATTGCAGCGTCAACTCCGACATGGGCGCATCGTAAAAAATGCCGTATCCTCCACGCAGACTCAATTTGCCGTTCCCGGTCAAGTCCCAAGCGAAACCAACGCGAGGAGCAAAGTCCCGAAGATCCTCGCTATAGGTGGAGCGAGGAATCCCGGTGTCTCCCGGGTAGACCATGCCCATGGGCGCGGTCGGAAAAACGGTGGATTGCTGAGTCGGGCGGAACGCCAGTGCCTGGTCACGCAACTCCTTCAGGCCGGTGTTGTACTCCCAGCGAAGGCCCAAATTAAGTGTGAAATTCGGTGCGACCTTCCAATCGTCCTGCGCGAAGAGGCTGGCGGCTCGTGTCCGGTATCCCTGCCTGTTGGCGTTATTCTGCGCATAGAGCGTAGCAAAGCCCTGCGTAAAATCGCTTAGCGCTCGGGTGAGGCCGGGAATTGCGTCGGTAAGCCCCAGAGCCACGCCGCTGCCGGTAATGGCCATGTAGCCGTTGTTGATGAATGTGAAAGCCTGGTTCTGAGCGAAGGTTCGTATCTCACCACCAAACTTCAGATAGTGCTTACCCTTCGTCCAGCTGAGGCTATCCATGTATTGGAACGTGTTGTCGTATCGCGCCTGCGGTCCTTGATAGCTGTTGCCAAAGGCGCTGAAGCCCGAAATGCTAACCCACGGCGGACCTTCCGCACCCGGATCGTCGGCATTGATACCCGTAAGACCCAGAGCACTCAGCTTCGTCGTGTTCTGCGGAATGATCGAAGCCTGTCCGCGCCGGTGGAAAGAGCCGCGAAACTCATTGAACACATTCGCGCCGAAAGTATGCGTGTCGCGTACAATCAGGTTCTGAAACCGCGTTTTGCCCGTGTCGCCGAACCCAGGGACTGTACTACCAAATCCCGCAAAAGGAGCAACCGAATCCTGTTGTTCGACAAAGTAAGTGGCGCTGAACCGGTTGGCATCCGTGAAATAATGATCGAACTTGGCCAGGCCTTGATCACGCCGGTATTGATTCGTGGGCGAGCTATACAGGACATTGCCAGTTGAGGCAGCCGGAACCAGCGCCAACAGCTTCTTCGCCGCCGTCGTGCCATACTGGTTCACCAACGCACGCTGCGAATCGTTCGGAACTGTCGCCGAGCTCGTGACACCCTGACGTCTCCGGAAACCCAGATAGTTCACAAAGAAGAATGTCTTGTCCTTTTTGATCGGGCCGCCGAACTGAGCGTCAAAGTCGTTTGTGTTCCACTGCGGTTTGCGGGCCAATCCGGTCGTAAACGTTTCCACCGGTCCCGGAGTTACCTTTTGGAAGAACGGAACCGCGTTCAGTTTTGTGTTGCGGAAAACTTCATTGGCGCCGCCGTGCCACTCGTTGGTCCCAGAGCGAGTTGTCACTTGAACAACAGCTCCCGAGTTGCGGCCGTATTCCGCCTTCATTGATCCTGTGACCACGCGGAATTCCGAAATCGCGTTGGGCGAAATCTGCTGTACCGCATCTGGAACGTTGATAGCCAAATCGTTGGAGTCGCCGCCGTCGAGCATGTAGTTGTTCGACTGCGCCCGCTGTCCGTTGACAGCCATCGGGCCGTATGCTTCCGAGCTCAGCGAGGCGGTACCACCCGGAGCCATCACAACGCCGGGCTGCGTCGAAGCCAGCGCCAGAGGATTACGACCGGCGGCCGCGGAGATGATAGGCAACTGGTAGACATCGCGTAGCACTTGGCCCATCTGCGAATCTTCCGTGTTGACTTTTGTCGCAACTTCTTCCACCGTCACCGTCTCGGTCACTTGGCCGAGTTCCAGCGTCAAGTCCAAACGGAGGACATCACCAGTGGACAATCGCTGCGGGATCGTAGTGGTCTTGCGAAACCCCTTGGCTTCCACTTCCAGGATGTACTCACCCGGAACCAGGTTAATGATCTTGTAAGTGCCGGCCGTGTCCGTTGCTACGGCGGTGGTTGCATTGGTGCCGGCGTTTCGCGCGACTACTTTCGCGCCCGGAACCACGGCACCGTTGGGATCCTTGATAACTCCGTTGATAGAACCCGTAACCGCTTGAGCGAACGTGACGGGGACAGTCAATGCCAGGGTCACTGCCAGAGCAATGACCAGTTTGAAAGCTATAGAGGATTTCATCAGTCTCCTCATCTCCTTTCCCTTGAACCAATTGTGGGGACAACGAGCAATTCAGCTGCCAGAGGTTAACATGTTAGAAATAAACACGCTAATCTTTGGATCTTCCCAAAATCCATATTGCTGGCACACGTCCCTACAGGATACCGGACAGGCGGAACACCTCCGTGCAGTCTACAAACCCCTACACGAATAGATCCCACACTTCGAGGAACCCTTGGATAATGGTATACCCTAAGGCCTCGTATTTGCAAGCGACTAAAGAACCTTCTGCCCAGGAACTCGACAGCGCGAGCGGGCGGCACATGGGGGCCGGATGGCTATCAAACACCTGGCAATCGGCTCGACAGGATATTTTTGTATATCCCCACGTGACACTTTGCAGTATACCGCTACGATAGCCGGAATGGTTTAGTTTGGGACTGCCTGTGAGAACCCACCGTTCGTGGCCTCGTGAAGGCGGCAATTCATTAAGTCATTTTATAAGAATGACTTGAGCGTCGTTTCCGAGTTTGGTCCATTGCTTCAGGTCTTGAAACGCGAGGCAGGAGGAGAAACCTGCCCGGTGTGCCGAAGTTGTCCCAACAGGTACATAGGCGCTGTGCTGCCGGACGTTAACGTCACCGTACTCAACAAAGCCACAAACCGCACAATTGTGGTGAAAACGTCAGCGGTAGGCGCCTACCAGGCGCGCGACCTGGCGCCGGGACGATACTCGATCGCATTCGAGAAGTCCGGTTTCAGCAAATCCGCGCAGGCGGATGTACTCCTGCTGTTGGGCAAAGCCGTGAAGGCCGACATGGAGTTGGCGGTGGGAACCGTCGCCACGACCGTCGAGATCTCCGCCAACGCTCAATTGATCGACACCAGCAGCACGATGGTCGCCCACAACGTGACGGCCGAAGAATTGGACAATCTGCCGAAAGCAAGGACCTTTCAAGGCGTAGCGCTACTGCCCACGTCGGTTAACACCGGCCAACTGGAAGGCGGCTATCAAATCAACGGCGCCACGGCAGCGGCAAACAATTACTACATTGACAGCGTGGGCACGATGAAGAACGTGAACAACGTCAGCATTTCCGAACTCGGACCGGACGGCCGCATCCTCCTCTATTGGGGCCAGACCTGCGCCTCCTGCGTGGCTCCCAAGACCGGCGCGTACGGCTACTACGTCGTGCAGGACTATGCGATTAAGGGTTCGACAGGCGCGAACATCAATCACTTCTACGTTCAGGATTCCTGGAGAATCCTCCCCCGTTTGACCATCAACGTCGGACTCCGGACCGAGAAAGAGACCATCCCCTCGTTCCAACGCAGCATCAAGGACTACGCATTCCGGTTCGGATGGGGCGACAAACTGGCCCCGCGTATTGGAGCCAGCTTCGATGTGTTCGGCGACGGCCGTTTGAAAGTTTCGGGAGCCTGGGGCCGTTTCTACGATTGGACCAAGTACGACCTGGCTCGCGGTACCTTCGGTGCCGAAGTCTGGGTCGACTACTACCGCGCCCTGGAGAAGGCCGGTACGTTTACGGTCCGGTTTCAGGCGAAACCTGCACCATGAAGATCAACAACGGCCAGACCTGCGTTACGTTGATGCCGAAGGCCGAGCGCGTCTATGACGCGATGGAGCTTTCGCTGACGCGCCGGTTTACCAGCGGTTGGTTCGCCAATTTCAGCTACGTTTACAGCAAGCTGTGGGGCAATTGGGCCGGACTCCAAACTACGGCGCCTTCGGCGCGAACCAGGGCTTCTTCAGCACGGGCTATAGGCCGGGCGGCAACGCCAGCCGTAGCTGGGACCTGGACGAAGTCTATTACGATGCGCATGGAAACGCCGGCGTCTACGGACGTCTGCCAACCGGCAGGCCGCATGTGTTCAAATTCTACGGTTCGAAGACGTTCAAGACGGGCACGGAAATCGGCGGCTTCTATCGCATCATGAGCGGCACGCCGATCACCACCCTGGTGGCGACCATGAACGACATTCCGCTGATGGTGGAAGGCCGCAGCGACGCCGGAAGGAATCCGGTGTTCTCGCAGACCGACCTTCTGGTGGCCCAGGAGTTCAAGTTCGGAGAGGTAAAGAGACTCCGTTTTGAATTCAACGCCAGCAACCTGTTCAACCAGAAGACCAACATGTACACGTTCCAGAACTACAATCGTGAGGATCTGTACGACACGTACGGCATCGACCTTTCCGGCACGGACCTGAACAAGGGGTTCGACTGGAAGTCGATGGTGAACGCGCTCGGTTCGGGCGCTCGCGATCCGCGGTTCGGCAAGGCAGCCTGGTTCAATCCAGGATTCGCCGGCCGGGTCATGGTGAAGTTCATCTTCCAGATCGCGAACCGGCAAGAACGGTTAAGGGGAGGCCTGCAACGGCCTCCCCTTTTTTGTTGCGGTCGCTTGGCGCGGCTCAGTTCCCGGTTCCAGCCGGCTGGCACGCAAAGTCCCAGACCTGTATGTTCCGCTGGCCTTCCGTGTACTCGACAACCGCATATTCGCCGGGCGCCAGGGGGTTGATGGGCCAGATCTTATAGAGCCCCTCTTCGAGTTGCCGTTTGAAGGTGGGCACCTCGTCTTCCTCCTCGACGACCTCCTTTGAAACAGGGATGATGCTCCATTTCTGAACCACGCGGGCATCCTTCTTGGGGGCCAGGCGAACCAGCTTGAGGCGCTCGTTGTACGCCATGCGGAAGTAAAACTCCGGCTTGTTCTGCATGACCCTGTTCCTGGACGATGCTCCGTCCAGTTCGACAGTAGCTTTACCCGCCACCACGGGCACGGGGCTGAGGACTTTGAGCACGGAGCGGCCCTTGTTTGTCACCACTTTGGATTCCGCCTGCTTGAACGCGCGGAGGTCTTTCCCCTCGACGAGGTAGACGCCTGTTTCCTGGGGCACGCGGGCGATCTCGGCGCGTTCGGCTTTTTCCGCGCGGTCCTCGGCCTCCAGGGCCTTGACGTCGGCGCTCCGGGAGGCCTCGCGTTCCTTGATTTCGCTCTCGGTGCGTTTGAGGTCCACCATTTCGAGCGGGATCTCCTCCCACTCGCCGCGCTCGCTCGAGTAGTAGCGCACGCGTTCGCCTTCCACCTTGTACTCGCGCACAATCTGGTAGGTGCCGTCTTTCAGGTAGAGGCGGGCGGTGGCGGCGAAGGCCGCCAGAGCGAGCAGGAGCGATAACAGAATGGTCCACGGTCTCACGAGCAGAACCTCCGCACTTTCCTATGATAGAAGCATCATGCGATATCGGAAACTCGGCAGGACGGGTTTTGAGGTGAGCGAAGTGGGCTTCGGCGCCTGGGGCATCGGCGGCAAGCAGTGGCTCGGCACCGACGACGATGAGGGGGTGAGGAGCCTGCGCCGCGCCATCGAGTTGGGATTGAACTTTGTAGACACGGCTCTGGCTTACGGCGACGGGCACAGCGAGCAGTTGGTGGGCCGCGTGGTGCGCGAGATGAAGCACAACATTTTCGTCGCCACCAAGGTCCCGCCCAAGAACCTGCTGTGGCCCGCGCATCCCGGCATCGGCATCGACCAGGTGTTCCCTTACGAGTACATCGTCCGCTCGACCGAAACGAGCCTGAAGCACCTGGGGCTGGACACCATCGATCTTCAACAGCTTCACGTCTGGAATCCCGAATGGATCGCGCGGGAGGAGTGGCGGCGCGCCTTCGAGGACCTGAAGAAGTCCGGCAAGGTGCGCGCAGTGGGTATTTCGATCAACGAGCACCAGCCGGATTCGGCGCTGGAGTTGGTCGAGACCGGCCTTATCGACACGGTGCAGGTGATCTACAACATTTTCGACCAGACGCCCAGGCGGAACCTCTTCCCGCTGTGCCGCGCGCGCAACATCGGCGTGCTGGCGCGCGTGCCGCTGGACGAGGGCGCGCTGACCGGCGCCATCACCGAAGACACGAAGTTCGTCGAGGGCGAGTTCCGCTGGTTCTATTTCCGGGGGGACCGCAAGCGACAAGTGGCGGAGCGCGTCGCCGCCCTGCGCAGGGACCTGGCAGGCGTGCCGGGACCGCTGGCCGAAATCGCTCTGCAATTCTGCCTCTCCGAACCCGCCGTCTCCACTGTGATTCCCGGCATGAGACATGTGCAAAACGCCGAAAGTAGTTGTAGGGTATCGGATAGGGGACCGCTTTCAGAGGAGACTCTGAAGGTGCTGGAACGCCATGCCTGGAACAAGAACTTCTACGGTTAGCCTGCTATTGCTGTGGCTGGCCGTTGCGTGCTTCGCCGGGGCCAACCCCGACTACTTCCCTCTCCAGGTGGGTAACACCTGGGTCTACCGGACCAGCGGCGCCGGAACATCGGTCGAAACGCTTGAGATCGCGCGCTGGGGCTGGATCGAAAACCGCATCTACTACTTGCTGCGAAATACGTCTGGCGGCGGGCAGTGGGTCCGCATGGACGATAGCGGAACGCTGTGGGTGTGGGACGACGCCGGGAAGACCGACAAGATCCTGGCTGCGTTCAACGGCCGCGTGGGCGACATTTACCCGACGGCCATGAATCCGTGCAACAAAGCCGCCATGGTGGCCTCGCGCAACGAGAAGTACTCCGGGCCGGTCGGCGTGTTCGATTGGGCTCTTCTGATTGGCTACTCGGCATCGGTGTGCGCTGATGCCGGGTTGGAGCGCGAGCTGTATCTGCCCTGGGTGGGAATGATCCACCGCGCGGAGACTACCATCGCCGGGCCGCGCCGGTGGGATCTGGTTTATGCGAAGCTTGGCGGCATAACGGCGATCAGCGAGAAGGAGGTCGCTTTCGGGCTTTCGCTCGACAGCGCGGTTTACTCGGCAAACCTGATGCCGCCCGTGGGGAATCCACCGCCCGTCCCGGTGATGACCGCGCGCCTGCACTTCCGAGTGGTGCAGGACCAGCCGCTGACACTCACGTTCGGCTCCGGGCAGACTTACGAATTCGTGATCAACGACGAGAAAGGTCACGTGGTGTACCGTTGGTCGGACGGCCGCGCTTTTACGCAAGCCATCAGGCAGGAGAGTTTCGGACCGGGCGAGAAAGTCTATCCGATCATAGTGCGTCTGGCGGACAAGGCCGGACAGCCTCTCCCGCAAGGCGACTACACCGCCGAAGCCTGGCTCACCACTGCACCAGCCAAGGCCTACGCCGCCACGGTGGCCTTCAAGATCCGCCATCTTTACTGACAATCCGCGATAAAGTTGTTTTATGTGCGGATTTCGATGGGTGCTCGCCGCTTCTCTTGCTTTGGGATGGTGGCCCGCTCTGGCTGGAGTAAGGGTGCTGTTCGATCCGTCGCGTCCCGAGGTTGGACCGTTTCCCACCGACGCGCTTACCGTCGCCGATCCGGACCAGAAGACGGGGCGGCGCGTGAACCTGCCGCTTCCGGACTGCTCGATCCTCGAGGGCGAGTGCAACCTGACGCGCCTGATCAACCAACTCGACGGCTTCAATCCATCGCCGCGGATGAGCGCACGCTTCTCCGCACCCGTCAACCCGTATACTCTCAGCGCCGGAATGTTCCTGGTAGCGCTGGATAATCTGACGCAAGAAGAGGCCGGACTCAGCAAGACCGGCGACGTCCTCACCATCAACCAGCCCATTTACGATCCAGCCACTTACATCGGCTACGCCAAACCGGACGTCGTGCTTGATCAGCACCGCCGCTACCTGCTGGTGGTCACCGACGCCGTAGAAGACCTCAACGGGACTCCGGTGGAGGCCGATCCCGCTTTCGTCGCCTGCGTCACGGCGCCGCAGAGCGAGTATTGCTCGACGCTCGCCGCACAACTCGGCGCCATGCAGGACCGCTGGAAAGGGCGCCGCCTGGTGAGCGCGTCTCTGTTCACAACGCTGAGCGCAACCACGTGGCTCGAACAGGCCCGCCCGCGGCTGGAAGCAACACAAATTGGCTTTCAGCGCACGGGGACCAAAAGCGTATTCGACGTTTCGCGCATCACCTTGCTCACCTGGCACCAGCAGACCGGCACGGGAGCGAACGCGTTCCGGGATCTGTCCTTCCCGCTGCCTCCCGCCCTGGTCCAGGGTATCGGCAAGCTCGCCTTCGGGAGCTTCCGGTCGCCGCGGTTCCTCAACGATTTCCAGACGATCTCCGCCCCGCCCACGGCCAAGAAGGTGGAGCTTCCCGCCGAGTCGAGCGAAATCTTCTTCCACGTCTTCCTGCCGGATTCGAAGATGCCGACCGGCGGGTACCCGGTGGTGATCTTCGGCCACGGGTTCACCGACAGCAAGTTAGGCGGTCCGAGCGCGGTCGCGGGAACGCTGGCGCGGGCCGGCTTCGCCGTCGCGGCTATCAATGCCGTGGGGCACGGCTACGGTGCTAACGGGACGCTGCGCGTCACCGAGGCGGGCAGCACAGTAACGGAGCTACCGGCGGGCGGTCGCGGAGTGGACCTCAACGGGGACGGCCGCATCGAAGCCAGCGAAGGCTGCCTGGTTTTCGATCCGGCGCCCATCGCGTTCCGCGACTGCTTCCGGCAAACCACCGTGGACCTGATGCAGTTCGTGCGCGCCATCCGCGCCGGCCTGGACATGGATGGTGATGGCGTAGTGGACCTGGACGGCAGCCGCATCTACTACGTGGGCCAGTCGCTGGGCTCTATTTACGGCACCATCCTGAACGCCGTCGAACCGGATATACGCGCGGCGACGCTGAACGTGGGCGGCGGCTCCATCGTGGATGTGGCGCGGTGGAGCGAAGGCTATCACCCGTACATCAAGGCGTTCCTGGCCGCGAAGCACCCGTATCTTCTCAACCTGGGCAACGACTTCGACGACAACTACGCGCTGCGCTACCAGCCCGCAAAGATTAACCAGGTATGGATGGGCTGCGAACTGCAAAACTTCTTCGAGCGGATGGAATGGCTGCAGGCGACGGCGGATCCCCTCAGCTACGCCTCGCACCTGGCATGGTCCACGCTGCCGGGCATGCCCATCAAAAGAGTCCTCTGGCAGTTCGCGAAAGGCGACCGTAGCGTGCCAAACCCGGCCTCGACGGCGCTCATCCGCGCGGCCAACATGCAGAAGAGCGCCCAGTACTACCGCCACGACCTGGCCCGGGCAGTCGCCAGCGCCCTGCCCCTGAATCCTCACCCGTTCCTGGCCGGGTTCCTCGATCTCGATTCAGGCGGATTGCAGTTTTCCCTGCCTGGCCTGGCAGTCGCCAGCGCGGCACAGTCGCAGATCGCCGGTTTCTTCGGCTCCGACGGCACGCAGATCCCCGATGCAAACGCGTTGCTGAAAGTGCTGTTCGGCAAGGATCTTTTCGAAGCTCCCGACATGCTCACCGAGTCGCTAAACTGGCAGTAGGCATCCACCGGGACCGCCCGGCGTACTCTGGCGTGTTTTGGCGGGGACGAGGCCGGAGAAAGCTCGTGTTTGCCGGAACTTTCGCGCGCGTTCAACGTCCAGTATTTGATGGGAGATTAGGAGAGAAGTCCATGGGTGGATCAGCACGTACCGTAATGCCGGGCCCGCAGCTTGTTCCGAGAGACCGGCTGGACTCGTGGAAGGAAATCGCCTCTTACCTGAACCGCGGCGAGCGCACGGTCCAGCGGTGGGAGCGCGAAGAAGGACTGCCGGTCCATCGCCTGACGCATCAGAAACAGGGATCGGTTTTCGCTTACAAAGAGGAGCTGGATGCGTGGTGGCAAAGCCGCGGAGAACGGTTGGAAACCAGCGGCCGGGTGACCGAGGCCAAGCCGGCCGGGCGGCGGCGCTTGCTCTGGCCGGCTATCGTTGCAGGAATCGCGCTGGCCGTCGCCATGGCCGCCTGGTTGTGGCCGACCGGCCCATCCACCATCAGCGGAGCGCGCGTAGTCCCGTTGACGGCCTCACCAGGGCTGGAAGTCTATCCGTCCATTTCGCCGGACGGCAATCAAGTCGCCTTCACCTGGAACGGTGAGAAGCTTGACAACTTCGATATCTACGTGAAGATGATCGGGCCGGCCAGCCCGGTGCGCCTGACCAGTTCGCCGGCCGAGGACATTTCACCGGCCTGGTCGCCCGACGGGCGCTGGATCGCCTTCGTGCGCCTGTCGCCGGTGGGTGTGATGGACGCACTGTATGTGATTCCGCCGATGGGCGGCACCGAGCGGAAGCTGGCCGACATCATGATGGAGTACTTCCCTCGCACGCTGCATGTGCCGCTGCTCACCTGGACGCCGGATTCGAAGCAGATCCTGGTGGGTGGACAGGGTACGCAGTACGGCAAGGGGACGCTGGCCTCGGTGTCGCTCGAAACGGGTGAAAAGCGGTGGCTGCTGGCGCCGCAGGGCAAGTGGGGACGGGACGTGGCGCCATCCATATCGCCGGACGGCGGCCGCCTGGCGTTCCTGCGCTGCACGGGCACCAGCACGTGCGACGTTTATACGGCGTGGATCAGGGACGATTTCCACACGGTCAGCGAGCCCAGGCGGCTGACCTTCGACGAACGCTTCGCCAACAGCCCGGTGTGGCTCGCCGGCGGCAAGGAGATTGTGTTCACTTCGGGAGACGCCTGGCAAGGCCGCGGGCTGTACCGCATCGCCGCCAGCGGTCGAAACGGCGGGCCGCACCGCCTATCGCTGGCCGGCGAAGATGTCCAGAGCGTGAGCGTCTCGCCGAAGGGAGACCGCATGGCGTTCAGCCGCGAACAGTTCGACACCAACATCTGGCAGCTCAAACTGGATGCGGCCGGCGGGGCGGGGGGCAGTCCCACAAAGCTGATTGTCTCGACACGCCGTGAGTTCGCTCCGGCGCTCTCTCCGAAAGGCGACAAGATCGCCTTCTGTTCGGACCGGTCCGGTTCGGCTGAACTGTGGACCGCGGAGAGCGACGGGTCAAATCCGGTTCAGCTTACGACTTCCGGGGACAGGAGGTCGACGGCCCCAACCTGGTCGCCCTCGGGCGAATTCATCGTCTTCTCATCGATCCACAAGAACGACAGCGAAGTGCGAATCGTTTCGGCCGCCGGCGGCCCGCAGCGCCGCATCACCGCGGGAGGAAAACACGAGAGCATGCCGACGTGGTCGCGCAACGGACAGCATGTCTACATGGTCTCGGACAAGTCGGGCAAAAGCGCCCTATGGAAAGTGCCCGTTCAGGCCGACTCCAAGGAGCCGCCCTTGCAGATTTCGCGGATACCCGCCGAGACACACGGATTCGAGACCCCGGACGGCAAGCACGTTTACTTCGGCAGCAGCCCGTCTTCGCTGTGGAGGGTGCCGTCCGGCGGCGGCGAGGAAACGCAGGTGGCAGGCGTGGACCTGAGAGGTGGCCTGGCGCTCTGCCGCCAGGGCGTTTATTACTTCTCGGCCTCGGACGACTACCGCACGATGACGCTGTACTTCAGGCCATACGCAAGCGCCGAGTCGAAGCGCATCGTGACCATGCCGACCTACGTCTATGGCCCCATCACGGCATCGGAAGACGGCCGCACCGTCGTGTTCGCCGAAGTGGACGAAATGGGCAGCGACCTGATGCTGGCGGAGGACTTTTCCTAGAGTCGCCCGATTCGCGGTATATTCAGAATTTCGGCCCACTATTACTAGGAGTTCGACGTGTCGCTATCTCGCCGTCATTTTCTGTGCAGCAGCATCGCGCCCGCCTTGGCCGCCAAGAAACAGCCTCCCGCACTCAGGCCCAACATCGTCCTGGTAGTCGCCGACGACCTGGCCGCCTGGATGCTCGGCTGTTACGGAAACAAGGAAATCAAGACGCCGAACATCGATGTGCTGGCGCGTGGAGGGGTTCGTTTGATGAACAACTTCGTGGTTACGCCGGTCTGCTCGGCCAGCCGTGCCACGCTGTTCACCGGGCGCACGCCGCGCCAGCACGGCATCCACGATTTTTTGACGCCGAATCCCATCGCGCAACCCCCACAGGGTCAGGCGGCGCCACCGGCTTCCTTCGCCAGCGAGGTCATGATCTCGGACGCGCTTGCCGGCGCAGGCTATCGCTGCGGTTACACCGGCAAGTGGCACATGGGCGGCGACGAGAAGCCGGGCCACGGTTACGAGTTCAGCTACACCATGGGCGGCGGATCGAGCCGATACCAGGATCCGGCCATGTATCTTAACGGCGAGCGGGTCCAGGAAAAGGGTTACCTCGCCGACCTGATCACCGGCAAAGCTTGTGAATTCATCGACCGGCAGAGCAAGGACAAACCCTTCTTCCTCACCGTCAGCCACTTCAATCCGCACGTACCTTACGACGGGCATCCGGCGAAGTATTACGAAATGTACGCCAGGACGGACTTCTCAACTTTCGGTTGGGAACCCGCGGCACCCAACGCGCTTCGTGAGAAGGATCTGCTGAAGGACACGGTGGGCAATATCCGCAAGTGCGCGGCTTCGGTTACCGCGCTCGACGATCAACTGCCGCCGCTCATCGCCAAACTGAAACAGCGCGGGTTGTGGGACAACACGCTGATCATCTTCACGGGCGACAACGGTTTTCTGCTCGGGCGGCATGGCCTTTGGAGCAAGGGCCTGGCTTCGGACCCCATCAACATGTACGAGGAAGTGATGGCGACGCCGATGATCTGGAACTGGCCGGGCAAGTTCCCGGTGGAAGCGGCAAGGCCCGAACTGGTCAGCTTCGCCGACGTGTTCCCCACCCTGTGCGAGTTCTCAGGCGCCCCGGTGCCGCAACGCAATCTACCCGGGCGGAGTTACGCGAACCTGCTCATGGGCCGTCCGATGCCCAAGAAGCATAAGTGGAAGAATTTGGTCTTCGGCCACTTCCGCAATACCGAGATGGCGCGAGACGACCGGTTCAAGGTCATCGTGCGCAATCAAGGGAAAGGGCCGAACGAGTTTTACGACCTCAAGGCGGACCCGCGCGAAAAGGTCAACGGCTTCCATAATCCCCAATACTCCACCGTGCGCGACCACCTGATGCAGGAACTGGCCGCCTGGCGCAGGACCTACGCCTGACGTAACAGCGCGCGGTACTTGCGCAGCAATTCGTAGAGGACCACGCCGCCCGATGTTGCGACGTTCAGCGAGTGCTTCATTCCCAGCATGGGGATGCGCACGTGAACGTCGGCCAACTCAGCGAGTTCCGGACTCAGCCCGTCAACCTCGTTTCCGAACATGATGCAGACGGGGAAGCGCGGGGTCCAATCGAAGAGATCCACCGAATGCAGCGACGTCTCCACCGCGGCGAGTTCGAAACCACGCTCGCGCATGCGCGCGGCCATCCCGGCCACGTCCCAGGAGTGCTCCCAGCGCACGCGTTCTTCGGCACCCAGCGCCGTCTTGGTGATGGCGCGCTTGGGCGGAGAGGCGGTGATGCCGCCCAGGCAGAGCACTTCGGCCGCGACGGCATCGGCGGTGCGGAAGAACGCGCCGACGTTGTACATGCTACGCACGTTATCGAGGAGAACGGCGACGGGCAGGCGTTCAATGCCGTCGTAGGTGGCAGCGGCCCCGGTCGCCTGATACGGAATCCTCTCCATGGGCTTCGAATCAATTAGTGTAACGGTTCAACGCGACTGGAAGACAGCGACGCGGGTCGTCTCCCGGTAACCCATCTTGCGGTAGAGTTCGAGGCCCGCCTTTGTGGATTGCAGGACGCTGCGCTCGACGCCGGTGGCGCGGCGGGCCTGCTCCAGAGCATACCGCGTGACGGCCTCCGCATAGCCGCGCCGGCGGAAGGCCGCGAGCGTCGCCACGGCATAGACGCCCAGGACATCGCCATCCGGAATCACGGCCGCCGTCGTGACGGCTTCTTCCTTCACATAGCCCACCCAGCCTTGGCACCCGGAACGCCAGATGCGCTCCGTGCCGTAGATGAGGCGGGCGGTTTCGAACGGTAGCGCGAAAGCCGCGGCCATTACGTAGCAGAACGCCGTGCGCGCTTCCGCACCGGTGGTGGAGCGGAACTCGAGTGCCGGGGCCCGAACGCCGGCAGGCGCGAGACGGTCCGCGACCATCCCCGGAGATACGGAGATGTTCGCCAAGCCGCAGCGCTGCAAGATACCGTCGGCTTCACGGCGCGCGTGCTCTTCCACTGTGCTTTCACACAGCCAAAACGACCAGGGCAGGCCGCGCGTCCGGTAGTGTACCGCGGCGGAGAGCAGGCGCCGCTCGAACTCGTTCGGATTGGCGACGGCGGGAGGGGTAAGCAACGCGGCGTTGAAAACGGCGCAATCTATGCCGGCGCTCGCAATCAACACCCCCGGCATCTGGCGGCATTCGCCGGCACCGGTGGCAACGGCGAATGCGCTCATTGCGTGGCGGAGGTTCCGTTCCACAGGTTCAACGCCCGGCATCGCTCGCGATTACAGCAGACTCCGCGGATCGACGTCAACGAGGGACGCGACGGAACGCCGCGCGCTCGCCGGGAGACCATCTTGTTACGATGAATCACATGACTGTCCGATTCTTTCGGCAAGGCAGATTATGCCGAGCCGCGTTAATGCTTCTTGCAGCCTCCGGCATGCCGCTACTGGCACAGAACGAGGACGCCGAGGGTTGCAAGGACCATCCGTTGTTCAACCGGATGCCCGGATTCTTCCTTGCTGAATGCAGGCAATCGCAGTACGAGATAAAGCACTTCCCGGTGGGCCCCGTCGCGGCGAACGGCGAGGAAACCCAAGGGAAGTCGGTCCCGGTAGAAGGCAAGTTCTACTTCTTCAGGTACGAGCTTAAGGAGGGTAATGTAAAGCCAAGCCCTCTGCAGACGATGCGGAACTTCGAGAGCGCTGCAAGAAAGTCCGGCGCAACGGTGATGGCCGAATACCCGGGTTGGTGCAAGGCGGTCTTGCATGAGACGATGCACACCGGCAACGGGTGCATTCTGTATGGGACAACGTTGAAGTTCGCAGGGCAAGGGAAAGAGACGTGGGCCTTTGTCGAATCGGACGATGACGGACAAGCGTACGAAATCTCGCTGTTGGAACGAGAATCGATGAAGCAGGACATCGTCGCGAACCAGATTCGTGAACGGCTGGATAAGGACGGATTCATAGCGCTATACATCAACTTCGATACCGGTTCGGCCACTATACAGCAGGACTCCATGTCGCAACTGGAACAGGTGGCCAAACTGCTCCAATCCGACCCCGCGCTCAAGCTGGAAGTGGGTGGCCACACAGACAACGTAGGGTCGCCGGAAAGCAACCAGAAACTTTCGGAGGCAAGGGCCAGGTCCGTGGTAGCCGCGATCGCTAAGCAAGGCATAGCGGCCGAACGGATGACGGCGAAAGGTTACGGCCAGGCGAAGCCGGTTGCGGACAACCGGACGGAAGAGGGACGGGCGAAGAACCGGCGCGTGGAGTTGGTGAAACAGTAAAGCCGAATCTTCGTGCAGGGGCGAGTGATCCCGCGGCTTGACGTCCGCTCAGGTCAGGCTCTGTGGATCGACGTCGATGACGAGCGAGGTGGGGCCCCACCCGCGGTCGCGCGCATAGCGGCGGAGGTTGTGCAGCAGTTCGCTGAGCTTCACGCGCGAGGCCGCTTTGATCAACAACTGGTAGCGGTACTCGCTCTTGAGCCTCGGTACGGCCGCTTCGGCCGGGCCCATCACTTTCACGTTTTCCGGCGCGGGAGTGAGGAAGTTGCCCACTTCCTGGCTCATGGCCATGGCGTCCTCCAGTTTGGGCGCGCGCACCAGCACATTGGCCAGCGCGCTGAACGGCGGATAGCGCATCAGGCGGCGGAACTGAAGCTCCTTCTCATAGAAGGCGGGGTAATCCTGCATGGAGGCAAAGCGGATGGCGTAGTGGTCCGGGTTCACCGTCTGTATGTAGACCATGCCGGGAATGTCGCCGCGGCCGGCGCGGCCGGCCACCTGCGTAAGGAGTTGGAAGGTGCGCTCGGCGGCGCGGAAGTCCTGCACGCCCAGGCCGATGTCGCCGGACACCACGCCTACCAGCGTCACGTTGGGGATGTCGTGGCCCTTGGCGATCATCTGCGTGCCCACCAGGATGTCGTATTCGTGCTCGCGGAAGGAATGCAGGATGGTTTCGTAGTGGCGGCGTCCGGTGACCGTGTCGCGGTCCATGCGGGCGATCCTCGCCTCTGGAAACGCCTGGTGCAGTTCCTCCTCGACACGCTCGGAGCCGGTGCCCACGAACTGGATGTACTCGCTCTGGCACTTGGGGCAGACTTTGGGCACGCGTTCGGCGTAGCCGCACACGTGGCATAGTAGCCGCCGGTCGCGCCGGTGGTAAGTGAGCGTCAACGAGCAGTTGGCGCACTGGACGCGCTCCCCGCAAGCGCGGCAGACCACGAAGCTGGAAAAGCCTCGGCGGTTCAACAGCAGCATGACCTGCTCGCCCGCATCCAGACGGCCCTTGATGGCTTCCAGCAGACGTCGTGAGAAGGTGGCCTGGCGGCGCGTCTCCAGGAACTCGACGCGCATGTCGATCAGCTCGACTTCGGGCATGGGCCGGTGCTCGATGCGCTCCGGCAACTCAAGGAGCTTGTACTTACCGCGGGCGGCGTTGTAACGCGATTCGAGGCTGGGGGTGGCCGAGCCCAGCACCACGGTAGCCCCGCAAGCACGCGCGCGCACGATGGCCAGGTCGCGCCCGTTGTAACGAGGCGTCTCCTCCTGTTTGTAACTGCCGTCGTGCTCCTCGTCAACCACGATCAACCCGAGGTTCCGCACGGGCGCAAACACCCCGCTGCGAGTGCCCACCACCACACCGGCTTCGCCGTTACGAATGCGCCGCCATTGCGTGGCTCGCTCGGCATCGGTGAAGGCCGAATGCAGGATGGCCACGTGGTCGCCGAAGTGATCCATGAACTGCGCCGCCACCGCCGGGGTGAGCGCGATCTCCGGCACCAGCAGCAGCGCGCCGCGGTCGAGCGCCAGGGCGTCGTCGATGGCGCGCATGTAAACTTCGGTCTTCCCGGAACCCGTCACGCCGTAAAGCAGGAAGGTCTCGAAGCGGCGCGCTTCCACACTGGCGCGGATCTGTTCGTAGGCAGTTAGTTGGTGCGGGTTCAGGGTGCGTGCGGGCCAGAGGTGCTCGGCAGTGATGGCGATGGGCTCGGGCTTGAGCGAGAGGAGACCGCGGCGCGCCAGGCTCCGCGCGGCCGTCGATGCGTTCCCGACGATCGTCTCCACCTCGGCCAGGTTGTGCGCGCCGGGATGCAGTTCCAGATACGCAACCAGTTCGCGCTCGGCCTTGCGTAGCTTCACGCCTTCGACGCGACTGGTGAATTCGACGCGGAGCTTGGACGCGGGCGCGCGCAACGGGTCGCGTTCCTGGTGGCGGTCCTCCGTCGCGACCAGGCCTTTCTTTTCGAGCGAGCGCAGAACGCGCGTAGCGTTGGGGACACTCTTGGCCAGGTAGGGAGCCGCAAGCGCGCGCGATTCGAGCAGGCGCAGGATCTTCAGCGATGGTTCTTCTTCGCCCTCGCCCAACACCAACTGCCGCACAACGTCGCGGCCCGCGTCGGTCAGCGTGTAAACGCGGCTGTGGCGAATCTCGCCGGTGAGCGGCGTCATGATGCGCAGCGCTTCGCCGAGCGGCGCGCAGTAGTATTCCGCCATCCAGCGGCCCAGCGCCAGCAGTTCCTCGTCGAGTACGGGCTCTTCGTCCAGCAGCCTGAGCACCTCGCGGGGCTTGGCCTCCGGGGCCTCGTTATGACAACGCAGTACGACGCCCACCAGTTTCCGCGTGGTGAACGGCACCAGTACCCGGCAGCCCGGCTTCACGCGATGCCGGAGGGTTTCGACCAGGGCGTAAGTGAACGGCTGGTCCATGGGGACCGGCAGGCTTACGTCGCAATAGAGCGGAGGTGTTTCCATCGGGAAAACGGGGACAGACTGCTCTGCCCCGCTCGACTGGCGCCGCGCTTCCAATTATTCCTCTCGCGGGCGGAGTGGGCTGTCCCCGCTTTTCATCAGATCTTCCAGCCTTTGCGGTATGCCGGCTTGATGAGGCGGTTGGCTTCGGCCAGGTTGGTTACCTTCATGCGTTGTCCATCCCACAGGAGCTTGCCCTCGAAGCGGACGGCCAGTGTGCCGAGCAGTACCCATTCGGTGAACGGGCCGGCGTAGTCGAAATTGGAGCAGGCTGGTTCGCCGCCCTTGGCCGCGCGGATCCAATCCCGGTAATGCCCGGGCGAACGGGTGAGGAACGGATCGGGGAACTTGTAGCCGTTCATCTTCTCGTCGGGCAGAAGGCGCGTCTTCTCGCCGTAGGTACCCGTGGAGATGATGCCTTTCTCGCCGATGAACAGCGAACCGTTCGCGCCGTCCCCGAGCTTCACGTCGGGCCCGATACCGCTGGGCCGGGGAGGCATCAGACCGCCGTCGTACCAATAAAGCGTGAGCGGCGGCATATTGGCGCGCGCCGGAAACTCGAAGCGGATGATGCTTTTAGTGGGGAAGGTCTGCGAGTTCTTCTTCTCCTGCTTCATGCATTCGACACTCGCGGGCGCGCCCAGACGCAGCGCCCAGTTGACCGGGCCGAGGATGTGGCAGGCCATGTCGCCCAGCGCGCCGCAGCCGAAATCGAACCAGCCGCGCCATTTGAAGGGCACGTAGCCTTTGTTGTAAGCGCGCCGAGGCGCAGGCCCCAGCCACGCGTCCCAATCGAGTGTCGATGGAACCGGCTCTTCGGGCAGTGGCGCGTCGATGCCTTGCGGCCAGATGGGGCGGTCGGTCCAGGCGTGTACTTCACGCACTGCGCCGATCTCGCCGGCCCAGATCATTTCACAGAGCCGCCGGGCGCCCTCGTTCGAGTGGCCCTGGTTGCCCATCTGCGTGGCGACCCCGTGCTTCCGCGCCAGTTCGGTGAGCATGCGCGCTTCCCAGATGGTGCGCGTCATCGGCTTCTGCACGTAGACGTGCAAGCCGCGCTGGATGGCCCACGCCGCGGCGATGCCGTGGACGTGATCGGGCGTGGAGACTATCACGGCGTCGATGCTCTTCTCTTTGTCGAGCATCCGGCGGAAATCCTTGTAGCGGGTGGCCTTCGGATAGCGGTCGAAGGTCCTGGCGGCGCGGACCTCGTCCGCATCGCAAAGCGCCACGATGTTCTCGGTGAGAGCGCAGGCATTGATATCGCCGTAGCCCTTGCCACCGACACCGATGCCGGCGATGTTCAGCTTTTCGTTGGGCGACTTGTAGCCGGCGCGCTTCAGAGATGCCGCGCGGGCGGGAAGCGTGTTCGAGGCGGCGAGCGCCGCGCCTCCCAGGAAGAAGTACCGGCGCGTAAGACGATCATTCATGGCTTAAGAGATGCTCGCGATCAGGCGGTAGACTGGCTTCAAGGTCGGATAGAGCTGGCGGTATACTTCGTGGCCGCGCGCGTAGAGCTGCGATTCGTGCGGCTGCGGCGTTACCGCATCCACCTCTTTGATCACCGCGTGGCAGACTTCCGGCACCGTTGCGAAAGCGCCCGTGCCGACCGTAGCCAGCAGCGCCGCGCCGTAGGCCGAGCCTTCCTGCGTTTCGAGCGTAACCACTTTCTTGTCGAGAATGTCGGCAAGCAGGCGACGCCAGAACGGGCTGCGCGCGCCGCCGCCGGAAACACGCACCGAACCGGCCTCCACGCCCAGGCTCTCGATCACGTCCAAGCAATCCTTCTGGCTGTAAGAGACGCCTTCGAGCAGGGCACGAAGCAGGTCGGCCCGCGTGTGCTTGGCGGTAAGACCGATCCAGCCGCCGCGCGCCGTGGCATCCAGGTACGGGGTACGCTCTCCCATCAGGTAGGGGAGCCAGAACAAGCCCTGCGCGCCGACCGGAGCTTTGGCGGCTTCGGCCGTGAGCACGTCGTAATCGGCGCCGGGCGCCAACTGGTTGCGGAACCACTGCAGGCTCAGCCCCGCGCCCTGCGTCACACCCATTACGTGCCAGGCGCCCTTCACGGCATGGCAGAAGGTATGGACGCGGCCCTGTGGATCGTAGTTGGCCCGGTCCATGTGCGCAAACACGACGCCCGAGGTGCCCAGCGTGCATGAGACGATGCCCGGCTCGACGATTCCGTTGCCTACCGCGCTTGCCGCCTGATCGCCACCGCCGCCCACCACTGGGGTGCCCGCTTCGAGGCCGGTCAGTTCTGCAGCTTGGGCGGTCACTTCGCCCGTGATCTCGCTCGATTCGTACACCTTCGGCAGGATGGCGTCGTCAATGCCCAGCCGGCTCGTCATCTTGTTGGACCAGCGGCGCAGGACGACGTCGAACAGGGCCGTGCCGCTTGCGTCCGACACGTCGCTGGCATACTCCCCGGTGAGCATGAAGCGGACGTAGTCCTTCGGCAGCAACATCTTGCGCAACCGCGCGTAATGCTTCGGCTCGTTGTCACGCACCCACAGCAACTTCGGTAGCGTGAATCCCGTGAGAACGGGGTTCGCGATGAAGGCCAGGACGTTGGCCTTGCCAACGACGCTGTTGATGTGATCCACCTGCGGCTGGCTGCGCTGGTCGCACCAGATGAGCGCGGGCCGGATGACGGCGTTGTTCTCGTCGAGCATGACCAGGCCGTGCATCTGCCCCGACAGGCCGATACCATTCACCTGCTTGCCGGTCGCTTTGGCCTGCTTGAGAACGCCCTGGATGGCGGCCTTGGCCGCGTCCCACCAGTTCTCCGGACGCTGCTCGGCCCAGAGAGGACGTTCCATCCGCATGTCTTCGTGCGGCGCCGTGAAACCGGCCTTGACGGTTCCCTTCCCATCCACCAGCAGGGCGCGGGTCCCGCCCGTGCCGACGTCTATGCCCATCCAATACATAGCCAGATGACCTCACTCGATAAACGGTAAATAGGCGGCACCGTACAGGCCCGCCTCGTTGCCCAGCACCGCCTTTTCGATGCGCGTTTTCGCGTTGCGGTATGTGAACGAGCGGTGTTCGACTTCGTCCTGAAGCGCGGGCATGAAAAACTCCCAGGCCGGCAGCATGCCGCCGCTCATCAGGTACAGCGGGAAGTTGAAAATGTTGACCAGGTTCCCGATGGCCACTCCCAGCGCCCGGCCCATGCGCTCGAAGACCATCTTGGCTTTCACGTCGCCGGCCTGCGCCAACTGGCAGACGAATTCCGAAGTGACTTCGTCGCGGTCCTCACCCAGATGGAGCAGCTTGGCCATGGCCACGACAGCTGTAGCGGAGGCGTGCTTTTCGAGGCAACCCACGTTGCCGCAGCCGCAGGGATTGCCGACCGGGTCCACCGTCATGTGACCGATCTCGCCGGCCATGCCGACGTGGCCGTGCAGAACGTGGCCGCCGCAGATGATGCCGCCGCCGATGCCCGTGCCGAGGGTGAGCAGGACCAGGTCCTCCACGTCGCGTCCGGCGCCCATCCATTTTTCGCCCATGGCCGCGGCGTTGGCGTCGTTCTCGAGGATGACCTTGGTGCCCAAGCGGCGGCTGATGTCGTCGCGGATAGGGTAATTCTCCAGGGCGGCCAGGTTGTTCGAGCCGACGATGACGCCGGGCTCCATCAGGATGAAACCGGGCACCGCGACGCCGATCCCGGCCAGCGGACCGCTGCCGTACTTGTCGCGCAGCTTGCCGATGGCACCCACGATACTCGAAACCACGGCCTCGCGGCCCTCGGGCATGTTGGTCGGAGCGGAAATCTTCTCCAGGATGTTCCCGGAACGGTCAATCACGGCGGCCCGCAGGTTCGTGCCGCCCAAGTCAACGCCAATGGAATACTCAACCATGAGATTCGGATGATAGCACGCAGTGGGGCAGGCGGTTTCGCCCGCCCGGCTCTAGCGTCCCGTCAGCTCGAAAACATAGTGTCCCGAGCCGGCTTCGATGGTCACTGTCCTTTCGGCTTCTTTCGCGCCGGTGACTCCTGCCGCGCCGGCCAGGAACTTGCCGCCCTGGAAAACGGGATTGCCGCTCTCGCGGACTTCCACGTCCCGGAAGTTGAACTTCGGCAGCACGATATCGGCGTCCGAGCCGACCGGAATGGTAACTTCGTAGCGGATCGTCTCCGGAGTGCGGCTCCAGGAGCTGACCACGATGCCCCGCGGCGTCTCGATGGTACCCGTGGTCCAGTTGAGATCGCGGACCATCTGCGGGGCGAAGTGAATTCGCTCATACCCGCCGGCTTTCGGATCCGCGTTGATGCCAGCCAAGGCCTGGTACATCCAGGCGCCCACGCTGCCGAACATCGGATGGTTGTGCGAGTTCATGGACGGGCCGGTTTTGTTCTGCCACAGCTCCCACAAGGTGGTGGCGCCGTTTTCGATCATGTAGCCCCAGCTTGGATAAGCGGTCTGCGTGGCCAGTTCGTAGGCGAGGTCGGAGCCGCCGATTTGCGTGAGCACCGGCAGCAGGTACTTGGTGCCGACGATGCCTGTGGTCAGGTGCGTGTCGTGATAGTAAGTGATGTCGTTCCGCAGATAACCGCCCACGGCTCCGCGGACGTCCTTCGGCGCCATATCCAGGAACAGCGCCAGCGCTTGCGCGGTCTGCGTGCCTTCGCCGTAATACTTACGCTCGGCGTTGTAGAAGCGGCGATGGAAACCGTCGCGGATCTGGGCCTGTAAGGCGCGGTAGGCCTGGGCGTCGGCGGTTTTGCCGAGGATCTCGGCGGCGCGGGCCACGATCTCCGCACTGTAGTAGTAATAGAAGGTCGAAACCAGGTAGCCATCGGTTTTCACGATGGGCACCCAGTCGCCATATTTCACGAACTCGACCACGCCGTCCTTGCTGCGGGTCTTCAGGAAATCGGCCCACGCCTTGATGCCGTCGTAGTGCTGTTCGAGGATGCGGCGGTCGCCGTAGTGCTCCCACATGTACCAGGTGAATAGCGGATAGGCGCTGCCCCAGGCCGGATCGGCGGGGTAGCGGCCCCAGGAGGTCGAGGGCACCGTGTCGGGCACGCTGCCGTCCTCCTTCTGCGCGTCGCGGATGTTGCGCAGGAAGTTGGTGTAGAACGCCGCCATGTCGAAGTTGAGCATGGCGGTCTCGCCGTACAGATGCGCGTCGGCCATCCAGCCCATGCGCTCATCGCGCTGGTTGCAGTCGGTCGGAACGCTGTGCAGGTTCGACGTAACGCCCCAGGTGATGATGCGCTGCAGTTGGTTCAGAATGGGCTTGGAGAAAGCCAAGCTGCCCATCGGCTTCACGGCGCTGTGCACCACGCGGCCGCGTATGGTGTCCATCCGCGGCGCGCCGGGGAAACCCGTGACTTCGACGTAGCGGAAGCCGTGGTAGGTGAAGCGCGGCTCGTAGATTTCTTCCTCGCCGTCCCCGCGAAGAATGTAGACGTCGGTCACGCGCGCCTTGCGCAGGTTCTCGACGTTCAGCGTTCCGTCGTCGTAAATCAGTTCAGAGAAGCGCAACTTGACCGCCGTACCGCGCGGGCCTTTCACTCTAAGCTGCACCCAGCCGCTGAAGTTCTGCCCCATGTCGTAGACGTACATGCCGGGCTTCGGGCTGGTCATCTTGAGCGGGGTCATGGCGTCCACCGCCTTGATGGGAGGCATCATCTCGGCCGAAAGCACGCCCTTGGGGCCGTCCACCGAAGCAGCCGGCTTCCAGGCCGCGTCGTTGAAGCCGCCGCGATCCCAACCCGGCATCTCCTTGCGCGCGTCGTAGACTTCGCCGTGATAGACGCTGTCTTCGAGAATGGGGCCCTGCGTGGCTTTCCAGGATGTGTCGGTTGCGATGGCGATCTTCTGGCCACCCGCAAGTTCGATGTTCACCTGCAGCTTCAGCGCGCGGTTGTGATACCAACCCTCGCCCAGCATCACGCCGACGGCGTTCGCGCCAGCGGCAAGGTGCCTGGTGATGTCGTAGGTCGCGTAGAGCACGCGTTTGTCGTAGGTGGTCCAGGCGGGATCGAGCACGCGGTCGCCGATCTTGTGCCCGTTGACGTGAAGCTCAGCGTAACCGACACCGGCGACGTAAGCCCGCGCGCGGACCGGCTTCGCACTCAGCGTGAACTCCTTGCGCAGCGTGTTGCCGCCGCCGATCCAGGCTCCCGTCCACTCGGCAGGCTTCAACAGCCCCATCTCGAACCGCGCCGTCCTGCTATACTCGCTCGCGCGGTTCTGCTTGTCCCAATAGCGGACCTTCCAGTAGTAAGTCTTCCCGCTTTCGAGCGCCTTGCCGGCGTACGCCACAAGGACGCTCCGGCTGGATGCGACGCGGCCGCTGTCCCACTGATCGCCGGCCGAAGCCCCGGGCGCGGTCGAAACCAGGATCTGGCAGGCGGTTTGGGCCTGGCCGCGCTCGGTGTGGTTCAACACCCAGGAGAATCGCGGCGCCGCGACGTCAATGCCGATAGGATCGGCCAGGTACTCGACGCGAAGCCCGGTGGGAGCAAGCGCCGGCCCCTCAGGCTCAGCCGCGAGCGGCATCAGGAGAGTCAAGAAAAGGAACAACGGAATCGGGCGGAGACAAATCGCAGGCATGGCTACCCTCACTAGAATTGGATGTGCGGCGGAAATACCCGCCAACGATTCAGGATAGCCGAATCAGACGGTCTTGGCGGCGAGAACCGAGCCCGCAATGAGTGCGACCAGGTTCCAGGCCACCAGGACGGCGAACAACAGATTGATGCGGACGAGCAGACGCTCCTTGCCGAATCGCCAGCAATAGAGGCCCAAGAGTACCGCCAGCACCTTCACACCTAGCAGCCCTCCCAACGGAGTGGGGGCGGCATTCAACGCCCAGCGCACCAGGGGATTCGCTTCGCGAATCCCGTTGAGCAGGAACGCCAACGTCGTCAGCAGATCGAGCAGTTGCAGGTAAACGAACTGGAGCAGATAGTTCACGGGCGCTTTGTCCTATGATCAAGAGCCATTATCCCGGCAACGCAAGGCGCGGGTAAACAGTACAACGGGCGTATTCGGATTGAGTTCGTACCAGTACCAGACGGCGCCTAAGCCAGATCGAAAGTTTCGCCGCGCTTAGGCATCACGACGTCCAGCGCGTATTGGTCCTGGATCGCCTTGGCCAGCGCGGCGGTCTGCGAGGGCTCGCCGTGGACCAGGAAGACTTTCTTGACCGTCTTGACCACGGGCTTGAGCCAGGCGAGCAATTCGCGCTGATCGGCGTGCGCGCTGAGTTCGTTGATCTTGACCACCTCGGCGCGGACGCGCATCGGCTCGCCAAAGATGGGAACTTCCTGCCACTTGTCGACCAGTTTACGGCCCAGCGTATTCTCGGCCTGGAAGCCGGTGATCAGGATCGTATTGCGCGGATCCTCAATGTTGTTGCGCAGATGGTGCAGAATGCGCCCGGCTTCGCACATTCCCGAAGCGGAAATGATCATCATCGGCCCGCGCAGATCGTTCAGCGCCTTGGACTCGCTTACCTCCCGGATGTAACGCAGCCGGCTGAAGCCAAACGGATCTTCACCGTTGAGCAGGAAATCCCGGGTCTCGGAGTCCCACTCTTCCTTGTGCTTGCGGAAAATCTCCGTCACATCAAGCGTGAGCGGGCTGTCGACGAAAATCGGAATGCTCGGGATCTTCTTTTCGTTCATGAGTTCGTGCAGCAGCAGGACGAGTTGCTGCGCGCGGCCGACGGCGAACGCCGGCACGACGATGCGGCCGCCGCGCGCGCAAGTGCGGCTGACGACCTCGGCTAGTTTGGCCGAAACCGCCTCGACGTCCTTGTGCAAACGGTCGCCGTAGGTGCTTTCCATGATCACGTAATCCACGGGAGGCACTTCGTCCGGGTCTTTGATGATGGGCAGGTTGCGGCGGCCGACGTCGCCTGAGAACATCAACTTCACCTTGCGGCCGTTCTCGTGATAGTGCATCAGCACACAGGAAGAGCCGAGGATGTGGCCGGCGTCGTAAGTTTCGAAGCTCAGAGTGGGAGTGAGATGCGTGGGGGTATAAAGCGGGACCGGATGGAACAGTGGAATCGTGTTCTCGGCATCCTGGACTGTGTAAAGCGGCGCGACCGGTTCCGCTTCCACCGGAATCCTGATCGAACGCCGGCGCGCGCTGCGCTTAGCGATGAACGCGGCGTCCTTTTCCTGAATGTAGGCCGAATCGCGCAGCATGGCCCCGCAAAGGTCTACCGTTGCGGGCGTCGTGTATATGGGACCACTGAAACCGTTCTTGACCAGCGTCGGCAGGTTGCCGCTGTGGTCGAGGTGAGCGTGCGAGAGCACCACGCCGTCGATGGTACTGCCCGGAAACGGGAAACTACTGTTGCGGTCACGAGCTTCCTTGCGGCGGCCCTGGTAGAGGCCGCAATCGAGCAGGAAGCGGTGGTCGTTCACCCCGACTTCGTGCATGCTTCCCGTGACATTGCCAACAGCACCCCAAAAGGTAAGTTTCATGACCTTTTCAGGATACCCTGTGTAGGGGCGGCATAGATCCCCCCCCTACGGTACGAACTGGAACGCGTACAACCGCGCCGCGCGCATGCGGATGTGCAGGCGCACGGGCTTACCGGCGAGCGGCGCAACACCGGTATTCCCTTTCCAACTCACCGGCATGCGGACGTTGTTGCCGTTCAGTTCGTCGGCCTGCGCCAGGCCGTAACCCGGAACCGGCTTGCCTGCGGCGTCGAGCAGTTCGACGCGCGCCACCCCGCCTGCACCGGTATCGAGATTCAGTTCCAGCCGCGAGCCTTCGAAGACCAGCGGCGGCGTGATCAGCCATCCGCCCTCGTAAGCGGCTTCGGCGCTCATGAATCCGTCCAGGCGCAGGACGGCCCGCGAGATGGCCGACGTCTGCCGCGTGGCCGCCGGATCGATGCCGCCGTTGTGGTCCTTGTTGGTCCCGAGATAGTAGATCCACAGTTCGTCGCCCATGCGCACGGGATTCGGCAACGGCCACACCCACTTGGAATCGAACGATCCGGGAGGTCCTACGCCGATGAACGGGCGGCGGCCCGGCGCACGCTGAAAGTGGCGCGCGTCCCGGCTCACGCTGAGTTGCACGTCGCCCGTGCCGGGCCAGGAGTTCTTGCCCTCGGCTCGCCAGTGATGGAAGATCGGGGTGAGCGCAATGTAGACGCCGTCGGCTTCGGCGTAGCGGAACACGCCGGGGCCGTACATGTCCAGCGGAGCGGCAGGTGCCAGCACCTGGTCGCCGCCCGGTTCGGGCGGAAGCACGTTCTCGCCCTGCACGCGCGCCTTGTCAAGCTCGATGCTCGCGCGCGGCGCGGCCGTGAAATCGCGCTCGTCGGGTTCGAGCGCCAGCATGGTCGAATCCCAGTGCAGCATGTCATCGGACTCGTTGTAACTGGCGCTCCGCAATCCGTAGCCGTCGGGGCGCCGCACCCACTCGCGGCTGTATCCGACGTAACGGCCGGCGCGCGGGTCCCAGAACCAACTCGGCTGCGTGTCGGCCGCGCGCAGGCCGGTGACCAGCGTGTCGTAGAGCTTCCAGCGCAGCCCGTCGGCCGAATACCAGACGCGATGCGGCCCCCTCAGCCCGCTATCCTTGCACGGATAGAACTTCGACCAGGACTTGTAACGTTCCCCGGGCGGGCACTTGGGATTCTCGTCGCGCAGCACCGTGCCTCCGCCTATGGTCACCAGGGACGGATCCGTGGGCAGCACGAAGTTGTTCTCGCGGTCGCCATCGCGCGCGACAAGCCTGAGCACAGGCTTGTGAAAGCGCAGGCCGTCGTTCGACTCAGCGTAGGCCACACCCATGAACGACGGATTCTCGTGCGGTTTCCAGACCCCGCCCAGCACGTTGTACCAGAGCCGCACTTTGCCGTCTTCCTTGAGGACGGTCGAGTAGCTGCCGATAACCAGGTCTTTCTCCCAGCTTTGATCGGCCACCACCAGTTCCTCGCGAGTCTGGTAGGGAGCGCCGGCCGTGAGCGCAATGCCGTCGCTCGATTCGATGAACCTGTGGTCGATGAACAGCTGCTTGCGGCTGCCGACGCTCAGGCCGGTTTGAGCGCTCAACGTGGATGCGGCCAGCAGCACAGCGGTGATGACGTGTCGGGACATGCGTTTCCTCCCTCGGGTAACGACGATATCACGGCGGCATCACAGGCCGCGGCCAATCTGACATAATTCTCGAATGCCGCCGCGGCGGGCACACCCATGATGCAGGCCTGGACGCAGCAGTACAACCCTCTCGGCAACACGGTTCTTTCCACTTTGATCGCCGCCACGCCGGTCGCGTTGCTGCTGTACCTGCTGGCCGTGCGCAAGACGATCGCGTATCGTGCCGCAATCTATGCCTTCGCCGTGGCGATCGCGCTGGCCGTCTTCGTATTCGGCATGCCGGCGGCGCTCGCGGCGGCGACGGTAGCGCACAGCCTGGTTTACGCCGCTATCCGCATCGCCTGGACGCTTCTGGCCGCGGTCTTCGTTTATGAAATCACGGTGGAGACGGGGCACTTCGAAATCATCAAGCAGTCGATCGGCGGCATCACGGGCGACCGCCGCCTGCAGGTGCTCCTGATCGCCTTCGCTTTTGGCGCGCTGATGGAGGGGGCCGGCGGCGGCGGCGCACCCGTGGCCATCTGCGGCGCCATGATGGCGGGGCTTGGCTTCAACCCTTTCCAGGCAGCCGTGCTGTGTCTCATCGCCAACACCGCGCCGGTGGCATGGGGCGGCATGGGGAACCCAATCCGGACGCTGGTAGCGGTGACCGGCCTGCCCGAGGCCGATCTGAGCGCCATGGTGGGACGCATTCTGCCGTGGACCGCGATGATCCTGCCGGTATGGCTGGTGCGCACGCAGGTGAAGTGGCGCGAGACGGTAGCAGTCTGGCCGGGCCTCCTGGCCTGCGGCGGCGGATTCGCCGCCATACAGTTCTTCTGGTCCAATTACATGGACTCGACGCTGGTGGACATCATAGGCAGCCTCTTCACGCTGGGGCTGTTGGCCGTGTTCTTCCGCCTGTGGCAACCCAAGCGGATCTGGCGCTATCCCGGCGAGCCGCCGTATGAGCGCGAAGCGAGCCGTTACAGCACCCGCACCGTGGCGCACGCATGGTCGCCGTTCGTGCTTCTGACAGTGCTGGTGGTGACGTGGGGGCTGCCGCCCGTGAAGCGAGTGCTGGATGTCGCCAGCTTCAAACCGCCGGTGCCGGGCCTGCACATGAGCGTGGTGCGGACGCCTCCCGTGGTGGCCGCCACCACGGCCGAACCCGCGCTGTTCGATCTTGCGCTGGTCGCCAACGTCGGCAACGCCGTGTTCCTCGCGGGGCTGATTTCAGGACCGCTGCTGGGACTGTCCTTCGGCGGAACGATGCGCGTGTTTGCGCGGACCTGCCATCGTATGCGGTTCAGCATGCTGGCCATCGTGGGAATGATCGGTTTGGGATTCATCACCCGATACTCCGGCATGGACGCGGTGATGGGACTGGCGCTCACGCACACCGGCGTTTTGTTCCCGCTGTTCGGGACGCTCATCGGCTGGCTCGGAGTGGCGCTCACCGGCACCGACGCCGGGTCGAATGCGCTGTTCGGCAGCCTGCAGGTGATCACGGCGCAGAACCTGGGCATCGCCCCGGTGCTGATGGCGGCGGCCAATTCCGCCGGCGGCGTGATGGGCAAGATGATCGACGCGCAGTCCATCATCGTGGCCTGCGCGGCCACGGGCCAGGAAGGCAAGGAAGGCGACCTGTTCCGCGCCGTCATGAAGCACAGCGTATTGCTGGCGCTCATCGTGGGCCTGGTGGTGATGCTGTACGCCTACGTGCTCACCGCCTGGATTCCCAGCGGCCACCGCTTCTGGTAACCGGCTCAGCGTTCGTCGTCGTCCAGGTCCAGTGAGAGCGGCGCGAACTCACCGTAAACGCGGACCGCCTTCTTCGCGCGCAGGGCGTAGTCCCACAGGAAGCCGCGTTCGGAGTACGCGATCGGGTCCGTGCCGTCGAACGGGTAGCTGCGGCCGGCCCAGCCGGGCCACATGGCGTAGGCGGTTTCGTTGGCCTGGGTCAGCCACTGATGGCCGTCGCCGCTGTTGCCGCCGGAGGCGTAGAAGTTATCCAGCAGCACAAACTCATTCGCCAGGCGGTGCTGGTTCGTGGTGACGTCCTCGCCGAACATCACCAGGTTCGCGTCGCCGTTGCCCTTCTTGACGTCGCCGAACACCTGGTCGTAAGTACGGTTCTCCTTGATGATGTAAACGACATGTTCGATCAGGGACGGCTCGCCGGCGCGGCGCGGGATGGCCACCGGCTTCACGGCGGCGGAGGCCGGCACGGGCCTTGGAGCGTTGCTCAATTGCAGATGGTTGTTCTCGGCAACCGCCGTGGTGTAGTTGGCCAGTTACGCGGCGTCCGGCACGGGAAGCACGCTCACCGACACGCGGTAGGAGTGCATGAAGCGCTTGCGCGGCTCCTCGCGCCAACCCGATCCGGCGCCGAGCAGCGTCGAGACGGCCAGGAGTGCGCCGGCGACTTCGGCTACGCGGTCGAGCATCCACTGGCGCACGCCGCTTCGATCGCCGATGCGGAGGCTTATCCCTGGCCCACCGCCGACATGTGGGATTACGACGCCTGCGCGGACCAGTGCGAGCAATTCGCGGAGTACGCCGTGCTGGGCGGCGGCTGGTGCTGGTTCTTCGACGCCGCCTGCGACCTGACGGGGATGGAGAAGTGGATGATGATGCTCATCGAGCATCCCGAGATCTGCCACGCCATCCTGCGCAAGACGAGCGACTTTTTCTATGAATCCACGCGCCGCATGCTGGAGCGAGCCCACGGCAAGACGGACATCTTCTTTACCGGCGATGATTACGGTACGCAGCGCGGCCCCATGATGAGCGTGGGCATGTGGAGGCGCTTCGTACGCCGGCACGTCGAGCGCATCTACGGCCTGGCGCGGCGGCACGGCCTGAAAGTGATGCAGCACTCCTGCGGCAGCGTGTGCGCGTTCCTGCCGGACCTGATCGAATACGGGTTGAACATCCTGTAACCCGTCCAGGTGCGCGCGAAGGGAATGGATCCGCGGGAACTGGCGCGCCAGTTCGGGGGGCGGCTGGCCTTCCACGGCTCCATCGACACGCAGCAGACGCTCCCATTCGGCACTCCGGACGACGTGCGCCGCGAGGTCCGCGAGCGCATCGAAACGTTCAAACCTTACGGTGGGTTCACCATCGCCCCGGCGCAGCACCTGATGCCGGAGATCCCCACTGAAAACATAGTGGCCATGTACGACGCCGCTTGGGAATACGGGTGGCTGGAGCAGCAAAATGCGGGCGATGAAGAGCTGTCCAAGGCGCGGCTTCCCGCTCGGCGGGCTGGCGCCGATGCTGAACCTGGCGCGCCCGGGTGCCCCTCGCCCAACATCATCCTGACGATGGCCGACGATCAGGGCTGGACCGACACCGGTTACAACGATCGCCGCGTCCTCAAAACGCCCTGCCTGGACGAGATGTCGCGCGCCGGCGGGCATCTGGCGCTATTGGCAGGCTATACACCGCACGGTAAGGAGGACGCCGTGCAGGCTGTCATCGGCGTTTCCGGTCCCACGGATCTGCGCAACTGGCGGATGCAGCCCAAAGCCGAAGACAACCTTCGCACCGCCACCGGCAAGACTACCGCCACGCTGCTTTCCGGCTTCCCGGGAACGCCGGACCGCACCGCGCCGATTCTGAGGGAGGCTTCACCTCTGACGCACGTGAAACCCGGGCTTCCGGCCACCCTCATCTTCCAGTGGCAGGACGAACAGGCGGTTCCCGCCGATCAGGCCGAGGCGCTGGCTCGCGCACTGTCGAAGGCCGGAGTCCGGCACGAACCGGTCTGGATCCCCGGGCGCGGGCACGCGCTCAACCCGTCGGGCGTCGAGAGCGTCGTGCGCGAGTCGTTGCGATTCCTGCGAAGTCTATAGCCCCAGCAAACGGCGCGCCGCGGGCAGAGGGACCGAACCGGGCTTGAGCGCCTTTTCGTGGAAATCGCTGAGTTTGAAGCCCACACCGAGCTTCGCTTGATAGTCCCGCCGCATCTGCTGCCAGCCTCGCCAGCCGGCATAGTAGGTCGGCAACTGGCAACTGGACAGTTTGGCGCGCTGCAATTTGGCCGTGGCTTCCTCGCTCTCCTGGAAGCATTTCTTGACCATCAAGTCCATGGCCTGCTCGTCGGTCATTCCCGCCGTGTGCAGCCGCACGTCCAGTACGGCGTTCGCCAGCAGCCGGAGCACCTGTTTGAGGAACGTCAGGCGGAGTTCGGGACTGCCGTTGAGATAGCCCTCGTCGAGCATCATCTCCGTTGCGTACACGGCCCAGCCTTCGATGTAAGGCCCGTTTCCATATACTCCGCGCAACACGCGCCGGGCCTCGGGTTGGACGTCGTTGGCGTACTCGAATTGCACATAGTGGCCCGGCATGGCTTCGTGAATCGTCAACAGCTTCAGGCTGTAGAAGTTGTATTCGCGTAGTTTGCTTTCAATGCGCGCCTTGGGCCAACCCGGCGGAATGGGCGTGATCCAGTAGTAAGCGCCGAGCTTCGGCTCGAGCGCCGGGGCTGGATTGAAGCCGCCCACCGCGTAAATGCCACGCATGAATTCGGGCGTCTCGATCACCTGCAGGTTGTCACGCGCCGGAAGCGGCAGCAGATTCTTTTCCTTCGCGTAGCCGCGGGTCTCGTCCAGGTCGCGCCGTGCGTCCGCGAAGTAGCTGGCGGGCGTCGCGTGGCGATCCGCAACCCGCGAGAGCACTTCGCCCACGATCAGGTTCAAATCCACGGGATCGCGGTGCGTGGGGTACATCTTCTTGTGCAGCGGCAGCGCCAGGTCCCACATCTGCTTGCGCACGGTCTTGATGTCGGCCTCGGCTTGGGCCAGCACTTCCGCTGCGGGCCGGTCCGTGCCGAGCGCATAGCGGAACTTGGCCGCGTACTTCTCTCCCCCCAGGCGCCAGTCCGAAGTCCGCTTGGAGAGATCGTCCTTCAGCCACCGGTTGAACTCGCGCAGGGCGTCCAGAGCCGGCGCGACGGCGCGGTCGTAATCGGCTCGCATCTCCGCGGGCGCACCCTCGCGCAGCGTTTTATCGAGCAACCCGATGTTGCCTTCGTTTTCCTCCTGCGCCACCTTGTTCCAGATCTCCGGCGCATCCGCGAGGTTCTGCTTCGCCGATTCGAGCAGCGCGCGCACCCGCCCCAGCCGGGCGATGATGTGGCGGTATCGCTGCGGCTTGGGCGCGTAATCGAGGCTCG
Organism: uncultured Solibacteraceae bacterium; assembly: GCA_964561215.1. Taxonomy (GTDB): domain Bacteria; phylum Acidobacteriota; class Terriglobia; order Bryobacterales; family Bryobacteraceae; genus JAJFUV01. Next base: position 15,412 of record CAZLOS010000002.1, on the reverse strand, counting down.
ACGGGCTGAACAGCGCATTGCCGATCAACTCGACATACAACGTCGGATTGTGGCGGAAGCTCTGAATCGAATCGAGCTCCAGCAACGCCAGCTCGCACTGCCCGCGCAGGATGTCATAATCGGCGCGGTCCTCCGCGGAAAGCTGCTCCGGCTGGACAGCGTCCAGACGCTTGCGGAAGCCGGAATGGAACTTCCGCTGCGCGTCGATGGCCGCGGGGCTGTAATCGTCCAGCAACTCATCCAGCACCACGCCCTGGTGCTGGTGGTAACCCGTCTGCGTCGCCGCGACGGGCGAAAACCGCAGGTTGGTGTAAACAGACTCCTGGGTCAGTTGATGAATGTCAGCCACGGGTTTCTTCCCTCCGCAGCCGGCAAGAAGGACAACGGCCGCCGACAACCAAATCGCTCTGAACATGGCACTCCGATTCTACCCTTGAGCGCCTCCAGTTGTGGACTCCGCCGGGCTGCCGGCTGCAGCCGCCACCATTTCGAGAAACGCTTGCGCGGCGTGGCTCAAAGCTCGCTTCGCGGGATACACGAGTCGAATCTTGCGTTCGACGTTCAGTTCCTCGACGCGCACCTCGCACAGCGTCCCCTGTGCAATCTCCTGCGCCACGCACATGTGCGGCAGAAACGCCGCCCCTTCCCGCATCTGCACCATGCGTCGGATGCTCTCCACCGTGGGCATCTCGACGTCCATGATGAGAGGCACGCGGCGCCGCTTGAACTCCCGCACCACCACTTCCCGGTAGGGCGACAGCACGTTGTGCGCGATGAAAGTCTCCTGGCCTAACTCCGCGATGGAGACCATGCCGCGCCCGGCCAGGTGGTGTCCCGGCGGCACGACGAAACATAGGTGGTCGGTGTAAATGATGTGCGCCACCAGGCGCGCGTCTTCCGGGTCGTAGCTGATCACGCCCATCTCCAGATCGCCGTCGATCAACTGCGCCGGCACCTTGCTGGACAGCGAGCGGCGCACTTGCACCTTCACCTTGGGGTACATGTGCCGGTAGTTCTCGATGTGGTGCAGCAGATACAGAGTGGTGGATTCGTTGGCGCCGATTACCAGGCGTCCCGCCGCGTTGTCGCGCAGCTCGGAAAGTGCATTATCGAGCTCGCGCTCCAGGTTTTCGAACCTCCGGGCAAAGTCCAGCACGGTCCGCCCGGCATCCGTCAGAAGCAGTTCCTTCCCGCTGCGGTCGATCAGTTTTTCACCGAGCGAGTGTTCCAGGCGCTGCAAAGCCAGTGAAACCGCCGGCTGCGTGCGCAGCAGCTTCTCCGCGGCACGGGAAAAGCTCTTTTCGTTTGCGACGGTTAGAAAGACCTTGAGGGGGTAGAGCTCCATAGCGTTGATACTAAACGAGTCTCGTATTAGCCTCCGTTATAAGATTATCACATATTATTCGCAGCCTGAAAAATATAAATTTGCTAAATCTTAATAGCCCGTGGATAATGGTGGAGTACCCGCCTGAGGAGAAACAGGCCGAGGGTGGGTCTTAAAAGACAGTGGAGCGCGGACGGCACCCGATGAACAACCGTGTATACATCTTCGACACCACGCTCCGGGACGGAGAACAGTCGCCCGGATGCAGCATGACTGTGGAAGAAAAGGTCCGGATGGCAGGCAAGCTGGCGGAACTCGGCGTCGATATCCTCGAAGCCGGGTTCCCGATTGCCTCCGACGGCGATTTCGAAGCGGTTCGTGCAATCAGTCGAGAGTATCCCACGATCAGGGTGGCGGCACTCGCCAGGGCCTGCACCCTGGACGTGGAGCGTGCCGCCCGCGCTCTGGAAAGCGCGTCGCGACCGCGCATCCACACGTTTATCGCAACCAGCGATATTCACTTGAAGTACAAGTTGAAAAAGTCGCGCGGGCAGGTGCTGGATGACGCCGTTGCGGCGGTCAGGTTGTCCCGCAAGTACGCGGACGACATAGAGTTCTCCGCCGAGGACGCCACCCGCACCGATCCGGAATACCTGGAAGAAGTCTGCAAGGCGGTGGTCGCCGCCGGGGCCGGTACGGTGAACCTGCCGGACACGGTCGGGTACTCGACGCCCGACGAGCATGCCGCGCTGATAGGCCGCATGGCAAAGGCACTGGGCGAGAACGTCATCGTGAGCGTCCATTGTCACGACGATCTGGGCCTCGCGGTAGCCAATTCGCTCGCCGCCGTGCAGGCGGGCGCACGGCAAATCGAGTGCACCATTAACGGAATAGGCGAACGCGCGGGAAACTGTTCGCTGGAAGAAGTTGTCATGGCCATGAAGTTGCGCCACGACCGGTTCCATGTCGAGGTGGGTGTAGTAGCGGAACAACTCTACCCGGCCAGCCAGTTGCTCACCGAACTGATCACCTTCGGCCCGCAACCGAACAAGGCCATCGTGGGCGAGAACGCGTTCGCGCACGAGGCCGGCATCCACCAGGACGGTTTCCTCAAAGAGCGCACCACCTACGAGATCATGGATCCGCGCAGCGTGGGCGTGCCCGAGAGCCGCCTGGTGCTCGGCAAGCACAGCGGGCGCCACGCGCTGAACCAGCGTTGCTCGGATTTGGGATACACGCTCGAACGCACCCAGCTCGACGAAGTGTATCAGCGCTTCACTACCCTGGCCGATCGCAAGAAGGGCCTGCGAAACGAGGAGATCGAAACGCTGATTCAGGAAGTCATCTCGACCGGCCAGCCGGCACCGGCCGCCCGTTAGAACTACCGGACGTCTTACAATCAAACTAAATGGACTTGCGCATTCTTACTGTACCCGGCGACGGCATCGGGACTGAAGTCACCCATGAAGCCGTACGCGTGCTGGAGCGTGTTTGCTCGCGCTACGGACACCAGTTGCACTTGACGGAAGCGCTGCTTGGCGGCATCGCGATCCATAAGACGGGGAACCCGTTTCCGGAGGAAACCCGTACGCTGGCGCTCGAAGCCGACGCCACGCTGATGGGCGCCGTGGGCCTGCCCGAATTCGACAAGATGCCCCCCGACAAGCGGCCCGAAAAAGGTCTGCTTGGCATCCGCAAGGCGTTGGGCGTTTATGCAAACCTGCGCCCGGTGCGCACTTACTCGGCCCTGATCAACTCGTCGCCGCTGAAGAACCACCTGGTGGAAGGCACGGACATGATCATCGTGCGCGAGCTGACCGGCGGCATCTACTACGGCACGCCGCGCGGGATCGCGGGCGAAGGTACCCAAGCGCACGCGGTCAACACGATGGCTTACACCTACGATGAGATCGCGCGGATTCTTCGCATGGCCTTCCAACTCGCCCGCGGCCGGCGCAAGAAGCTGACCAGCGTGGACAAGTCCAACGTGCTCGAGTGTTCGCAACTTTGGCGCAAGGTGGTGCTGGAGATCGCGCCCGAGTTCCCCGACGTTACGCTGGACCATCTGTTGGTGGACAACTGCGCCATGCAGTTGGTGCTGAACCCGAGGCGCTTCGACGTGCTGGTCACCGAGAACATGTTCGGCGACATCCTGAGCGACGAAGGCGGGGTGCTGGCCGGATCGATCGGCATGTTGCCGTCGGCCTCACTCGGCGACCGCAGACCGTCCGGCGCTTGGGTGGGCTTGTACGAACCGGTACACGGCTCGGCCCCAGACATCGCCGGCCAGGGCAAGGCCAATCCGCTGGGCGCCATCGGCTCGGTGGCGGCGATGCTCGAATACAGTTTCGGGTTGAAGAAGGAAGCCGCGGCGGTGAACGCCGCGATCGAACAAGTTTTGAACAGCGGCCGCGTGACGGCCGACCTGAGACCCAAAGGCGCGCCGGCGACAACCGGCGAGGTCGGCGCGGCCGTCTGCGAGGCCATATGAACCGACCGCGCACAATTATCGAGAAGATCTGGGACGCCCACGTCGTGACATCGCAGCCGGGTGCCCCGGCGCTTTTGTACATCGACCTGCACCTGGTCCACGAAGTGACTTCGCCTCAGGCATTTGACGGCCTGCGCGCGAGGGGCTTGAAGGTCCGCCGTCCGGATCTCACCCAGGCCACCGCGGATCACAGCATTCCGACGACGCCGCGCTCGCTGCCCATCGCGGATCCGATCGCCGCGGCGCAATTGGCTCGCCTGGAAGCCAACTGCGCGGAGTTCGGCATTCCCTGCTTCGGCCTGCACAGCCCCAACCAGGGCGTGGTGCACGTGATCGGCCCCGAGCAAGGATTGACGCAGCCGGGCATGACGGTAGTGTGCGGCGACAGCCACACCGCCACCCACGGCGCATTCGGCGCCCTGGCATTCGGCATCGGCACCAGCGAAGTGGAGCACGTGCTGGCCACGCAATGCCTGCTGCAGCGGCCTTCGAAAACTTACGCCGTGCACGTGGACGGCGCGTTGAAGGCGGGCGTTTCAGCCAAGGACATCATCCTCGCCCTCATCGCCAAAATCGGGGCGGGCGGCGGCACCGGCTGCATCTTCGAGTTCCGGGGCTCGGCCATCTCCGCGCTCAATATGGAAGAGCGGATGACGGTGTGCAACATGTCGATTGAAGCGGGCGCGCGCGCCGGCCTGATCGCGCCCGACGGGGTGACGTACCAGTATCTGCAGGGTCGCCCGCGAGCGCCTAAGGGCGCGGAGTGGGATAAGTCCGTGGCGCGGTGGAACCAGTTGCCGAGCGACGCCGGCGCGACTTACGACAAGGAAGTGACCATCGACGGTTCGGCGCTCGAACCGATGATCACTTTCGGGACCAGCCCTGGACAAGGTATTCCCATAACCGCGCCGATCCCGGAGCCGGCTTCGGCCGGCGATCCGATCGCGCGAGGTTCGCTCGAAAAGGCGCTGGCCTACATGGGCCTCGCGCCGGGCAAACCGCTCACCGGCCAGCCCATCGACGTGGTTTTCATCGGAAGCTGCACGAACGGACGCATCACGGATTTGCGCGAAGCGGCGCGCGTGTTGAAGGGACGCAAGGTGAGCTCACGGGTCCGCACGCTGATCGTGCCCGGCTCGCAGGAGGTGAAGCGGTTGGCGGAGGCCGAGGGCCTCGACCGCGTCTTCACCGAAGCCGGAGCCGAGTGGCGTGAAGCTGGCTGCTCCATGTGCATCGCCATGAACGGCGACCAGCTTTCGCCCGGCCAGTACAGCGTTTCCACCAGCAATCGCAACTTCGAGGGCCGGCAGGGCAAGGGCGGGCGCACGTTCCTGGCCAGCCCGCTGACTGCCGCGGCCAGCGCCGTCGCGGGCGCGGTGGCCGACCCGAGGAGGTACCTGTGAAGCCCTTTACGACGTTTCAAAGCCGCATGGTCCCGATGAAGGTCGACAATATCGACACGGACCAGATCATCCCGGCGCGTTTCCTGAAGACCATCTCGAAGGCCGGCCTGGGGGATCAGTTGTTCTATGACTGGCGCTACGACGCGCAGGGCGCCCCCAAGCCGGACTTCATTCTGAACCAGGCGCGTGCCAAGGGCGCGGCCATTCTGCTGGCCGGCGATAACTTCGGTTGTGGCAGTTCGCGCGAGCACGCCCCGTGGGCGCTCACGCAGTTCGGTTTCCGGGCTGTCATCAGCACGTCGTTCGCCGACATTTTCAAACAGAATTCGCTGAAGAACTCGCTGCTGCCGGTGGTGGTGCCGCGCGAGATCCACGCGGAACTGTTCGCCATGGTCGAGAAGAACCAGAACGTCGAAGTGACCGTGGACCTGGCCGGCCGCAAGCTGATCCTGCCGGATGGCCGCGCGGTAGAGTTTCCGGTGGACGAGTTCGCGCGCCATTGCCTGCTGGAGGGCGTCGATGAGTTGGGATACATTCTCAAGCAGGAAGCCGCTATCGCGGCGTTCGAAGCCGGCCGTGTGGCGAGCATCCATACTCTGTAGCCTGGCGTGCCTGTCGCTTGTGACAGCCGCGGCCTTCGCCGGCCCGGTTGAGGAGCCGCTCGCCACCATCCACGGCGTTGTGCAGACCAGCACGTCGAAACGGCTGGTGGTGGAAACCGACGATTCCAATTCGATCGAGTTCTACTGCACGAAGAAGACCCGCTACCTCGAAGGCAAGAAGAAACTCAAGGCCGAAGATCTCAAGAAAGGCGACTTGGTGCGGGTAGAGTCCCGCACCAACATTCTGGGAGACGCCGACGCGGTCAACGTGTACCGGGAAGTGCAGAAGCCGTAGTCACGCACCTTCGCGGGCGACACCGGCAATTTCACCATTGACGCGACAAATTTGTAGTGTTACATTTTTGTAGCGGACATGTGGAAGAGGATCAGCGGACTCGAACAGATCGTGATGGACCACGTCTGGGCGAATCCGGGATCGACGGCTGAGGATTGCCGGCAGGCCTTGGCGCAATCCTCGCGTAACCTGAAGGATTCCACTGTCCGCACTTTGCTCCACCGCCTGGAACAGAAGGGGTACCTGACTCACGATGTGGACGGCCGGACGTATCGTTACCGCGCGCCGGAGCGCCGCCGCAACATGGCCGCCCAGGCAGTCAAGCAGATCATCGACCAGTTTTGCGACGGCTCGGTGGAACAACTTCTGGCCGGCATGGTGGAGAATTCGTTTGTCAGGCAAGAGGAACTGGAAGAGCTGGCGAAGAAGATCGTCAAGAACAAGGCGGCACGATCATAATGGCGGAATCCCTGCTTTGGTTCCTGGGTGAGTGGGCCCTGCGCGTGACAATCCTGGCTGCTCTGGCTGGAGCAGTGTTGTGCTGCTTTCGGATCCGTGATGTTGCGGTCCGCTTGGCGGTATGGCGAGCCGTGATCTACGGTGCGATGTTGATGCCCGTAGTCAGCCTGATAGCGCCAAGAATACCGCTCCCGATACGAGCAACCGCAACGAAGCTACCGCGGCAAAGCATCAGCGCTACCTTTTCGCCGGAGAGCCGGGTGGAGAATCCTCCGCTTCGCTCGACGGAGCCGAGTGTTGAAACGCAGACTCCCGTCCGCCGCCGGTTGAGTTGGCCGGTGGTGGCGGTGTGGGGTTGGGCGGCTGTGGCGCTCGCGGGCCTGGTCCGTTTAACGATCGGCCTGCGGCTTAGCCGTAAATTGGTGCGGGCGAGCGCCGCGATACTCCCTGGCCTTCGCGAATCGAGGGATGTCACCGTGCCTGTCACCGTGGGCGTGTTGCGCCCGGTCACACTTCTGCCGACGGACTGGCGCGAATGGCCGTCGTGGAAACTGGATGCGGTAAGAGCGCACGAGCGAGCGCACATCGAGCGGCACGACCCGCTGCATCAGGCCGCGGCTTGTGTCTTTCGCAGCCTGTGCTGGTTTCATCCGCTGTCGTGGTGGCTATGCACCCACACGGCGGAACTGGCCGAAGCGGCAAGCGACGACGACGCGTTGCGCGCCACGGCTGACTGCAATCTGTACGCCGAAGCAGTGCTCGATTTTCTCGGGCGTGCGCCCCAGCGCGTAGTCTGGGAAGGCGTACCGATGGCACGATGCGGATCCGCAACGAAACGAATTGATCGCATACTAAGTTCCAGCCGAAAACTCTCCCGGCCGCTGACGCGCGCGGGGATGCTCGTTCTTGCCGTCTTCGCGATCCCGCTCATGTACGTTATCGCCGCGGCGCGACCTGTCCCGGCCACCGCCGCGCGGTCGGGAGAAGTGTTGAAACCGCCCGTGGTCGCCCCCATGGCAGAGCCCGTCCAAGCAGCCGCAGCCTCCACAACGCCTGCGCCAAGCAAGTCTGCGCAGCGCGACCCGCGTTCGATCATAGTGGTAAGCGATGCGGTCGGTGCTTTCATCGCGTTGCCCGTGCCGCAAAGGAGTGGGTTCGGAGTCGGGCTGGTTTTCCGAGGGCCCAACGGGGATTGGGACCATCACAATAAGCTCTCCGCGATGCTTGATACTTCGTCAGGCGCAGTCCATCTCGATCTGTGGGCATACGTGGGCGAGGCCTCCGCAACCGTTTCGGATTCTTTCGAGCCACCCGATCCCACGCGAGGGCAGACCAAGGTGCCGCTCGGCTCCTACACCGTTCCTGAAACCGGATCCTTGGTGGTGAATGCCGGGGTGCCCTACGGCCTGCCGGTGTTTCGTTTCCGCCTTGGAATAACGCCGGATAGCTGCTTGTTCAACCCGGCTGAGTTCGAACTCCCGCCGTCGCTCAAGCTGGTAGGAGTGCCACAGAGTCAGGGCGTATGCAACTTGGAATTGCGCAATGTATCGTCCCGGCGATTGGTGTCGTTGGGCTTCGAATACAAGAGTCTGGATGGAGGGCAAGCCGGAGGTCCCGCCTCAACAATGTTTGCCCTGGCCCGGAATGAACACACAAGAGCATTACCAGGCACAGCGTTCCAGGTGGGCGGTGTCGGACCCCGGACGAATTCCGACCAGAGGGTCGATTTAAGGGGAATTCGCGTGAAAGTAACGTACTGTCTTTTCGAAGATGGCACCTACGAAGGCGATCTGGAACTCGTCAAGCGACAGCTGACCAGTATCGCCGGCCGGGCCGCGCAATGGAAACGAATCGAAGCCGTTCTGGGAGATCTGCTGGCCGGGTCCGAAGACGAGCCAACGCTTTTGGCCCATATCCAATCTGAATACGCACGGATGCCGCAAACCGATCCTGCGCTCGAAGAAGAGGTTGTGACAAATCTAAAGCCCGCCAAGCCGAAGGAATTGCGGGACACTTTCCGAAGTGCGCTCTACTTTGGCAAGTCCGACTTGCTGGAACGGATTCACCAGTACCGTCGCGACAACCACCCCAGCGGCCCCCACCCTCTCCTGAATTTCTGGGAATTGACACGTTCGGGCTGCGCGGGCGATATGGAGGTGGCAGCAATGATTTTGAACCGTTGGCTCCCTCAAGACGTGATCTCGCGGGCCATTCGTAAATAGCGGCCGCGAACCGCAGCGTCTCACTACGGAATGAAGAAAATCTACCGTGGTGCGAAAGGCAGCTAGACTAGTGAATATGCGGATGCTGCTTCCCGCCGCGCTGGCCGCTGCCGCGAGCTTGTTCGCGCAGACGCCGCCGTGCCAGAACACCCCTATTTACACGCCCTGCGAGTTCGTCTTCGAACTGACCGCATCCGAAGCCGCGGCTCATCCGAATCCATACGCGAGCGTCGAAATCAGCGGTGAATTCCGCTCACCACGCCATCGCACGTTCCTCATGCCGGCCTATTGGGACGGCGGCGGACGCATGGTGATCCGCTTCACGCCGATCGATCCGGGCGAGTGGGACTACCGCATCACGAGCAACATCGCGCGCCTGGACAATCAACTCGGTCGCTTCACGGCCGCGGCAGCCGACGTGCCGGGCTTCGTGCGCCCCGCCAATATGCATCACTGGGCCACGGGGGAGAACAACCAGCCGCACCTGTGGATGGGCGACACCTGCTATCGGTTCGGCTTGATCGACCGCGGCACCTTCGACCAGATCCTGGAGGCGCGCGCGAAGCAGAAATTCACTCACATGCGCGGCCTGGCACTGGGGTGGGATGCGGATCTCCCCAAGACGTTTCCTTCGGCGAACCAGCCGGGCATCGCCTACTTCCGAGAACTCGACGCGCGCATCCTCGCAATCAACCGCCGCGGCATCACGGTGGACCTGGTGCTGGGCGGTGGCGCCAATCAGCTCACGCGGTTGTTCCCGGAAGCGCAGCAGCGGGAGCGCTACCTGCGCTATATGGTGGCGCGCTACGCGTCCATGAACGTCACCTGGCAACTGGTCGAGGAATTTGAGAGCTACGATGACGCGCGCGCTGTGTTGAAGGAACTCGGGCAAGCGATGAAACCGTTGGATCCGTTCGGCCATCCGCGCTCGACTCACGCCGCGGCCACGTCAGCACCGCTACTGGCCGATGGCTGGATGAACTACGTCGTTTATCAGTCCTCGGAGGACGCGCTCGGAGCCATCGAGCATCAGCTTTATCCGGTGCCGTTCGTGAATGCGGGGTTCGCTTTCGAAAATTCCGGGGCTGGCCGAGCCCTCCCGCATGACACGGATCTGGACACCTTCCGGCACAGACTGTGGAACGCCACCATGAACGGGCAGTATCCGACGTTCGGCAACACAGGCACAGCCGGCGGCAAGACGATTCCGGCCGACGCCAAGTACGCCGAGTCGCCGGGCGCGAAAGTCATGACGGCGTGGTTCGACTTCTTCTCACGCACGCGCCATTGGGAGCTGGAACCGTACTTCGACGTGGACGGCGGCCGGTGCATCGCCCTGGAGGGCATCGAGTACATCGTCTATGTGGAGAAGCCCGGTACCGTTGAGGTAGCCATCGAGAAGCACAATTACGATATCGCCTGGTTCAATCCGCAAACCGGTGAATCCCTGAAGCAGAAGGATTTCAAGGGCGAGCGCTACGTGGGCGAACCGCCCGACAAGTCGCACGACTGGGTGCTGCACATCTCGCGCGAAGGCCACAAGGAAGGCATGCTCAGAAGCTACAAGTTCACTTCGCGCGACTACCCCCTGATGTTGCAGGAAGTCGAGCAGAACGTGCAGAAGACGCCTTACGAGATGGTGGAACCGGCCGCCGACACGCTAAAGGTGAACGAGCCAGCAAAGTTCGCCGTGCGCTTGAAGCGCCAGACACGCGCCACGCGCAACATGATGTACCTTTGGACTGGAGAGGCGACGGCAAGCGAACGCGGCTACCGAGTGCTGGCCACCGGCGCCGAGGGCACTTTCCGGATCCCGCCATCGATTGCGGGCGATTATCCGGCGGTGATGAACCTGCGCGTAGCCGCCATGAACGCGCTCGGCAAGGTGTATTTCGTCGACAAGGTGATCAGGGTCACACGCTAATGCCGCGCATAATCTCACTTGATGCGACCTCGGAGTTCGGCAGCCTCGCGCTTATCGAAGACGGCCGGGTGGTGGAAGAAATGCCCATGCATTCCACCGACGGTTTCAGCCACGTTCTCTTCGATTTGCTGGCGGAATTGCTCATGCGCCACGGTTGGAACACGCTTGGCGTCGACTGCTGCGCGGCGGCCGCCGGGCCGGGTTCCTTCACCGGCGTGCGCGTGGGCCTGGCCGCTGCCAAGGGCCTGGCGGAAGCAGCATCGAAGCCGCTCATCACGGTGTCGAACCTGAAGGCGGCGGCATGGTTCGGGACGGCGCCATTGAGGGCCGCGGTGCTCGATGCGCGCCGGGGCGAAATCTACGGCGCGGTTTTCAACGAGACGCTCGAAACCGTGCGCGACGAAGTGGTCATGAAGCTTCCAGCGTGGATCGAAACGCTGCCGGATGGCCAGCTGGAGTTCCTGTCCCCGGATCCGTCCCGTTTCCGCGATGCGCTCGCCGGCGGCCGTTTCGCATCCGCCGCGTTCACCGCAACTCCTCGCGCTGTTGCCGGAGCGATCGGCGTCATTGCCCACGGGATGTTCCTCGCCGGCAGCGCGCCGGACCCGGCCGCCGCCGAAGCCGAATATGTGCGCCGCAGCGATGCGGAATTGATGTGGAAGGATGTTCCGTAGGGGTCGGATATATCCGACCCCTACCGTCCGTGCGCCTCTTCTAGATATGTATAGCCGTACAGTCCGTCTTCATAGAAGCGCAGCAGGCGGCCGGATTCCTCGTAGCCGATCTTGCCTTCTCGCACCGCGGATTCCACGTCCTGCCGGAACTGGTCGAGCAGCGTCTGTGAGTTGTACTGCACGTACTCAAGAACCTCGCGGACGTTATCGCCCTTCACCACCGTATCCAGGACGACCTCGCCGGCGTCGTTCAGGCTCACGTGCACCGCATTGGTGTCGCCGAACAGGTTGTGCAGGTCGCCCAGGGTCTCCTGGTACGCTCCCAACAGGAACACGCCGAGGTAATAGGGATCGCCGTTGAACGAGTGAAGGGGCAGGGTACGCTTCACGTCGCGGCGGTCGATGAACTGGTCGATCTTGCCGTCGGAATCGCAGGAGATGTCACCCAAAATGGCGTGGCGCGCGGGCGGCTCATTGAGGCGGTGAATCGGCATCACCGGGAACAACTGTTTAACCGCCCACGAATCCGGCATGCTCTGGAACAGCGAGAAATTGCAGAAGTAGGTGTCCGAGAGCATGCTCTCCAGACCTTCCAGTTCTTCCGGGAAGTATTCGAGTTCCTGCGCCATGCGCTGGATGCGGCGGCAGATGCTCCAATACAGGTTCTCGGCGAGGCAGCGTTCCTTGAGCGTCAGGTAGCCCAGGCTGAAGAGGTTCAGCGCCTGGTCTAGCGCCTGTTGGGCGTCGTGAAAGTTCTCCAACAGATTCTTGGCGCTCAGGTGCTTGTAGGTCTCGGACAGGTCGAACAACGGCTGTTCGGCATCATCGGGTAAATCGAGCGGGCTTTCTTCCTCACCAAGGCCGCTCACACCGAGCACGTTGAACACCAGCACGCTGTGGTACGCGGCGACGGCGCGGCCGCTCTCGCTGACAATCGTCGGAGGCGGGACCTCGGCCTCGTCGCAGACGTTTTGCACGTGGTAGACGATGTCGTTCGCGTATTCCTGAAGCGTGTAGTTGACACTCGACTCGAAGTCGGTCTGCGAACCGTCGTAGTCCACGCCAAGGCCCCCGCCGACATCCAGGTATTGCAGGCCGGCACCAGCCTTCTTCAGTTCGGCATAGACGCGGGCCGCTTCGATCACCGCAGCCTTAATCTGGCGAATGTTGGTGATCTGGCTGCCGAGGTGAAAGTGCAACAGGCCGAGGCAATCCTCCATGCCGGCCTGCTTGAGCTGTTCGAGGGCGCGCAACGCTTCGCTGACCGTCAGGCCGAATTTCGAACGGTAGCCGCCCGAGGATTTCCAGCGGCCTGAGCCGCGGCTGGCCAGCTTGATCCTGAGCCCGATGGAGGGACGAACGCCCACACGCGCGGCGTGATCCATGATCAGGTCCAGCTCGGTGTACTTCTCCACTACGGGGATAATCTGGCGGCCGATCTTCTTGGCCAACATGCACATCTCGATGTACTCGTCGTCCTTGAAACCGTTGCAGATGATCGGGGTTTCGTTATCCGCGATGGCCAGCACCGCCAGCAGTTCGGGCTTGGAACCGGCCTCGAGGCCGAAGCGGAACGGGCGGCCGAATTCGAAGACCTCCTCCACCACCTGCCTTTGCTGGTTCACCTTGATCGGATACACGCAGCAATAGCCGCCCTGGTAGCCGTGCTCGGCGATGGCGCTTTCAAAGGCATCGTGGACTTCGCCCAGGCGATGTTTCAGGATCTCGGCGAATCGGACCAGGATAGGCAGCGAGATACCGCGCAGCACAAGCGTGTCCACCAGTTCTTTCAGGTCGATGGCGCGGCTCGTGTCCTTGGTCGGGTGCACAAGCAGGTTGCCGTTCTGGCCCACCGAGAAGTAGCCTTTGCCCCAGCTCTGGACGTCGTAAAGCTCGCTGGCGTCCATGACGGTCCAGCGGTCGGCCGGCTCACGCACTACGGCCCCTTCGGAAAGCTTCAAATTCAACATTCCTCCCTGAACTTCAAGTGTCCGATGAATCGCTCCGCTGGGCAAGTGTTTTCTCGTCCCGAAGCGGACGAAGTAACTCAACTCGGCCCTTTAACGTCAGACAACGAGTGAACTAGAATTGAACTAGTCGGCCTGAACGGAAATGCGAAGTTTCGATTCTTGTGATAAGGGATCGGCGCATTCAAGACTCCAGGTAAGCAAACTTACCGCTGGGCTCCCTCGGTCCCATCACGTTTTAGAAGACGTTTTGTCGAATCCCCGCGTGCACAAAATCCTGAAGTGGATGACGCGCCGCGGTCGGGATGGCAAGTGTTTCTTCGAGCATCTTTGCGAGAATTATGACAATCCTGCGCTCACCGGCTGGGAGAAGGCGCTCTGGGCGCTACCCGGCCTGGCGATCTCGGCTGGGCTGAAGAAGGCGCGCCTGGACAGGGAGACGATGAAACAGCACTTGTTTCATCACCCTCCGACGGTCAAGGCGCTCACCTTGACGGCCAAGAGCATCGCCACCTACGGCCTGACCGTCCCTCAGCGTTACACGGCCCCGCTGTTCGTCGTATGGAACATCACCCAGGCCTGCAATCTGAGCTGCCAGCATTGTTACCAGAACGCCCGCCACAAACCGCTCGAAGATGAGTTGACGACCGAGGAGAAGCTGGACGTCATCGACCAGTTGGCCGACGAATACGTCCCCTTCCTGGCTTTCGCGGGGGGAGAGCCTCTGGTCTGCAAAGATTTCTACCGGATTCTGGGTCGATGCCGGAAGCGGGACATCCACGTCACGGTGGCAACGAACGGCACGCTGCTCACGCCGGAGCGCTGCGCGCGCTTGAAAGAGGAAGGCGTCAAGTACGTCGAGGTGAGCGTCGACAGCGTGAATCCCCAGGTGCATGACCGCTTCCGCGGCGTCGCGGGGGCCTGGGCTAGGTCGGTCCAGGGCATCAGGAACGCGGTGGCCGCCGGCATCCGCACGGGAATGGCGGTCTGCTTCACGCGTGAGACGGCGCACACGCTGGACGATTTCATCCGGTTCGCCGAGGACCTGGGCTGCCACACTTTCTCGCACTTCAATTTCATCCCGGTGGGCCGCGGCCGCGAGATTCTCGACCGCGATCTCATGCCCTCCCAGCGTGAGTTGCTCCTCGAACGTCTGACATATCACCTGCGGCGCAGCAAGCTGACTGTGATTTCCACGGCCCCGGCCTTCGGACGCGCCTGCATCGTTTACGGCCCGGAGGAAGGCGTGTTCGCTACCGGCCACGCCGGACGCGGGCAGGGTAAGAAGACCATGGTGTTGTCCCGCTACATCGGCGGCTGCGGCTCGGGCCGGTGTTATTGCGCCATCCAGCCGAACGGCGCGGTAACGCCGTGCGTCTATATTTCCGGCATTGAAGTCGGGAACTTGCGCCGGAAGCGGTTTGCCGGGATCTGGAACAACCCGCTGTTCGACAGGCTATGCGACCGCGAGGACCGGGGCGACCATTGCCGCGTGTGCGACTATCGCAATTACTGCGGCGGCTGCCGCGCACGCGCTTACGCTTATACCGGCGACATCACGGCCGGCGATCCCGGCTGCATATATAACACGCGGATATGGAAGAAGCTCGAGCGCCACGGCGCCGCGGCAGAGATGGATGGCGAAGTGATTCAAATCATGGAGGAAGCGCGCCGATGAAACCGGAGCCCACCGCGGCGCCGGCCAAGAGTCCGGGTCAGGCCACGTTTTCCGCTATCGGCGACGTGCACATGGCGGTGGACGACGCCGTACACGAGTCCGAGACAACCGGGAGCCGCATGGGGTGGGCCGGCGTCGCCGCATTCACCGCGCTGGGGTACCTGGCGGGCCTTGCCGCCCTGTTGAGCTTGGACGCGCCGCCGCGTGCCGGCGATCTGCTTCGCGCGCCGCTCGCCGCGGCCTGCATCTGCTTTGCGGCGGCATGGTCGCGGGCGCGATGGAAGGCCCGCGCCAGGAACGCCCATGCACAACTGAAATCGGAAATGAAGACCGCCAACTCACTGGCGCATGAAGCCGCCTGCGGCCTCGATGC
>CAZLOS010000001.1:0-155133 GCA_964561215.1 uncultured Solibacteraceae bacterium | reverse complement strand
GGCAAGGGACTGGAGCCGGGCGTCTTCCGCGCCTTGGCCCTGAGGGCAGTCTACGTGGACTGGAAGAGCGGCGGCCAAGTGAACTACCTGCGCCAATTCAGCGAGAGGTGGTGGGAACGGTGGCGGCAAAATGCGTCGACCCGGCCAGACCGGGAGGCCCTGCCCCGATACGCAGGTTGGGGAGTGGACTACATCGTTCTCCGCCCCGAACACCGCCTTCCGAACCGCGCGACTGCTTATGAGAACAGCCGGTTCCTGGTGTACGGAACTTCGCTTTCATCCCTCTTGCGTTAGGTGATAAACTGATGTCATGAGGATCTGGACTTTCGTAACCGCATTGACACTCGCGCTCACCTTGGGACTTGCAGCGGAGGATACCGGGTACATCAAGGCACGCGGCAAGCCGGGGCGTGCAGGTATCTTTGTGGACGGTAAGTACGTTGGACCGGCAGTGCGATTTTCGGTTCCGGAGAAATATGCGGTGGCTCCTGGCGACCACGAGGTCACCTTCAAGGATCCCCGTTACGAAGATTTCACCACCAAGGTAACCGTTCAGCCCAAGAAGACCGCGCACCTTCACTTCAAGATGAAGATGCTGGAACCCGCGAAGCCGCCTTTCGGCAGGCTGCGATTCGGTGGCGGTGAGGCGGAGTCCTTCATTTCGGTGGCGGCTGGCGATGTGAGCCCGGTTTACATCAACGGCAAGTTCTTCGGTTACGTCGACGAATTGAACAACGCCGGCGGCGGACTGCTTCTTCCTCCTGGCACGTACAAGGTTCAAGTATCCAGCCCAATTTACGGAGAGATCAACAAGGACGTGACCTTGGAGGCCAACAAGGTCACGATCATTCCGCTTCCCAAGAAATAGGCGCTCCTGCAGACGAAGCAGGGCCCTTATAGTGTCGCACAAGACCTCTTGCACCCGTTTGAACGGGGACAGGAGGTTTTGTGTTTGGTGCGAGTTACCGCCCGATCCGAGCAACTTGCTGGCATAATGATGAGTGCTGGGGGTGTTGGAGTCCGCGGGGCGGCATCCAGTATTTCAAGTGGTCCACACTATGCGTAAGACCTGTGCCATTGTTCCAGTAGTTGCGTTGTTCTGGCTGCTTGTTGCCGTCGCGCCAGGCGCGGCGGCAACCGTAAACGAGATCGTGCACGTCCTGGCTGGCAGGCCGGTGGAATCGTCCAGCGCGCTCAGGAGCTTGACGGAATCGCCGTCCTGGAAAGTCCACGCGGAGGAATTCGACCGCGTCTGGAAGCGGGTGGAAAACGATCGTTTGCCCGCGATGCAGCGCTTCCAGGCTTCGGAACTGAGCGACGTGCGCGGCAACCGGCGCACGATGCTCTACCCCTTCGGCGGTCCCGACGCCTTGAATGCCGTCACGTTATTCCCTGACAGTCCCGCTTACGTACTGATTGGGCTGGAACCTATCGGAAGCCTTCCGGATGAAACCATGCTGCGCACGGACCTGGACCGCCTGCTCGCTTCCGTGCGTGAGAGCCTGGACTCGCTGCTTCAGCGCAGTTTCTTCATCACACGCGAGATGGACAGGTCGCTGCGCGGGCAGAAGTTCAACGGCGTGCTGCCGGACATCCTGGTGCAACTCGTGCGCCTGGATGCCGAGATCCTGGCAGTATCGCCGGTGCAGGTGGCCGAAGGAGGAGTGCTCGCGCCGTGGGACCGCGCGAAAGTCGGCGCACGGGCGGTGCGCAATCGCGGCGTCGAGATCGTTTTCCGCCGCGCCGGCCGGACCACGCCGCAGCGTCTGTATTTCTTCACGGTAAACCTGGGACCCAGGCTCGCCCGCAACCAAGCTTTCCTGACCTATCTCGACCGCACCGCGCCGTTCGTGACTTTCTTGAAGGCGACAAGCTACATGCCCCATCAGAAGGGATTCCGCGTTTTCTGCCGGAAAGTACTGGAGACCAGCGACGCGATCCTTCAAGACGACTCGGGCATCCCGTTCTCTTACTACAGGACGCCGGAGTGGCAGTTGCAGCTCTACGGCGAGTACGAGAAGCCGTACGGCAGCTTCCGCTACCTGGAGCAGCCGGATCTTCACCAGGCGTACCTGGTGCCGGGAGCCGCGAAGAAGCTGGATTTCCGGATTGGATACGGCTTCAGCAAGGTACCCTCGAATCTCCTGCTGGCACGCCGCAAGCCCGCGTCACGCGAGCACGCCCAGTAGTCTGGCCGGATTTCACCCTCAAGCTTTCGAGTCTTCCATGGCGTCCATTGCGTGCGCTTTCCGCCGGCAGTTGCGGCGCGCCATCGCGAGTAGCACAATTCATGTGATGCTCACCGTTCGAGTGATGGTCTGTCTACTCTCCGCGGCGATTCTGCTCCTACCCGCCGCACCTATCGACAAGCCCGTGTTCGAAACTGGTGTCGTGGCCGCGTCGCGCCCGTCCACGGCGGTTTTCAACGGGCTCCCCAACATCGTCGCGACACCGTCCGGCAAGCTAATCGCGGCCTGGAGCGCCTGGTCCGCGGGCCCCAATCCCAAGCTGCGCATCGTGACGGCGCAATCGACCGATGGCGGCAGGATCTGGTCCGCGCCGGTCACGCGAATCGACAATCCTGGCAAGACCGACGCCGACGCCAACTTCGTCCTTGACGGCTCGCGCATCCTGCTGCTCAGCACTACCGTGCCGGAGCCGGGGCGCATCATCCGGACGGAGACATGGCTCACCGTAAGTGAAAACGACGGCGAAACCTGGAGCACACCGGTGTTGGTGCGGCAACCCCGCAAGTACACGGTCGGCAAGGTGCACGTGGGACACAAGCTGCCGGATGGGAGGCTGGCCGTGGGCTACAGCTGGGACATCTTCTGCGAGCAGGACATGGCGCCGCACACGGAAGGCGAGATGGACTTGAAGTCGGGCTTCATGTTCTCGAGCGACGGCGGGAAAAGCTGGCGGGCAGGAGGCGACCTGTACGCGCGTCCGCCGAAGATGACCCCCTATTCGACCAACGGGCTCGACGAACCCGCCAACGTCATCCTCGACGGCGGGGAGGTTTACGCATTGCTGCGCAGCGGCACCACGCGCCTCTGGGAGGCCCGAAGCAAGGACTGGGGCGAAACCTGGTCGGAGCCGCTACCCAGTCCGCTCACGGGCCACAACGCGCCGGCGGCCTTGTGGCGGCTGCGCGGCACCGGGGACGTCGTCGTTGTTTGGGACAACTCTCCCCGCAACCGCTACCCGCTCGCCGCCGCGCTGTCCGGGGACGGCTGCTACAGTTGGTCGCGCCCGAAGGTGGTCGCCGCCAGTCCCGGTAAGCAGGCCTCTTACCCGTCTGTTGCGGAAAGTGCGGATGGAGTTGTGATCGCCATCTGGCAACAGGATCTCGCCGATCGCAAGGGGCGTGAGATCCGGTACGCGCGGTTCAACAAGGCCTGGCTTCTGAGCGAGTGAACGATATGCAAGAAGAACCTGTGGTCTACATCGACGGCCGCTACACACCGGCCGCGCAGGCGCACATCAACATCTTCGATTTCGGCATCGTGCTGGGCGCGACGGTCACGGACCTGATGCGCACATTCCACAAGCGGCCTTACCGGCTGGAAGACCATGTGCGCCGGTTCCACGAAAGCTGCAAGTACGCCCGCATCCCGGTTCCGCTCGGTCCGCGCGAAAACGTGGAAATCACGGCGGAACTCGTGCGCCGCAACGCGGAATTGCTCCCCGAAGGCGGCGAACTTTGCGTCGTGTGGTTCATCACGCCCGGCGAGAACCTGGTTTATGCCGGCTCGGCGGCCGCCCCGGCGAACCTGGAACCCACTTTCTGCATTCACAGCTTCCCCATCCCGTTCCGGTTGTTCGCGCACCTGTTCACCGAGGGGGCGCACCTGGTGATCCCGTCGACGCGCCACGTTCCTCCCGAGTGCGTGGATCCGAAGATCAAAAACCGCAGCCGGCTCCACTGGTGGCTGGCCGAACGGGAGGCGCACCTGGTGGACCCGAGGGCCATGCCGCTTCTGCTGGACCTGGCGGGCAACCTGACGGAAACCAGCGGGTCCAATGTGCTCATTGTGAAGGATGGCGTGGTGCTCTCTCCGGCGCCCCGTAACATCCTGCTGGGCGTGAGCCGCAAGGTAGTGATAGAACTCTGTATGGCCTTGGATATTCCATTCGCCGAACGCGACCTGCAGTTGCACGACGCCCTCACCGCCGACGAGATTTTTCTCACCACCACGCCGTATTGCATGGCCCCCGCGACGAAGGTGAACGGCCTGCCGGTCGGTAGCGGAGCGCCGGGCGGACCGGTATTCGAGAGGATTCTCAAAGCCTGGAGTGAACAAGTGGGATTGGACATAAGAGCGCAAATGACGGGGACGGTTCGATGAGCGACGGGAACGCGATGTTCCGATTGGATGGCAGGATCGCGCTGGTTACCGGTGGAGCGGGCATCGTCGGCAGACATATTGTGGAAGCGCTGGCCGAGGCTGGCGCCACGGTGTGGGTGGCGTCGCGCGACGAGGCCAAATGCTCCGGGATCGCCGGGGAACTGGCCGGCCGCGGGCTGAACGCCGCGAGCGCCGCGTGCGATTTCACCGATGAAGCGGCCATCAAGGCGTTGCGCGAAAGGATCCTACATCGTCACGGCCGGTTGGACATCCTGTTCAACAATGCCGTGGCCCGCGCCGGCGGCGACCTGCGCCATTCCACCTTGGAGCAGTGGGAGCAGACCATGAAGCTCAACTCGAGCGGCCTGTTCCTGGCCTCGCGCATACTCTCCGAACCGATGCAGGAAGCGCGCTCGGGTTCCATCGTGAACATCGCATCCATTTACGGAGTGGTGGGGCCCGACTTCTCCATCTACGAAGGCACGGAGATGACCAACCCCGCGTATTACGCGTTCGCCAAAGGCGGGATGATCAACTTCACGCGCTATCTGGCCAGTTACCTTGGGCCATACAACGTCCGCGTGAATTGTCTCTCCCCGGGCGGGTTCGTCAGCGAAGGCCAGGACGAGCGCTTCCGCGAGGCTTACGCACGGCGCACGCTGCTGGGCCGCATGGCCGCCGGCGAGGACATCCGGGGACCCTCCGTATTCCTGGCGAGCGACGCTTCGCGCTACATCACCGGCCAGAATATTCTGGTCGACGGCGGCTGGACAGCCATCTGAAACGCGCATTCCCGCTACACTGAAAGGTTCCGATGCGCATCGATTCGATTTCTGTCTACCATGTGGCCATGCCGTTGGTCTATCCGTTCCGCACCGCCTACGGCAACGACGACACCATTGAGAGTGTACTCGTGCGGATGGACTCCGGAAGCGTAACCGGGTGGGGCGAAGGCGCGCCGTGGCGGCTGCCGGGCTACAGCCCGGAGTGGGCTGGCGGTGCTTTTATGCTCGTGCGGGATTACCTGGCGCCGCAAGTAGTAGGCAAAGACATCGATACCCCGGACCAGTTGCAAGCCGCAATGTCCGGCATCAAGGGGAACTATTTCGCCAAAGGCTCCGTGGATACCGCCTGGTGGGATCTCCAGTCGCGTTTGCGCGGCGAACCGCTCTGGAAGACGCTGGGTGGTAGTGAGCCTCAGGTTCGCGTGGGCGCGGATTTCGGCGTCATGGAAACCATCGACGCGCTGCTCGCCAAAATCGACGAGGCCGTCCGCCAGGGCTTTCCCCGGGTGAAGTTGAAGTTCCGCCCCGGTTGGGACATCGATATGGTGGCGGCCGTGCGCGGCGCCTTCCCGAAACAGACGTTCCACATCGACTGCAACAGCGCCTGGACGCTCGATGCGCTGCCCATGTTCAAGCAACTCGACCGCTACGACCTCGCCATGATCGAGCAGCCGTTGGCCCACGACGATCTGATCGACCACGCCACACTGGCCAGGCAGATCGCCACGCCGGTCTGCCTGGACGAGAGCATCACCTCGCTCGGCCGTGCACGCAAAGCCATACAGACGAAAGCCTGCGGCTATGTGAACCTCAAACCCGGCCGTGTCGGCGGGTTGACGGTGGCCGTGAAGATCCACGACCTGTGCCGGGACAACGGCATCCCCTGCTGGGTGGGCGGGATGCTGGAATCCGCCGTCGGCGCGCAACATTGCCTGGCGTTGGCCACGCTGCCTAATTTCATTTACCCGTCCGATGTATTTCCAAGTTCGCGCTTCTATAGCAAGGATCTCGCCCAGCCGGAGTTGACGCTCTCCGGCCCCGGACAGATGACCACACCGGAGGCGCCGGGGGTGGGCGCCATTCCCGATGCGCAAGAGCTGGAGCGGCTCACGCTTGCAAGCGCCTGCGTGAGGCCGGAGTAAGGTATGAATGATCAATCACGCTCATGGGCGGAAGTTTCGCTCGACCGGATTGCCGCCAACTACCGCAACATTCGCGCCGTGGTAGGAGCGCAGACCGCCGTGGCCTGCGTCGTCAAATCGGAGGCGTACGGCCACGGAATGGTGGCGGTTGCCAAACGCCTGGTTGCCGAGGGCGCGCCGTGGCTGACGGTGACGTCGACGCAGGAAGGCGTGGAACTCCGCCAGGCCGGCATCGAGGACGCCCGTGTGTTGGTGATGGCCGACGCCCTGCGGGCCAACTTCGCCTCCATGCTCGACTACCGGCTCACGCCGGCGGTCCACGATCTTGCCGATCTGGCTGTCTTTAACGAGCTGGCGCTGGCTCGCGGCGGGCGCGCCCGCGTGCACCTGAAGGTCGACAGCGGCATGGGGAGGCTTGGCGTGGCGGCCGACGCCCGCGCCATCGCCGAAGCCGTCCGGGCCTGTCCGAACGTCGAAATCGAGGGATTGATGTCGCACCTGGCCTCGTCCTCGGATTTCCCCGGCACGCAGACCGGGCAGCAGGTCCAAACGTTTACGCGTGTTGCAAGAGAGCTGGCCGGCGCCGGCATCCGGCCCCGACTGCGGCACATGTCGGCCAGCGGCGGCGTCGTGTACGGCCTTCGGGATGCGTGGCTGGACATGGTGCGCATCGGCTTGAGTCTTTACGGCTACATGCCGGCGGCGAGCGGCCCGGCGCCGGCCAGCCTGGTCGACGTAAAGCCGGCCCTGGTCTGGAAGACTCGCGTGCTGTCCATCAAGGAACTTCCGGCGGGCGTTCCGGTGGGCTATGGCGCAAGGCACATCACGGAGCGCCCCACGCGAATCGCCGTGGCGGGGGCCGGCTACGCCGACGGCGTCTTCCGGCAGCTCTCCTGCCGGGGGCTCGTCCGCGCCGCGGGCGTGTGGGTGCCTATGTTAGGTGCGATCTCGATGGATATGTGCACCATCGACGTGACGGACATAGCCGGCGTGAAGCAAGGCGATGAGGTGGAGTTACTGGGCGAAGGCTTCGACGCCGACAACATCGCCGCCCTGACCGGCACGATCTCCTACGATGTGCTCTGCAAGATCCAACCCCGCTCGGAACGTATCTACGTGTAAAAGTGTCGTCCGCCGGGACTTGCAACTAAGGGCGCGGCGGTCTTCGGCCGATATGCTGAATAGAAACGCTCCTCTTAGGGTATTAGCGTCGTAATGAAGGTACTCATCGCGGACGACAGTGTCATCGATCGCCACATTCTGGAGAGTTCTCTGCGCAAGTGGTCCTACGAAACGGTCACCGCGTGCGACGGGATCGAGGCATGGGAAGTGCTGCAGTGCGCCGACGCGCCCCGGTTGGCCGTATTGGACTGGATGATGCCCGGGCTGACAGGGGTCGAAATCTGCCTGCGCCTGCGACGCGAGGTCCACAACGATTACACCTATGTCCTGCTGCTCACTTCACGAAGCGAGAGGGAAGACCTGGTGGAGGGCATGGAATCGGGCGCCGATGACTATATCAGGAAGCCTTTCGACAACCACGAACTGGAGGTCCGCTTGCGCGCGGGCCGCCGTATTGTCGAACTGCAGGCTGAACTCGTGGCGGCTAGGGAGGCCCTGCGCGTGCAGGCGACCACTGATCCGCTCACGCGCATCTGGAATCGCGGCTCGATCACCGAGATCCTCGAAAAGGAGATCCATCGCGCCCGGCGCGAACGCAGTTACCTGGGCGTGGTTCTCGTCGATCTCGACCATTTCAAGATCGTCAACGATACGCACGGCCACCTGGCCGGGGACGCCGTCCTGCACGAAGCCGTGCGCCGTATGCAAGCATCTATGCGCCCGTACGACTCCATCGGTCGCTATGGCGGCGAGGAGTTTCTCATCGTGCTGCCGGGTTGCGACGGCGATGCCACCGTGGAACACGCCGAACGCCTGCGTATAGCTCTCTCGGCCGGGACCATGAATCTGGCCGAAAGTCGCGTCATAGTGACGGCGAGTTTTGGCTGCACGGTAGTCGCTCCGGACGCCCAACCCACATTCGAGCAGGTGGTTCATCTGGCCGATGAGGCTCTCTACAGAGCCAAAGGCAATGGCCGCAACGCGGTTAGCTTGGTCAGCCCGCCGGTCACTTTAGCTCATTCCCGCTAAGGACTTCTCCGGAAGTCGCACCCGGAGCTCGCCGCTGGGGAAACGCCCGGCGGCGCGACACACCTCAACTTTGTGGAATCTCTCGCTCGGCGCATACGCGGCGCTGCTACTTGCTCAGGCGCAACACCTGCGAAGAAATGGCCAGGAAGGCCCGGCCGAGATCCGAAGAGTTCGCGGAAAAGATGAAGGAGCCCTGAGGCTGGCCGGAATTCGTGGCGCATTCCGGCTCGGTGGCGCATGCCGGGTACAGCGGAGGCGTATTGTAGCTGTCCCCGCTGGGATCGTTCGCCATCCGCTGCAGCAGAACATAGTCGGGCGGATTTTCACTTCCGCCCAGGCCGATGACGTAAAAGTAGACCGGCAGTGTCGAATTCGTCCGGGCCTGATAAGCTGCATTGTCGGTGGCGTTAAAGACCGCATTGCGATAGTTGGACCAGGTCGAAAGTGAAATGTGACCGCTACCATCCGTCGTCACAGCCTTATAGGTATAGGTCGTGGGGTTCAACTGGTTACCGTAGACATCGGTCGACGGGGCCCAGGAAAAATCTTTCTGGTTTAGTGGCGATACACGGAAGCTCGCGTTGTTGTTAAAATCGCAGCCAGGAGCGGTGGTGATGGCTATCGTGCCCAGACTCCCGCTGCTGGTGGCAGCGTACCCCCACAGAAGCCAGAAATAGTTACCCCTGTTCGGGTCATCCGCATAGAAACCGCCGACCATCCCGGGCGGAACGTTCGGGAAGAAGCTCCCCGCCCCCATAGACAAGCCGCTGGTCCACATCGGGCGCTTTGCCCAGGTGGCGGGCGTGAAACCGCCCCCGCTGAGCGTCTTATTGTTCTGGTCCCTGCATGTGCTCGTCGACTTCAGCGCGTTTGGACTCGATGAGGACGGCCAGAAGTTGAAGGTAAGCGTGTTGGGCAGGCCGTCTGTCTCGAACAGGATCACGTTCAGCGCACCCGGGAGATTGGTTTTGTAGATCTCGTTATAGGCGATAGAGACAGCCTGCGCGGTGCTGGTGCCGCCTTTGCAGCTAATGCTATCGATGGCGCCAGTTCCACTCCCCAACGCATTGGTGTAGCCGAGCTTACGCTGGAAGTCCTGCGTCGGAGAAGAGTGAACGTAGAAGTTGTCGCTGAAAGAAACCAGGCCGATATAGTCGCGGCCGGCCGCAAACTGCCCCGTAAAGAGCTTGGCGGCGGTTTTCATATCGCTGCACGCAGTCCCACTCAGCATCGAGCCGGATCGGTCCAGCACCATCATCGCCACCACATCGCGGCGAGAGGCATTGCCTGTGACCGTCAGCGTCAGCGAGTTCACTTTGAACCACCGCATGAAATAGGTCTTCACATCGGTCTTCGCCGTCACCGTTACGTTGCGGACGTGCGGATTGTTCGGGTCGTCGAAGACTCGCACCGTCGAAGTGCTCATCACCGTGTTGGAGGTGTTCCATGCTCCCTGCGGGAGGTTCGCGTAGAACCAGTTCACCGCATTCTGCTGTGCGGTGGCAGCCTGAGCTTCGGTGGTCTGCCCGAGGTTCAACGCGCGCGCCGCGGCCAGGGCCGCGCCGTCCACGGACGACTGCAGCCGGCCCTTCACGGTGTAAAAGACCGAGACGTCGATCGACAGCCCGAGTGTGGGGATGATGAACACGAGCGCGGCCACCCCCACAACCAGGGCAATTCCTTTCTCACGAGAACTTCGTCTCCGGTTCGGCATACAGCTTCCACTCCTAGAAGAAATATCGCGCATAAACGCCGGAATTCCGGTACCTTCCAAAACTCAGATCCGGCGTTTGCGCGTAGACTTCCACCACGTAACAGACCTGACCGTCAACCAACGGGCTCCTACCGTTTCCGCTCACCTGCCAGAGGTTGTGCATGCTCGTTTGCGCGGCGTATGGAAGCGCCGCGCCTGCATCGGTAACCGGGTTTCGCACGAAACCGGTATCGGTGATGGACGTAGTGGTCGGATCACCCAGTGAACTCGGATGAGAGGTTGCAATGGTTCCCTTGCCAAACTGAATGCGCTGGGTGAACACGAAGCTGTCGTGATTTGTGCAACCCGACGCCCCCGCCACCGCGCAATTCGGTTCGTTAGTGGAGCCGACCCACATGATCTGACTTACAGTCACCAGCACGTTCCCTGCATTGCTGGTGTTGGCCCGCCTATTGCCCGAATAGGCCGCACCAATGTCTAGGCCCAGGCTACCGGCGATTTTCCGCGCGATCTTCTGCATTTTGTAATTGGAAAAATCCGCGCCGTGGATATACATATTGGTCAGGCCGGCACATAGGTGATTTGCCTGCAGGCTGAGCCCCATCGACGTAACAAACCACCCCAAGAGGACCCCCACCAACAGCGTGGCGAGTATTGCAAACTCCAAGATTTCCAGTCCGCCCTGGCGTCTCCTGCGTCGGTCGGTTGTCATACCTGTCTCCCTGAAACGGCCGTCAGCGCGGCACGTTGGTCACGCCGGCTGGATATCCACCCAGGATGTCGGATGAGTACACATTCACCGTAAACGGCTTGGTGATGTAATAAGGGCGGGATGAGGTGCCGCTCAGAGGCATAATCCAAGACCAGGACGCATTTTGCACGGACACCTCGACGAGGTTTCCCGGGCTGTTGCCGCCTCCAGAGATTGGGGTGGTTAGGTCACTGGTTGAGTAATAATTCACAAAGATGTGCTGTGTTGTGTCGCTGGTCGAGACCAAGCCCATGGCGTTTCGCGCAACCACTTGCTTGATCGAGTCGTCTTGGCCGAGGCCTTGCATGGTCTGAAAGGTGATCGCATAGCGGCACCCTTCCCGCACGGCGTTCTGGAGCGTGCCCCAACGGAATAACATCAGGCCAACGTCGGCGAACACGATGATAAGAGCAAAGGTGGGGATGAGCGTAAAAGCGCCCTCAAGGATTGCACCCCCACCGGATCTGCGCTTGCGGCGCGCGGAAGCGGTGCCGGATGCCATCCGTTTTTCCTCCTCTTGCAGCTCCTCGCCCACGCTTCGGAGTCCTCCCGCCTCAAACCGACAGCCCGTTTGCTAATCGGCGGTCTTTCGATGAAATAAATACTCAATAGTATTGTGGATCTGTCGCGATAAAACTGAACTGCGTGAAACACCTTAGGCGAAGGCCACAATTACCTTAGCCCCCTGGATTGGAAGCCGCGCTGGCAGGACCGTGCGGTCTTGTCCGCAGGCATGCGGCTCACATCGTTTGAACGCCGCGCGTGGCGTCTACTCGCCCGTGCGGTGCGCCACTTGAAAGTGGCTCAGCGTGGAGGCATAGGAGGAGAGCCCCTGATACAGCGCCTCCGCGATCTTCTGCCGCTGGTCGGCACGCTTCAGCAGAGTCCCTTCACGCGGATTGGTCACGAAACCTACCTCTGCGAGGACCGAGGGCATCGCGGCCCCGATCAGCACCACGAAGGGCGCTTTCTTCACCCCGCGGTTCTTCGTGGTGCCATTCTTCGAGGACAGGACGTAGAGGGAAGACTGCAACCGGGAGGCAAACTCCTTGGATTCCTCAACCTTGTCGAGCAGCGCAATCTTCTTGATAAGGTCCTGCAGCTCATGGATCGTCTTGTTCGACGTCGCATTCTCGCGGGCGGCCACATCCAGCGCGTCGCTCGAAGTAGTGAAGTTCAGGTAATAAGTTTCGGATCCCGACGCCGCGCGGAAGCGCGAGGAATTGACGTGGATGGAGAGGAACAAGTCGGCCTTCTCCTCGTTGGCGATGCGGGTACGGTCTTCCAGCGAAACGAAAGCGTCGTCCTTGCGCGTATAGACCACATCGCTGCCCAACCCTTGTTCGATGAGAGGACCCAGGCGCAGTGCTATGTCAAGCACCAGGTCCTTTTCCAGAACGCCGCCCGGACCGATGGTTCCTGTGTCGTGTCCGCCGTGGCCTGGGTCGAGCACCACCCGCCCGACCTTCAAGCCCAGTGCACGCGTAAGCGAGCGGCCACCGTCACGATTCTGCTTGGCGGGACTAGCCGGCGAAGCGGCCGCCGGCGATGGAAGAGGCTTCGGCCTGGCGGACGCCATCTGCTTGGTCGCCGCATGAGCCGGCGGCGCCGGGCGCGCGGAAAGACCTGGAGAGACGGAATTGGGCGCCGATTCGATGCTGTACGCAATCGCCGGTGGGGAAGGCAGTGGAAAGGGCCGCTGAGTCGTTTTGCGAGGCACCTCGCTCAGTGTAAACGGCCTTGGCGCCGGCTTGGCGGCGACGGGCGGCTGCTCCGGCGTTTCCGTCAAATGCTGGACGCCGGTCCTGCTTTGCGCGATGGCAGGCGCCGGACCAGCGCCCCGGCGGCGCACCTCCACCACGAGGCGCTCCGGAGTAGTGAGCTGGGAAGCCTTGTACTCGGCCGCCGCCTCCAAATCCAGCACCACGCGCGTCTTGCCGGGCTGCGTCTCAGCGATGCGGATTTGCTTCAGGATGCCGTCGCCAACCGGGATGATATGAATCCTCTCGGTGCCCTGAACCGGCTTCACCCCGATCAGGTCGAAGAAGAGGCGATCCGGGTCCCGCAGCCGGTCATGCTTGTAACTGAATTCGCCATTGGTTTCTATGGCGACCCGTGTGGTATCGCCCAGCGACCAGAAACGCACGCTGGTGACCCTGAGAGGAGGCGTCGGAGCTTCTGCGGAAAACAGGACGCCGACAAAGGCAAGCAGCGACACTACCACGCAAACCCGCATGGGCCTGATCAATCGCGACACAGTTGGCGGCATCAGAGAAAACATCTGATCCTACCGTGTTCGAATATGCAGCCTTCCCTCCGCGTCCACGAATTGCTCGATCGGACGATATTGCGGTTGTTCCGGCGCGGCAGCCGGCGGTTGAGACGCGGACGGGGCCCCGGCCGGAACTTTCCTGGCTTCGCTGTACCGCTTACCCACCTTGTGGACGTAATCCCTGGTTTCCCGGTACGGCGGAATCCAACCGTATTTCACCACGGCGCGTTCCCCGGCATTGTAAGCGGCCAGTGCCAACCGTTCGTCTTTGAAAGCCTCTTTGAGGTACTTGAGATAACGGACGCCGCCCTCGACGTTCTCGCGCGGATCGAAGGTGTTCTTGACGCCGAAGCGCCGCGCGGTGGCCGGAATCAACTGCATGAGGCCTTCCGCACCTTTGCTGGAAACGGCGAGCGCGTTGTAGCCGCTCTCGGCCTGGATGACGGAATCGACCAGCAGTGGATCCAGGTCGTGGCGGCTGGCGGTTTCCTGAACAATGGTCCGGAGATCGTGGCGCGCGGATTCTGCCTCATTCGGATTGCTCGCATCCGCTGGGGGCGTCACCACAACGGCACGCACCAGCTTGCCAGTGCGGGCATTCGCGCGCACCACGCTGGTGATCCTTCCGGCGGGCGAGCCGGCGGTCGCCGCACCCACTCCGATAAGCGCCATCATCGGCACCAAAATCTTGGAACAAAACGACATCGTCCTGTTTTACCCGATTATACAGTCAATTCATGCCCGCGCCAACTGGCAATTCGCGACCGCCGCCGATGCTATCATTCTCTCATGCGGCGGTCGGGCTTCGTGCTGGTGGGCGGCTCCAGTTCCCGGATGGGACGGGACAAGGGCCTGCTGCCGTTCCGTGGCGAAAGACTCGTGGACCGCATTGCCCGCGAGGTCCTCGCGGCGGCTGGCTCGGTCACACTGGTAGGAGCGCCCGAGAGGTATACAGGCCTCGGTTACAGGGCGATCCCCGACCGCATTCCCGGCTGCGGTCCGTTGGGAGGCGTACACGCCGCCCTGTCGGAGACGCGCGCCGAGTGGAACCTCATCGTGGCATGCGATATGCCGCGGCTGGACGGTGAATTCCTGGACGCCCTCCTCGGCCGGGCCGAACAGGAAACCTGCGAGTGCCTGGTCCCCCTTTCGTCCCCCGGCAAGATCGAACCGTTGTGCGCCGCTTGGCGCCGTACGGCCCTGGCCGAAGTGGAGACCGCTCTCCGGGACGGGGTGCGCCGCATGAGCGAGATCTTGAACCTCTTGAAAACAAAGCACTGGCCGGCCAATCCAGCCTGGTTTGCCAACGCGAATACTCCGCAGGAATGGGCTACGCATGCTTGAGCAGTTCCCGCACTACATTGAATTCCGCCACATTAATAAGACGTTCGACGAGCCCGTTTTGGACGATGTAAGTTTTCACGTCGATGCGGGCGAGACCGTAGCGATCATCGGCCGCAGTGGCGTGGGCAAGTCGGTAACGCTCGCCCACATCATGGGTTTTCTCAAGCCGGACTCCGGCCGCATCATCGTCGCGTATGAGGACATAACGGACTTTTCCGAGTCTGCCTTGCGCCGCATCCGCAAGAAAGTGACCATGGTCTTCCAATCCGGCGCGCTGTTCGATTCTCTGACCGTGGCCGAAAACATCCTGTTTTCACTGGAGCTGCGAGATGATTACGACGAAACCAACAAGGAGGACGTGGTCCGCGGCTTGCTAGGCCTGGTGGATCTGGCCGACTACGCCGATGCGTACCCCACTGACCTCTCCACCGGTTACAAGCGCGCCGTGGCGATCGCGCGGGCGCTGGCGGCGCAACCGGAATGCATACTCTACGATGAGCCGACCACGATGGTCGACCCGATCATGTCCGACCATCTGGCGGATCTCATGCTGCGGCTGAAGGAGCATCTGCAATTGACTTCCGTGGTGGTGACACACGATCTAGACCTGATGCGCCGCGTCGCAGACCGTGTGGTGGTGCTGCATGACGGGCACGTCATCTACTTCGGGCCTGTGTCGGAATTGGAGGCGTGCAAACACCCGCACATTCGCGAGTTTCTCGAAATGGATCGTGTATAGCAGCACCCTGCCCGCGCGCGCAAGGCCATTATCATCAAGCATCTACGATTCGACATTCTTACCCAGATTTGTTATTTTAGATGTAGAGGCATACCAATCACATGGCAGGGAAACTAGCCTTTGCCAAAGGCGCGCAAATAGAACATAACAAGTTTGGACTCGGCAGCGTGCTCTCGTGTACCGAGGAGCACATTGTCATCAAGTTCGACGATTGCGGCGAGAAGAAATTTATTGCCTCTATCGTTTTGCCGAACTTGAAGAAGAGCGATCGCCAGCCCCCAGCCGAGAAACGCGGTTCGCGGCGGAAGCCCAAGGCGGCTCCCGCGGTAGCCTAAGGCGATGCGTTTCGGAGTTGTTGTCTTTCCCGGAAGTAATTGTGACCACGATGCGTGGTACGCGACGTCGCGCAACCTGGATCAGGAAGCCGAGTACATCTGGCACGATTCAAAGAACCTGGGCAGTTTTGATGCTGTAATCCTCCCCGGCGGCTTCTCCTACGGCGACTATCTGCGTTGCGGCGCCATTGCCAAATTCAGTCCGGTGATGGCGGCGGTGCGCAAGTTCGCGCAGGACGGCGGCCTGGTGATCGGCATCTGCAACGGCTTCCAGATTCTGGTGGAAACCGGGTTGCTTCCCGGCGCGTTGATCCGCAATCGCGGCCTGAAATTCGTCTGTCGCGAGGAACCCCTGTCGGTCGAAACCGTGAATTCTCCCTTCACCTGCAGGCTCGCCCAAGGAGCGCACCTGCGCATCCCGATCGCGCACGGCGAAGGCTGTTACGTCGCCGACGAACGCACGTTGGACGAGTTGGAGGCGGAGGACCGAATCGCCTTCCGCTACCTGGACAACCCTAACGGCTCGCTACGCGACATTGCCGGCATTCTGAACGCCGGACGTAACGTATTAGGCATGATGCCGCATCCGGAACGCGCCAGCGATCCGTTGATGGGCTCCACCGACGGGCTGGGTGTGTTTCAGTCCATGGCCGCTTCCTTCGCGGCCCAATCCCGATGAGCGCCATCACTCCCGAAATGGTCGCCGCCCACCAGTTGTCGGCGGCGGAATATGACAAGATCGTCTCGCTGCTTGGCCGCGAGCCAACCTACACCGAGCTGGGCATTTTCAGCGTGATGTGGAGCGAGCACTGTTCCTATAAGAGCTCGCGCCTGCACCTGAAGAAGCTGCCCACGCGCAGCAAGCTGGTGCTTTGCGGCCCCGGCGAGAACGCAGGGATCATCGACATCGGCGACGGGTACGCCATCGCCTTCAAGATCGAATCCCACAACCACCCCAGCTTCATCGAGCCGTTCCAAGGCGCCGCCACCGGGGTCGGCGGCATCCTGCGAGATATCTTCACCATGGGCGCGCGCCCCATCGCCGTCATGGATTCGCTGCGCTTCGGCCCGCCCACCGACCCGTCGTGCGGCCCCCGTAACGCGCGCATCGTAGACGGCGTGGTGGCCGGCATCGCGCACTACGGCAACTGTTTCGGCGTGCCCACCGTCGGCGGCGAGTGCCTTTTTGAGCCGTGCTACAACGGCAACCCCCTGGTGAACGTTTTCGCGCTGGGCGTTTTCAAGACCGACGAGATCTTTTACGCCCGCGCTTCCGGTGTCGGCAACCCGGTGATTTACGTGGGCGCCAAGACGGGCCGCGACGGCATACACGGCGCCTCGATGGCGTCGGCTGAGTTCACCGAAGAATCCAAGCAGAAGCGCCCCAACGTGCAGGTGGGCGATCCGTTCATGGAAAAGCTCCTGCTCGAAGCCTGCCTGGAAGCCATGAAGACCGGCGCCATCGTCGGCATACAGGACATGGGCGCGGCGGGGCTGACCTGCTCGACTTGCGAGATGGGCAGCCGCGGCGGCACAGGCATCGAGATCGAGCTGGACCTGGTTCCGCAGCGCGCCACCGGCATGACGCCCTACGAGATCATGCTCTCGGAATCGCAGGAGCGCATGCTCCTGGTGGCCGAGAAGGGGCGCGAGGACGAAGTCTTCCGCGTTTTCCGTAAGTGGGGATTGGACGCGGTTACGATCGGCCAGGTCACCGACGACGGCATCCTGCGCGTGCGCCATCATGGCGAAGTGGTGGCCGCGATTCCAAGCCGCGACCTCGCCGACGAAGCGCCCCTCTATGATCGTCCGTACACGACGCCGCTCCGCGTGGCGCCGATGGAAGGGCCCGAGTTCGAGAGCGCCGGCTTGGGTGACGACCTCCTCAAGTTGGCGGCAAGCGGCGACGTTTGCTCCAAGCGTTGGATTTACGAGCAGTACGACTACATGGTCCGGACTAACACGACGGCCGGCCCGGGCGCCGACGCCGCCGTGGTGCGCATCAAGGAAACCGGGACGTCCATCGCCATGGCGCTGGACGGCAACGGCCGTTACGCCAGCCTGTCGCCCCGTGAGGGCGCCAAACTGGCCGTCGCCGAATGCTGCCGCAACCTCTCCGTGGCGGGAGCGCTGCCGGTGGCCGCCACCAACTGCCTGAACTTCGGCAACCCCGAGCGCCCCGAGATCATGGGCCAACTGGTGGAAGCCATCGAGGGCATGGGCGAGGCGTGCAGTTTCTTCGAGACGCCCATCACCGGCGGCAATGTCAGCCTGTACAACGAAACCCTGAGTGAGCCCATCTTCCCCACCCCGGTGCTCGGCATCGTGGGCGTGATGAAGACGGCAGCACCGGTGACGGCGGATTTCAAGGGCCCCGACCGCACCATCCTGATCGTGGGCGGTTTGGGCGATTGCGACCTCACGCGCTTCGGCGGCACCCAGTACGCCAAAGTGATTCTCGACCGGATGTGGGGACTCCCACCCGCGCTCGACATGGGCTACGAAAAGTGCATGCAAGCGACGGTGCGCGAGATGGTGTGCGAGGGTCTGGCCGATTCGATCCACGACATCTCCGACGGCGGACTGGCCGTGGCGCTGGCCGAATGCTCGTTCGGCCCCACAGCCACGGGCGCCGTGATCGACCTGGATTCCGACATGCGGCCCGAGTTTCTCCTGTTCCACGAGGGCCCCTCGCGCGCGATCATTTCTACCACGAAACCGGAAGCCGTCGCGGCCATCGCCGCGCGCCACGGCGTCGCGGTAGTTCGCGCCGGTGTTAGCATGAAAGAGCGGTTGGTCATCCGCAATCGGGGCAACGTTCTGGTGGATTTGGGGACGCGCGAGCTGCGCAAGAACTGGGACGGGGCGCTCGCCAGGCTTCTGAGCGGGAAAGTTACGCACTAGGGTCGAAGAAAATGCTGGATGGTTTTCACGAGGAGTGTGGTGTTGTCGCCATCTACGGGCATCCGGAAGCCGCCAACCTGGCTTACCTTGCCCTGTATGCATTGCAGCACCGCGGCCAGGAGAGCGCCGGCATCGCCGCCAGCGACGGAGCGCACCTGGAGTGCTTCCGCGGCATGGGCCACGTGGCCGACATCTTCACTCCCCGCGTGATCGCTTCCCTGCCCGGACGTTTCGCCATCGGCCATACTCGCTACTCGACCGCCGGCGATACGGTGCTGCTCAACGCCCAACCCTTCGCCGTCAACTGCAATAAGGGCCAGATCGCCGTCGCGCACAACGGCAACATCACCAACGCCGCGGAGTTGCGCGCCAAGCTGGAGCGCGAAGGCTCCATCTTCCAGGCCACCAGCGACACCGAGGTGATTCTGCACCTCATGGCGCGTTCGCGAGAGCGTACGCTGGCGGCCGCGCTGCGCGAGGCGCTGCTGGAACTTGAAGGCGCGTTTTCACTGGTGCTGCTCACTGAGAATCGCATGATCGTGGCGCGCGATCCGCAGGGCTTCCGTCCGCTGGCCATGGGACAGATGGAACTCTCCGGGGGCCGCGTGTGTTACGCCTTCGCCTCGGAAACATGCGCGTTCGATTTGATCGGCGCTACGTACATGGGCGAGGTCGAACCGGGCGAGATGATCTCAATCGGGCCGGAAGGGTTTACCCGTGAGCGTTATGCGCCTGAAGCGGCGCGCGCGCAGTGCGTCTTCGAGCACGTCTACTTCTCCCGCCCGGATTCCATCGTGTTCGGCCGCGCCGTGCAGGAATCCCGCGAACTGCTGGGCCGCCTGCTGGCACGCGAGCATCCGGTGCAGGCTGACGTCGTGGTGCCCGTGCCGGACTCGGGCGTCACGGCAGCCATCGGTTACGCGGCCGAAAGCCGCACTCCGTATCGCCAGGCGCTCATCCGCAATCACTACGTGGGGCGGACATTCATCGAACCTTCCCAGGCGATTCGCGATTTCGGCGTGAAGCTGAAGCTGAACCCGGTGCGGCACCTGCTTGAAGGCCGCCGCGTAGTGTTGGTGGACGATTCGATCGTGCGCGGTACGACGTCGCGCAAGATCGTGCGCATGGTCCGCAGCGCGGGAGCGCGTGAAGTACACCTGCGCATCTCCTGCCCGCCCACGGTCTCGCCATGCTTCTATGGCGTGGACACGCCGACTAAGCGCGAACTGATCGGCGCGAATAACACCGTGGAAGAAATCCGGCGATTCGTGGAGGCCGACTCCCTCGGCTACCTCTCGCTCGGCGGCCTGCGCGAAGCCGTCGCCGATCACGACTGCAACTACTGTTACGCCTGCTACACCGGCGACTACCCCACCGAACTGGTCAACTTGGAGGAACTGATGGCCAAGCGTGGGGAGCGGCGCTGAACTACGCGGCCTTCTGGCCGCCGGCGCCGTCGGGGCCGGCGTGGCGCTGCTCTGGGCGCCGCGGTCCGGAGGCAGGCAGGTGGGACGCCAGGTTACGCCAAGCGGTCCTGGAGCACGAAGCGGCGCACACCCAGCCGATTACGCGGGGCACCTGATTCGGGTCGCGCGCTCGCTGAGGACGACTCCGACAGCCGCACTGGCCGTGATAAGGGAGTCGAGGTTGGAATCGCGCGTGAAAGCACTGCTCAACCGGAAAGTATCGCGTGCAGGGCTGGGGAGCGCGTCAGCGCTTGCGCTCATACTGGCCGCCTCCGCCGTACTCCTCCCGCTGGGTGCCGCGCGTAACGCCGGCGACAAGGTTTATCGTCTCAGCGACGGCGTGCAACCGCCCTCCGTAATCCACAAAGTCGAGCCCAAGATGACCCAGGAGGCGCGTGACGCGAAGTTCGAAGGTTCCGTGATGCTCTCGATCATAGTGGACACCGAGGGTATCCCACGAAACATCAAAGTCATCAGAGGCTCGAAATACGGTTTGACCGAGAGCGCCATTGAAGCAGTGAAGCAATGGCGGTTCAGGCCCGGTCGCAAGGATGGCAAGCCGGTTCGCGTGAAAGCCACGGTAGAGGTCAACTTCCGCCTAGTGTGACGACCGCAAGCGCAGGGAGTTGCCAACCACGCACACGCTGGAGAGCGCCATGGCGGCGCTGGCAAGCATGGGCGAAAGTTCCAGGCCGGTCCAGGGATAGAGAGCGCCGGCCGCTACCGGGATACCCACTACGTTGTAAAAGAAGGCCCAGAACAGATTCTGCCGGATGACGCGCAGCGCGGCGCGCGCCAGGCGCAAGGCGGAGGCGACGCGGTCCAGCCCCCCCGAGAGCAGCGTCACGTCGGAAGTTTCACGGGCGATATCTGTGCCGGTGCCCATGGCGATGCCCAAGTCGGCCTGCGCCAGTGCCGGAGCGTCGTTGATGCCGTCGCCCACCATGGCGACCTTGGCGCCGGCCGCTTGCAAGCGGGCTACTTCGGCGGCCTTTTCGTTTGGCAGCGCGCCGGCCAGCACACGCTCGATGCCCAACTCGCCGGCCACGCGCCGGGCGGTAGCCGGATTGTCGCCAGTCAGCATGGCTACATCGAGCCCGGCGGCCCGAAGCTCCGCGACAGCAGGCCGCGCTTCGGCTCGCACGGTATCCTCCACGCGGATACTGCCGATGACCGCGCCGTCGAGCGACACGGCAAGAGCCGGCTCTCCGCTCGCCGAACTGACCTCTGCCAGGCGCCCGTCGACGTGGGCGCGCACACCCTTGCCGACCAGGGCTTCAAAACCGGAAGCTTCCGGTACGCTCAAAGATGCGGCGCGCCTCACGATGGCCTTGCCGTAGGGATGCTCGCTGAAGCGTTCGACGGCAGCGGCCAGGCGAAGCACCTCCTCGGCGGAATAATCTTTTTCGGGCTGAATATCGACAACTGCCGGCGTGCCGGAAGTCAGTGTGCCGGTTTTGTCGAGCACCACGGTGGTGACCCGGCCTGCCGATTCCAGCGCGGCGCCGCTCTTGAACAGCATGCCCAACTGCGCCGCGCGCCCGGTGGCAACCACGATGGCAGTGGGAGTGGCCAGTCCCAGGGCGCACGGGCAGGCGATAATGAGCACGCTCACGAAGTGCAGCAGGGCCTGTTCGCCTGTGCCAACCAGCCACCAGACAACCAGTGTCGCCAGGGCCACCAGGATGACGGCGGGCGTGAACCACGCGGCCACCACGTCGGCCAGCCGCGCGATGGGAGCTTTCGACCCCTGCGCCCTTTCAACCATGGCAACGATCTGCGCGAGCACGGTGTCGGCACCCACCTTGCGCGCCTCGAAACGAAACGCGCCCGCACCGTTGATGGTAGCGGCATAGACCGCCGTGCCGGCGGTCTTTTCGACCGGCGCGCTTTCACCGGTGAGCGCGGACTCATCCACCGTGGAGGCGCCTTCCAGAACCGCGCCGTCCACCGGGATGCGCTCGCCAGGCCGGATCACTACTATGTCGCCGGGCCGGACTTGCTCGATGGGGATGCTCGCTTCCCTGCCCTCGCGGATCACGCTCGCCGTTCTGGGTGCGAGGTCCGACAGCTTCCGGATGGCATCGGAGGCCCGCCGGCGGGCGCGCGCTTCGAGCATCCGCCCCATCAGCACCAGTGTGATGATGACCGCCGCGGATTCGAAGTACACCGGCAACGATCCACCCAGAATAGTCGCCACAGCCGAGTACAAGAACGCCGCGCCCGTGCCGGTTGCCACCAGGGTGTTCATATCCGCCGTGCGGTGGAGTAGCCCCTTCCAGGCGCCCATAAAGAAGCCGGAGCCGCAATAGAAAAGCACCGGCACGGTGAGAATGAACTGAACCCAGTGCGCGCCTTGAAAATAGATCAGCCCGTGTGACATGGCAATCGCCAGGACAGGCGCGCTCAAAATTACCGCGAGGATGAACTTCCGTGCGAGCGTGCGCGCTTCGCCGCGTTCGAGCGCGGCAGCGTCCTTCGGCATGGCCACGCCGTAACCCGCGGCGCGAACCGCCTCGGCCATGCGTGTCGTATCGGTTGCGGAGGCGCTGTAGCGGACGCTTGCACGGCGCGTGGCCAGATTCACATGGGCCTCGGCCACGCCCGGCACACCGCGCAGGGCGCGTTCGACGTTATGCGCGCACCCGGCGCAGGTCATGCCCGTGATAGCGAGGTCGGCCGAAACCAAGGTGCCGTCCGGCGTAGCTGGCTTCGGTTTCGGAGGCGCCGCCCCCAATTGGACCAGTCCCGGAGAGTTACCCATACTATGCATGATGTGAGAGTTCCCCCCGCCGTTGCCGGCGACTACTTCGCCGGATCCGCGGCGCGCATCAGGTTATCCACGGTTTCCGCTACGATTTCTTCCACTGGCGGCCGGAACGCAGCGGGCTGGCCGTAGGCGACCATGGCGCCGCCGCCTTCATAACCGCCCTCCTTCAACACGCGCAGGGACGGAATGTAAGCGAAGACATCGTTGGAATAGCCGGCCACCCAGGTCGTATCCCAGCCATATTGCGCTTTGAAGCGCAGGGCGTAATCGACGACTACTTCACCGCCCATGACGATCAGATTCAGGTCCTTACCGAACCGCCAAACCTGAAGAGGATAGGGATACTGATCCGGCAGCTTGCCGTCGCGGTCCATTTCCGCAAGCAACAGTTTGGCTTGGCGGACGGTATAGACCGACGGATCGGAAAGACGGGCCTGCAGCTCGGCTCGGGTCGGCGGCGTCTGGAACGGCAGGTTGACATGTTCGAACGCAGTGCGCAGAGGTCCCGAAACGGGCCGGGCCTTGGCGGCCAGGGCATTGTCTACGGCGACGGCCATTACCCGGCCGTAAGTTCGCGCCAGTTCCACCTTGCGCCGGGGCAACGGGTTCGCGTCGGCGCCAGCACCTGCCACGAACAGGAACTCCGCGCCGGGATGCTCCTTTTCGAGTTCTGTCTGGGCGAAACCCGGCCAGTCGCCGTTGATCTGATAGGTGTCAAGCGTAGTGGCGTGGCAGGCGTAACCGAACACTGCGGCGCGGAGTTTTCCGTCCGGCGCGCGCACGGCCAGCACGGGAACGTCCTGATCGACCGGCCCCGGCCACGAGCGACGGGCGGCGTGCCGGCGATTCACGGCGAAGCCGGCCGTATCCTGCGAGAAGCTCAGCACGGCGGGAGAAAGGTTCTTCAGCGCGGCGCCGATGACGTCAACGGTCTGGTCGATGAGCCGGGCGGTGAAACGATCGACAACCGCGGTCTGTTCGGGGGTAATGTCATACGCCGGCCATAGCATGCGACCGACCACCGGCGCGCTGTGCGTGTGCGAGGATGTCAGCGCAATGCGATCGCGCGTGAGCGAGTATTTCGCCGCCGCGCGCGATGCGATGGCGTCGCCGACGTTCTTTGGAAAACCCAGCAGCTCGCTTGTAACCAGCACGGCACGAGCGCCGGACTCATCTTCAAGCGCCAGCGCCTTCACATATATGTCCGCCAGTACGCCTTCAGATGGATGCGTGCGGCTCCCATAGCCAGCCATGAAAATGGTCTCGCGGGGGGTGATGTTAACCTTCGCCAAACCCGCTTTCCAAGCCGCGCCAAGCGGCTGCAACAGAGTAGTGCAGAACAACGCTGCCACGAAAAAGGTCCGCATACCGACCATCATAGCTTGGCCGAAGAACAGATATGGGACGCGGCCTCGTGGACCCGCGTCAGGAGGCTAACGCGCCGGCTACCGCGGCAAGCACTTGTTCCACCTTCAACGGTTTCTGCAGCGTATTATGGGCGCCGAGCAGTTTGGCGATGTGGAGGAACTCGCCGCCGAAAGCGCCGGACATGGCAATCACCTTGAGCGAGGGCCGCTCGCGCCGGATGGCTTGAATGGTTTCGAAGCCTTCCTGCTCCGGCATTACCAGGTCCGTCATCACGACATCGATGTTTTCACGGCGCACAAACTCCAGGGCCTTGCGGCCGTCCGCCGCTTCCAGGACGCGGTACCCGCCGCTCTCAAGCATCAAGCGAAGCACCTGACGCACGCCGTCATCGTCGTCTACAACCAAAACTACCGCCCCCGCCGGGGCGTCTTGGTCCATCATCTTTAGACCATCGTAGTACACGCGGTACACGCGAGAGAAGAACGCAACAACAGAACGCAACCCACTTTAGTGCGCCAGAACAAACGTGACGTCAATCGGCGCAAGCACTTCGACCGGAGATCCGTTCAGCATAGTGGGTCGATAGATCCACTTCCGCACGGCGCGTACGGCTGCTTCGACCAGCAACGGGTGGCCGCTCACAACGTCCAACTTGCGGATGACGCCGTCCGTGCCGACGATGCCCATCAGGCGTACCACGCCGGAGATGTGCGCGCCCTTCCCCAGCGGTGGATAGTCGGGGATCACCTTATGCACAAGCTTGCCTTCGAGAACCACGCCTCCCAATGTGATGCGCTGTACCGGCGCAGCCGCGGCGACTTCGCGTTTCACCGGTTCGGGGCGCTCCACCGGAGGAGCCGGGATCACACTCCGGCTGCCTTCGGAAAGGCCGCCGGGCACCCACGGACCGTCACCGCCCCTGACGGCGTTCTCACCGGTCCCGTCTATCCCCAAACCAGGAGGACCGCCCACTTCGTCGACAATCTGCATCACTCGATCCGGCACCGCGGACGGCGCAGTCAGTTTCGCCGGATCGAACGGCGCCGCGGGACGCGCCACTCGGCCGGAAAGCTTCGGGGCCGGAGCCGGCCCCGGCGGGGGCCCCGCAGGGACCAGAAGCGTGAATGAGGATGGCTGCCAGTGCGCCTCCGGCAAGACGTCGGGGCGAACCAGCGGAATCAGAATCGCCAGACTGACCAGGGACCCCTGGATCAGCATGCCTGCCATGGAGCTCCAAGCTCTCGCCGCCCTTCTGCTTTCCCACGTCATTGCACCCTCGAACATTGGTCTTGCCTCCTTTCCCGCTCATATGGACACCGGGAGAGGCGGCATGGTTCCCGCCCGGCAGCCGTTGCGGGCTACGGGCGCATCCGTGCTAGAATCTAAGAGTTATGGGAATTCCGAACGTCAAGCGCTTCCGGCCATTCTGCCCCGTTTGCAATGAGAGCTTCACCCTGATGGCCGTTGTGCCGAAAGAGGCCGACGTCGAGGCTTACCTGGCCGACGTAGTCGCGCGTCACGACCACAAGGCATACCAGGAAGCCAAGCAGTTGCACTTCAAGGTCCGCGTCGGCCAACAGAAACAGCGCAAATCGAAGTAGTTTACGGCAGGCGCGCTTTCAAGGCGCGCGCTGCACGCAGCGCCTCCTGCGCCACGTTGGCGTCCGCATCTCTGCTGAGAGCATCCAACGCGCTTAGTGTCTTCGCGTCTCCGCTCACCGAGAGAACCTGCGCAAGTTGAATCTTCTCCTCGCTGG
This sequence comes from uncultured Solibacteraceae bacterium, assembly GCA_964561215.1. Taxonomy (GTDB): domain Bacteria; phylum Acidobacteriota; class Terriglobia; order Bryobacterales; family Bryobacteraceae; genus JAJFUV01. The sequence continues at coordinate 129,286 of CAZLOS010000001.1, read as the reverse complement.
TCCCCCTCGGCAGGAAGGATTCAAGCGTGGCGCGGATGCGGGCGTCGCGCGAGAGTTCGATCAGGAACGCCTTGGCTTCCCCTTGCCGGGCACTTGAATTCAGGGTGTTCACCAGGTACTGAAGCGGGCTGAACTCGGTCAGCTCAGTCCGGCCGAGCAGTACCAGCGCGAACGCCTGCGACAGGCGCGGGCTCTGTTTCCTCTCCTCGTTGAATGCCTTTTCGAGGATCTGCAAATCACCCGCATTCCGCAAACGGCCATACCCTTCGGCGGCCGCGCCGCGCAGCCCGTCGTCTTTATCCTGTATGTAAGACGCGAAGATCTTCCGGTTCCGCTCCTCGGGCATCATGGCGATGGCGGTGAGCGCAGCCCTGGCCACTTTCTTGTTACGAGCGCGTTCGAGCGCGGAGCGAAGATCCGACAGTGAACTCCGGTTCTGCAGGATGCCTGTGGTTTCCAAAGCGGCGATCTGGACGCGATCGTCAGGATCCCGCAGCAGGAAGGTGATGTGATCGGCGGCGCTCCGATCGCGAATCTTCTGCATGGCGATGAGAGACTCGTACATCAGCGTGGTGTCCTTGGACCGCAGCGCCTGAACCAGATCGGGAATCGCCGCTTTGCCTCTCAGGATGCCCACGGCCCGCGCCGCATTGGCCCGCGCGTCCATGCTGGAACCGCCGCTCGCCAGTTTGCCCAACGCAGCGATCACCTCGGGCCTCACCTGGATGTAAGGGTCGATCACGGCGTCATTGGTGTCGGTAAAACGGCCCTTGATCGAAGAACCGAATCGTCTCAGGGAAGCCGTCAATCCGGTCTGCACATAGCCAGGCAGGTAGAAATTCACCAATCCGTCAGTGGCGCGGATCTGAACCTCCGCGTCGTTGTCTTTGGTGGCCTGTATCAGGGGATCGAGACTGTACTGCGTGCCGATTTCGACGATGGACTTGACGGCTTCGATGCGCACGTCGGTCACCCGATCGGAGAGCATCTTCTGCAGTTCGGGAATGGCCTGGGAACCCTGCTTGCCGAGATCCTTGGCCTGCTTAGCCCGTTCCTTGGGACTGGCAGTCTGGGAATCCTGCGCCAGCATCAGGCAAAGCGGCAGGAGGAATGAGGACACGATGCGAACCAGATGGAATCTCATACTTCCATTATAGGAAAGGGGCAATCCCCACCGGCGTTTTCTACCGGGAGGAGCCTTCGCCTTCCACCAGCCGGTAGACTTCGCGCTTGCCTAATCCGCGCTCCCTCGCCACTGCTTTGATGGCCTCCATGCGCGGCATGCCACCCGCCACCAGGCGAGCTACTTGCTCGACAGGGTCGCCATCCTCCGCAGGTTGTACCTCGCCGCGGGCGATGAGCAGGGTAATCTCTCCCTTCACCGCGGTGCGCGATTCAAGCGCCGTGCGAATATCGCGCGCGGTACCGCGCAGGAACTCCTCGTGCAGCTTGGTCACCTCGCGTGCCACCACTACCGGCCGGTCGCCCATGATCTCGGCGACGTCGTCCAGCGATTCCAGGATGCGGTGCGGCGCTTCATAGAACACCAGCGTCGCCTGTGCAGTCTTGAGCGATTCAAGCGCCTTGCGCCGGGCGGCCGTCTTCGAGGGCAGGAAGCCCGCAAAGTGGAATGCATCGGTGGGCAGACCAGCGGCGGCAAGCGCGCTCAACAGCGCCGATGCGCCCGGAATCGGTTCCACGCGCACCCCGGCGGCGATGGCCGCCGTCACGATGCGATAACCGGGATCGGATACCAGCGGGGTGCCGGCGTCTGAGACCAGCGCGATGCTTGCGCCCGCGAGCAGCCGCTCGGACAGGTCCGCCGCGCGAGTCTGCTCGTTATGTTCGTGGTAGCTCACCAGGGGGGTGCGGATGCCATAGTGGTCCAGGAGCTTGTGTGTCTGGCGCGTGTCCTCGCACGCGATCGCGCTCACCTCGCCCAGCACACGCACGGCGCGATAAGTGATGTCCTCGAGGTTTCCGATGGGAGTCGCAACGACGTAAAGAACACCGGCCATTACTGGCCAGTATGCAACAGCCGGCGGCTCATCGCTGGATCTGGACCAGATCTTGCCGCGCGCCGTCCGCCCGCGCGGGCGTAAAGAGGCGGCCTGCCATCCGCTCGACGAGCGGCAGCGCCCGGCGCACCCAGCGCCCGTGTACCATCAGGCTACCCACCACCAGCAGGGGATGTGGGATGGCGATGCAGCAGCGCGAGCAGATGTCGACCTCGCCGGCCCGACCGGCGGCATGCAGGCGCCGCATACGCTGCATCTCCTCCGCGTTCCAGATGGCATCCAGGCTCCGATCGCCGACCCGTCCCACCGGCTTGCCGCCCAGCATGTAGCTCTGGCAGCAGGCGTAAACGTCGCCATTGTGCTTCACGTACATGGGCCCGCGCCAGAGATAGTGGCACGGCCGGTTGGCGGCCGAAGCCGGCCGCGCGGCGTCCGGGCGCAGCAGGTTGGTCTCGTCCTCTTTCACACGCACGGAATCGACCCCGGGCACCGCGCGCCAGAACCGCAGGAAGTCTTCCACTTCTCCCGCGTTGCGTTCCATGCGGACCATCTGGACCACGATCTGCAGCTTGGCGCCACGTTCGTGCTTCATGTGCGCCAGGCGCACGAAGTTCTCGCGCACTTTCTCAAAGGTCGCACCCTTGCGGTAGAACTCGAAGCTCTCTTTGGTGGACCCGTCGAAACTGAGAGTGACGTGTTCGAGCGGGGATGCGAGAATGCGCTCCGCCACGTCCAAGGTGAGCAGCGTACCGTTCGTGGACAGCAGCGTGGCGATGCCGTAACGATGGCAGTAATCGATACGGTCGAAGATTTTCGGATCGAGAAACGGCTCGCCCAACCCGATCAGCATCATGTGCTCGGCCGTCGCGGAACTCTCCCGCACCAGACGCTCGAAGATGTGCTCGGGCATGTCCTCCTTCGGTTGAGGCAGCGCTTCGCGGGGGCACATCGGACAGTACAGGTTGCACTTGGCGGTGGTCTCGACGATATATTCGACTGGCAGCGCTTCCAGCACCGGCCGGCGCCGGAGATAACCCCAGAGCAGCTTGACGCGATTCAATGACCGCATGACGTATGCTTTCATTGTAACGGCATGGAAGCTCGCGTCCGGGTGCTAAATACAGCGCCGCCACGCAAAGGCGCGCGCTACGTCCTCTACTGGCTGCAGGCGAACCGGCGCGTCGAATCGAACCACGCGCTCGCCGCCGCCGCGCACCTGGCCAATCATCTCGAGCTGCCGCTTGTCTGCTACGAGATGCTCACGTACCGCTATCCGTACGCGAGCGACCGCTTTCACACGTTCATCCTGGAAGGCGTGGCAGAGACCGCCCGGCGCATGCGCAGAGCGGGCATCGGCTATTGTTTCTACCTGCGCCGGCGCGAGTCGGACCCTGACGACATTCCGCGTGAATTCGCCGCGCGCGCCGCCGCCATTGTGACCGACGACTTCCCCACTTTCCTTGCCGCGGGGCACAACGCCGCGCTGCCGGCGACGTTCGACCTCCCGTACCACGTCGTGGACTCCAGCTGCGTCGTTCCGATGAACTGCTTCGAAAAGCGCGAGTACGCGGCTTATACCATTCGCCCCAAAATTCAGCGCCGGCTTGCGCAGTGCTTAGTCCCGTTCGGGCAGGTGCGCGTCGAGCGCCGCTTCAAGGAGCCGATGCCGGCCTGGCGCACCGAGGTGCGCGCGGAAGAGATCCCGGCGCTCGTGGCAAGCTGCGACATCGACCATTCCGTGCCCCCGTCGCCGGACATTCGCGGCGGCCGCCCGGCCGCGGAGATGCGGCTCCGTCATTTCCTCGAAAACAACCTGCGCCGCTATGCGCTGCTGCGCAACGAGCCTTCGGCCAAAGCCACCAGCGGCCTGAGCCCTTATCTGCACTTCGGCTATCTATCCTCGCTCGAAGCCGCGCTTGCGGCGCGCGACTATGCCGAACGGCACAAGCTGGTGGCCGAAGAATTCCTCGATGAGTTGATCGTGCGCCGCGAGCTGGCCTTCAACTTCGCCCGCCACATGCGCTGGCCCCCAACACTCGACGATCTGCCGGAGTGGGTTCGCAAGACTCTCTCCAAGCACTCCAAGGACACCCGTGCTTACGTCTATACGCGCGAGCAGTTCGAGCGCGCCTCCACGCACGACGCTCTGTGGAACGCCTGCCAGAAGGAGCTGCTGGTTCGTGGCGTGATCCACGGCTACTACCGGATGTACTGGGGCAAGAAAGTCATCGAATACTCGCGGACACACGAAGAAGCCCTTGCAACCATGGTCTATCTGCACGACCGCTACGCGCTCGACGGACGCGATCCCAGCACGTACACCAACATCCTGTGGTGTTTCGGGCTGCACGACCGTCCCTGGCAGGAGCGGGACATCTTCGGCAGCATTCGTTACCTGTCGCTGGAAGGGATGAAGCGTAAAACCAACGTGAACTCTTACGTCGAGGCGGTGAACATGCTTGCGTCTTCGTGAAGTTCGTATAAAATAAGCAGTCACAAGTGAACATTACGATCACAGGAGCCACAGGCTTCGTGGGCAGGCGTGCCGTGAACCACCTGCTCGCGGCCGGCCACCAGGTGCACTGCCTGGGCCGCGCGCTCGGCAAAGGCATGCCGTCGGCCGCACGATTCTCCATCTGGCATGCCACCACAAGCGACCCTCCGGAGGAAAGCCTCGAAGGTGCCGACGCCATCATTCACCTGGTTGGCGAACCCGTGGGACAGCGCTGGACGCCCGCGAACAAGAAGCGCATTCTGGAGACGCGCGTCGACGGCACGCGCCGGCTGGTGAATGCGCTCTCTAGGATGGAACAGCGCCCCAAGGTGCTCATCTCCGCTTCGGCCGTGGGCATTTACGGATCCCGCGGTGAGGAAATGCTGACCGAGCGCTCCGAGCCGGGCCAGGGCTTTCTGACCGATGTGTGCCGGGCGTGGGAGCGGGAGGCCTGCGCCGCCGGAACCCTGGGTGTTCGCGTAGTGAGACTGCGCCTGGGCATGGTGCTCGGTCCGGAAGGCGGTGCGCTGGCGCAGATGCTTCCTCCTTTCCGCGTCTGCCTGGGCGGCACGTTCGGCTCCGGCACGCAGTGGATGAGTTGGATTCACGCGGAGGACCTGATCGACCTGATGCTCTTCGCCATCGAAAAAACGGAGATCGCCGGCCCCGTGAACGCCGTGTCGCCGAATCCCGTCACCAATGCCGAGTTCACCGAAACGCTGGCCCGCGTCATCCAACGCCCTGCCGTGGTGAACGTCCCTGACTACGCCCTGCGGCTGCTTTTCGGCGAGGGCGCGGCAGTGGCCTTATCAAGCCAGCGTGTGATGCCGGACGCCGCCACGAAGGCGGGATTCGAATTTCGCCATCCGAAACTCGAAGGCGCGCTCAGGAATCTTCTTGGATGAGCCGCCGGTTTTGATAGAATCGTACACAAGTTCAACTGGAGGGTCCATGCGAAAACTGAATCGGCTTCTGATTTGCCTCGCAGTGCTGATGTGCGCGGCCGGCGTTTCCACCGCCGCGGACGGAAAGCTGATGCACTGCTTCTACTTCACCGCCGTCGAGGGCGCCACGGATGCGGACTGGCAAGCCTTCTACAAGGCTACCGACGCCCTGCCGGGCAAGATACCCGGGCTTCTGAGCGTTTGGTACGGCAAAGTGAGCCGGCCCATGAGCGTGTTCATGCCCGCGCCCGATACGCGCAAGCAGCTCAAGCCCGATACGACCAAGATCACCGGCGAGTTCAGCCGCGTGGTGCGCCAGCACGGCGTCTGCATGGAGTTCAAGGACGACGCGGCGCTGAAAGCGTACGCTCCCGACCCGGCCCACAAAGAGTGGGAAGCCATTTACGGGAAAGTGCGCCAGTACGGCACGACGACCTTCGACATTCTGTCGGCGAAGTGATTTTTGCGCGTCCGTGCTAGCATAGAGGATTGTCAGGCTCCGGGCCCTGTGCAACGTGCGGCCGCCAACCCCGCCAGGTCCGGAAGGAAGCAACGGTAGCGGAATCGTCCCGTGTGCCGCGGGTAGTCCGGGGCCTGGCATAACGTCCCTTCATGTACCAGGTCATCGCCCGCAAGTACCGTCCACAAGCGTTCTCCGAGCTCGTCGGCCAGGAGCATGTCCGGGCGACGCTCGAGAATGCCATCGCGCAAGGCCGCATCGCGCACGGCTACATCTTCTCCGGACAGCGAGGAACCGGCAAGACCACGGTGGCGCGCATCGTGGCCCGCTGCCTCAATTGCGTCCAGGGGCCTACCACCACGCCGTGCGGCGTCTGTGCGAGCTGCAAGGAGATCGCCGAAGGCGGCGCCGTGGACGTGATCGAAATCGACGCGGCGTCCAATCGCGGCATCAACGAGATGCGCGAACTGCGGGAAAACGTGCGCTACCGGCCGGCGCGGGACCGCTACAAAGTCTTCATCATCGACGAAGCGCACCAGATCACCAACGAGGCTTTCAACGCGCTTCTGAAAACCCTGGAAGAACCGCCCGAGTGGGCCGTCTTCATCCTCTGCACCACCGAATCGCACAAGATTCCGGCCACCATCGCCAGCCGGTGCCAGCACTTCAGCTTCCGCGGCGTGGATTTCGAGGATTTGGTGGCGCGCATGAAATGGATCTGCGGGCAGGAAGGCGTGGAGGCGGACGCGGACGTCCTTGCGGTTCTGGCCCAGGCCGGCGACGGCAGCGTGCGCGACTCCCTCTCGGCGCTCGACCAGGCCATCGCCTGCTGCGGCAACAAGCTCAATGTGGCGGAAGTGCGCGCCCTGCTGGGTCGATTCTCCGTCGATCTGCTCGAACAGGTGACGCAGGCGCTGGTGGCTTCGGATTCGCGGCGCATGCTCGACATCGTCGCCGAGTTGGACCGCAACGGCTTAAACCTGCAGCATTTCTCGCGTGAGCTTTCGCGTTACCTGCGGAATCTGCTGGTGGCGAAAGTGGCGGGCGCGGAAACGCGGCTCATCGCGGCGTCTCAGGCCGAGCGGGAGAGGCTGGTTTCGATCGCAGCCGGCTTCTCCGAGGAAGACCTGACGCGGTATCTGCAGCTTTCGCTCGACTTGTTCCGGGACCTGCAGTATTCGTTGCAGCCGCGCCTGCATCTCGAGTTGGGCCTGTTGCGGATGGTCCATGCGGGCCGGCTGGTTTCGATAGAAGATGCGCTGGCCGGGCTAGGCCCCGCGCCGGCAGCCCCGGCGATGCCGTCGCCGTCCGCCGCGCCAAGGTCCGCTCCGGTCGCGCCCTCCATGCAATCCGCACCGGCGCCGGCCCAATCCCACGCTTCCGACGGTTCGCTTAAAGAGAGGCTGTACAAAGCCCTGATCGGCATGGGCGCGCAGTTTACCGCCGACGCCATCGAAGCGTCCGAGGTAAGCGAGCAGGGTAAGCTGATCGCCATCACGACGCCCAGGGAATTCGCGCTGCCGATGCGCGGCAATGACGTGCAGAAGGCCCTGGAGCGCCTTTTCGAGAGGCCTCCCCACGTGAAAGTCACGCTTACCGACGAGGCCCCCGCCGCCGCGTCCATGGCCAAACCGGCCGACGAAGCCACGCAACGGACACTCGAACACCCCGCCGTGAAGCGCTTCCAGGAGGTGTTCCCCGGCAGCCACGTGCGCACTGTGCGCGACTTGAGGGATACTTAGAGCGCAACGCCGCCCCGGCCGAACATCGCAGATGGAGAATGCTCATATGAAAATGCCCGGCAACATGCAAGCCATGATGAAGCAGGCGCAGCAGATGCAGGATCGCCTGCAACAGGAAATCGCCCAGATCCGCGTGGAAGCCTCCTCCGGAGGCGGCATGGTCACCGTGAAGATGGACGGCCACCGCAACGTGCTGGGCGTCGTCATCGATCCGGAGGCCGCCGGCGACGTCGAGATGCTCCAGGACATGGTCATGGCCGCGTTCAATGAAGCTTCGAAAAAGGTGGAAGCCGAATCGCAGCAGAAAATGAGCGGCATGCTGGGCGGCATGGGCCTTCCCCCGGGCCTGTTCTAGCCATGCACGATTTCGCCGAACCACTCTCCCGGCTGATTCAGGAGTTCAAGCGCCTGCCCGGCATTGGACAGAAGTCCGCGCAACGCATCGCCTTCCACGTGTTGCGCGCCGAGCGCGGGGATTGCGAACGGCTGGCGCAGGCCATTCTCGACGTCAAGGATAAGCTGGGCATCTGCCGGATCTGCAATAACATCAGCGACGGCGAGTTGTGCCCGTACTGCCGCGACCCGCACCGCGACGCGAGCCAGATTTGCGTGGTCGAAGAGCCGCACAACATCCTGCCCATCGAAACCACGCGCACCTTCGAAGGCCTGTACCACGTGCTGCACGGCTCCATCAGCCCGCTGAAAGGCATCGGCCCCGAGCAACTCAAGATCAAGAACCTTATTTCGCGCCTGGAGGGCGGCCAGGTGCGGGAGATCATCCTGGCCACCAATCCCACGGTGGAAGGTGAAGCCACGGCCGCTTACCTGGCGCGTCTTCTCAAGCCGCTGGGGGTGAAGGTTTCGCGCATCGCCATGGGCATCCCGGTCGGCAGCGACATCGAGTTCGCCGACGAGGTGACCATGTCCAAGTCGCTCGAGAACCGCCGCGAAATGTAAGCGCCGGCCCTGAGGCCGCACTGCACGAGGTGTTCGATGGTCGCACTGCTGTTCCTGCTTTTGTCGGTCCTGCCGCTTGCCGGCGCGCAACTTGAAGACTGCAAGCTCCTATCCACCGAAAAAGGTGCGGTGAGCTTCGGCTGCCGCGGTGGCGCCCAAGTGAGATTGCAGGCGGTGACGCCGGAGATGATCCGCGTGCGCGTCTCGCCCGACGGCCGGTTCCCCGAACCGCTCACCGTTCGCTGGGGCTTCGTGCGCGACAATTTCCCGCCCGTGCAGATCAAGACCAGCAGCACCGGAGGCGCGGTGCTCATCGACACGGGAGCCTTGCGCGTGAGGATCGAGCCGAATCCGTTCCGGATTTCGCTGCTCGACCACGCCGGAAAGACGATCCTCGAACAGACCGGACTGAGCCACGGCACACCGGGCACCCTCCAGGTCCGAATGCGCCCGGACGAGCATTTCTACGGCCTCGGGTTCCAGCGCATGGCGCTGGACGTCCGGGGCCGCAAGCTTCAATGGTTCCGCAGCTTCCGGTCGAATGAGGCCACCGTGCCGTTTTTCATGAGCACCGCCGGATACGGCTTTTACTCCAACAACACCTGGAAGCACGTATTTGATTTCACCGGCGGCGACAGCTATCGGATTTCGAGCGACGGCGGCCAGTTGGACTACTACCTGATTCACGGCCCGGCGCTCAAGCAGATTCTTGGTCGCTATACGGACCTGACCGGCAAACCGATGCTCCCGCCCCGCTGGGCTTTGGGGATCGGGTACGAGGCGCGCTACATGGAGGAACAGCCCCAGGTCATCAAAACGGCCCAGGGGTTCCGCCGGGAGGACATTCCCATCGACTGGATCGGGCTCGAGCCAGGCTGGGAAGACATTCCCTACAACATGAAATGGAACTGGAGCCCGAAGCGCTTCCCCGATCCCGACGTCATGATCCGGACATTGGCCGGCATGGGTATCAAGATGGGCTTGTGGGAATCCGGCGCCGCGCCCAAAACCGGCTACACGGACCCGGAAGTACGCAAGCAGTGGTACAGCCCCAGGATCCAGGCGGCCATCAGGAAAGGCATCAAGTTCTTCAAGCAGGACGATCCCTATCCGCGCATGATCAGCAGCCAGGAGTGGCTCCCGCCGGAGATGAACAAGGCCCTCGGCGGCGACGGCGTCTTCAGCGCCGCCCAGATGAACAACCTGACCAACTCGCTTTACAGTGCGACGGCTATGGAGGAGTACACGCGAGTCACCGGCGAGCGCGCCATGCTCATGTTCAACGGCTACGACTCGTCGATTGCCTCGCACCGCTGGCCGTTCACCTGGGAAGCGGACTTCCCGCTGGGCGTCGGCGCGTTGAGCGCCAGTTTCTCCGGCCACGGCCTGGTCAGCATGCGCGACCGCAACGAATCGCCCGACGGCATTCACCTCGGCTATCTGGCGCCGTTCTCCTATCTGGAAGCCTGGGCCTATTACAAGGAGCCGTGGCTCTACTCGGACGACCTGCTCGAGATGAACCGCTTCTATGTGAAGCTGCGCTATCGCCTGCTGCCGTACCTGTACTCTTCCCTGCGCCAGGCCAACGCGAACGCACTACCCTTGATGCGTCCCATGGCGCTCGAGTTCCAGGACGATGAGAACACGCACCTGCTCGCCACGCAGTTCATGCTGGGGGACTCGCTGCTTGTGGCATCGGCAACCACTTCACTCACCAGCGGTTCGGAAGGTGTGACTAATAGCCGCGAATCGGCGACACCGGGCAAAGCGCCGGTCTATCTGCCGCGCGGCAAATGGTATGACTATTGGACCGGCCGCGCCATCACGAGCCAGGGCCGGTGGCAAACGGCCACATGGCCGGAAAGCGCCGGCGGTCCGCTGTGGGTGAAAGGCGGCGCCATCATTCCCATGGGTCCGGTGATGTCCCACTCGGACGAGGAACCGCTCGAGGTGATCCGGCTGGATGTCTATCCGGCGGGCACGTCGCGCTGCACCATCTACGAGGATGACGGCACCACGTACGCGTACGAGAAAGGTGCGTTCGCTACTACAGAGGTCCGCGCTGTCGAGCAGGCCCGGTCCGTTACCCTCTCCATTGGCGCGCGACAGGGCTCTTACAAGACGATGCCCGCGCGCCGGGGCTATCTGGTCAGCTTGCACACCGGGCTCACGCCGACACGCGTGGTCCTTGGCAGCGCGAATCTGCCCAAAGTCGCAAGCAAAGAACAGTTGCTCTATTCCTGGACCAGCCGCGGCTGGTACCACGACGCCAGAGCCGGCATCCTGTGGATCAAGCCGGAAGCCGGCTGGCGATACGACTACGACGCGCGCGGCGCCGCGAAGGATCCGGACCGCGACACCGCCTATTGGGACCAGGGCTCCCACGCGCCGCGAGCGCTCACCATTCAGGTCAGCCTCGCCGAGCCCGCGCCTGAGCCGAAACAGGTGTACGGAACCGCCGCCGCGCTCGCCGTCGAATCGCAGTTCGACAAGCTGATCGCGGATGGAACGAGCACGTCGGCGATCACTGTCACGGTGCTCGACGCTTCGAAACGCCGCGTGTACGATTCGAGCCATCCGGTCCGCATCGAAGCCGTGGGAGAAGCCGTGCTCGGATGCGGCGCACGCGTCTGCACGGTGAACGCCAGCGAAGGCGTAGCGACGACGACGATCACCTCCAGCCTCACGCCGGGCCGCGTCCAAATCCGAGCATCGGCTGGTGGTGTCGAGAGCGCCGGGACGCAGATCGATACGGTGCGAGGAAACATCGCGCTGAAGGCCAGCCCGCCTGAGCGCGTTAAGCTGAACTCCGACGGAAGCTGGCTGCCCTTGCGCTTCAATCTCTACGCGACTATCGAATGCGGGGGCGTGCGGATGCGTTCGGCCTCGACGCGCCTGCGCATGCGGGTCACGGGCGGTTCGGGCAAGCTTCCGGCCGATCTCGAAGCGCGCGCCGCGAAAGGCATCGCGGTCTTCAAAGACGTGGTACTCGAAAAGCCGCCCCGGTACCTTGTAGTCGTAAGCGGTGACGGCCTTGAGACGGCGCGAATCCCGATCTACTGATCAGGCCCGCGCTTCCGCGGCCAGTTGCGCTTCCATGCGCGCGGCATCTCTCTTTACCGTGAAGAATACGCCGGAGAACAGCAGCGCGGCGGCGATCACGTAAACCACCGCGGTGATCGAGATGGCGTAGCTCAAGCTCGAGCCTTGGGCAATATACCCGATGACTACCGGCGCCAGGCCGCCGCCGATCCAGCCGATCGCGTTCATGAACCCGGCAGCGGTTCCGCGTGCTTCGGGGCGTATTACGTCGTACACCGAGGCAAAGATGTTGGCGTCGTAGAAGCCCTTAAACAGACCCCAGGCGATCAGCGACACGATAAGCCAACCGAACGTCTCCGTCTCGCCGCACAGCAGCACGAAGGGCGCGCCGAAGAGGACCCCGAAGCCTTGGATCGCAATGCGCCCGCCGGGGGTGCGCTTGCGGAAAATGTCGGCCAGGTAGCCGCCTAACGGGCAACCCACCATGCTGGCGAGCTGAATGTACAATGTCGCGGTCAGCCCCGCGCCAGCCAGGCTCAGGTGGAACTTGCCATAAAGGAACATCGGCATCCAGCTCAGGACCACAAGGGCCACGAAGTTCGCGCACATAAAAGCGCTCATAAGCAGCAGCACGGTCGGCGTGCCCCAGATGACCTTCATGAACTCTTTAACAGGCATGCTCTTGGCGAGATGGGCGTCGGCTTTCGCGCCGATGTCGGCCAGATCCGCCGCGCCGCGTTGGGGTTCGACGAGCGCCTTGATCATGAACAGGCCGAGCAGAATGCCAAGCCCGCCGAAGACCACGAACGACAGCCGCCACCCGTAGTACTGCCCGATCAGTCCGGCAAAGAAACTGCCGGCGATGGTGCCGATGTACACGCCCGTCTGATGGATGCCCATCACGCGCGACCGCGTCCCCTTACCGTGGTAATCGCTCAGCAGGGACATCGCCGCCGGATAGTAGATGGACTCGCCCAGCCCGATGATGGCGCGGAACGAAAGCAACTGCACGAAGTTGGCCGCCGCGGCGGTCAGGGCGCAAACCACGCTCCAGATCTGCAGGCCGCCGAGGATCGCAGTCCGGCGCTTGATGCGGTCCGCGATGTTTCCGGTGAAAGGAGCCGAGAGCCCGTACACCCAGGCAAACGCCGCCGTGAGCCATCCAAGCTGCACCGGTGTGAGGTGCATCTCTTTCTCGAGCAGCGGCAAAAGCGCCGAGAGGGCCTGCCGATCCGCATAGTTGAAAAAGCAGATCAGCCACAGCATTCCGACCACGAACCACTTGTAGTTCTTGCTCATCGATGATTCCTATTCCTTGATCAACCACAACTCCGCGACCTGCGCGCCGCGGCCGTTCCCGCCAAGGCCCGGCCGCCTGTACCAGCGAAGCGTCAACTCGCCGTCCGTCGTCGCCTGCGCCGGAATGTCAAACTCCAGCGGCCGCACCGGGACCGGTTTTTTTATCAGCGGGTGAACTTCAATTGTATCGGCCTCCATCCTCACTTCGCGCGCCATGTCGCCCGCGTAAACGACACGCACCTTGTAGTGCGCCTTCGGGTCGAGGTTCTTGTAGCGCATTTCGAGCGGCTGTTCGTGCAACGCTTCGGCGTAATCCATCCAGGAGATGCGCCCGCCGGGAACGTAGGCGAAGCCGAGCAGCGAGGAGCGCCAGAACTGCGGGTCCTTCTCAAAGCCCATGCCGCGCTCGAGATGCGGCTGCGCGTTCACCTTGCCGAGGTCGTCATAGAAACCTCCGGGGCCGGGGTTGGTCCAGTTCAGAATCTCGTCGATGCCGGCGAGTCTGCCGGCTTCCTGGCCGCGAGCGCGGATTTCGGCGAAGCGCGCCTTCAACCATACGCGGTCGTTCAGGGGGAATTCCACTGTGTCGAGATTGGCGCCGCGGCCCACATCGATGGCTTTGTACCGCGTAACGCTCAGCTGCATCCGTATGCTTTGGAAGAGAGCTTCGGCCAGTTCGTAGACGCGCGCGCGACGATCCAGGGCCACGCGCCTTGTGACGCTCTCGTCCAGCTCCGCCTCGGCTTGTGCCAGCGCAACGAGTGCACCGGTTTCATGCGCCGCGCGAAGCTTGTCCATGGCTTCGCGTTCCAGGCCGGTTTCGTAAAGCAGCCTTTGGCGCGTGTAGGCGTCGTAGTAAGCCCGGTAGAGCCCCTGCTGGAAGCGCCAGTTCAACAGGTCCTGCGGCCTTGCCGCCAGTTCCATGGCCCGGAACTGCGCCCAGGTCGCGTCTATGCCGGTGTTGTCGATAAGCGGCGCACGCCAGTCTCGTTCCAGCGACACCAGGCCCTGCGCGTACGAATCTGCAAAGCGCGGATTGATGTAATAGCGCGCGTAATCGCGCAGAATCTCCACAACGTCCGCGTCGGGATTCCAGCCCAAGCCGCTCCACAACGTCTTGTTCACATCGTCGTTGCAGCCTTCCGAGTAGGTGATGAACCCGATTGCCGGCGGCTGCGAATAGCGGAAGATCGCGGCCATGTCATGCGGCCGCGGATTCACGCCCTCGCGCGCGATGGTCATGGCGTGCGCGACGTCCCAGTCCGGCACGGGGAACTGGCACTGGCGGCTGTGCGTAATGTCGGGGTAGTTGCGGATGGGGTACTGCTTCGGAATGCGCTCACGCAACTTGTAGATGTCGACGGGCACCTGCGGGCCGTGGACAATGCCGGAGAGCCAGGCCGGCCGGCGGTCCATGATCCCGAAGAACTCGTCCATCCATTCCTTGGTGAAGCCCTGCGGCGACATCCACATCTGCGCCTTGGGATGATATTTGCGCAGGTTGGCGGTCTGCTTTTCGAGCAGTGCCATCATATACTCGGGCTGCGTGTGGCCGGGATCGCCACCGGGCACGAAAACCGCGTCGACGCGCGGCAACTGGCGGAACACCTCGCCCCACTCGGCCAGCGCGGCCGGGACCGTCGCGGGATCCGAGTAATCCTTCTCCAGCGCGGGGTACCAGATCCACACATCCATGCCGTATTCGTCGGCGATGCGCGACATTTCCACCATCATCCGCATCTGCGGCAGCGGAAAATGCGGACTGTCGGCGTCATCGTCGGTGCGCGGGGGCATCAACTCAATGGCGTTGACCCCGAAAATGGCCAGGTCGCGGACGTACTGGTCCCACATGGCCACGTTCCACGCATCATAGGAATTCGTTTTGGGGCGGTAGCCAAGCTGATGGCCGCGCAGCCTGTAGCGCGGCGCGGTCGTGATATTGAGCGGCTCGGGAAGCACCACCTGGCCGCGCGTCATCTCCAGTTTTCGCAGCAGGTGCCCCACGCCGAACAGCACGCCGCGCGCATCGTTGCCGGAAACGGTCACCCGGGCAGGCGCGCTCACGCTGGTCGAAATGGTGTAGCCTTCCGCGGGCCCGCTTCCGCGCCGCAGTTCGATCACCGCCGGACCACTCTCGCCGGAAGGCCACTGGACCTGGCTACGCTTCTCGACTTCTTCCACCAGTACCTGGACGGCCTTCTTCTCCACGCCGGTGAAGGTTTTCGGCGTCGCCACCACCGCCTTGCTCAGGTCCAAGCCAGCTCCTAAACAACTCAGTACAAAGAGCGGCCACAACATCATTCCGCGAAGGAATCTCTTGGCCATAG
The DNA here is from genome assembly GCA_964561215.1 of uncultured Solibacteraceae bacterium. Taxonomy (GTDB): domain Bacteria; phylum Acidobacteriota; class Terriglobia; order Bryobacterales; family Bryobacteraceae; genus JAJFUV01. Next base: position 114,003 of record CAZLOS010000001.1, on the reverse strand, counting down.
CGTTAACCCAAAAGGAAACTATAGCATCACCATCCGGAATGGCTTCCCGCCATGGTGAACGCGCGCCTGCCTCGAAGATAAGAGCTTGCGCCAAGTTTCGTCCACGAAATACAATCAACACCGCATGAAAACCCTGCCTCTCCTTCTGATAATGGCTGCGGCATGCACCGCGGCCGAAGGTTTCCGAGGCGGCGGGCTCACATGGTCCGCGCCGGTACGCAGTCCGTTGCCGGGACACAACACGACGGCCGCGCCGGCTGCCTTCCGAAGTCTTCTTCGATAGACTTAAGACCGTGCTCACCAGGAAAGCTTTCCTTGAAACAGCCTCGGGCGCATTGAGCGCTCCGTTGCGGCTTGGGGCGGATGGACCCAATCTCTTCGAACTCCGGAACGAAACATTCCGTCTGCGCCTGCACTCCGGACCCGACGGCGTCTGGATCGAACAATTGGCCTGGAACGAGAACGGGCGGTTCACGGCGAATCTGCTGTATACGAAACCGCAGCCGTTGGCGCGGAGTTGCACAGGTTTATTAGTGAGTGACGCTGGGTGGCTGATGAGCCGGGCGACGGACCGGACCAGGATCACTCATGAAGGTGCCGGGCGCCTGCGCGTCGAGGAGATCCTTCTGGGGCCGGAAGATGCTCCTCTCGCGCGCGAAAAGTGGCTGATCGAGGTGGACGGAGACCAACTGCACTGGAGGATCGAGCGGACGTACCTCGAAGACCCCCGTGTCGCGGCGGATCGCTTCCCCGCCCTGATATTTCGCACCGAGGGGACCAAGGGCGAAACCCTCTCCGCGCCCGGTGCTCGATTCGGCGAGATCGCAGGCTTCCTGGACACGGAGATGCTGCTCGACGGCACGCGCGCTTTTCTGCTGGACGCCAAATCGCGCTGCCACGAGGTCATTTCGCCGAATCGCAACCAGGAGATCCTCTTCGCTCCGTCGTCGATGGCCCTGGAGAGCCGGCTCACCGAGGGCTGGTTCAGCTACGCCAAGACGCCGGCCGACGGTACCTCGCCCTACGTCGCGGTCGGCGCCGAGACGGTAGACCGGCGCGGGGGGCCCGTCCTGCGCCGGCGCGGCTCCACGCAGATTCAGGATTGGACATTGAAGCTCGTCCCGCACAAAGGCATCGCGCCGCTCGGTCTGAGCCTTCCCGACCGCTTCCTCAACGAGCAGGCGCACAGCATGGCCGCCGTGATGAATGGCTGGATGGGGTGGATGTTTGGCAACAATCCGGCCAGCGTTCCCTGCCTGCACGAGATGGCTTTCTTCCCCATGGTGCAGGGCATCTTCGCAAAGCACGGCAAATCGCTTGCCGCGCTGCGCAAACAGCTCACGTTCTTCGCCGCAACCGGCGTAGAGCCGGACGGCTACGTCCTTCCGCGATGGTGGGTGGAAGGCTATTACCGCGTCCAGTGGGGCAATCTCCTCGACCAGATTCCCCACTTCATCCTCGCTATGTATCATCACGCGTTGCAGACCGGCGACCGCGACTGGCTACGAAGCGTCATGCCGGTTCTCGACCGCGTGGCCGGCTACCAGGTCGCGCTGGACCGCGATCAGGACGGCGTGGTCGAAATCCCCGGGACTTCGGGCCTGCCAAACGGCCAGCACGACTGCTCGAACTGGTACGACATCATCAAGTTCGGCCACAAGGACGCCATCACGAATGTCTACTGCGTCATGGCGCTCGATGCCATGGCGGAGATGAAAGATTGGCTCGGCGATGTGGAGGGCGCGGCCCGGTTCAGCACCTTACACAAGAAGGCCGTGGCGGGCTACAACCAGGTCTTCTGGGACGACGAGCGCGGCTTCTACATGGACTGGATCGACGTCCGCGAGAAGATGCCCGAGTCCGGCCGCCGTTACTTCTACACCGACCAGAACCTGCTCGCCATCGTGCACGGCGTCGCGGATCGGACCAAGGCGAGTCGTATTCTGGCCAACCTGGATCGGCGCTACGACGAACTCTGCCGCCAGTTCAAGATCCCGCGCGAAACCATCTGGGCGACTCCGTGCAACATGATCCCCATCACCCGGTTGGGCGACATGGTGGATTTCGGCGTGCCCGGCAACCAGAAGGTGTATCCGAATTACGAAAACGGCAACGCGTTCTTCCACACCACCGGGTTTGAAATCGCCGCGCGCGCCGTTGCCGGACAGGCCGAGCAGGCCTATGACACCTTCGACCGCGTCATGCGCCACGGTTATGCGCGCACGCGATTGTGGGCCGCGGGGCTCAAATGGGACACCGGATTCCTATCGAGCGAGCCGCTGGATAACGCCCTGCTGATCCTGTGGGGCTTCCTGCGCGGCTGCATCGGCGTGTGGCCGCATCTGGACGGCCTGCGCGAAACCGTCACGCCATCGAGGCGGCTCGAAGGCGCGCGCTACACATTCTGCCATCTGGGCCGCGATGTGACCCTCGAAATCCGCGACGGCCAAAGGCGGTGGCTGTCCTAAGCCCTACTCGACATAACCGTGGTAGAGGCCCATGTAGTAAGGCAGCAGGAAGGCCGCTCCGTCGGTCGAGTAGCGGCCGGATCCGCCCTGGTCGAGCGCATACGGGTTCTGGTTCCAATGGTCCACGAAGCGCTCGTCCACCGGTAGGGCGGTGCCGTCCGGGCGACACCCCAGCGCACGGCGACGGGCCGCGCCGGGTGTGCGCGGCAGCGGGGTGATGTCGATGCGATGGCTGTTGGCGACCCGCCAGTCGATGGTGTCCAGCGGATAGCGCACCAGCGTCGATACGCTCTTCTCCAACCAGTCGCCGTCGGGCGCGATTTTCAAGCGCTCGAAAGCATCCGTGTAGGCGACATCCATCGTGCTGGCGGCGAACATGAAATCGAACACCGGGTTCATCTCCGGCCGCTCGTCCATCCAGTAGCGGTACATCGAGAGGGCGTAAAGCGAGCGCAACCTCGGATCCTTCTCGTACTTGAGCAGGTCGTAATAGCTCATGAAAGCCATCTCGTCGTCGGAGTGGTTGCCTGTGCCCTGGCCTTCGTGAAGCTTGGCCACCAGCGCGTTGGTGTGGTAGCTGTGCCGCTTCACCAATTCGTCGTAGGCGCGGGCGTACTTGGCATTGCCAGTGATATGCTCAGCTGTTCGCAGGTACGAGAGGATGCTCAGCGAATTAAGCCCGCGTTCCATCACGAATGGCCCGTCATTGAGCGCCTCGGGATTGTAGACGCCCCAGCGCGTGACTTTGCCGTCCCAGTCGATCAACTGGAAATTGTGGTCGACCAGGTGGCTGGTGAGCGCGTCGACCACCTCGCGGACGCGCTGCTTCTCCTCCGGCGTGTCGGCCACCAGGTCGTAGTAGGTGGCATAGAAGAAGTAGTGGCCGTCGAGTTCGTCCGAGCTGGTATCGGCCTTCCAATACCACTTGCCGTCGGCGCTGCGCGGCCAGCGCGGCACCAGGACCTTCCAAAGTTTGTCGCGGGTGGCGCGAGTGCGCTCGTCCTTCTCGCGCGTGTAATCGTGCGCGTTGGGATTAGGTCCGTCGCCGGGCAGGATGGTGCGGGCCACGTAACCCGGAAGGGCGGGTGGAGTGCCGCCCTGGGTGACAGTTTGGAGAAAACGCAACGCTTCGAAGGCCATCTTGGCGCGGCGTTTGGCTTCCGGATCCTTGGTGGCCGCCCAGGCGAAGCACTCTCCGGCGCCATACATGGCGGTCCACAGGCCGTCATTGTCGGAATCCATGTTCTTCCACTCGCAGAGATCGCCCGTGCGCGCCAGGTTTATCCCGTGCACATAGCCGAGCGGCGTGCGGCGGCAGCGCTTGTCGATGTGTTCCTCGAACCGGCGCGCTTTCTCCGCCAGCGTCATGGGGCGGTGCGCGATCAGGCCGACCCCCTTCGGCGTGGCGAACCAGGCATCGCCCGAGGCGGTGACGGCGATGGAGCGCACCTGGTCGGAGGGTAGCCAGCGCAGGCCCTGACGGTATTCCCAGGTCTTGCCGTCGAAGTGGATCGCGCCGATCTTCGTGCCGAACCAGACGTCGCCGTCCGGCCCGGCGGTCATGGCGGTGAAGTCGTTGTACGGCAGTCCGTCGCGGCCTTCGTAGAGCGACCAGCGGTCCATAGCCTCGCGGCAGCCTGCGCCTTGCGGCGACGCGAACCACAGCCGTCCGCGCGAATCGTAGGCCACGCCACGCACATCCACGGGCGCCCAGCTGCGGATGCTATCGCGCGGGAATAGACGCTGCCAGGCGCCACCACCGGATCGTTCGAACAGGCCGGCCGAGGTGGCAGCGGCTTCCTCGCCGCGCGGCCCCTTGGCTGTCTGGCGGATCCCGGCGCGCTCGCCCGCAAAGTCGCCGGCCGTGGCCGCCGGCTCCGGCAGGGAGGCCATGCGCCATCTTCCCGAGTCGAACTCGACCGCGCCTTTCGGCGTGACCGCCAGGATCGCACCGGCCGGCGTGACCGAAACGGCAGTCACGTCATCAGACGGCAGTCCGTCTTGGGTTGTATAAAAGGTCCGGACTTCGGCCTGGAACGTCCCGACCCGGATCCCCGGGCCAGCGTATCCGGCGGCCGCCAGGGCGGCCAGAGCAAACAACCTGAATCCCATCTTTGGCGCTCCTCTCCGTAACAGAGTATCATGCGCCGATTCAGCAACTTGTTCCGCCTTGCGCGGTTGGCATCATAATGGGATTCGGCGTGGAGGGCCTAACTTTGCCTCCACGTTTAGCGTGATTCTGCGTCAGGGTTTATGAAGGCCCTTGTGGGCGCGCATGGTCACGGTTCTGGAAGCCTGGCAAGCCGGAATGAGCGAAACCGCCGAGAGCCCCATCCCGGATATCCGGGAACGGCATGACCGGTTCGTCGCGGAGAACCTGCGCCGGATCTTTGTACTCATATACCGCATCGTAGGAAACCCGAGCGACGCCCAGGATCTCACACAGGAAACCTTCATCAAGGCGCTCCAGCGGGAGGACCAGTTAAAGGACGCCGAGAAGGCCACGCACTGGTTGGGCCGCATCGCCACCAACACGGCCATCGATTTTGTACGCCGCCGCGGGCGCGCCAGTTTTGTGGATTTTGACGAGGTTCCCGAGCCGGTGACCGCGCCGGTCACGGAGAGCCCCGAGCAGTTGGTATTGCGCTCGGAAAAACGGGCGTATTTGGAGGACGGTCTGCGATTGTTGACCGGCCGGGAACGCATCGCGCTGCTATTGCGCGATGTGGAGGGCCTGGAGGCAGGCGAAGTGGCCAAACGGCTCGGCTGTTCCAAGGCCACGGTTCGATCGCACATTGCCAATGCGCGCGTGAAATTGCGCCGATACATGGAAAGAAGGAGGCCATGAAACATCCAAGCGAGTCCGAACTGGCGTTGATGGCCGGCGGCGAGCTGGGATTTTTCGACAAGCGCCGCGTTCGCCGGCACCTGGATCAGTGTCCGGATTGCCGCGCCACAAGCCTTGCCTTCGCCGGGGACCGGGATTTGGTGAGGGATTGGGCCGGAGAACTTCCAGCGGATCTGAACTGGAATCGCCTGGCCGCGGAGATGAAGGCCAACATACACGTCGGCGTCGAGGCCGATCAGTGCGTGGCCGCCGTGGGACACCGCGTTGCGTTTGGCAACCGGCAGGCGCTGGCCCTGGCTTCCGCTGTGCTTACTGTCGTCCTGGGACTTTGGCTGAACCTGCCGCAACCGGCGCTAGTACAGGTTGCGAACAAGGCGGATGTGACGCTGGAGGCGACAGGGGTAGGAATTGAACTCAAGCAGGACAACCGCTCGCTCACCTTGCTGAACCCGGGTTCCGAGCCCGTGGCGGTTTCGGTGAACATGCAAGGAGTCCTGCGAGCCCGGTACGTGGATTCGGAAACGGGCCACGTGACCATCACAAATGTCTATGCGCAGTAAATACGTATTCATTCCCGTACTGCTGCTGGCCTGGGCCGCGCTGGCCCAGGTTCCCGTCGATCCGCGAACGTCGGTCAAAGTGAACTTCCCCAGCGACTCTCCGCTTTCGCTGGTCTCGGCCGACTGGGGCGAAACACGCGCGACAGCTCGCGGCGGTGCGCTGGTGCTGGATCTGCACACCTCGCTTTCTCTGCGGAACTCCGGCGCGCGGCGCATTCGTTCGGTCACCCTGCTGGTGCTGGCGCAGGAAGTGACGCCGGGAGGCAAAGCCTCGGTCGCCGTGCCCAGCCTGAACGTCGCAAGCGGCGAGGCTTTCCCCGTGCGTGTGGATTTGCGCCTGCTGAGGCCGCTGACGCCAAACACCGGACCGCTGGTCGAGGTGAAGCTCGACGGGATCCTGTTCGACGATCTGTCCTTTTTCGGACCGAACCGGCTGAATTCGCGCCGCACCATGACCGCGTGGGAGTTGGAAGCGCAGCGCGACCGGAAGTACTTCAAGAGTGTGCTGGAGGCCCGCGGTCCGGAGGCCTTGCGGCAGGACGTGGTGGCAAGCCTGGCCCGGCAGGCCGAGCGGCCGCGGCTGGATTTGCAGATGGCAAGGAGCGGCCGCGCCACGGCGGCGGGCGCCGGTCAGGAAGTGAAGCTGGCTTTCCTGAAGCTGGGGGATTCCCCAGTGGAGGCCATTTCCGGAGAAGCGCTGGTGGCGGGTAACGAGATGCGCGCGCCGCGCCTGGACATACGCAACCTCAGCAAGCGTGAGGTGGAATACATCGAGATCGGCTGGATTCTGGAAGACCGCGCTGGACGCCAGTTTCTTGCCGGAGCCATGCCCGCCGAACTGAAGCTCGCGCCGGGTGCCGCCTCCCAAGTGCAGCAGGAAACCTCGCTGCGTTTCAACAGCCGCACAGGCCCGCCGCTGGCGATCCGCGGCATCAAGGGATATGTGAGCCAGGTGCAATTCGCGGGCGGCGGCACATGGATTCCCAGCCGGGCCTCGCTGGAATCCGCGCGCCTGCTGGGCACAGTGGCACCATCAGCCGAAGAACTCCGCCTCACGGAACTCTACCGCAAGCGCGGCCTGACCGCGCTTGTCGAAGAACTGAAGAAGTTCTAAGAAATGGCCTTGAGTCAATTTGAGTCATTCTGTAGTTCTGCCCTGGGGGGACACTATGCCCAACCGATCAAAGAAACGCCCAATGAATTCCAACGCCCTGGTGCTCCAGGCCATGTTGTGATCCACTAGGCAGGCCCAGAAGCACGCTTCTAAATCTCGGCCCAAACCGACACTTCACCCGTCGGACAACTAGTCGGCCCGCAGGGTGGTTTGGTGCGCAGTGCTAATCTCTCGACAGGCAAATGCCCCCCCCTCGCGGTCAAGACGGCCTCAAAACGTTTGGGGAAGAAACATCCCTCAGTATCGGTTCCCGTTCATCATCCATGGCCGACGACGTAGACGCTCATACTCTGCATAAAGTGCATCAATCCGGTCTGGAGTGAAATGATACCGCTCAGGCCTGCCCCTTCCGCCATCCACCAAACCAGGGATTGGGGAGTTCCTCCTACGCCACATCTGCCAAGCAGAATAGGCCAACACGTCAGCGGACTGAAGTTGAACTGTAGTTTGATCGTCTTCAAACGCGAACGTGTCATGGGGCCTTCTGTGCCCGATTGAAGTTCTACGAATCTTTTGCAGTTCAATCTGAGCTTGGTTTTGATTTCTGTGCCCTCTGTCAAAAACGAAAGCGATGGGCTCGCTGGGATCCGGTCGGTTCCCTTCTGCCCACCGCATTGCCAACTCAATGCACTTCTGGACACATAGAGTATAAGCGCTCCCCTTGGAACTTCTGAACTGGGGACTCGTCAACTGTCTGTACTCCCTGTCATAAATCGAGACAGCGAAACCACACATGATGTAAGTTCTGATAATCCTGGCAATCTGCAGCTTGGTATTGTCTCTCTCGCACGGATCGATCAGTTGATCAAACTTCGCCATGTGCAGGGCGTTGATGCCATGTGTAGCCAGGAAGGCCGTCCACGAGCCTGACCATAGGTTCCAACGAGCGACATCCGAAATGTACCCCGCTACTATCAGAAATCCGCGGTTATCAGATCTCCCGCTCTCATCAAAATATGCCTGGAGCATGACTAAGAGCCTTTCAGGATACCGCGATAGGCAGTGAAAAGAGAGAGAGCCTTTCAAAGGCAGGGGGACCGTTCTTGGTCGGCCCATTCTTGGACTCGACACGATGCTCAGCATTTGAAACTGATCCGCCACCTCGTGGTATAATTATTCACGAAAGTGAATAATTAGTCAGATGGCTATTCGTGTCGGTATTGTCGGCTTCCGCGGCTACAGCGGCGCGGAACTCATTCGCATCCTTTCGCGGCACCCTCAGGCCGAGCCGGTGCTGCTCGAACATCGCTCGGATTCCGAACCCGCCCTGCATCCGCGCGGGTGGAAAGGGCCGAAGGTGGCTCCCGCAACTCCCCAGGCCATTCGGGACGAAGGGATTGCCGTGGTGTTTCTCGCCACGCCGGCGAACGTTTCCATGGAGCTCGCACCGTCCATGATCGACGCCGGCGCCAAGATCGTCGACCTGAGCGGCGCGTTCCGCCTGCGCACCGCCGACAACCACCGCAAGTGGTACAAGGAAGAACACACCGCCACCGGCTGGCTCGCCAAGGCGGTCTATGGCTTGCCGGAATTCTACCGGGACAAAATTCCCGCCGCTACGCTGGTTTCGAATCCCGGCTGCTATCCGACGGCGGCGAATCTCGCCATTCGTCCGCTGGTCGCGAATGGAATCGCCGACCGTCAAGCCGGCATCGTCTGCGACGCCAAGAGCGGCGTGAGCGGCTCGGGGCGCAAGCCCAGCCTGAAGTCCAGTTTTTGCGAAGTGACCGGCAATTTCTCGGCCTACTCGATTCTGGACCACCGGCACGTCCCGGAAGTGCTCTTGAACAGCGGTCTGGACGAGGCCGAATTCTCGTTCACCGCGCACCTGATCCCGGCGGACCGCGGCATCCTGGAAACCATCTACTTCCGTGCCTCCAAGCCGGTAGACGCGGCCGGCGTGGTGGCGGCTTATGAAAATGCTTACGCGGGCGAGCCGTTCGTGCGCATCTACGATCCCGGAAAGGTTCCGGACCTGCACGCGGTGGCGCACACGAACTTCTGCGACATCGGCGTAAAGATGGACTCCGCCACCGGACGCGGCGTGGTGGTGAGCGTGATCGACAACCTTATAAAGGGCGCCGCGGGTCAAGCCGTGCAGAACATGAACCTCATCATGGGATTCGCCGAGACGGAGGGCCTGCTGTGAAGTTTCTCGTCAAACTTGGCGGCACCCTGCTCGACGCACCGGAATCGCGCGACCGGCTGGCGCGGGAGATCCATGCGCTGACGACGCAGGGCCACGCGGTGACAGTAGTACACGGGGGCGGCAAGCAGATGACCCGGTACCTTGCAGAGCGCAAGGTCGAGAGCCGTTTCGTGAACGGGTTGCGGGTAACCACGCCTGAAGTCGTGGACGCCATTCTCAAAGTGTTCGCCGGGACCGTGAACCATGAACTCGTGGGCAGCTTCATCCGCGCCGGGGCGAAAGCCGTTGGATTGAGCGGCATCGACGCCTGCCTGGTGGAAGCCGTCCAGATGGACCCGGCGCTGGGCGCTGTGGGCAAACCCGTACGCGCCAATACCGGAATCCTCGATGTGCTTACGTCGGCGGGGCATATGCCCGTGGTGGCCTGCGTGGCGGGCGACGCCGAAGGCCGCGTTTACAACGTGAATGCGGACCAGATGGCGGTGGCCTGCGCATCGGGCTGGCACGCGTCCACGCTGCTGTTTCTCACCGACGTGGACGGCGTGCGCGGCGCGGAAGGCTCGGTGCTCCCTTCGATCACCCCGGGACAGGCTGCCGGACTGATCGAGGCGGGTGTTGCTACTGGCGGGATGCAGGCCAAGCTGAACGCCGCTACATCGGCGCTGAACAACGGCGTGGAGCAGGTCCTCATCGTTCCGGGCGCCTTGCCGGACGTGATCCAGCGCGTTTGCGCGGGAGAGCAGATCGGCACGCGCATGAAGCAGGCGGAGAAGACCGGTGCCTGAGACTGGCGCAAATCCGGCGCTCACGGTGCGCAAGGCGCGCATGCAGGACGTGCCGAGCCTGCTCGCGCTGATCAACGCGTACGCCGCCGAGGGCGCCATGCTGTCGCGCACCGCGTTCGAGATGTCGGAGAACATCCGCGATTTCACCGTGATTTGCTCCGGCGAGCGCGCCCTCGGCTGCGCCGCGCTGCACTTCTATGGATCCACGGCCGCCGAGGTCCGGTCGCTGGCAGTCGATCCCACCTATAAGTCCCAAGGCCTGGGCAGAATCCTGGTGGAGGCCGTGGAAAGGGAAGCCATTGATTTCGGCCTGGAATTACTCTTTGCATTCACCTATGTTCCGAAGTTCTTTGAGAAACTCGGGTTCATAGTGGTCGATCGCGGCGAACTCCCCCTGAAGGCATGGAAAGACTGCCTGCGGTGCCCGAAATTCCAACGCTGCGACGAAATCGCCATGCGCAAGATCCTGCGCCCGGGCGACGCCTCCACACTCACACAAACAAAAGGCGAAGAGCCTGTAATACTCCCCATCCTGGCTTGCCGGTAGTCCGCGTTTCGCGGTCCATCAAATCTTGATTATTATTTCCTGAAGGTAATGTGAGAAAAATTAATTAGTTTTAGCACCAAATCTGTGTATAATCGTAGGGCATCAAGGCTAAACGGCCTAAGGAAACGGTTATGAAGGCGCAGACTGTCGAGGTTAAAGAATCCGCCGGACGAGTGCTTTGCTGCACGATTTTCAGGCCTGGCGGCAGGAAGCTCCTGGCCAAAGGGCATATCATCCGCGAAGAGGACGTGCAACTGCTTGAAACCGAGGGCCTCAGGCACGTCTGGGTCACGGAGTTGGAGGCTGGCGAGGTCGGCGAAGACGAAGCGGTGGTTGTGGTGGCCCAGGAGATGGGGTGCGGTTGCCTGGAGATCCGGCCCGCCGCGGGCGGCCGCGCGAACCTCGTCGCCACCGAAGATTGTTGCGTGCTGGTGGACGACGAACTGCTGAAGCAGATCAACTGTACTTCGAGCGTCGTGATTGCCACCTCGCTGAATTTCTCGCACGCAAAGGCCGGCCAACGGATCGCCACGATCAAGAGCGCGCCCTTCGCGGTGGCGCGGGCGCAGGTCGACGCCATGGTGTCCATCCTGAGGGAACGGGGCCCGATCCTGCAGGCGCGGCCCATCAGGGACGCTACGGTGGGCGTCTTGTATTCGGATCCGGCGGACGGTGAGCGCGCACGCCAGCTGTTCGAGAGCATCATGCAGCAACGGTTGGTGCGTTACGGGGCCGCGCCGGAATACGCGCTGGCAGCAGTGGAGGACGAAGCTTCCGTCGCCAGGAGCCTGGAACATCTTTTGCGGGCTCGGCCCACGGTGATTCTCATCGCGTCTACCACGGCGCCGGCGGGGCCGGAAGACGTCATCGGACGCGCCATGGTGCGCATAGGCTGCCAGGTCGAGCGGTTCCTCGCGCCCGTCGAGCCGGGCAACCTGATGATTCTGGCGTACAAGGACGATCTGCCGTTGATTTCAGCGCCGGGGTGCTCGCGCTCAGCCAAACCGAACGTCGTGGACCTGCTGCTGCCTCCGCTGCTGGCCCGTTACCGTGTGTCCGGCTGGGAACTCGCCAGCCTGGGGCACGGCGGACTCCTGGCCTAGCATAAAAGTCTCCTCCACAAGCCACCGGGCCGGTCCTCCGAGCGGCAAGGTGGCGAACCTTCGCCGGGCGCCCGACGGGCGTCCGGCTTTTTTCATGCCCGGCAAGTAAATCCCCATCGTTGCTATGCTGTATTATCAAACCCGTTCTTAAGAAGGAGATTCGTGATCATGAGTGAGAACCTTTCCCGCCGTAGTTTCGTGACACGTTCCACCGGCGTCGCCCTGGCGACGGGCCCCGCCGTCCTGCGCTCGCTGGGCGCAAACAATAGGGTGAACGTCGGATTCATCGGGGCCGGAAGCCGCGGCTACTACCTGATGGAGATGCTCTACAAAGGCTCTCCGGATGAATTCCAGATCACCGCCGTCTGCGATGCGTTCACGGGCCGGCTGGCGCGCGCCAAGGACCGCGTGCAGACCATGGGCAAGAACGAGCCGAAGACCTACGCCGACTACCGCGAGTTGCTGGCCGATCCGTCCATAGAAGCAGTCGTCATCGCCACGCCGGAACACCTTCACCAGTCGATGACGCTGGCGGCCATCAAGGCGAAGAAGCACATCTACGTGGAGAAGCCGCTCGCGCACACCATCGAGGAAGGGGAAGTGGTGTTGAAGGCGGCGGCCGGTTACGACAAGGTGATCCAGGTTGGCACCCAGAACCGCAGCAACAAGTTCTACCAGAAGGCCAAGGAACTTGTCGCGCAAGGGCTCATCGGCGACATCCACTACGTGCGCGCGTTCTGGTATCGCAATTCGCTCGACACGAATCCCGCCTGGCGCTATCAGATCCCGGACGACGCCACCGAGCAGAACACCGACTGGCAGAAGTTCCTGGGCCCGGCGCCGAAGCGCCCCTTCGACAAGCGCCGCTTCTACCAGTGGCGCCTGTACTGGGATTATTCTGGCGGCATCTCGACCGACCTGCTGGTGCACCAGACCGACATCACCAACTTCGTCTGCGGCAAGACTGTACCGTTGAGCTGCATGGCGAGCGGCGGCGTTTACCGCTGGGGCAGTGCTGCCGACGACCGCGAAGTGCCCGACACCATCAGCGCCATCTACGAATACCCCGACAAGTTCCACATCAACTATAGCTGCTACTTCGGCAACGACCATTACGGCTATGGCGAGCAGTTCATGGGCAACGAAGGCACCATCGAAGTCATCAGCCGCCGCGAGTTGCACTTCTATCCCGAGAAGTTCAACGGCCGCGCTCCCGCCAAGGTGAAGGCCCGCCAGGAAATCCACGAGTCCGATCCCGGCGCGGACAACGCGAGCGTGCAGGCTCACCTGCGCAACTGGCTGGAAGCCACTCAGGGTAAGGGCAAGGTGATCGCGCCGCCGGCCGTCGGCCAGCAGGCCGCTATCAGCGGACACCTGGCGACGCTGTCGTACCGCAACGGCAAGAAGGTGATCTGGAACGAGACCACCCGCAAGTATCGCTTCGCGTAAACTTTCCTCGGGGCCGCCGTTGAAGCACGTGGCGGCCCTTCCTACCCATGAACGGCGCCGAAAGCCTGCTCCGCACCCTCCTCGACAACTCCATCGATTTGTGCCTGATGAACCCGGGCACGAGCGAAATGCAGTTCGTCTCGGCCCTGGACCGCGTTCCAGGCATGCGCAGCGTGCTGTGCCTGTTCGAAGGCGTGGTTTCGGGCGCGGCGGATGGCTACGCCCGCATGAGCGGCAAACCTGCCGTTACACTGTTGCACCTGGGGCCGGGACTGGCCAACGGTCTGGCGAACTTCCACAACGCGCGCAAAGCGCGCTCGCCCGTGGTCAACATTGTCGGCCAGCATTCCACCCAGCATCTGCCCTTTAACGCGCCCCTGACCACCGACATCGAACAACTGGCGAGACCTGTCTCGGGCTGGGTCCACACGCTTACGTCTCCAGGACGGATGGGCGCGGCGGCCATCGAAGCGATCGCGGCGGCGCTCCAGCCTCCGGGACAGGTAGCGACACTAATTGTCCCAGCGGATTACTCCTGGAGCGAAGCGGGCTCGCCCGGCGCGGCAATTGCCCGCCCCGTGCGCGAACTGCCGGATCCAGAGCGGATTCGCGACATCGCCGAAGTCCTGCGATCAAGCCGCTCGACGGCGCTGTTGCTCAGCGGCAGAGCGCTGCTCGACCGGGCACTGGTTGCAACGGCGAAGCTGGCGGAAGCGACCGGCGTCCGGGTGTTCGCGGACCGCTATGCCGCCCGGATGCAGCGGGGCGGGATGCGCTTCGCACCCGAGAAAATCCCTTACTTCCCCGAGCCGGCGCTCGAATCGCTTGCCGGCATCGAGCACATGATCCTGGTGGAAGCGTACCCGCCGGTATCCTTTTTCGGCTACCCGAATCTGCCGAGCCTGATGGCGCCGCCGGATTGCCCCATGCACATGTTGGCAACGCCGGAAGAAGACGGGACGGGCGCGCTCGAAGCGTTGGCCGAAGAGTGCGGCGCGCGGAAGGCTCCGGTCCCCGTTGAAACGCCACGGCCAGAGTTGCCGCGCGACGGCGCACTTACCGCACAAATAATTGGCCGCGTCGTAGCAGCCCTGATGCCGGATGACGCCATCGTCACCGACGAGATGGTCTCGTCCGGCGAAGCCGTCTGGCGGGAACTTAAAGGCGCCCCGCCGTTCGACTTCCTGCCCGTGACCGGCGGAAGCATCGGACAGGGCTTGCCGGTCGCCGTGGGAGCAGCGCTGGCGTGCCCCCGGCGCAAAGTGATCGCACTCGAAGCCGACGGCAGCGGGATGTACACGCTGCAGGCGCTCTGGACCATGGCGCGCGAGAACCTGGACGTAGTGACGGTAATCTTCGCCAATCGCAGTTACCGCATCCTGAGTATCGAACTGCGCCGGACCGGCGCGGCGGAAGCGGGACCGCGGGCGGCTGAGATGATGGACATTGGCCACCCCGATCTGGATTGGGTGGCACTCGCGCGCGGGCAAGGCGTGGAGGCAACGCGCGCCACGACCGCCGGGGAATTCGCCGCGCAGTTCGCCGCCGCCATGCGCGAACGGGGACCACGGCTGATCGAAGCCGTCCTGGCGGATTAGTAGTGTAGTCTTGTTAGGAAAGCCATGAGGATCCTCAGCATCGGAGAAGTGCTCTGGGACGTTTTCCCGGACCGGGAGAAACTGGGTGGTGCGCCTTTCAACTTCTGCTATCACGCCCACCGGCTGGGTCATGAGGTACTGTTCCTGAGCGCGGTCGGAGACGACCGGCGCGGCGACGCGGTCCTGGCGCAGGCCGAGGGCATGGGCCTGCGAACCGACTTCATACGCCGCGTCCAGGCGCCGACGGGCGTCGTGACAGTGGCACTGGATGCGGCGGGCAAGCCCACGTTCACCATCCACCGCCCGGCGGCCTACGATCTGCTGCGCCTGTCGGAAAGCGATTTTGCAGCCATTGCGAAGTGGCGGCCGGACTGGATCGCCTTCGGCACGCTGCACCAGATGGATCCCTCGATCCGCGCGCTGCTCCAGCGGCTGATCGACGACAACCCGCAGGCGCGCCGGCTCTACGACATCAATCTGCGGAAGGAATCCTATACTCCGGAACTGATCGCCGGGTTGCTTCCCCAGGCCGACGTGGTAAAGCTGAACGACGATGAGGTGGTCGAGATGGAGCGGATGTTTGGAGGCAACGCAGGCTCCGTCGAGGCATTCTGCCGCGCGTGGTCGGCGCGATACCGATGGGACGCGGTGTGCGTCACGCTGGGCGCGAACGGATGCGCCGTGCTGGTGGGCGGCGAGTTCGCCGAGGTTCCGGGGTACAAGGTGAAGGTGGTGGACACGGTCGGCTCCGGCGACGCTTTCACCGCCGCGTTTCTCCATGGCATGGGCGAAAAATGGCCCGCCGGGCGCATCGGCGATTTCGCCAACCGGCTGGGCGCTCTGGTAGCCAGCCGCGCCGGAGGAGTGCCCGAGTGGACGCTCGAAGAGTGCGCGGCATTAGTACGTTAGGGGTTCATCGTGAAACCTGCACGACTCCTTCCGTTGTTGATTCTGGGCATGGCCTCGCTATGGGCTCAGCCCCTGCGCGTGGACGTGGCCAAGCGGCGCTTCAGCTTTGGTGAGACGATCCAGAACGCCCGTCTCGGCCTGGACGTCAACGGCAAGACGTTGTGGGCGGAAGATGCCGTGCCGGCCAAGGGGACCGACGGAGCTACGGGCCGGCTTGTTCTGCGTTTCGCCGAACCGGCGATCGAGTGGACCATCGAGTTCGGCGCGGGTTCGAGCGGCTCGTCCGCCATCATCGAAAGCTCCATCCACAACTTGGGCGGCGCCGCCGTGAGACTGGGCCGGGCGAGGCTCGTGGACGTGAGCGCGCTCAACCTGGGCGCGGCGCCCGACAAAGCCGTCGCATTCCTGGAGTCCGGCTGTCAGAACTCTTCCCTGGCCGCAAAACTGGACTCGATGGAGAAGCCGCGCAAAAGCAAGACGCTGGTGCAGATCTACAATCCCTCCTCGCGCACGGCACTGCATCTGGGTTTCATCACCTACGACCGCATCAGCACCGTCCACGAACTTGCGTGGGACAAGGCGCGAGGCGTACCAACGCTGAGCACGTATTGCGATTTCGAGGGGTTCATGTTGCCCGCAGGCGCGACGGTTGCCACTGAGAAGTTGCGCCTGGCTGCCGGCACGGATCCTTACGCCGAGCTGGACACGTGGGCCAGCCTCGTCCAGGCCCAGTACAAGGTGAGTATCTGGCCGAAGATCCCGGCGGGTTGGGTGGGCTGGAGCTGGGTGGACGGCTTCAACGTCGAACGCTACGAAGACGCGGTGCTGCGCAACGCGCACGCGGTCCGCGAGCGCCTGCCCGGGCTGGATATCGAATACCTCTGGGTGAGCATCGGCAACCTGGAGGACAAGCAGCCCGGCAACTGGCTGCGCTGGAATTACAAGTTGTTCCCCAGCGGCCCGCAGAAGCTGATCGGAGAGTTGGCGAAGAAGGACTTCAAGCTGGGGCTCTGGTGCGGCGCTTTCTGGCTCAGTTCCCGGCTCAAAGACAAAGTCGAAGAATTCCGCGACGCGCTGTTGCTCAAGGGAGGCAAACCGCTTGCCGTGCCGCATCGCGAGATCGGCGAGGTGTACGCGCTCGATCCCACGCACCCCAAGACGCACGCATTCCACAGGAAGGTGTTCACCGCGTACCGCGAATGGGGCGTGCGCTACTACATGATCGACTTCCAGGACGCCGTCTCCGGCACCACCCCCGGCAACCACATCCCCGACGGTTATTACGACCGTTCGCTTATCCCCGGTCCGCAGGCGTTCCGGGCCGGCATGAAGGTGATCAGCGAAGCGGCCGGCAAGGATACCTATCTGTTGCCCAGTACCGGTCCGACGCTCCTGAACGTGGGCCTGGTGGCGGCCAATCGCGTGGGCACCGATTACGGCGAGGGTCGCGCGCTGGACGGCCCCGGCAAGGGCTTCTATCCCGGAACCTTCATGATCAACCGCGCCGAATACTGGACCTCGCACCGCGCCGCGACGAACGCACTGGCCGGCAACTACTTCACCCACCGCAAGCTCTACCTGGCCGATTCGGGCAACGTGATGACCATCGACAAGCCCATCGCCGTCTCAGACGCGCAGATCACCACCACCATCTTCGGCATCAGCGGCAGCCCGCTGATGCTGGGCGACGACATCTCGCGCATGAGCGAAGAGCGGCTGGCCATGGTCAAGCAGGTGTTCCCACGCCTGCCCGAGGCGGCGCACCCCCTCGACCTTTTCGACAAGCCTGAGCCCGCCTGGCCCGAGAAGTTCCATCTGAAGGTCAAGCGCGATTGGGACGAGTGGGACCTGGTGGCGGTGTTCAACTATCGCTCGAAGGCGCTGGACGACGGCATCGCGTTTGAGCGGTTGGGTCTCGATCCTGCGGCGTCCTACGTTGTGTGGGACTTCTGGAACGAACGCTACCTGGGCGTGCACAAAGGTTCGATCCGTTTCGCCGTACCCGGACAATCCGTGAAGCTGCTGCGCATCGCGCGAGAGCGTGCGCATCCCTGGGTGGCCTCCACCGACATGCACGTCCGCCAGGGCCAGGCCGAGATCGTGGACACCCGTTGGAATCAGGACGCCAGCGCGCTGACCATCGAAGCGACACGGCCGGCCGGATACCGGGGTAACGTCTTCGTACGCGCCCCCAAGGGGCTGGCCATGAAAAATCCAAAAGGCTTCTATGTCGCCAAGGACGCCAACGACTCGTCGTTGATCATTCGCTGCGATTTCGATTTCTCAACGGGTGCCCGGCAGGCGCGCACGCTCGAGTTCAGGTAGTGTCCTAATCGGCCTCAAGCGCTCCGCCTTGACCTGTGCGATATTGTGAGTGATGGCCCTGTTTCTGGTCCTGGCAACGCAACAGTCCGCTCCCTTGCTGGACGACTCCATCCAGAAGAGGTTCGCCGGGAACTTCTATAAGGTGGATGACGATAAGTGGTTTATCTCCACGGATCTGGTGACGAGCAAGGAAATCTCGGACGCTATCGGAATCACAGCAGACCCGCCTCTTGCGGACGACGTCACCGGGATTGTCGTTGCGCTTAAAGGCTACTATGGACGAGAGCGCTCCGACCTGTGGGAATGGATCGTCGCAAAAAGTACTTCCAAGGTCAATGCCTGAACCGAAGCAAACCCGCAGATCCACAGCCACCACGCCGGCCGATTTCCCTGTCCAGGCTCCCGCTCAACTTCCAGGTGCCGATTACAGTTACACAGTTGAATTGGTCGGAGCGATTCAGCATCAACTCGGGAAACTCACCGAAGCTGTGGAGTCTCTGAAGTCGAAGTCAGCGGACCACGACAGGAAGTTGGAGGACATCGGCAAGGACATCCACGCCGCGAAGACGACGCTGAGGGTGGCTACCGCTATCCTTACCGCAACTGCTGCTTTGGTTGGATGGGCGGCCAGCAAGGCTATCGATGCTTACGTTCAGACCCACCAGACGCCGGCAAGTCAGCAAGCCAAGCCATAGTATCCATCAGAGCCTCCCCATCATCCATATCGCGCGCCGCACCTAGCACCTTTGAAGAAGTGCCGGCTTTCTTGAGTTGCCCACTCACTCAACACACCTTTACGACATTACTTGAGTTCACGCCGGTCCCGGCGCGCTGATATATACTCGAACCGTCGGAGATCAACCATGACCCAATCAGATCGCAGGCAATTCCTGTCCGGCGTGGCTGGAGCCGGTTTGGCCGCGCGAGCCATGGCGCAAGCCAGCGCCTCCCAGAAGAAACTCCGCGTCGGTTTGATCGGCGCGGGAGGCCGGGGCACCTACCTCGGCAAGACCATCCAACAGTTCACCGAGCAAGGCGAGCCGGTGGAACTGGTGAGCGTGTGCGACATCTATCAGCCGCGCCTGGAACGCGCCGAAGTGGCGTTCAAGGTCAAGGGATACGCGCACACCGCGGACATGCTGAAGGACCCGAACCTGGACGCGGTCATCATCGCCACACCGGACCGCCAACACGTCTTCAACACCATGGAGGCGATTCGCGCCGGCAAGGATGTTTATTGTGAGAAGCCGGTGACGCATTGGGCGCAGTTCGACAGGCTCAAGGAACTGGTGCACGAGAATCGCAAGCTGAAGCGGGTGGTTCAGGTCGGCACCCAGCACGTTTCCGATACCGTGTGGGAGCGCGCGGGCGAGCAGATCCGACAGGGCGCCATCGGCAAGGCGATCCACGCGCAGAGCTGCTACTTCCGCCGCGGCGATTCGGGCGAAGCCGGCATGCCCATCGACGATCCCAATGCCAAGCCCGGCGTGGGCGTGGATTGGGAGACCGCCCAGGCCGATGCGCCGCGCCGCGAGTTCACTGTGAGCCGGTTGTTCCAGTGGCGTCTGTACATGGATTATTCGGGGGGCCCGCTTACCGACACCTACCCGCACATGCTCACGCCGGTGGTGAAGATGCTGGACGCGGGCTTCCCCAAGAAGGTGGTGGCCACGGGCGGACGGTTCTATTACGGCGGGCTGCGTGACGTGCCGGACACGATGGATCTGCTGATCCAGTATCCGCAAGGAATGGACATCGCTTTCCTGGGCAGCTTCGTGAATTATGTCGGAATCGACACGCTGGTGCGAGGGTCGGAGGGCACGGCGCGCAAGTCGGACCTGGCCATCACACTGGAGCCGATGAAGGGCGTCAACAAACCACGGCAGGAGCTTCCCACCGATACGCAGACGCGCGGCGAAGGCCACTCAAACCTGGCCATCGCGCACATCAAGGACTTTCTGAACTGCGTGCGCACCCGTGGGACACCGCGCGGAGACCTGGAACTGGCCTATCGAGTCCAGGTGCCGCTCATCATGGCCATGCAGTCCCACCTGCACAACAAAGTGGCCCTGTTCGACGCGGACTCGGAGACTATTCAGTTGGTGTAGGCGAAGGCAGGCGCTCCACCTACTTCGGGTGGGCGATGATCTCGATCAGGTAGTATGTGTCGCCCGAGATTGTGAAGTAGAACCTCCAATCACGAGTTACTCTGCCTTGCCAGATGTCGTTGGATGCGTCGTACTTCTTCGCGTGGATGGAGGGGTGCCTCAGATCGTGCAGCAATAAGCGTGCCTGCTTCCAGAAAGCCTTTTGCACGCTTGCGGGAGCGCCGGCATAGCTCCTGCGAAACCGTTCTGTCCATGCCAGGCGCATTGATAGCCGCTATCGTGGGTGCTTGGTGCGTCGACTGGCCGCGGCTCGGGGGCGCACCACATCGTCGTGCATTGCCAGCATGGCTTCCTCCACGCTGTCGTATGGGCCGTGGACACGTCCGGCGCGTATATCCGCCAAGCCTTCCGCCAATCGCCGGGCGATGAATGCCTTGGGCGTCAGGGTGATAACACCGCCGCGCCCAATGCTGGCCTCCATGTAATCGCCAACCGCGACGCCCGCCTTCCGCCTCAGGTCGTTGGGTAAGGTGACTTGGAACTTTTCCTTGACACGTACCAAAGCCATCACGTGTTTCCTCTCCTCTATCGTATGTCAGAAAGTTGGAAAGTTAAACTCTATTCAGGTGTCACGATGTTCAGCCCGGCGAATTCGGCGCGGAAGCCGGCGGCTTTCGGGCTGCAGGCGTAAAGGCCGCACTGCGCCTGTTTCCCTTCGACGCCGGCCAGGTGCGCCATGCGGATCATGTTCCACTCCGCCGCGGCGTCTTCCCGG
Source organism: uncultured Solibacteraceae bacterium (assembly GCA_964561215.1). Classification (GTDB taxonomy): domain Bacteria; phylum Acidobacteriota; class Terriglobia; order Bryobacterales; family Bryobacteraceae; genus JAJFUV01. Next base: position 93,205 of record CAZLOS010000001.1, on the reverse strand, counting down.
TAGTCCACCAGGAAATCGGCGCCCGCGCGCCGAATCCGCAACTCGACCGAATTCCGCTCCTCCGGGAAATCCTGCACGGACCAGTCCGAGAAGCCGCCGGCCGTCACCACTACACCCAGTTTCGCCGGACCCTCGGGTTCGTATTCGACCGAGGTCTTGAGCCAGCAATCGTCTGAAAAGCGCACCATCAGACCGGCTTGGTCATACTGATGCCGAGGGTGGAAGAACACCTCGACCGTCATCACGAAATCACTGGTTACGCGCGCGTGCAGGAAGTGCCCATTACCGGCCTCGAAGCCGTAGTGGGTCTTTCGCCAGAAGTCGGTCCCGGCGCCTGGCATCACGACGAGGCGGCGTACGGCGGTGTCCACGCTCCACACCTCCGGCTCATTAAGCCAGGAGAGTTGGGGATTCAGATCGGGCTTATCGAAAGTCTCTTCCATCAAGATATCGATACTCCTCTCGAATCGTGCTGCTCGACGGCCGGCCTGCCGCCCCGGACCGCGCGCAGGATCGCGCCGTCGACGTTGAGAAGCGCGAGCGCTGAGCGTGGCAGTCAGGAATCCGCGACGGAACATGCGATCCTCCTTCGTATCTCACCGGGCGTGAGACGTCTGCGATCCTATCACATCCTCGGGGCTCCAATTCGCTGATTCGGTTGCACGTTTTGGAGGCGCGGAGCGTCAGAGCTAATGTGAAAGCAGTCGCGATAGGAGTGTGGCTTTTTTTAGCGCCGGCGTTTGCCGCCGAGGCACCGCTCAATACTCTTCTGAAAACCGTGGAGCAGCGCTACAACCGCGCGAAGACCCTCGAAGTCTTTTTCTCACAACGATATACGATGCAGGGCCGGACGCGTACCGAATCCGGCCATTTGTGGCTGCGCAAACCAGGGCGCATGAGGTGGGAGTACTCGCATCCGGCCGGAAAGTTGTTCGTCTCCGACGGCAAGTTCGTCTACTTCTACAGCCGGTCGTCGAACCGCGCCGAGAAGAGCAAACTGAAGGAGAGCGAGGATTTGCGCGCCCCGCTGGCGTTTCTGCTCGGCAAGCTCGATTTCAGCCGGGAGTTCCAATCCTTCACGGCCACTCCGCAAGGCGCGGACACCTTCATCAAGGCAAAGACCAAGTCCAACCGGCTGCCGTACAACGAGGTCGAGTTCGTGGTTTCGCCCGCCTGTTCCATCCGGCACCTGCTGGTGCACGGACAGGACCGCTCCGTCCTTGAATACTCTTTTGACGGCGAGAAGTTGAATCCGCCGATCGACGATTCGCGGTTCCGTTTCACACTACCCCCAGGCGCGGAATTCGTGGAAGCCCTGGACGAGGAAGACCGGAGACCCTAACCGTGGCGGAGTGGGTAGTCAAGTACGCCGACAGCCGCGGAGAGATCCGCCAGCAGACCATCGAAGCGGATTCCGAACAGGAGATCCGCGACCGCTACACCGAACAGGGCTACCTGATCTACACGGTGCGTCCGCGCTCGACGATGGCGCCGTTTTCGGACGCCCTGGCCAAGCGCGGCCGCAAGATCAATCTCGAGAAGTTCCTGATTTTTAATCAGCAGTTCGTGACGCTGATACGCGCGGGCTTGCCCATCCTCAAGAGCCTGGATCTTCTGGCGGACCGCCTCACGGACCCCAAGCTGGGCCGCTATGTGAAGCAGGTTCGCGACGACGTGCGCAACGGCGCGCTGCTGTCGGAGGCCTTCCGCGCGTCCGGCGCTTTCTCGCCCATTTACGTGACCAGCATGATGGCCGGCGAGAAGAGCGGCAGCCTCCCGGAAGTGCTGGACCGATATCTCAGCTACCAGAAGCTGGCCCTGGCGGTGCGGAAGAAACTGCTGCTGTCACTGCTCTACCCCGCGTTTCTGATCGTGCTGGTCACTGCGCTGATCGTGTTCCTGGTGACCTACGTGGTGCCGAATTTCGCCAAGCTTTACGAAAGCATGCAGGCAGACCTGCCGGTGGCAACGCAGATCCTCATCGCGGTGGGCACCACGGCGCGTCATTACGTCCTGGTGGGCGTGGGCGGGTTGGTGGCGGCCATCGTGTTGTTCAGGCTGTGGGCGCGGGGAGAGGCGGCGTCGGTGCGCATCGACTCGGTCAAGCTGCGAACACCGCTATTGGGGAGCATCTGGGTGAAGTTCCAGGTCGCGCAGTTGTCCCGCGTGCTGAGCACACTGCTGACCGGCGGCATTCCGCTGGTCCAGGCGATCGAAACGGCGTCCGATTCGATCTCGTCCAGGCTGCTGCGGCGGAGCCTAGACACGGCGCGGCAAAAAGTGCTCGAAGGAGAGTCGCTTTCGAGCGCGTTGAGCGGCACGGGCATCTTCCCGGGGCTTTCCATCGATATGATCGAAGTAGGTGAATCCACGGGCGCGCTGCCGGCCATGCTGGCGAGCGTGGCGGAGTTTTACGAAGACGACGTGAACACGCAGATGACCGCCGCGCTTTCGCTCATCGAGCCCGCCATCATGATTTTCATGGGCACGTTCGTAGCCTTCGTGCTGGTGGCCCTGTATCTGCCCATCTTCTCGCTGGCGGATACGTTGAGGTAGCGGAAAGGAGGTTTGGCGAACATGGGTGCGGATCGCGTGAAAGCGGTGGACCTCGATCGGGAAGCGGACGAGGCGCGGGCGCTGGCCGCGCGCTACCGCTGGGAATTCGTGGACCTGAAAGAGTGCCACATCGACCACGACCTGTTCCGGTCGGTGCCGGTCGACCTGATGTTCCGCTACAATTTCGTGCCGCTCCGGGCCGAAAACGGAACGCTCGAAATCGCCCTGGCGGACCCGCGCAACCTGAACCTGGTCGACGAGATTTCGCTTCTGCTGAAAAAGAAGTTGCGCGTGCGCATCGCAACGTTATCGCAGATCTCGGACCTCCTGAAGAAGACCGAGCAGTCGCAGCGCGTGCTCGAAGAGGTGACTGAAGGCTTCACCCTCGACGTGGTGGCCGACGAAGACGCGCAGGACGAGACGCTTTCGATCGACAAACTCAGCGCCGGCGACAGCGACATTGCCCCGGTCATCAAGTTGGTGGACACCACCATTTTCAACGCCCTCGAACGGCGCGCCTCCGATATTCACATCGAAACCCGGGACAGCGAAGTGGCCATCAAGTACCGCATCGACGGTGTGCTGCACTACGCCATGCCGCCCATCGCCAAGGAGTGGCACTCCACCATCCTGTCGCGCATCAAGGTCATGAGCGAGCTGGACATCGCCGAGCGCCGCGTGCCGCAGGACGGCCGTTTCCGCGTTCGGTATAAGAACCGGCTGATCGACTTCCGCGTGTCCATCATGCCCACCATCCACGGCGAGGACGCCGTGCTGCGCGTGCTCGACAAGGAGTCCATGAGCGAGAAGTTCGCCCAGCTCTCGCTGGACGTGGTGGGCTTTTCCAACGAGGATCTCATCAACTTCCGGCGCTACATCAAGGAGCCTTACGGCATGGTGCTGGTAACCGGGCCGACCGGTTCGGGCAAGACCACCACGCTGTACGCGGCGCTGAGCGAGATCAAGAACGACGAAGACAAGATCGTCACCATCGAGGACCCGGTCGAGTACCAGATCAAGGGCATCACACAGATCCCCGTGAACGAAAAGAAGGGCCTTACGTTCGCGCGCGGGCTGCGCTCGATTTTGCGGCACGATCCCGACAAGATCATGGTGGGCGAGATCCGCGACCAGGAGACCGCGCAGATCGCCATCAACGCGGCGCTCACCGGCCACCTGGTATTCACCACCGTGCACGCCAACAACGTGCTGGACGTGATCGGCCGCTTCCTCAACATGGGCGTGGAGCCCTACAACTTCGTCAGCTCTCTGAACTGCATCCTGGCCCAGCGTCTGGTGCGCGTGATTTGTTCGCACTGCAGGAAACAAGTGCAGTACCCGGATTCGTACCTGGAAGAGAGCGGCCTGAGTCCGGACGAGTGGCGCGCGAGGCCGTTTTACGAAGGCGCGGGTTGCTTCGAGTGCGGCGGAACGGGATTCCACGGGCGCACCGCCATCCACGAACTGCTGGACCTGAGCGAGCGCATCCGGCAAATGATTCTGGATAAGCGTCCCAGCACCGAAATCAAGCGCGCCGCGCGAGAGGAAGGCATGACGTTCCTGCGGGAATCGGCGCTGGCGAAGGTGGTGCAGGGCATTACCACCTTGCGCGAGATTAATAAAGTGACCTTCATCGAGGGCTGAAAGAACCGACACTATGAGCCTTTGGCGCCGTCTCACAAGCCTGGTCAAAGATCCGCCGCCGGAATTGGTCTGCGAGATTTCGGAAGCCGGCATCGCTTACGCGCGGTTGGGGCAGGAGCGCCGCACCGGCTTCGCGCCGCTCGATGCGGGCGTGGTGCGCGTTTCGCCGGTCGAGCAGAATGTGCTCTTGCCGGACGTGCTGGCGGCCGAGGTGCGCAAGATCGCCGGGGAATCTCCGAACCGCAAGCGCCGGCCGGCGGCCGTCATCCTGCCGGACTTCTGCGCGCGATTGAGCGTGGTCGACTTCGATTCGTTTCCCAGCGCGCCGGCCGAGCAGCTGTCGCTGGTGCGGTTCCGCGTGAAGAAGACGGTACCGTACGACGTGGAGACCGCGGCGGTCCAGTATTTCGTGCAGCAGCGCGCGGGCCAATCGAAGAAGTACGACGTAGTGGTGGGGTTGATCCCGATGGACATCGTGGCGCGCTACGAGGCTCCGTTCCGCGCCGCGGGCCTGCAGCCGGGCCTGGTCACCACCTCGGCGCTGGCCGCTCTGGGTTTGCTGGACGGCGGGGGCGCCTCCTCCAACCCCGTGACGCTGTTCGGCAAGCTGACCGGACGCGTCCTGACCCTCTGCGCGCTGGGTGGAAACGCACTGCGAATGGTGCGTACGGTGGAATTGGCGGACGTCGTGCCGGAGGAAATCAACGCCATTCTCTATCCAACCATGGCCTACATCGAGGACGAATTCGGGTCGCGGCCGTCCACCATCTACCTGTGCGGCTTCGAATCGATTGGAGACCAGCTCGCAAATGGGTGGAAGGCGGAGCTAAACCTGGGCGCAACGGCGCTCGACTCCCCGCTGGGCAAGCCTGGCGAGTTCCGCGCCGGCATCTACGGGTATCTGCGCGCTCAGGAGGTGTTTTGAAATGAGCGTCCGCATCCCCTTCAATTTTTCCAGCGAACCGTTCCAACGGAGCCGGCCGATCCTTGCGGCCTCGGTCGCGGCGATCACGGTGCTCGCCTGTTCGCTGGGGATTCTGTTTTACTGGGGCTATACAGACCGCGACCTGGCCAGCGGCGCGCGCGAGCAGGTAGCTATGCTCAACGCCCAGCAGAGCCGGCTGGTCCAGGAGCAGGCCGCCGTCGAAGCGCGCTTGCGGCGCCGGGACTATGCCGACGTGCTCGAGCGCAACGCCTTCCTGAACGTGCTTCTCCACCGCAAGGGCATTAGCTGGACCAGGATTTTCGAGGACATCGAGAGCACACTGCCCCACAACGTCCGGTTGATCTCCGTGCGCCCGCAGGTGACGCCGAACAACGAACTGCTGCTCGACATGGTGGTGGGCGCCCAATCCAACGAACCCGTGATCGAGCTATTGATGCGCCTGGAGGCTTCGCCCCTGTTTGGCGCTACCAGCGTGCAAAGCTGGCTGCCGCCGTCGCAGAATGAACCTCTCTACCGTTATCGCGTGAGCGTGAACTATGTCCAGAAGCTATAGATCGTGGCTGGAAGCAGGGCGCTGGCATCGCGCCGTCAAGCAGCCGCGCGCCCTGATGCGCGGCGCGATCGGCGTATTGCTGGCGGCGAACCTGGCGGCCGCGGTGTTCGCCTTCCATCCTTTCGGAGGTTCAGCCGAAGATCTGGAACGGCAACTCGCCGCGCTGCAGCGCGACGTGCAGCAGAAACAGGCGGCGCTCAACCAGAAGCGGACCATCGCCGCCAAGATCGAAAAGGCGCGCAGCGAAGGCGACAGGTTCATGACCGGCGCGTTTGTCAGCCGCCGTACCGCCAGTTCCACCATGGTCAGCGAACTGGTGAAGTCCGCCAAGCAGGTGGGCATGCGCCCGAAGGAGCATAGCTTCGTGTTCGAGCCGGTGGAGGGCAGCGACACGTTGAGCATGATGACCATCACCGGCAATTACGAGGGCAGTTACGCCGACCTGGTCCAATTCGTGAACTTGCTGGACCGGTCGCCGAGGTTCCTGATCATCGAGTTTCTGCAGGCCGCCCCACAATCGACCGGCGGCATGTTGAATGTGAGCATGAAGTTGAATACGTTCGTGCGCGAGGACTCGGAGGCGAAATGAAGCTGGGCGCCGAACCGAAGAAGGCCGCTATCCTGGCGGGTTTGCTCCTGACGGCCGCGTACTTGTTCTACTCGAATTACCACACAGAGGATGTGCCGCGCAGCTCCGCGCCCGGCGCTCCTTCCGTGGCGACGAGACAGCCGGCCGCGCCAACAGTGCCGGGGGAGGTGCGCGACGAGGCGCGGCGCGACACGTCCCGTTTGACGCGGCAGGAATTCCGTCCATCGCTCAAGCCGCGCAGGCCGGAGGACCGCCTGGATCCGGCGACCGCCGATCCGACTTTGCGGCTGGACCTTCTCGCCCGCCTGCAACAGGTGAAGTTCACCGGCGGGATGCGCAGCCTGTTCGAATTCGGCCAGGCTGCCGCCGCCCCGCCGCCGAAAGCACCGGAAGCCAAGATCCTGCCCAAGCGGGCGGCGCGGAGATTCATGGGCCCATTGCCGCCTCCGCCACCGGAGCCGCCCAAGCCGGTTTTCAAGCCGCAGGCGCCGGCCATCCCCTTGCGGTTCTTCGGATACGTGACCGCTTCGCGGGGCGGCGGACGCCGCGCGTTCTTCCTCGAAGGCGAGGAGATCTTCGTGGCGGGGGAAGGCGAACTGGTCAAGAAGCGTTACAAAGTGGTCCGCATCGGCGTGAACTCGGTCATCATGGAAGACACGCAGTTCGAAGGGCAGCAGACGCTGCAGCTCGCAAGGGAGATGGGCGGGTGAGACGCGGACGCAAACCGGAGGGCGAGCGCGGATTCGCGCTGCTGTTCGTGTTTCTGATGGCCGCCTCCATCGCCATCATGTTCTACATGGAACTGCCGCGCGCGGCATTCGAGAGCCAGCGCGTCAAGGAAGGCATGCTGATCGAGCGCGGCGAGCAGTATTCGCGCGCCATCCGGCTGTACGTGCGGAGGTGGAATAAGTACCCGGCCAACCTGGAAGAGCTGGAAAACACCAACAACGTCCGGTATCTTCGGCGGCGATACCGCGACCCTATGACAGGCAAGGAAGAGTGGCGGCTGGTCCACGTCGGACCCGGCGGCGTGTTCACGGATTCCCTGGTTTACGACAAGGCCCAAAAAGCAAAGGGCGTGGATTCGGACAAGGACAGAACCGAGGGTAAGGACTCGAAGTCCGGTACGGCAACCTCAACAGCAAGTGCGTTCATCACCTCCGGCCCGGCATTCGGCAGCACGGAACCGTTGCCCGGCGCGCAATCGGAATCGGGCTCCCGCTTCCGCAGGAGGAGAGCCTGGGAACGAGAGAAGAAGACGCCCTCCGAAGAAGGTTCGACGGCGGACGCAGCGGGTGCGGCGCAACCGTCCGGCCAAAACTCGTCCGGGACCACCGCGACAGCGGCAAACACCTCGCAGCAGATCGCCGATCAGCAGAACGCCGGCGGAGTGCCGTCGCCTTTCCCCACCATGACGGGCGCTGCCCCCGCGGCCACCGGCATGACTCCCACGGCCTCCAACCAGGCGCTGGACATGATCCGGAGAATTCTCACTACGCCGCGCGCCGGAGGACTGGCGGGCATACAGTCCGGCGGCACGCAGATCGGCGGAGGACTGGCGGGCGTGGCCAGCAAAGCGGAAGAAGAAGGCATCAAGGTCTACGGGGAACGCACCGCTTACAACGAGTGGGAATTCGTCTATGACGTGCGCAAGGACGCGGCCAAGGCCACCGCGGCCATGACCGGACAACAGGGTACCCGCACCGGAACCGGAACGGGCATGGGGACGGGAATGGGAACCGGCTCTGGAATTACTCCGGGAACGAACTCGCCGCTCGGCGGCCTTCCCGGTCAGGGGCGCTGAGCGCGCCTCCGCCACGTCGCCTCCGCCCGGCGCACGCGCGCTTCGTCCATGCCGAAATAGTGGGCCACTTCGTGCCAGACGGTTTCCGCCACCATGCGCTCCAGGTGCTCGCGGCTGCGCGCGGCGCGCTCGTGAGGACCCTGGTAGATGGTGATGCGGTCGGGCATGACGAAGCCGTCGCTCACGCTGCGGCGCGTGAGCGGGCGGCCGTGGTAGAGTCCCAGCAATCCGGGAGGGCCTTCCTGCTCGACCACCACCGCCACATTGTCCATGCGCCGGCGGAACCGCGCGGGGATCGCCCGCAGTCCTTTCTCCACCAGCAGCTCGAATTCGCGCGGGTCCATGCGCCCCCATCATATTACGGCTATCCTGGTAGCTGCCCATGTCGAAACCACTGGTCATCGCCATCGATGGGCCCGCAGGCGCCGGGAAGAGCACCATCGCCCGCCGCGTGGCTTCCAAGCTCGGGTTTATCTACATCGACACCGGCGCCATGTATCGCGCCGTCGCGTTGTGGGCCATCCGCGCGGGCGTGGACCTCGGCGACGCGCAGAAGCTGGAGCAGCTCGCGCGGGCGGCACAAATCGAATTCCAGGCGGGCGCGACCGGAATCACACTGAACGGCGAGGACGTTTCCGAGGCCATCCGCGCTCCCGAGATGGGCGACGCCGCTTCGCGCGTTTCCACCTTCGCCGGCGTGCGCCGCGCCCTGGTGGAGAAGCAGCGGGCCACGGCCGCCTCCACAAGCGTGGTGATGGAGGGCCGGGACATCGGCACAGTGGTGTTCCCGGACGCGGGGATCAAGATCTTCCTGGACGCGCGGCCCGGCGAGCGCGCCACGCGACGCACGCGCGAGCTGCAGGAAAAAGGTTTGGAGGCCGATCCGCGGGAAGTCGCTCTTCAAATTGCCGAGCGCGACACGCGAGACCGCACACGTAAGGAAGCGCCGCTGCTGCAAGCGCCCGACGCTGTCTACCTGGATTCGACCGCGCTGTCGCTCGACGAGGTCGAAGAACGTGTGCTCAAACTGATCCGGGAACGGACGTCGAACGGCAAGGAGCACGCCCGGTGACGAGCGGCGGGGCTTGCGCTACGCGACTGCGGGAACTGAGTTCGAGGGATTCGCTTTGCGCGTGCGGAATTCGTACTGCTGGATCTCGATGGCGGCTTGGCCCTCCTCGCATCGCACCACGCGTCCGCGCGCAACAAGCTTGAGTTGGCACTTTTCGTTGAGCTGTGCGGGCCAACTGATCGATAGTTCCAGCCGCCTTCCCGGGATCAGAAAGCGATCCGTCGTGAACAGTACTCCGCTGCTCGATATGTTGATTGTCTGGCCGCCCCCCGATTCGAAGCCGCCTCTCTTGCTCAGCACCTTGTATTGAACTTCTCTTTCGATAGGGAAGCGGTCGGCGGCACGCCGTTCGGAAGAAAACCCTTGAGACCCAGCAGCAGTTGTCGTATTCGTCACCGGCTTGTCCATGCTCCTCGTTCCTAACTTATGATCGGCTACCGCAACCCGCTCAACAATAGAGGCAACGTTACATTTTGCGATGGTACGCAGGTACCTCAGAGTACTCCTTCTGAAGTATTATCGCATTATGCTACGGATAATGCGTTCAAGTTTGATCGCTCTCGTTCTGCTTGCCGCGACCCTTTCGGCCGCACCCAAGAAGGTGGTGCAGCCAAAGGAGTTCCCCGGCGGACGGCCGTTCAGCGCGGCAATCCTGGCAGGGGACACCCTGTATGTCTCGGGCAATACCGGCGCGGATCTGAAGACCGGCAAGATTCCCGAGCGTTTCGAGGACGAAGTGAAACTGTGTCTTCAAAACATAGGGATTCTCTTGAGAGCCGGCGGCATGGACTACCAGGATGTCGTTTCGGCCCAGGTGTACCTGACCGATATGGATCAGTTCAAGCAGATGAACGCCGTATACTTGAATTTCTTCAAGAGCGAGCCGCGGCCGACGCGCACAACGGTGGGAGTCACGAAGCTCGCCGGTGGGGCGCATGTCGAGATTACGGTGACGGCGAAAAAATAGAGCCTTCGCGCTAGACTGGAGTTGTGGGGCAGGCGCTGGTCGGCATGGATCGGGAAGAATTGCGCGCCGTCCTGGGTACGGCCGAACCGGCATACCGCGCGCGTCAGCTCTACGAAGCCATTTACAAACAACGAGTTACGGATCTAGGCGAGGCGACTTCCCTGCCCTCCGCGCTACGCGAGCGTCTGGTTGGTGAGTGGCAGGTAGGATGGCCGGAGATCACGGCGGCATTCACGAGCGCCGACGGCACCCGCCGCACATTGCTGCGGCTGGATGACGGGCGCACGGTGGAAGCCGTGTGGATGCCCGAGGAGTCCCGGGACACCGTCTGCATCTCGACGCAGGTGGGTTGCCCCGTCGATTGCGCCTTCTGCCTGACGGCACGCATGGGACTGGAGCGCAATCTCACGGCCGGTGAAATCGTGGGACAAGTGGCCGTCTTGGCTCGAGCATTCGCCGGGGACCGGGATGCGCGCCGGCTCAACATCGTCATGATGGGGATGGGGGAGCCGCTGCTCAACCTTGCGAATGTGGTGAAAGCCACCAGGATCCTCACGGATGCCCATGGCATGGACATCTCGCCGCGGCGCGTCACGGTGTCAACGTCGGGCATCATCCCCAGGATGGCGGAACTGGGCCGCGAGGCTGTGCGGCCAAAGCTGGCCATCTCGCTGAACGCATCGACCCAGGAGCAGAGGCTCGCCCTGATGCCGATCACGCGCAAGTTTCCGCTCGCGGAACTGATGGAGGCTTGCCGCGCCTACCCGCTGCGTCCCTGGGAGCGGCTCACATTCGAGTATGTCCTGCTCAAGGGAGTGAACGACACTGAGCAAGATGCCCGGCGCGTCGTGAAGCTCATCGGCCAACTCAAGTGCAAGGTGAACCTGATCGCGCTGAATCCGGGCCCGGATATCCCGTTTGAGACGCCTGCGCCCGAGTGCGTGCTGGCGTTTCAGGACGTCGTGCGCCGCAGCGTGCCCTGCTTCATCCGCAAGCCGCGCGGCCGCGACGTTTACGCCGCCTGCGGCCAGTTGAAGCGCATGACCGCCTAGTACCGCGGCGCCTCTGCTACAATCGTCTCGTTGACGAAAAAGGGGCTTATCTCCTGCCTGACGATTGCTTTTTGCACCTGGTGCCCCGAAGCAGACGCTCAGGTCGCCACGCGGGCCGAACAGATTCAACAGGAACGCCGGGAACGCCAGCCCCAGTTGAAGCCCGACGATGTGACCAGAACCGAAGCGTTTCTGCGCTGGCTCCACGACGACAAGATCCTGGCGCGGGTCGGTGCGGGATTCAACGGTCTGCGCGCGAAGCTGGGCGGCATGGTGACCGGCGGAGGTTTCGGCATCGGTCCGGAATATTTCCGTGAGGATCTGTTCTCGGGCCAATTGAGCTTCCGCGCCGCAGCTCAGACGTCCACTCGCGGTTACAACCGTTTTGAAGTTGAAACCATCGCCCCACGGCTCGCGCGGGACCGCTTCTTTGTGTCGTCGCGCGCCGTGCACCACAATTACTCGGGTCTCCCCTACTACGGCCCGGGACCGGATTCGGCGAAAACCGGACGCACGAACTACCGTTTCGAGGACATCTCCGTCGATGGTCTCGCCGGAGTTCAGCCCCTGCGCGCCCTGCGGCTGGGAGCATCGGCCGGTTACACCACGATCAACGTGGGCCCCGGACGCGATGACCGCTACGCTTCCGCCGACCGCACCTACACGGCGGCAACGGTCACCGGCCTGGACCGACAGACGGATTTTGTGCGGTACGGACCGTTTGTCGAGCTGGATTACCGGGACGACAAACTGGGGCCCCGCGACGGCGGCCGGTACCTGTTCCAGCGGACCTGGTACGACGACCGCGGCCTGAGCCGGTATTCGTTCCGCCGCATGGACATCGACCTCGAGCAGTACATCGGCCTGTTCAACCACCGGCGCGTCTTCGCTTTGCGCGCACACGGCGTGCTGACCGATACTGACGCGGGCCGCGCCGTGCCGTTCTACCTGCAGCCGGATCTGGGCGGGTCTGAGAACCTGCGAGGATTCCGGCCGTTCCGCTTCCGCGACAACAATCTCCTGGTGATGAACGGCGAGTACCGCTGGGAGGTGTTTTCAGGCCTCGACATGGCGCTTTTCGCCGATGCCGGCAAGGTCTTCGCCAGGCGCTCTCAGCTCAATTTCCACGATCTGGAAAGCTCGGTGGGTTTCGGTTTCCGCTTCAACACGCGCAACCGCACCTTCCTGCGCCTGGATGTCGGCTTCAGCCACGAAGGCTACCAGATTTGGCTGAAGTTCAACGACCATTTCGCCCCGCGCCCGCTCGGCACGAGCGGAACGCACCCGGTGCTCTGATGCGGATCACACGCCTGGTGTCACTCGTCGCGCTCGCAGCCGCCACACTTGTCGGCGCCGCTCCGGTATTCTATCCGGACGATCCGCTGGCCAAGGAACCCGCTCCGCTCGACGTTGGCAAGGTGCTGTCGCGCAAGTTGAGCGACTTCTACGACTTTCTACAGAACGACTTCGCCCTCCCCGGCCGTCATGATAAATGCAAGCCCGCCCAAGGCGTAAACACGCTCGGTGAGCCCATGGATGGCGCCTGGTACACGCATCGGCACTACTTCCATCCGATGAGCCTCGAAGCGCTCGAACTGGGCCCCGGCGGGCGCACTCCGCCCGCGACGGCCGGCGCCTGGACCGTGATCAAGGCCAAGAGCGAAGGAGTCACGCCAGGCTTTACCATCGTGGACCAGAACAAGCGCTCCTACTTCCTGAAGTTCGATCCGCTTACGAACCCCGAGATGGCCACCGCGGCCGACGTCATCGTGGCGCGTGTCTTCTACGCTCTCGGCTACCACGTGCCGGACAACTACGTCGTTTACTTCGACGAAAGCCGCCTGGTGCTCGGTAAGAACGTCATGCTGGCCGACAAGCTCGGTTACAAGCACAAGATGACGCGGCGCGACCTGCTGGAAATCCTCCTGAACGTGCCCAAGGATTCGCAGGGCCGTTACCGCGCTATTGCCAGCCGCGCCGTCGAGGGCAAGCCTATTGGTCCCTTCCGTTATCGCGGACTGCGCCAGGACGATCCGAACGACATCGTGCCGCACCAGCAGCGCCGCGATCTGCGCGGTTTGCGCGTCTTCTGCGCCTGGCTCAACCACGAGGACTCGCGCGCGGTCAACACGCTCGACACGGTGGTCGACGACGGCGGCCGGCACTATATCCGGCATTACCTGATGGATTTCGGGTCCACGCTCGGCAGCGGCAGCACCAAGGCCAACCCACCGCGGTCGGGGAATGAGTATCTGTTCAATTGGAGAACGTCGGCCCGCCATTTCTTCACTCTTGGCCTCGATGTGCCGGCCTGGGCTCGAGTCCACTATCCGGATCTGCCCTCCGTGGGACGCTTCGAGGCGAGCGTCTTCAACCCGGAAACCTGGGTGCCCGAGTATCCGAATCCCGCCTTCGAGCAATGCGACGCGGCGGACGCCTTCTGGGCCGCCAAGCAGGTCGTGGCCTTCACCGATGAACAACTGCGGGCCCTTGTTTCGACCGGCCGGTACACCGGCCGTGAAGCGGAGTCCTACGTCGCGAAAGTGCTCGCCGAGCGCCGGGACCGCGTGGGACGCGCGTACCTTGAGAAGGTTCTGCCGCTCGACAACTTCGCGGTGCGTGGAGGCCGGCTGGTGTTCGACGATCTCGGCCTGCGGCACGGCACTGTGAAGGAGCGTCCGCTCACGATCGCCTGGGCGAACTTCGACAATGCTTCCTCGCACAGCACACCGATCCCCGGCGCGAACGGATTCGAAGTGCCCGGGGCTTCGGGGGGCACGGGCTACTACGTGGCCGAAATCAGGCAGACGGGCGATAAGCGCCGCATGGTAAAAGTGTATGTGCGACTGGTGGATGCAACTCTATCCGTCGCCGGCATCGACCGCTCCTGGTGAATCCGGATGGATGACACAGAGCTGAAATCAACCCAGTCCTTCCCCGTCTTCCGGGTAGTTGGAGTGCCGGTGAAGGGGCGCCTGGACCGCTTGCTCAGCGTCTTCGCCGACGTGCGCGCGGGCGAAGGGGCCGGCGCGTTGCTGATGGCGCTGAACGGTTTCCTGCTCCTGGCCGCTTACTATCTTCTCAAGACCGTGCGCGAAGCGCTCATTCTGACCGAGGGAGGGGCGGAGATCAAGACCTACTCGGCCGCCGGGCAGGCGGTCCTGTTGCTCCTGATTGTGCCGGCTTACGGAGCCTTCGCGTCACGTGTAAACCGGATGCGGCTCATCGGTTGGGTCACGGTGTTCTTTATCGTCAACCTGGCGCTTTTCGCCGCCGTGGGAGCGCAAGGCGTCCACGAGGGCGTAGTTTTCTTCCTTTGGCTGGGCATCTTCAACGTTCTCGTTGTGGCCCAATTCTGGGCTTTCGCCAACGATCTCTACACCGCGACGCAAGGCAAGCGGCTGTTTCCCATCATCGGCGCGGGGGTTTCGATCGGCGGTTGGTGCGGCGCGCGCGCCGCCTCAAAGCTCATGCAGCCGCTGGGACCTTACGGCATGATGTTGGTGGCCGCGGCGATGCTCGGCGTGACGATTCTGATCACGTACGCGGCGAACCGGCGGGCGGTTGCGCAGGCTTCCAAGCAAAAAGCCGCTGAAGCACAACAGGCCATTGCGGGCAAGGACGGCTTCCGCCTTGTGGCGCACGACCGCTATTTGATCCTGATTGCGCTTCTGGTGGTGCTGCTGAACGTAGTCAATACCGGCGGCGAGTTCCTGCTCGGCAAACTGGTGACCGCGGAGGCGGCGGAGATCGCCGGGGCGGGACCCGAGGCCGCGGCCGCCCGGCGCACCTTCGTCGGCGAGTTCTATGGCGACTTCTTCAGTTGGGTGAACCTGGCCGGCATGCTGCTGCAGATGTTCCTGGTTTCGCGCATTTTCCACTACATCGGCGTGGGTGGCGCGCTGTTCATTCTGCCGCTGATCGCTCTGGGCGGTTATTCGACGATGTGCGTGATACCGGCGCTGGCGATCATCCGCATGGTGAAGATCCTCGAGAACGCGACCGACTACTCCGTACAGAATACGGCGCGGCAGGCTTTGTTCCTACCCACCAGCCGAGAAGCCAAGTACAAAGCCAAGGCCGCCATCGACACATTCTTCATGCGCTTCGGCGACGTTCTGGCGGCGGTCGTGGTGTTTGCCGGAACCAAGCTGCACCTTTCGCTCGCCGCGTTCGCCGGCGTCAATCTTGCGCTCACGTTGGGCTGGCTTGGCGTAGTGGCGCTCATTCATTGTGAGCACGCCCGGCGGTCCGCGGGCGCATGAGACTCGTAGAACCCGGCACGAGACGGAATGAATCCGGCTTCTCAGCCGCCGTCGCCGCGCGCGTCCAGTTTTTCCCGCAGGCGCAGGACGACGCTCTGGTTGGATTGCACAAGCGAGGCCAGGATTTCCTCGCTCGAACGGTGCTCCTTGCCGCCCGGGGGCTCCTCGACAATCCTGGCCAGCCTGCCGCGGACGTTTTCCGGCAGAACCGTGTCCAGGTACTCGAATGCGAGCCCCCTGAGCGACCGGTCGTCCGTGTGGAGAGCGCGGAAAACCACCTTCAACGGATCGCGTGGTAGAACCAGACCGAGCAGCGTGAAGACGTGCTCCAGGCTCGCGTCGGCGCGCTCGCGCAACACCTCGTCGAGAAACTGCGTCTGCTCGGAGGCGTCCCTGGTGTCGAGCAGCCGGTGCCCGTTCCACACGGAACGGTTTACCGAAAGCTCGCGCGACACCACATCGAAAACCGCCTCCCGCGCGATCTTCAGCTCCGGATGGCGTTGGGTCATAGTGGCCAGCGCACGTCCGCACTGGAAGCGCACCTCGAAGCGCGGATCGCCCAGTCCCAGCAAAAGGCCATCCACGGCGCGTTGATCCTCTAAGTGAGCGAGAACGGCGGGGAGACGGCGGCGGACGGCAAAATCCTGTGTTTGGTCGAGCAGGTTGTCTACCAGTTGTCCGCAAGCGCGCGCAGCCGACTTGATGAGCGCGGCGCGGGCGAGCCGGGCTGTCTCGTCCCAGCCCAACAACGTCACCACCTGCTGCGTGAGCAGCGGGTCGGGATGGTCCATCGAAACCAGAACCGCGCGGACGCGCTCGGGCTTTCCTGAGCGCAGGTCCGCCAGCTTCTGGAGCAGTGGCTCCAAAGGAAGCGGGGGGTGCGCGGGCTCGGCCGCCCGCTCCGGCGCAGGCACCGTCCGCAGCGCGCCAGTGCCGCTCAACAGGACCGTGCGCGTGGTGGTATCTTGCACTTCATCCATGTCGAGATCGACAGCGCGGTGCATCAGGCTCTGTTCGAGCGCCTGCACGTATCCGCGGTCCAGCCGTAGCGCGAGGACGACGCCAACACAGGCCAGGCCGGTGACGGTCAGCAGAATGCGGTTGCCGGCCGTTCCAGCGCCCAACCAGAGAAACGCCTGCGCAATGCCGCCCCCAAAGGCATCGCCCAAGCGGTCGGCTCCCACGTCGATAATCGACTTCGCCGCCCGCTTCTCCGATACCGGGATCGGCGTGTAGAACAGTTCGTAGCCGGAACGGAACAGCGAGCCGCGCATCACGTATTCGGTGCCGCGCACGGCGGTGAGCACGGAGAACACCTGGCTGAACAGCGCGCCCAAGCCGCCCAACACCACCGAAGCCGGCAATAGCCCTACCGTGCGCCCCAGTCCCAATCGTTCCAGGGAGAAGCGTGTGGCGAAGGTCTGCGCCAGAAACGTAATCACGGCAACAAACGTGTGAAAGAGCGCCAGGAACCGCATCAGCGACTCGCCGCGCCCGTAATGCGCCGCCGCCTGGGCCTTGAACACCCAGTCCACAGCCGCGGCCGTGGTGGTCCCGATCAGTACCAGCGCGGCTAGGCTGAACAGGTAAGAAGCCTTCGCGAAAGCCTCGCGCGCCGAACCCTCACTTTCCTTCCGGGGCGTGCCGGCGCCCTTGCCGCGTTGCGACCTTGCCAGCGTCCTCATTGTGACGAGCGCCACAGCGCCCAGGAAGTGGAGCAGCGCCAGCCACAACAACACCGAACTGGTGTCGAAACAGGCGGCGACCCTCTCCGCCACGAGCCCGCCCAGGATGCCGCCCATCGTGCCGGCCCCGGCGATCTGGCCGAAGCGTCGCTTGGCCGTATGCGGGTCCAGCAGTTCGTTGGCCAGGGACCAGAAGCCGCTGAGCAATACCGCGCTGAAGGCCACCAGGTGCAGATACACCAACACCGCCGCCAGCTTCGGCTGCGAAGCAATCAACCGCCATTCCACCAGTTGCAGCAGGGCGCTCGCCAGGAAGGCCCCAGGCATCACGCGCGCCGGAGTCAAACGGCTGAGCAGGCGGGAACTCACCACCCCCAGCAACAGCGCCGTGAGCGCTCCGGCCACCATCATTGCGGGCAGCGACTTGGGATCGTAATTCGATAAAAAGATCGCGTCGCGGGCCGCCTTGCCCGCTACCTGGTGCGCCATGAGCAGGCCCGCCCCCAGCATGGCGGCGGCAGGCAGGGCCTGGCTTGGAATGGCGCGCGGCGTCACATTCCCGCGGAGCCCTGCAAATCGCTTTCGGGCTCCGGCTCCTCTTCCTCCGGAAGCGTGCAGCAGGGCAGATTCACCTGCCACCAACGCTGCGCGTTGTCCTGAGTCCACTCGGGCGTATCGTCCAACTTCGCAAGCATGCGGTCCAGATCGAGGGCTGTTTGCGGACGGTCCTTTCGGTCCTTCGCAAGGCACGCAACGACAATCCGTTCCAACCCGGCCGGAATGGAGATCTCGCTGCGTTCGGATGGCGGAACCAGCGTCTGCTGCACGTGCGCCAGGGCCATGGCCACCGGCGTTGGCGCGTCGAAGACCAACTGTCCGGTAAGCAGCCAATACGCCACGCAGCCGAGCTGGTAGATGTCGGCCCGCCCATCAACGTCCTCCCTGCCCATGGCGATCTCGGGAGCCATGAAGGCCGGCGTGCCCGTGGTCATCCCGTCCATCGTCATACGGCTCTGCATGTCCGTCAGGGTCGATTTTACAAGTCCGAAATCCAACAACTTCACGATGTCGACGGTCAGCCCCATGCGGCAGATGAACAGGTTGGTGGGCTTCACGTCGCGATGGATCAGGCCGTGCATGTGCGCCTCGCCAAGGGAATCGCAGGCTTGCCGCAGGATCGCGATCACACGCGAAGGAGGCTGCGGTCCGCAGCGCTTTACCAGCTGCTCCAGATTGATCCCGTCCAGCAGTTCCATGGCGTAGTAGAAGCTGCCGTCCTCCGCCACCCCGAAGTCATACAGACGCACGCTGTGCTGCGAGCGCAGTTGGGCGGTGGCGCGCGCCTCCCTGCGGAAGCGTTTGCGAATCATCGACGCCTGGCGTCCAGGCTGGGAGATCAGCACCTCCGGACGAATCAGCTTCACGGCGGCCGGGGTGGCCAGAAGACGATGCCGCGCCAGCCAGACCTCGCCCATGCCGCCCCTTCCCAGCATCCGTTTCAGCTCGTAACTGCCCATCTCCTTGGCGTGGCGGAGATCCAACGCCAGGCGGTACATGCGGCGGCTTACGCTGGTGATCCAAACCGCGATCAGAAACGGCGGGAGACACCACATGAACAGTTCGCTGCTGTTGGCCGGCGGGTGTTTCAGCGCCGCGCTCAACGTGTAGTGCGCCAACGGGCCCATGGCGGCGGCAGCCAGGCCCGTCGCCAGGGTTCTGAGCGGTGTCTGCGGCAACAGCAGGCCGCACACCACGATCCACGCCGCAACCGCGGAGATGCCGCGCGCCGGCGCCTGATCGCGCCACGCATAGGCGTGTTCGTACAGCGCCACGGAAAACGCCCCGCCCACTTCGTAGATCATTCCCAACCAAAGCAACGTCGTGGCCGGAGCGAGGCCCAGGCGGCTCACTACCGCGAGAGCAATCGAAACCAGTATCAGCACCGCGGAATTGACGGCGAGCATCCAGGGCTGATCGCGAAGCAGGTTGGGCCGGAGCATGATCTCCGCCAACCAAAGACAGGCCACCATCATTGCCATGACGCCGCCCACCCAGGACAACTGAGTGGCGCCGCGCTGAACCAAGTCGGCCGGAAGCCTTGTGACGGTCAGCTTTGGCCGCGACGCGGTGTCGGTGGATTGGGCGCGCATTACCGGCATGGCATTGAGAGTACTTGATCCAATACTAACAGAGGTTCATCCGGCGTCCAGACGGGGACTCAAGTTGTTCTTTGAAGCCGTCGCAGGGTGTACATTTCAGGGTGTAGATTCTTCTTCTCCAGTTTGCGCCAGTCGTCCTTCACGTGAAGCAGCTTGCCGCTGATGTGATTGGACCGCTGGGAGGCCAGAAACAGGGCCAACTGGATCTGTTGTTCCGGTTTTACGCCACCCGAGAGACGGACCTGCTCGGCGTTCTCCATCTCTTTCCAGCCCGCCCGATCCCCGGCGCGCAGAATTTCGTCGGTCATGTGCGTGAAGGTGCCGCCCGGGCTCATGGCATTGACCTGAATGTTGTGGTCGAGCACCTCTCCAGCAAGGCTCTCGACAAACCGGACGCCGGCCGTTTTCGACGCGGCGTAGGCCGTGAAGTTGGGTCGTGCACATGCCGCGCCGCCGCCGCCGAGGACGATGATCTTTCCGCGACGCCGGGCGATCATGCCGGCCAGCACGGCCCGGCACGAAAGCATTACGCCGAACATGTTGGTTTCGAAGGCCTCCATCCAACTCCGCGGCTCGGTTTCGATCAACGGGCCAATGGGGCCTTGTACGGCCGCCGCGCAGATGAGAACGTCCACGCTGCCGAGTTCGATATGCATCCTGGCGACGGCGTCCTTTAGTGCGGCGTAGTCGCGCACGTCCGCCGGTAGGGAGATGGCCTTCGCCCCGGCGTGTTCAATCTCCAGCCTGGCCAGATCGAGTTCCGGCTCGCTCCGCGCCAGCAGGCCGAGGGAAGCCCCGGCCGAGGCGAAGCCCATGGCCAGGCGTTTGCCGATGCCACGGCCGGCGCCCGTAACCAGTACATTGTGTTCCGCGAATTCCCGCAATTGGCTCCTGCAACCTTTCCCCTACCAAGGTAGTACAGGCGGCGGGTTCAGGCGAAGCGTTGGCTGGGGATGCGCTTCTCGCGGTACAGCATGCCGTCGGCCCGGCCGAACAGCGCCTCGGCGGTCTCGTCGTCGCGGTGTTCGGCCACGCCGGTGGAAGCGTGCACCTGCACGAGCTGCGGATTGCCGGAAACGTTTATCGCGTACTCTCCGAAGACGTGAGCGCTAATCTGGCTGGCCCGCATCATCGCATCCGAGAGGGAACAGTCCATGATGACCAGGAACTCATCTCCGCCCCAGCGGCATACGAGGTCGTTGTCGCGCACGGCGCGCTGGAGCTTTTGCGTGAACTGGCGGAGAATCTCGTCCCCCGCCAGGTGTCCCATCCGGTCGTTGATAGACTTGAAGCGAATGAGGTCAAACAGCAGGATGCAGAACTTTTGTCCCGCATTGATGCGCCGTATGATTTGATGCTCGCCCTCGCGACGGTTGGCGGCGCCCGTCAGCGGATCGCGCGAGGCGGTCTCCTCAGCCTGCCGCAGACGCTGCTCGTACTGTCGCAACTGCTGTTGTATCTGGCCCAACGTGACGGAACTGGCCGCCGACATTTCCCGGGCGCAGGCTCGCAGACGCTCCACTTCTCGAGCCAGCCGCCGGCGGATCTCGGCCAGTTCGTCGATCTCGGTCAAGGACTCCAATTCCCTGGCGAAATCCCCAAAGCGGATCGAGTACTTCTCCGAATCCGACTGCAGCGACTCGGAAGCCTTCGCCATGAGCCGCATAATGCTGCGAATTTCCACCTCACGGTGCTGGTAGTAGTCGCTGATCTGGTCGGCGTACTCCTTCAATTCGTCGTCAAGGTATTCGGTGCCGGTGCGTAGAACCTCGCGGCTCGGGTCCGCAGCGATCTGCCGGCGCAGCGCCCGCAGCGCGGCCCGGTGGCGCGATAGCACCTCTTCCTGCGAACGCACCGCGTGTTTCTCGATGCTTCCCAGGGCACCAAGCAAGGCCTCCAGTGTCGCGGTGTGTAATTGTTCGATCGATTCGAACTCATCAAGGCTGCGTTTGAGCGAAATCATCCTGCCGCCGTCTTCATTCATATCGGCTGACAATCGTTCGATTTGAAAGGTGTTCCTTGCACGCACGCCGTCTGCTGGCGGTTCTCGAATCTACTGAGACCCGGATGCGATACGGTTCACTCAGTCGATGTCAGACAACTGTATTACACCATCTCGGTACTTCACCTTATTGTTCGCGGCGCGGACGTCCGCCTCAAACGCGGCAGCAATGTGTTCGAGCTGTTTGGAGGAGCTACCATACCACCGTATTACTTGAGCTTTGATGGAGCGCGGGATGTAGCCGGAATCAATTTCATCCGGGAACACCGCGGCGGGCTTTCCCTGTACACAACCGCCGGCTGGGTATCGGCGCCATTCACACTGGCCCACGCAGGAACAACACGGAAGACCAGCTTGTTTCAAACAGCGGGATTTGCCTGGAAGCCGACCGACCGTTAGGCCATCCAGGGGACTGTGGGCGGCAGTACGCGTGGAGGCATGGCCCAGGGAACCGTTTCCTACACAGGCGTACAGATCACTGCGTTCCTCACTGGTACTACGTCCTCTCCGTCTTTCCCACTGAACCAGCTTCGGTTGTTCTTCGGAGGAGGTTCCTCGGTGACCGCCGGCACAAACGTCCAAGTGAACAGCCGGGTCGCGGCTTCCGTCTACTTCCAGCACAGCGAGAGCAGGCCAACCGCCTTCTTCCCCACGCAGGGTGCGGCCAATTACTTCAATCCGAACCTCACCATCTCTCTATCGCGCCGCCAGGCGTTGACCCTCAACTACACTCTCAGCCGGTATGAATCGAGCCTGATCCCCGCCAGCCGGAATCAGACCGGCAGGATCGACGTTGCTCTCAACTCACAGCTCGGCAGGCAGGTTTCCAATACCGCGCAGGTCATCCACGGCGCCCCGAGCGATCCTCTCGGAGTGAATTCACAGGGCGAATTCACATTGCGGGACTCGTTGAGCTTTCCCATCAGGGTTGGTTACATCAACTTCAGCGTCGAACACAGCCGCCAGGACCCTTCGCTAGTCAAGCGTTTGAACGAACAAATCAACCTGCTGCCGCTAAATCTGCAACAGTTGTTCCAGATGGATCCCGTGGTCTTCACCCAGTCCTTGGAACTCCCGTCCGACATCCGCGTGCTGCTGGAGAACCTGCGCCCAACGAATACAATGGCGTCGGTAAGCGGCCAGCTCCGGATTGGCCGCAGGTTTACCGTGAGCCCGAATGCCGGGTATATCCGAAATGCGCCGGGCTTGAACCGCGGTACATCTTCGCACCTTTTGGGTTATTCGCTCTCCTATCAGGCCGCGCCCGGACTTCAGCTCACATCGTCGCTCGCAAACGCCTTGCTGTTCGACTTTCAGGGAGCAGGGCTGCAGCGGACCACTGTAGTGACGGTAGGTTTGAACAAGACGTTCACGAGCGGTCTCCCATCCCCGCTTCCTTCCCGCCAGCAAAAGGGAATTATCCGCGGCCGGGTTTTCCGCGATCTCAACGTGGACGGCCGTTTCAACGGCGGAGAATCCGGTCTGGCCGGCGTGCGAGTGCAACTTGACACTGGACAGCCGGCCGTCACGGACGCAGAAGGACGCTTTGAGTTCAGGCGGCTGAACCCCGGCTCATACGAAGTACGCCTGCCGCTCAACCAGTTCCAGGACCTGTTCGTATGACGACCTCGGGGGAAGCGTCCCTGGACTTGGTTGAGGAGAGAACCGCGGAGGTTCACTTCGGCATCGTTGATTTCGCGCGTTTGACCGGAAATGTATTCAACGATTACGCCATGGATGGACAGAGGCGCCCCGATGCGAATGGACTGCGCCATGTCAAGCTAATCCTACAGGGAAACGGCGTGAGCCGCGCGATCGCCACCGACGGCGGGGGTGACTTCGAGGTCTGCGATGTAGTTCCCGGCAACTACCAATTGACCCTCGATCCCGCAACGCTGCCTTCGAACTTCGTTGGCCCTGGAGGCGCGATCAGCGTGCGCGTCCCGCCTGTCACCACCGTCGTGCAGGATATCCCGGTACGTGCGATACGGCCGCTATCGGGCCACGTGCACTTTCGAAACGGCGGGACTCACAGCGTCAACGGCAGTTCTCAAAGCGGAGAGGCCGGCCAGGATCTGAAGGGTTTGCCTGGCGTGCGGCTGGCGATCGGCGATGCCGTTGCGACAACCGATGACGCCGGCGCGTTTATTCTCAGGAACTTGCCTGCCGGCCAATTGATCCTGAGCGTGGTCCCGGCGCGCACCTTGCCGCCTGGCCTGGCCGCGCCCTCGGGAAGGGTGAAGTTACCTCAGGAACCAATCCAGGTGGAAAACACGAAGATCTACATTTTGAATCCCGGCCTGTTGGAGTACTTGTCGCCACGCATGGCGGCGGATGGACAGCAGCTCCAGCGCGGCGAGTAGAGCTTCCATCGTCGCCGTGTGTAGATGCTCGATCGACTCGAACTCATCGAGGCTGCGTTTGAGCGAGATCATCCTGCCGCTGTCATCATTCATACCGGTTGACATCCGGCTAGTTCGGGCACCTCGGCGCGGAATGCACGCCGCCGAACGAATGCGCTACGCTACCAACAGCACCCTGTGGACCTGAGATCTTCTTCGCGGCTCGATTACGAACGGCGCATCAATCGCGCCATGGACTACATCCAGCAGCATCTGAACGAGGACATTTCGCTGGATATTGTGGCGCGCCAGGCGGCTTTTTCACCCTTTCATTTCCACCGCGTCTTCACCGCCATGGTTGGCGAGCCGGTGGCCGCTTTCGTACGCCGCCTGCGTCTGGAAAGCGCCGCTTCGGACTTGATATCCCACCCGC
This sequence comes from uncultured Solibacteraceae bacterium, assembly GCA_964561215.1. GTDB lineage: Bacteria > Acidobacteriota > Terriglobia > Bryobacterales > Bryobacteraceae > JAJFUV01. The sequence continues at coordinate 69,136 of CAZLOS010000001.1, read as the reverse complement.
ACTTCAGCGTCACCGAGATCGCTCTGGGCAACGGTTTCACCAGCCCGGCTGTGTTCGCACGCGCCTTCCGGGAACGCTTCTCCATGACCGCCAGCCAGTGGCGCAAGAACCGCAAAGCGAATCGCAAAATCGATCAAGCGCCCGGCAAGGAACCGCAAGCTTCCGGAGGTTCCTCTCGCTATGCTCTCCCTAGCTGGGTCTCAAGACGGCCCGGCGATATCCAGGAGGAACAAATGGAAGTGCGAATCGAAGACATGCCGGCAGTGCGTGCCGTCTACATACGGCGCGCGGGAGCCTATGGTCCGGCGGCTACACGGGCATGGGAAGCGCTTTGCCGCTGGGCCGGCCCGCGCGGGTTGCTCACGCCGGGGAGAATGTTGTTCAGCATCAGTCACGGCGATCCGGAAGTGACGCCGGCCGAGAAACTGCGCTATGACGCCTGCATCGCCATCGACGCCAACACGCGCATCGACAATCAGGTCAGTATCATGGAACTGCCCGCGCGTCGTGTGGCGAAAGCGCGTTATGTAGGACCGGGCGAAGGCATTCTCGGAGCCTACAAAGCCATCTTCGGCGAGTGGCTGCCGGAGTCCGGATTCGTGCCGGCAAGCATGCCGGCAATCGAAGTCTATCTGACCGAACTGGGCAATCGCCCCGACGCGAATCACTTCGTGATGGACATCTGCGTGCCCATCGAGCCGGCATGAGCGGTGGGGCGGAGCACCGCCCCCCCGATTGACTCCCGGCCAAATCTCAGGCAATATCTCTAAAGGGTTGCATGAGGCCGTTGGGCCGTTGCCCAGGTGGTAGTCAATATCATTAAAGGAGGACAATGAGTAAGGAAGATTGTATTGAAGTAGTGGGAACCGTGGTTGAAAAGTTCCCGAGTGGTTTGTTCAGCGTACAGCTTGATGAAGAGCGGACGATTCTGGCCCATCTGGCCGGCAAACTGCGCAAGAACCGCATCCGAGTGCTGGCGGGAGACCGGGTCACCCTCGAAATGTCGCCTTACGATCTCACCAAGGGGCGCATCACCTACCGTCACAAGTAGCGCCCCTGGCGGCCGTCCGTTCTACTTGCGTCCCGAATACCTGTTGAGCAGATCGATGAGCCTGTTGGCGGCCTGAGGAACAGCGGTATTTCCTAAGACGATATCGCGGTTCTGGTAAGGTTTGCCGTAGAGTTCCTTGTTGCCATCCAGGTCCTGCCGCAGCGTCGCGCCTTGCAGGGACACTCCGGCGAAGACTCCCCGGCTCCGGGACCAGGAGAGAATCTCCGCGGTCATGAACGCGTCGGTTTGGGCATCGGTAGTCCGTCCCACCGGCCCGGCCGCCACCGAGGCGTCCGCGCCCAGGGTGAATTTGCTGGACAGCAGCCGGTTCATTCCGCGCTCGTTCATAATCAGCATGATAACATCAGTTTCAGATCCTCCGATCTGAAAGCCAAAGCTGCCGCCCTCGATCTTCACGGTTCCGGGCGCCCCCCAGCCGGTTCCACTCTGCTTGCGGCAACTCGCGTAGCCCTTGCCGTACTTGGCGCCGAAAATGAACGCGCCTTTCTTAAGACCGGGAATGACGATGGCGCATTGAGCCTTGTCGAGCAGGCCCTGGGGAATGGACTTGTCCGGCGTACCCATCACCTCGGAGAAAACGCCCGCCGCGGCGTCCAGGCGCTTTTCACTGTCGGACTCGGCCAGCAGCAGCATCGAACACAACGGCAGAGCAGCAAGAACTGTCAGTTTCATCTTCATCTCCGTTCCTCCATAATGCCACGGACGGCATCCTCGCGCACCGGGTTTCTATAATGAGGGAGATGCGTCGAATCTTCCTGGTGTGCGCCCTGGCGGCAATTCTCCCGCCCGCCTCCGCCAGCCCAAGTTACGCGCAGTTCAAGCAGAAGGCCGCCATGATCGTCGACGGCAAGGCGGCGCCTGGCTCGCGCATCGTGTTCAGCAAGCCTCAGATCGACGCCTTTCTGAATGAGGAGGCCATCCAGATCATCCCCGGCGGCGTGAATGGCGCCCACGTCGAGTTGGGCTACGGGCGGGCGACGGGCGGAGCCAGCGTGAACTTCGTCAAGCTTCTCCAGGCGCGCGGCTCGCCGCCGGGGTGGTTGTTCACGAAGATGTTCGAAGGATGGAAGACGGTGGGCGCGGCGATCCGCATGGAATCGGGCGGCGGCCGGGCCACGATCTACCTGGATAGACTGGATTTGTCCGGCGTGCCGGTGCCCAACGTGCTGGTGGATTTCATCATGCGGCACTTCGCGCAAAGCTACAGCCATGATATCTGCTTAGGCCAGCCATTCGCGTTGCACCACCGGATTGAACGGCTGGAACTGGCGCCCGGCGGATTTACCGTGGTGATGCGGCGGTAAAGCGGGCCTCGCACTTCAGGCGCCGCGGGCGATGCGTGCCGCAGCGTCCCGGCCCATGCGGATGCAATCCGGCACGCCGATGCCGTGGTAGCCGTTGCCGGCCAGGTGCAGGCCCGGCAGCCGCGCCATGCGTTCTTCGATTCGCTTGACGCGCTCCTGGTGCCCGACGGTGTATTGCGCCATCGAGCGCGACCAGCGCGCCACACGCACGAACACGGGCTCGACGCCCACGCCCATGATGCGGTGTATTTCCTGGCGCACGGCGGCGGCAATGATTTCGTCGCTATCGTGCATCGAGGCGTCGCCGCCCAGAAAACACCGCAGCAAGACGTAGTCGTCCGCGGATCGATGCGAGAATTTCGTTCCCACCCAGGTACAGGCCATCATCCGGCCGCGCTCGCGCTTGGGGACCAGGAATCCGAACCCGTTGAGAGGGTGCGGGAAGCTCGCTTTGCGGTATCCGAGCGACACGACGGTGGACGAGCTGTATGGAACCGCCGCAAGGTCACGCGCCAGCTCGGCATCCAGTCCCTCCACGAGTTCCGCGGCTTGATATGCTTGTGCGGCGATCACCACGTGCCGGGCTTCCATCCACTCCCCGTTGACGCGCACCCGGTATCCGCCGTCGGCCGGTTCAATGGTTTCGGCCGAGCCGCGTACGCGCGTCATGGCATCGCCCGTGGCGGCGGTGGCCGCTTCCACCAGCGCGCCGAGGCCCCGCTTCAAAGTACGAAACAAGGCCGCCTTGCCTGTTGCGCCGTGCGCGCGCCGCATTTCCGCCAGCACGCCGCGGCTCAGGCTGCCGTACTTCGCCTCCAGTTCGACGAACCGGGTGAGCACGCTCCGGACGCTGAGCGCTTCCGGATCGCCGCCGTAGACGCCGGCCAGCAGCGGCTCGGCCAGGTAGTCCACGGTCTCCTGCCCGTAGTGGTCGCGTATGAAATCGGCCACCGAGCGGTCCGGCATCGGCTCGCGCGGAGGCTTCCGCAGCATCTCGAGCCCCATGTGGATTTTGGTGGGCCATCCCAACAGCCGCGTCGAGATCATGGGGCCCAGTTTGGTCGGCACCATAAGCATCAGGCCGTCGGGCAGCGGCAGCAGACGCCCGCGTCGCAGCAGGTAGGTAACGCGCAGGTGGTCGTTCGAACCGATGACTTCGTCCGACAACCCCAACTCGTCGATCAGATCGAGCGCCCAGGGCTTGATAGCGATGAAGCTGTCCGGACCACTCTCGATGACGCAGCCCTGGACGGTTTCGGTATGTATGACGCCGCCCAGCCGGTCCTGCTTTTCCACCAACGTCGAGGGGATGCCGCGTTTCGAAAGATAGTAGGCCGTCGAGATTCCCGAGATGCCTCCACCGACAATGATGACGCGGCTCATGTCAGTTTCTCCTCAGCCTCCCGGCCGCGACTTCGGCCAGCGCGGCGATGAACGTCTCGGAATCGTTCAGTGAGCCGGCGCGAGCAATCTCGATGCCGCGCGCGGCTGCGTAATCATGGAACAGGATATCCACGTCGTAAACCACTTCGACATGATCGGACACAAAGCCGATGGGCGCGATCGCTACGCGCTTCACCCCTTCCGCGGCGTACGCGTCGAGACGCGATTCCACCGTGGGGCCGAGCCATTTTTCGTCCGTCATCCCCTGGCTCTGGTAAGCAAAGTCGTACTCGGGGAGTCCCAACTTCGCCGCCACCAGGCGGGCGGTTGTCCGCGTCTCGGCATCGTAGCGGTCGCCCCGCTCAAGAATCTTCTCAGGCAGGCTGTGGGCGGTGAACAGCACCCGCTCGGCGGGCAGCAGCGGGGCGAGTCTCCCGGCGAAAGCGGCGATCAGCAAGGGATGGTCGTGGAAGCTTTGCGTCCATACGATCTCGGCGTCGTAACCCAACGCCACCTTGGCTTCCTGGACGCGGCGGAAATAGAAGCCGACGCTGAGTTTGGAGTATTGGGGAGCGAGACACATCGCCACGATCCACCGGATGCCTTCGGCCTGCATACGCGCCATCGTGTCTTGGATAAACGGATGCCAGTTGCGCATACCGAAGTACACCGGGACAGACAGGCGCGCCTGGAGGGCCTCGGCCTGCCGCCGCGTACAGGCGAGTAGGGGCGAACCGCCGCCGATCAACACATAGCGGCGCTTGATTTCCTCGAGGACACGGGGCGGGAGCGGGCGTCCCGGGCGCACATAGCCCAGGTACGGTTCCACATCCTCGACGCGTTCGGGTGCTCCATGCGCCAGAAGGAGCACGGCAAGACTCATGGGCGGAACTCCCGGACCATCTCCACGGCGGCCTTCACGTGATCCACCGGCGTTTCCGGCAGAATTCCGTGGCCTAGGTTGAAGATGTGTCCGGGACGGGCTCCGGTGCGTTTCAGCAGCTCGTGGATGCGCATCTTGAGTTCGGGCAGCGGAGCCAGGAGCGCCGCCGGGTCCAGGTTGCCCTGGATGGCGGAGCGGTAGCTGATGTCCATCCACGCCTGGTCGATGTTGACCCGCCAGTCGACGCCCATGACGTCGCCGCCAGCGGCATGCAATTCGCGGAAGAAACCGGCCGCTCCGGTACCGAAGTGGATCACCGGAACGCCGGTGGAGCGCAGCCGCTCGATGAGTGCGCGCGAGTACGGCGCCACGAAGCGCACGTAATCGTCGGGCCCGAGCGCGCCCACCCAACTGTCGAAAACCTGGATTGCGCGCGCACCTGCGGCTACCTGCAGCATGCCGAACGGGCCGAGCACGTCGACGATCTTGCCCATCAGGCGCCGCCACAGCGTCTCGTTCGAGTACATCATCTGCTTGGTGCGCAGGAACGTCTTGGAAGCACCGCCCTCGATCATGTAACTGGCGAGGGTGAACGGCGCGCCGACGAAACCGATGACGGGGACCTTTCCGGCCAGCGCTCCCACCACCTGGCGGATGGCGTCGCCCACGTAACCAAGATCGTCCGTATTGGAAATCGAGAGCGCGTCCACGTCTTCGCTGGTCCGCACCGGGTTGCCGATCACCGGCCCTTCGCCGCTCACAAACCTGAGCTTCAGGCCCATCGGCTCGACGGGAAGCAGGAGATCGGCGAAGATGATGGCGGCGTCGACATCCAGAATCTCGACGGGCTGCAAGGTCACCGCCGCGGCAAGTTCCGGCTGCTTGCAGATGTCCAGGATCCCGTGCTTGGCGCGGATGTCGCGGTACTGCTTCAAGTATCGACCCGCCTGCCTCATGAACCACACCGGTCGCACATCGGTGGGCCGGCGACGGCAAGCTTCCAGAAACCGGCTACTCATTGGAGCCACGCGCATGACAATTCCGCCTTGTCCTCACAAAGAAACGCCCGAGACGCTTCCAGTCTGTTACGGGCCGCCCAGGCGCGGCCGTTTATGAAAATCGGCTTGGTCCATGCTTCGCTCGCGAGCGTAGTGGGCGCAATCACGGAGACCGAGAGCATGCCCGGCGCGGGATACCCGGTTCGTGGATCCATGATATGGCTGTACATCCGCCCGTTGGCCTGGAAGAACTTCTCGTAATTGCCCGACGTCGACATGGACTCGTTCTTCAAATAAACTTCAGCGACCGTCCGCCGGCTATCGCGCGGATGCCGGACGCTCACCTTCCACCCCTGGGCGCCCGGCGGCGTCCCCAGGGCATAAATACTGCTCGAGCCGGCCGAGATCAGCCCGCTCGTAACTCCATTCTCACGAAGCACTTCCACCATGCGGTCCACGGCATAACCCTTGCCGATCCCGCCCGGATCCAGTTCCACACCGGGCCGGTCGAAGCGCACGGTGTAATGCTGCGCATCCAGAACCACATGCCGGTAGCCAACCGCCTCCAGGGCCTTGCGCACTTCCGGCTTCCCAGGCAGGCGCCCGGTACCCCGGTAAAAACCCCAGACTTTCATCAGAGGGCCCACGGAAACATCGAAGGCGCCTTCGCTGCGGCGGCTGTAATCCAGGCACCGCTCCAGCAACCGGAAAAGCTCCGGGGTCACCCGGACCGGCCGCTGGGCAGCGAACCGGTTCACTTCGCTCCATTCGCTGTCGCGGCGATAGTTGGACAACATCCGGTCGAGCCGCCGAACCTCCTCAAACGCTTGTTCTACAACAGCTTCCAGGTTGTCCCGGCTCTCGCCATAGAGCGCCACCGTGTAGGTGGAGCCCATGGCATCCACGCTGGCCTCCACGCGGACCGGCTCGCCAGCATGCACGGGCGCGGCGGCAAGCCACGCCACTAAAGACAAAAGTAGCACAAAATGCTTCATGAGAAAGGGTTTCTAAGAGTTTTTTTCAACTGATGACGCGATTTTCCGGTGCTGCTTTTCGGCCCGTTTGAACAACCGGTCGATCCGGGCCACTTCGGCGGGATCCCGGCTCATTTCGAAGTGAAGGTCAGGTACATGATAGAGTTGCAGGCGGGATGAGAGTTCCCGCCGGAGGTAGTGCGAGGCGCCCATCAATGCGCCCAGGGCGGCCTGTTGCTCTTCTTCGTCGCCCGGCACGGTGACAAGCACCAAGGCGCGCTTTGCGTCCGGCGCGAGCCGCACATCGTCCACACGCACCGGTTCCAGGCGCGGGTCTTCCATTTCATAGCCGATCAACTCGGCCAATTCCTCTTTCAGCGCTTCCGAGATGCGCTCTATACGGTGAGGGTCCATATGCACACATCAATCCAGCCACTCGATGGTGGCTTCCACCAGATAGCGCCCGGCCAGCGAGGCAGCTTCCGCCTCCGCCGCATCGAGCACCTGTTTAGCGAACTGCCGGCTGCTGGAAACCGTTACCACGGAGATCAACGCCCGCTGCCAGATGTCCTGGTAGTCGATTTCGGCAACCGAAACGTTGAACTTGTGACGGAGCCTCTCCTTGAGACTCAGCACATGGTGGCGTTTCTCTTTGAGCGAATGCGCGTCCGGGATTCGTAATTCCAGCGTCAGAACCCCGATCGCAGCCACGGCTCCCGCGTTATGCCACAACCTCCGCCGCCACACGCTCGGTGACGAAGGCCTCGACGATGTCGCCGGGCTTGAAATCGTTGTAGTTTTCCAGCGACAAGCCGCATTCGAACCCGCTCTTCACTTCACTGGCATCGTTCTTGAAGCGCTTGAGCGAGCTCAATTTCCCGGTGTGAACGACAATGTTGTCGCGCAGCAGGCGCACCGAGCAACCGCGCGTAAGCACGCCGTCCTGCACCTGGCAGCCGGCCACGTTGCCGACCTTCGATATATGGAACACCTCGCGCACCACGGCGCGTCCCTTGTAAACTTCCTTGAACACCGGCTCGAGCAGCCCGGTCATGGCTTTCTTCATCTCATCCACCAACTCGTAGATGATGGTGTGCAGCCGGATATCCACTTTCTCCTGTTCGGCCGTCGAGACCGCATTGCGCTCCGGGCGTACGTTGAAGCCGATGATGATGGCGTTGGAGGCCGAGGCAAACAGAACGTCGGTCTCGGTGATGGCGCCCACACCGGCGTGCAGCACCTGGATGCGGACCTTGTCGTTCGACAGCTTCTGCAGCGTGTCGGCAAGCACTTCGGCCGTGCCGCCCACGTCTGCCTTGAGGACGACGGGCAACTCCTTGACCTCGCCTTCTTTCAACTGCTCGTGCAGTTGATCGAGCGAGAGGCGGGCGCCCTTGGCCATGGTCTGCTCGCGTTCCTTGGCCTCGCGGTAGATGACGATCTGCTTGGCCTTGGCGGTATCGGTGACGACCTGGATGGAATCGCCAACTTCCGGCAGCGACTCCAGGCCCAGCACCTCGGCCGGAGAGGATGGTCCGGCTTCACGCAGCGCCTGGCCGCGGTCGTCGAACATGGCGCGCACCTTGCCGAACACCGCGCCGGAGATGAAGTAGTCGCCCACGCGCAGCGTGCCGTTGCGCACGATGACGGTGGCCACCGGGCCGCGGCCGCGGTCCAATTTGGCTTCGAGCACCGTGCCCACGCCAGGGCGTCCCGGGTTGGCCCGGAGATCCTGCATCTCCGCCACCAACAGGATCATTTCGAGCAGCAGGTCGAGATTCTGCTTGGTCTTGGCCGAAACCGGCACCATGACCGTCTCGCCGCCCCATTCCTCGGGCATCAGGCCCCGGTCGCTCAACTGCTGTTTAATCCGCTCGACTTGCGCGTCGGCCTTGTCGATCTTATTGATGGCGACAATGATCGGCACGCCGGCGGCCTTGGCGTGATCGATCGCCTCAAGCGTCTGCGGCATCACACCGTCGTCGGCGGCCACCACCAGCACGACGATGTCGGTCACCTTGGCGCCGCGGGCACGCATGCGGGTGAACGCTTCGTGGCCCGGCGTATCGATGAAAACGATCTTCTTGCCGTCTTTCTCGATTTGCGACGCACCGATGTGCTGCGTGATTCCACCGGCCTCGCGCTCGGCAACGCTGGTGGAGCGGATGGCGTCGAGCAGCGAGGTCTTGCCGTGATCGACGTGTCCCATGACCGTAACCACGGGCGCGCGCTTCACCAGATCCGCTTCCTCTTCGGCCTTTTCGATTTCCTGGGTGGCTTCCTGCTCGAAACTGACCTTCTCCGTCTTGGCTCCGAAGTCGCGCGCCACTTCCTCGGCGAGCTTCACGTCCAGAGCCTGGTTAATGGAAGCGAAGATCTTTTTCTCCAGAAGCCGTTTGATCACCATGCTGGCCTTAATGCCGAGCTTTTCCGAAAGTTCCTTGACGGTGATCCCTTCGGCCACCGTGATGTTCTTATTGACGGCCAGGGTCGCCATCGACTCGCGGCGGGCGATGGGAACGTGCAGCTTGCCTTCCTGCTCGGCCCTGCGGTCCCGGCCCATCTGCCGGCGCTTGTCGGCGACGCGGCGCGGTTGTTCGACGGTGGGCGGAGGCGGAACCTCGCCGCGGGCGGAAGCCGCGGTCGGGTGCATGGGGCGCCCGCGAGCCATCCTGCCGGACCCTGCGCCGGTACGCGGCGTCATGGCCTGACCCGGGCGAATGGGGCCGCGATAGATGGGCTGACCCGGAACCGGCGTGGCAGCCGGACGGCTGGGCATGCCCGGCCGGGCGGAGGGCTGTGCCGGCACCATGTTCTTGAGTCGCGCCACGAGATCCGGACGCGGCGGTACCACGGGGCGCGCGGCCGGCTGGCCCGCCAGCGTTCTATGCGGTGTCGCGGCGGACGCGCTTGGTTGAGCCGGCGGTTTCGCCGCAGGCGGCTGATGTGGAAGCGGAGGCTGCGACGGAGCCGGCCGCCTCGGCGAGGCCGCGGGCCTCGCCGCCGGGAACGCCTGCCGCGGACCGCTCAGGATCTGGCCCGGACGAGGCGGTGGCAACGGCTTGGCCGGTATGCCGACGTGCTTGGGAGCCTTGGGCGGCACAGGAAGAGCGGGCATCGCCGCAACGGCCGGATGGGCCTGAGCGGCTGGAGCGGGAGGAGGAGCAACCGGGTGCGGCTCGACCACGGGCGGCGCGGGCGGCGCGGCAGTTTCGTGTGCAGCCGCCGTGGAAGCCAGGGGCGGACGGATGGGCCGCGCCGGATGTCGTGCGGCCAGGGCCTCGGGGCCGGCTGCCTTTGCAGGAGCGGCCAGTGGCGTCAGGATCGTGCCGGGAGGAACGTGGACAGGCGGCTGGACCGGTTCCTGCTCAACCGGCGCGGGCGCCACTGGGGCGGCGGTTGTTCCCGGCGCGGCCTCGACAGTCTCTTCCGCCTCCGTCTCCCGCGGTTCCACTACACCGCCCAGGCGCCGGCGGATCTGGTCGGCCACATCGTCGTCAATCGAGCTGGAATGCGTCTTCTTTTCGGTGACGCCGAACTCGGGCAGCAACTCCAGGATCTTATTCGGCTTGACCTCGAGTTCGCGAGCCAGCTCGTTGATCCGAGTCTTCTTCATACGGTGTTAAAGTGACAGTACCCTTCTTGCAGATTGTCCATCAGGAGGGGGCGACGATCATCCCGCAGCGCACTCCCATTTTCGACGCACACTCGCCACGTCCGGTTCTTCGGGAGCTTCAATCCGCGTCCTTTATCCTACCAGATTCGCCTTCCTCGGACGACTCCGCAGGGGCCTGGGCCGGAGGCTCTTCAGCCGGCGGCTTCTCCATCTCGGGCTCCGCGCTCGCCTCCGGCTCCGGAGACGCCGGCGCGGCCTCGGCCGGTTCGGCCTGCAATTCTTCTTCAGGCACACTGGCCGGCTCGAAAGACTCCGTTTCCCCAACCCCTAGAGCTTCCTCGTACTGGCCGAAATAATTGTTGACGGCGACCTGAATCCGTTCCACCGTTTTCGGGCCGACGTTCTGAATCGCTTCCAATTGCTCGGGGGTCATAGCGCCGAGCTTCTCGACCGTCGAGACGCCGGCTTCGATCAGCGTGTCCACCAGCTTCTGGGTCAGGCCGTGATCGAGCAACACCGAAACCGGCGCGCCGGCCACCACGAGGGCGGCCATGGCCGTCTCGACTTCCTGCCGCTTTTCTTCTTCGCTCTTGATGTCGATGCGCCAGCCCAGGAGCTTGGCCGCCAGGCGCACGTTCTGGCCCTTCTTACCAATGGCGAGGGAGAGTTGCGAATCGTCCACCACGACTTCCATCTGGCGCTCGTTGGCGTCGGTTACGCTGACTTTGGCGATCTTGGCGGGGCTGAGCGCGTTGGTGGCGAACACTACCGGGTCGTCGGAATACTCGATGATGTCGATCTTCTCGCCGCGCAGTTCGCGGATGATCGACTGCACGCGCATTCCCTTCATCCCCACGCAGGCGCCCACGCTGTCCACGTCGCGGTCCCGGCTGGAAACGGCGATCTTGGTACGCTCGCCGGCCTCGCGCGCGCAGGCCTTGATGAGGACCGTGTTGTCGTAAATCTCGGGCACTTCCTGTTCGAACAGCCGCATCACCAGCTCCGGCGCCGCGCGGCTGACAATGACGCCCGCGTTCTTGCCGGCCTTCTCGACGCTCTTGATGACGCATCGCACGCGCTCTCCGACAGTGAAGCTCTCCAGGCGCGACTGCTCTTTCTTGGGCAGGCGCGCTTCGGTCTTGCCCATGTCCACGACGATGTCCATCCCCTCGATTCGCTTGACGAGGCAGTTCACCAATTCGCCGACGCGCCCGGCGTATTCCACGTACACCGTCTCACGCTCGGCCTCGCGGACCTTTTGCAGGATGACCTGCTTGGCCGTCTGCGCCGAGATGCGTCCCAGCGACTCGGTGGACTTGGGGATGCGGATCACGGAACCGATCTCGGCCGCCGGATCGTGGCGCCTGGCTTCGTCGAGGGTCCACTCGTTCAGAGGGTCGGCAACTGTTTCGACCACCCGCTTCACGATATAGACCTGAATGACTCCGGTGCGAGGATCAAAATCCGCCTCCAGATCCTCTGTAAGACGGAATTGCTTCCGCGCCGCCACCAGCATGGCGTCTTTGACGGCGTCGATGACGATCTGCGGATCGATGCCCTTTTCCTTGCTCAGGATCTCGATGGACTGATAGATGCTGCCCAAACTGAACACCTCTTTTCCGTCTGTCTGGAGATTACCAATCGAACTTGAGGTTCGCCTTCTCGACCTGATCCAGGCCGACGCGCAACACCTTGCCGGAGCCCACCTCCAGCGTGATGACCCCCTCGGCCAAACCGGTCAGTACACCTTCCCAGCGGCGCTGATTCTCGACCGGCGACTTCAGTACAATCCTGGCCTTTTGTCCCAGGAACCTTTCAAAATCGGCGGGCTTGGTAAGCTTGCGTTCCAGGCCCGGCGAGCTGACCTCCAGCGTGTAGCGGCCGCCCGGCACCACGTCCTCGACGTCGAGGATCGTTCCCACATCCTGGCTCACCAGCTCGCAGTCGCCGTGGTTGACCCCGCCCGGCTTGTCGATAAAAATGCGCAAGACGCGGCTGTGACCGCCTCCGAGGAACTCCACATCGACAATCTCGATGCCCTCCGAGGCGCCGACACGCTCGGCGATCGCTCTCACTTTGGCTACTACTTCGTCCTTCATTGTCCGGGAAAACTGGAACCAACAAAAAAGTGGGCTTTCGCCCACTGTCCAAGTCCGTCACCTGTAATTATACAACAAGGGCGACCGGGCATGCCCCGGCGCAAGGCTGTACGATAATAGGGAGACACGCGCGGAGCTTGCCGTCGTCGGCTCGTCGCGCCCCACGGACCCAACCGAATGAAAATCTGCTACCTGGACGCGTTCTCGGGATTGAGCGGCGACATGCTTGTGGGCGCCCTGGCATCGGCCGGCGCGGACGAAGCGGCGCTGCTCGACGGCCTGCACTCGCTTTCCACGGGAGCCCGGTTCCGTTTCGATCACGTGGTGCGGCGCGGAATCGCAGCGCACAAGTTCCTCGTTGACGAGGGTTCCGCGCACGGCCATCATCACCGCCATCTGGACGACATCCTGGGCCTGATCGATGCGAGCGGCCTTCCCGGGGCGGTCAAGCGGGACGCTTCGGCCATCTTCCGCCGTCTGGGCGAAGCCGAGGCCGGCGTGCACCAGGTGCCGCTCGAAAAGGTCCATTTTCATGAAGTTGGCGCCGTGGACTCGATCGCCGACATCGTGGGCGCCGCCTTGGGTTTTCACCTGCTCGGCGCGGAGAGGATTATCTGCTCGCCGGTGAACGTCGGCGGAGGCACGGTAAAGACCGAGCACGGCATGCTCCCGGTCCCCGCGCCGGCGACCGCGGCGCTGCTGAAGGACCGGCCGGTCTATTCGAGGGGGCCGCAAGTGGAGTTGACCACTCCAACCGGCGCCGCCGTCGCCACAACGCTCGCCGTCAGTTTCGACGCACTGCCGCCCATGCGGATCCTCGCCACCGGGTACGGCGCGGGCGACCTCGATTTCGCAGAACAGCCCAACGTGCTGCGCATCATCTTCGGCGAGGCCACGGGGGCACCCGAAAGCACCACGGTGGCCGTGATCGAGGCCAATATCGACGACGCCAGCCCCGAATTGCTGGGCCATGCCCTCGAACGCCTGTTAGAGGCCGGCGCCCTGGACGCGACCATTGCGCCTCTCCTGATGAAGAAAGGCCGTCCCGGCTCCCTCCTCAGCGTAATCTCCGCTCCGCAAGACCGCGAGCGGCTGGCGCAGCTCGTTTTCGCCGAAACCACCACCCTCGGTCTGAGGATTTACACCGCCGAGCGCCGGGTGGAAGCACGCCGGCTGGTGGAGGTGGAGACGCCCCACGGCGCGGTGCGCGTCAAGGTTTCCGATTCCGGCAATTTCGCCCCTGAGTTCGAGGACTGCCGGAAGCTCGCCCTTTCGAGCGGCGTCCCGCTCAAACAGATCCTGGCCGAAGCCAATTCCGCTTATTTGAAGAAGGTTCGATGAAGCCCAAGTACTATCTGACAACTCCCATTTACTATGTAAACGCCGCGCCCCACATCGGGCACGCTTACACCACGCTCGTCGCCGACGCGATCCGGCGCTTCAAGCGCATGCAGGGCTACGAGGTCGTCCTCACCACCGGCACCGACGAGCACGGACAGAAGGTGGAGCGCTCGGCCGCGGCCGCCGGCAAGAGCCCGGAAGAGTTCACCGACATCATTTCGAACGAGTTCCGCGAGCAGTGGCAAAAGCTGGGCATTGAAGCCGACCGGTTCCAGCGCACCACCAATCCCGCGCATCACAAAGTGGTCCAGGACCTGTTCAAGCGCTGCCTGGCCAACGGCTACATCTACAAGGGCTCCTACACGGGCCAGTACTGCATGTACGACGAGCTTTACGTGAACGAAGCCAAGCCCGGCGATCCGTGCCCGGAATGTGGCCGGCCCACCGAGACCGTCACCGAGGAGAATTACTTCTTCAAGCTCTCGGCGTTCCAGCAGAGGCTGCTGGACCTGTATGAGAGCCAGCCGGACTTCATTTTGCCCGAGATCCGCCGCAACGAAGTCGTCAGTTTCGTGAAGCAGGGATTGAGCGATCTTTCGATCAGCCGCACCTCCATCAAGTGGGGCATCCCGGTGCCCGACGGAAGCAATCACGTTTTCTATGTCTGGTTCGACGCGCTGTCCACATACATGAGCGCGGTGGAAGGCGAGAATCTGTGGCCCGCCGACCTGCACCTGATCGGCAAGGAGATCGTCCGCTTCCACGCCGTTTACTGGCCGGCGTTTCTCATGGCCGCCGGCATCGAACTGCCTAAGCGGATCTTCGCGCACGGCTGGCTGTTATTCGAGCACGACAAGATGAGCAAGTCGCGCGGCAACATCGTGCGCGCCACGCCCATCCAGGAAGTGATGGGCTTCGACGCGCTGCGCTATTTCCTGCTACGCGAAATCGTGTTCGGCTCCGACGGAAGTTTCAGCTACGACGCACTGGTGAACCGCTACAACGCGGACCTCACCAACGGCCTGGGCAACCTGTCGAGCCGCGCGCTCACCATGATCCGCAACTATTGCGGCGGGGAGATTCCAGCTTCGGCCGGAGATCCCGTCATCGCCGCCGAAGCGCGAGAGACCATATCGAGCTACCTGGCCTCGATGGAGAAATTCGAGTTCTCCAAGGCGCTCGAAACACTGTGGGCATTACTCGGAGCGGTGGACCGCTTCATCGTCCAACAGGAACCCTGGAAGATCGCCAAGAAGCCGCAGATGCGGGAGAAACTCGCCGCGACGCTTTACTCGGCGGCCGAAACGCTGCGCATCGCCACGGTGCTCCTTGCCCCGGTGATTCCCGAATCCGCGGTCAAGATCTGGGAGCAGCTCGGCATGACGACGCCTCTGGCGGAGACGGACCTCCGGGCGCTCGCGTGGGGGCAGCTCGCGGCCGGACAGAAGATCGGCGAAGTCGCGCCGGTGTTCCCGCGCCTGGATGCGAAGAACAGCATCGAGAAGATGCGTGCGCTCGAAGCGAAGGAATCCGCGCGCCAGGCCGCTCTCATGGGCAAGGCTTCCGCCGAGCCGCTCGCGCCGCTGGCTCCGCAAATCGCGATCGACGATTTCGCCAAGGTCGACATGCGCGTGGGCGAGATTCTTTCGGCCGAACCGGTGAAGGGCGCGGACAAGCTGATCCACATGCAGGTGGACATCGGCGAGGGCGCGCCGCGTTCGATCGTGGCCGGCATCGCCGCCGCGTACAAGCCGGAGCAACTGGTGGGACGCAAGGTAGCCATCGTGGCCAACCTCGAACCACGCAAGCTGCGCGGCGTAGAATCGAACGGCATGGTGGTGGCGGCGTCGCTCGCGGACGGCAAGCCCGTGCTCGCCGGGTTCCCCGAGGACACTCCCGTCGGCGCAAAACTGAAATGACCCTGGTCGACTCGCACTGCCATCTCGACGACAAGCAGTTCGACGAAGATCGGGAGGCGGTCATCGAGAGGGCGTTCGCCGCGGGCATCGAGACCATGCTGGCTGTGGGCTCGGGCGACGGACCGCCGGACCTCGAAGCCGGAATCCGGCTGGCGGAACGTCACGAAGCGTTCTACGCGACGGTGGGGATCCACCCGCATGACGCGCGCAAGGCGGACGCCGTTTCGCTGCGCCGGCTCGCGGAGCTTTGCTCGCATCCGAAGGTGGTGGCGCTGGGCGAAATCGGGCTCGATTATCACTACGACCTTTCGCCGCGCGAAACGCAGCGCGCCATCTTCGCCGAGCAGTTGCGCATCGCCCGCGACCGGGGCCTGCCCGTCGTCATCCACACACGTGAAGCGTGGGAGGACACCTTGCACGCACTCGAACAGCACTGGACGGGAGCGACGCCGGGCGGCATCATGCACTGCTTTTCGGAAGGACCGGACGAGGCGCGGCGCGCTCTGGAGATGGGCTTCCATGTGAGCTTCGCCGGCGTGGTCACCTTCCGCAAGTCAGCCGCAATCCAGCAGGCGGCGCGCGTTGTCCCACTCGATCGCATTCTCATCGAGACGGATGCGCCGTACCTGGCGCCCGTGCCGCATCGCGGAAAACGCAACGAGCCGGCCTTCATCCAACACACCGCGCGCAAGCTCGCCGAGTTGCGGGGCGAGCCGGTCGAAGTCCTGGCCGAAGCGTCCGCCGCGAACTTCCACCGGCTTTGTTTGCAGCGGGAGTGCGGCTCTGAGTACACTGGAAAAACCTGATGGCTTTAAGCAAGCTGCGGCAGATGCTGACATTTCGCGAGGTCCAGGACATGGTCCGCGACGACCTGCAACAGGTGGAGCGCGAGATCAGCCTGGAATCCATCGCCTCGGTGGACGCCATCACCGCCATCGGCCGCTACCTGCAGGATGGGGGCGGCAAGCGGTTGCGTCCCATGCTCGTGCTGCTCTCCGCCAAGATGGTGGGCGAGGCCACCGGCGATGTCATCAGCCTGGCGGCGGTGGTGGAGTTGCTGCACACGGCCACGCTGGCGCACGACGATGTGATCGATGTCGCCGAGACGCGCCGCGGGCGGCCCTCGCCGAATGTCATCTGGGGCAATAACACCTCGGTTCTCGCGGGCGACTGGCTTTACATGCAGGCCTTCCAGGTGGCGTTGCGGCAGCGCAACTTCCGCATCCTCGACCTGCTGATCGGTCTTACGCAGCGCATGGTGGAGGGCGAACTGCTGCAGCTCGATCTGATCGGCAGCGTAAGCGTCAGCGAGGCTGACTACATGGAACTGGTGGACCGCAAAACGGCGAGCCTGTTTTCGAGCTGCGCGCGGCTAGGCGGCATGGCCACCGGCGCGGCGCCGGAAGCCGTCGAACGGCTGGGCGACTTCGCCTGGAACCTGGGCATGGCCTTCCAATTGGTGGATGACGTGCTCGACTTCACCAGCCGCGAGAAGGTCCTGGGCAAGCCCGTGGGCAACGACCTGCGGGAAGGCAAAGTGACCCTGCCGCTGATTTACGCCCTCGATCAGGCCGACGCCGGCGAGCGCCGCGCCATAGAGACGGTGCTGGAGGATTCCAGCTACGAGCGCACGCCGTTCGCCTGGGTCCGCGAGTTTCTCGATCGCCGGCAGGGCATTGATCGGGCCATGGCGCGCGCCGCCACCTTCACGAAACGGGCTCGTGCGATTCTAGCCTCATTTCCCGATAACGATTACCAGCGAGCCCTGTTCTCGGTCGCGAATTTAATCACCGAACGGGATCATTGAAGAACGGCACCCATGAAGCTTCCCGCATCGCTTTGCCTTCTGCTGATCGCAGCCGCGGCGTGGAGCGCTCCCGCCGTAAAGCTGAAAGTGGCCGCCGTTCAGTTCCGCTCCTCTTTTGATGTCGAGGACAATCGCAAGCGCATGGTCGAGGTGCTCGCCAGGCTCGCGGGCGAAGGTGTGAACGTGGCGTCGTTCCCGGAGTGCGCGCTCACCGGCTATCACAAGGACGCCGTCGTGGCGGCGGAGGCAAACGTGGTTGCCGCCGCCGAGGACTCCATCCGCAAGGCGTGCGCCGCGGGCAAGATTGCGGCCGTCGTGGGCAGCGTCTACAAGGTCAACGGGAAGACTTACAACACGGCGGTGGTATTCAACGGCCGGGGCGAACTGGTGGAGCGCTACGCCAAGGTTTACCTGGCGGGCGAGAAGTGGGCCACGCCGGGCAATCACATCGCCTTGTTCGATCTGGAGGGCGTAACGTCCACGGTGATCATCTGCCACGACGAGCGCTATCCGGAGCTGGCGCGCCTGCCCGCGATGGCCGGCGCCCGCATCTTGTACTACATCAGCCACGAATCCGGCATGGCCGAGGAGCATAAGATTGTGCCGTACCGCGCACAGATGATGGCCCGCGCGGTGGAGAATCGCATGTTCGTGGTGGCGGCCAACGCCCCCGCCAACATCAAGGACAACACGGGTTCGCACGGGCAAAGCCGCATCATCCTCGATGATGGCAACATAGCGAAGGAAGCTTCCTACTATGGAGACGAGATCCTCTTCGAAACGCTTTCCATCAAGCCATCCTCTCTCGATCGTCCGTTCAAGGAACTGTTGAGCGGCTGGTGGCGGCAAGGATTCGATTGGATGATGGCGAACCGCAACAAGCGGCTTGAATAGACAGGAATCCCATGGATGAAATCGATGTGCGGCTGGCACAGGCAGCGGCCGCCGATATTGACATGACGGCCGAACGGGCCGAGAGCAATCTGGAAGGCTTCCGAAGACTGGATAACGCCGCCCGCTGGGTGCGCGCACAAGAGCTGGGCTTCGAAGACCCCGCCTTCTTTTTCAATGCGCTGGTGGGGCTCGACTCATGATCTCGAGCGAATTCTGGTTCTGGCCTATCTCCAAACTGGCGGCCGCCTACCGAGCACGGAACCTGTCGCCGGTCGAAGTGGCCGAGGCGATGCTCGGCCGCATAGAGAACCTGAATCCCGCGCTCAACGCTTTTATCGAGCTGACCGCGGAACGGGCACGCGCGGCGGCGCGCCGCGCCGAGGAGGAACTGGGGCGCCACCTGGACCGTGGTCTCCTGCAGGGCGTGCCGGTGGCCGTGAAGGACCTGTTCTTCATGCGTGGCGTGCATGCGCGGGCGGGCAGCCGGCTATATCGCGACTTCATCGCCGACTTCGACGCCACGGCGGTGGAGCGGCTGGAAGCCGCCGGCGCGATCATCCTGGGCCGCGCGCACATGCACGAACTGGCCTTCGGCGTCACCAACGTCAACCCGCATTACGGCAACTGTCACAATCCATGGAACCTTGCATGCGTGCCGGGAGGCTCGAGCGGCGGATCCGCCGCGGCTGTGGCCGCCGGGCTCGCGTACGCCGCCCTGGGCACCGATACGGGCGGCTCCATTCGCATCCCGGCCTCGTTCTGCGGGGTGACCGGGTTCAAACCCACCTACGGCCGCATCAGCCGTCACGGCGTGATCCCGCTCTCCTGGCAACTGGATCACGTGGGCACGTTCGCACGTTCGGCGGAGGACTCCGTCATCGCCGCGCAGGCCCTCGCGGGCGGCGATCCGATGGATGCCAGCTGCCTGGTTGGCCCGGCGCCGCTATGGGTCGAGCAGATCGATGAGCGGCCTCGTGACTGGAATCTCGGAGTGGCCGGCCCGCCGCTGGTTTCGCGCCTCGATCCGGAGGTTTCCAGCGCCATGGACCAGGCCGTGCACGTGCTTCGGCAAGCCGGCATGATCGTGGAGCAGGTAGAAATCCCCGACGCAATTGAAGCCGGGGAACTGGCGCACGTGCAGGTGCAGGTGGAAGGCGCCGCGGTCCTCGATCAAGGCTACCGGAAGGATCCCACGCAATTCGGCGACGACGTGCGCGCGCAGATCGAGCAGGGCCACTTCGTGAGCGCGGTGGATTACTTGCACGCCATGCGATACCGCCGCGTTTTCCAGCGACGGCTGGACAGTATGTTCGACACCTATCGCGCGCTGTTGCTGCCCGCGACACCGATGCCGGCCCCTGGCATCCAAGATTCGACGGTCACCATTGGCGGCGTCGAAGAAAGCGTGGGCACGGCCGCCACGCGCCTGGTCCGGCAGTTCAACTTCGCCGGCGTGCCGGTGCTCACGGTGCCCTGCGGTTTTTCGAGCCGGGGCTTGCCCATCGGCATGCAAATCGTGACGCGTGCCGGCGACGAGCTTTCAGGCCTCCAGCTCGGGCATCTCTACCAGGAACTCACCGGCTTCCACCGGGCTGCGCCGGAATTATGATTCTCTGAGGAGGTAAGCATGCGGATTACGCGAAGATCGCTGGTGGCGGCAGGGTTCGCGCTCCCGTCGCTGGCAGCCGGCAGGATTGGCGGATTGAAACTTGGCGTGACGGATTGGAACCTGCGGTTGCGCGGCAAGGTGGAAGCGCTCGCGCTGGGGGCCCGGATCGGCTTCGAGGGCGTCGAACTGAGCCTGGTACCGGCAGCGGACGGCGCCAGACTCGAGTTGGAAGACGACGCGCTTCTGGCGCGTTACGCCTCCGAGAGCAAGCGGCTGGGAATCGCCATCGCCGGAACCGCGCTCACCGAGTGCAACCGGGTGTGCATGGCGAGCGAGAAACGCGCGCAGCAGTGGCTGGCGGCGGCCATCCCCATCACGGCGCGCTTGAAAGCTCGCGTGATCCTGGTCCCGTTCTTCAGCCAGTGTGAGCTGAAGCAGCCTTCGCAGATCGACTCCGTGGTGAGCATCCTCAAGGAGCATGCGCCTGCCGCCGAACGCGCCGGCGTGAAGCTGGGTCTGGAGAATTATCTTTCGGCCGCGGAGAATGTGAAGATCATGGACCGCGTGGGCTCCCGGGCGGTCATGGTCTATTACGACCTGAAAAACTCTTTCGACGCCGGCCACGATCCCTACGGGGAATTGCGATGGCTCACGGCGAAGCGCATCTGCCAGATCCACCTGAAGGACAAGGCTTACCTCGGCCAGGGAGCGATCGACTACGCCAAAGGCATGAAGATCATCCGCGAAACCGGCTATCGCGGTTTCGCCAATCTGGAGACCACGTCGCCCTCGGGCGGCGTGGAAAACGACATGCGCCGCAATCTGGACTACATCCGCGGGCTTCTGAGTTAACTACTTGCCGCGGGCGCGGCGCCAGAGTCCCGAGAAGAAACCCGCCACCCGCGCGAAGAAGCCCTTTTCTTCGGGAGTTCGCCCGGAAGTGAACATTTCGGAGGCCGAGGGTACGGCCATTTCCTCTGGCTCCGGCTTGTAAGGCGTCTTCGAAACCAACGCCACGCGATAGCCCTGGAAGGCATAGGTGCGCTTCTCTGGTTGGCCGTTCTCGTTGTCGATAATGGCGGAGAAGCCCGGCGTGTCATAAGAGCCCTTGCGCGAGCCGACCGTCACTTTGTGAACCTCCACGGGAAAGCAGCCGGTGACGTTGCGCTCGATGTAAGCCGTCTCGTAGCGGTGACGGCGGAGGCTCCACACGAAGACGCGGAAACTGTCGAATTCGTAACGCTCGCCGCCCTTGGCGATTGTCGTCCAAAGCCAGTTCTGTTTGACGGCATCGCCGTCGCGGACTTCGCCGAGGGAGAAGTACGAGGTGATGCGGTGTCCTTCGGCATACTGCGCGACTTCATCCGGAATGGCCATGCGCAGGTTGCGGGTGAGCACCCATCCGGCGCGGCCATCCTTGTCGCGCACCAGGCTCCAGTCCTCCATGGCCACCGCCGGCGCGGACTTCGTTTCCGGCTCAGGCTCCGCCGGCGGGAGATGAGTCTTTGAAAGTTCTATCCAATTCGCAGGAGGCGGTGGCGGCGTGGGCAGGGGAGGAGGAGGCAGTTTCCCGCCCGATTTGCGGCGCGGCGCCGTGGGCTTGCCGGTCCTCCTCGGCGGCGCCGGCGGCTTCCGTATTTCCTCCCCGGGCGGTCTGGTGCCGGTGCGAGGCGTCAGGCGGTGCCCAACCACGTCTACGAAATCGCCTTCTTTCAACTGATAGAAACTCGGCGATAAGCGGTGCGCTTCGGTGTGCATGTTGAGCACATCGTAAACGGTGGCCCGCCCGTGGCTGGCCAGTTCCTTGGTGCGCTCGGACAACTGGCGCAGATTCGCCATCTGAGCCGGACTCAACACTTGACGGCTGTCGGTCCAGCCTTCCTGGCCATGCGGCGCGCGCACCAGCAGGAAACGGCGCCGGCGCTGTAGAATCTCCAGGCGCTCGCCGTGCTTCACGGTGGCCACGGTCTTCGACCGCAGGGAAATCTCTTCGCGCAGGTTGAGAGTAGCGGGCCCCACGAACGCTTCGCCGATGACAGGCGCGCGCCCCGGCCCGGACCGGCACCCCGCCGCCACGAACACCAACAAACACACTACCAATCCCGGACCGGCACACGTAAACACCCTTTTCGCTCGCAGCCAATCGGTGATCGAGTGTACTGTCCCGCCTTTAATCTTCAGCGGCACCGAGCGTCACCTTCACCTTCGTAATGCGGTTGCCACGGAAGATCGTGAGCTCCAGGGTGTCCCCGGCCTGCTTGCGCCGCATTACCCTGCCGAGGTCCTCTCCGTTTTCCGTCGCCGTGCCATCGGCGGCCATGATCAGGTCCCCGCCGACCGGGATTTCCAGGTTCCCGACAACGACTGCGCTGGTAGCCCCGCGCAACCCGGCTTTTTCCGCCGGTGAACCGCGCTCCACTCGAATGATGAGCAGGCCGCCGTCGGGGGGCAGGTTGACGGCATCCGCCAGGTCTCCCGAAACCGGATAGAAACGGACGCCCAGGTAGGGACGGGCGTGGCGGCGGCCGGCCTTGAACTGTTCGAGCATCGCCTTGGCCTTGTTGATGGGCATGGCGAAGCCGATCCCGATGTTGCCGCCGGGCCCGTAGATGGCCGTGTTGATGCCGATCACGTTACCCTGGCTGTCGAGCAGGGGGCCGCCGCTGTTGCCGGGGTTGATGGCCGCGTCGGTCTGAATCATCCCTTCGAGTTCGCGCCCGTTCTCGTCCTGGATAGTGCGGCCCAAGGAGCTGACGATGCCCGTGGTGAGCGTGCCCTCCAGTCCGAACGGGTTGCCGATGGCCAGCACCTTTTGTCCAACCTTCAGGCCGTTCGAATCGCCCAGCGCCAGGTGCACAAGCTGCTTTTTCGGATTGATCTTGACGAGCGCGAGATCGTTGTTGGTGTCCTTATCGAGAATCTCGGCCGTGTAGCGGCTCTTGTCGGGCATGGTCACCTGGATGCGCGGAGCGCGGCCGCTCACCACGTGCGCGTTGGTCAGGATCAGGCCGTCGTCACGGATCACGAAACCGGAACCGGTACCCCGCTCCGGCACGATCTGGAAGAACCAGTTCTGCCGCAGCACCTCGGTGACGATGTTCACCGTGGCCGAGTGCGCTTTGCTGTAAACCTCAATGTTGTTGACCTCGTCCGAACTCAAGCCCGCCGTGTGCGCCACGTCGGGGCCCGACCACAGAGGGCCGGAGAGAGCGAGGGACCGTAAGTAACGGAAGGGGCTGTAGCGGGTAAGCGAAGTCAGGCAGATGAACGTTCCCACCAGCGCCAACGCCAGCAACAGAGGACGACGATGTTTCATGGTTCGATGCTCCGCAACGACTCGTAAACTGCGCGCGCCCGGCGCAGCGTCTCTTCCTTCTCACCGCTCGTGTCGATCACGTAATCGGCGTACGGCAACTTATCGCGCAACGGCATTTGCCGCTCCAGGCGGCGCCGCGCTTCGGCTTCACTTATCCCGTCCCGGGCCATGGCCCGCTGCACCTGCTGGGTCTCCGGGCAAACCGCCAGGATCAGCTTGTCGAATCGTTTGTAACTGCCGGTCTCGATGAGGATGGCGGCTTCCACCACGGCGATGCCTCGCGGCTCTTCCGCTTCGTATTGCCGCATGAGAGCCTCTTCGCGCGCGATCACCGCCGGATGCACGATGCCGTTCAGCCGCGCCAACCGCCCCGGATCCCCGAACACCAACGCGGCCAGCCGCCGCCGGTCGATCGAGCCGTCTGCTTTCAGAATACCGCGCCCGAACTCCTGAATCACGGCATGGTAGCACTCGCCTTGAGGGTCCAGCACCTGGTGCCCGAGTTCATCCGCCCGGATCAGGCGGCAACCCAAACCGGCCAGTTCCTGCGCCACGAAGCTCTTCCCGGACGCTAGCCCGCCGGTGAGGCCTACTCGGAGCATCCAGCGAGTCTCCGTTCGGCGCTCTCGATAGTATTGACCATGAGCCAGGCGACCGTCAGCAGGCCCACTCCGCCCGGAACCGGCGTGTAGGCGCCCGCCTTCTCGGTCACGGCGATAGGATCGACGTCGCCCACCAGCGTGCGCTTGGTCGGCCCGCGGAAAATCGCCTCCGCCTGCTCCTGGCTCTGCAGGCGATTCATTCCGACATCGATCACCGTCGCGCCGGGCTTGATGAAATCGCCGGTGATGAAGGCCGGCCGACCCATCGCCGCCACCAGGATGTCCGCGCGCGCGCAGACCCCGGCCAGGTCGGCGGTTTTCGAGTGGCACATGGTCACCGTGGCATTTTCGTGGAGCAGGAGAAACGCCATGGGCTTGCCCACCAGGTCGCTGCGCCCCACCACGACGGCGTTCTTTCCGGAAATCGGGATCTCATAGCGCTTTAATAGATACATCACGCCGGCCGGAGTGCATGGCCTTGGTCCCGGGCGGCCGGTCATCAAGTTGCCCAGGTTGAGGGGATGTAGCCCGTCGACGTCCTTGTCGGGCGCGATGGCCAGCAGCACTCGTTTCGAGTCGACATGCTTGGGCAAAGGCATCTGCACGAGGATGCCGTCGATATCCTCGCGCCGGTTCAGGGATTCGACCAGGGCGATGATCTCTTCGGTGGTGGCGCTCTCATCCGGCGTGTGCTTTTCGCTGTAAATGCCCAACTCCTCGCAGAGCTTCACCTTATTGCGGACATAAATCTCCGAGGCCGGATCGTGTCCGGCAAGGATCACAGCCAGGCCCGGCGCCCGCTTGCGCGCCTTCAGTTTCGCGGCGCGCGGCAGGCACTCCGCAATGATCTGGTCGCGCACCAATTTACCATCCAAAACTCGTGCCATTTCACTAGCAGGATAACATCCGGCGCATGCCGCGCTTTTCACTGCGCTCGCCGCCGTGCTAAGATTGGACTGTAGTTGGGAGGTCGTCTAACGGTAAGACTGCAGACTCTGGATCTGCCTATCGGGGTTCGAGTCCCTGCCTCCCAGCCAAACCAAATCAGCAGATTGCCCGATTAATCCCCCCGGTATTACCTTCCCAGTTCCCGTCCTATCAAGAGCTAAACGAACGCCGGCGTCTGGTACTGGAAATTGCGCAAGTTTGGAAAGACATAGTCCAGGTCGGCTTGCGCCAGGCCGAACCATTTTGCCAGGGCTCCCGCGTACTGGTCGGTGGAGATGCCGGGGACCCACGTGCCGCGGTTCCCGGAGTCGTCCGGGCCCGATAGGGCAAGAGTGGGGAACGTGCCGTACAGGTTGCCTCCCTTCACAGCGTCACCCATGATGAGGGCGTGACTGCCCCACCCGTGATCGGTGCCTGCGTTTCCGTTGGGCTGGAAAGTGCGGCCGAAATCAGACTGCGTGAACGTGGTCACGCTATTCGGCACACCGAGCTGGTCCATGGCCTGGTCGAATGCAACCAGCGCGGCGGCGAGGCCGCCAAGCAGGGTCACGTGCTGTGTCAACTGGTTGGAGTGCGTGTCGTAGCCCCCCTGGCTACAGAAGAAGATCTGCCGGCTTGCTCCGAGCGACGCGCGCACCTGGATCAGCTTCGCCACCTGGCCCAACTGAGTGCCAATGCCGGTCGTCGGAAACGTCACGCTGAGGCTGCCGCTGGAAGCCAGGGCGGCATTGACGGCCTGCGCGACGCTCGCGGCATCCTTCAGCGACTGCTGCGCTGCCTGGACCAGGGTCACGCCGCTGGGGAGGTCCAGCATATGCTGCAACGCGGTCGAGCCAGGATCGGCAGCCGGCGCCACCAGCCCGAAATTGCTTGTGCTCACCGTGGAGGGCTGGGTAGTTTGGCCAATCAACTGGAGTGCGTTGCCTGCTACGGTGATGGCAGAAGGCACGCGGCCGCCGGAAACACTCGCCAGTTTGTCCGCAAGCCGGCCCGACCATCCGGTGGTCGCGCTCCCTTGCGGCAATGCGGTCTGCCACTCGGCCTGCTGGTCGGAATGCGAGTAGAGATTCGCTGGAAGGGGCACGGCGGTGAGTTGCGGTCTGCCATTCGAACCCCGCGGCACCGGTTGCACGAGCGTGCCCACATTGACGAGCAGCGCCAAGCGCTTGCTGGTGTTGTAAAGCGGGGCAAGCGTAGCGAAGCCGGGGTGCAGCCCGTAGGCGGCCCTGGTAGCCGGATCCTGAATGGCTATGAGCGAGCCCTGTGACAAGGCAAGGTTTTGCCGGATCTTCTGGTAGTTCGCGTATGCCGCGCTATCATTGGGGACCAGAAGGTTGTTGGCGTCGTTGCCCCCGAACAGGAAGACACACACGATCGCCTTGTAATCGCCGGCGGATTGAGCGCGAGCGGTCATCAGGCCGGCCTTGCCTAAGGCAGCGGCCGCCCCGATCGTTGAAAACGTTTGACATCCGAGACGAAGAAAATCGCGGCGCGATCGAACCGGCGAAAAGATCATGGTCGTGTCCTCCTCCTGTTACCGTTTCACCTGGTATTGGGGCGAAGCGGCAGCCGCGTAGAGCGCGCTCCGCACCCGCGAAAGTAAGCTGGTGGACCCGCCAGCAGCGGTTGTCAGGACATCGCGCACCTGCGAGTCCATCTCACCCCGGAACAAGGCCTGGTTGATGGCCTCCACCAGGTCCGCCGGTTTGTTCGCCAGATCCTGCCAGTTCGCCAGATCCACTCTGATGCCCGCGGAAATAGCGTTGGTCGCGACACGGTACGCGAAATTGGCGCGGGCCAGGGCGGTGGCGGCGTTCATCGCCTGGAATTCAGGCGCCACGGGCGATGGCGTGAGGCCCGGGATGCGATAGTCGGGCGAGAAATAACTGAATACGCTGGCGGGCGAGAGCGGGGTCTGGCCCATCGCCGTGGCTTGCCCCGTGAGCGCACTGGACGCGGTGACTGTCGCGTTCAGCGCACGCAACAGGCTGGTAGCATACAAGACCGGTTCCGACAGCTTGCCCGTGCCTTGCACCTGCGCTTCGCCGTCAGTGAGCGTCGCTGTGATCACGGCAGGCAGGCTGCCTTGCGAAGAACGGAATACGCTTGCCACGCGCCCAACATACGCCGGCGAGGGATCGCTCATCACGAATCGTTGGATAAGGCGGTAAGCCACGAACGGCGCGATGTTGGACTGCTGGAAAATGCAGTCCACAGCCGCGTTCAGATCGCTCGCCGGCGTTCCGCCACCTGGGATAACGCAAGGGACCGGCAGGCCAATCTGCTTCTGGCCGACGTCGTGGTGCTCCTCGAATGCCACCATGGGCCCGAAGAAATACGGCATGTTCTTCCACAACGAACCGAAGCCCGGCGTGGGGCCATAGGTCCAGCCGGTCATCACTTTGGCCAGTTCCGCCACCGTGGTTTGGCTGTACTCGGGCAACGTGCTGCCGCCCAAGGTGATCGGCACGCCCTGGGGGTCCAACTGAATCAGGCCCAACGAAAAGAGCTGGAGCAGTTCACGGGCGTAATTCTCGTTCGCCACCGTGCCCGTCGTGGCATTCGCCTTGTCGTTGTTCACCATGTCGAGGTAATCGCCCATGGAAGGGTTGAGAGTGATCGCCGCCAGCAGGTCGCGGTAGTTGCCGAAGCTGTAATCGCCGAGCAGCCGCTGGTACGGAACCATCTGCTGGAACTGGGTGTTCCTGGCGGCGGACACCACCACCACCTGCGCCAGTGCGAACGACGCACGCTGGCGGAGCTGATCTTCGCCATTCAACGCCACGTCCCAGAAAGCGGTTTGCAGGCGGCTCACCCCTTCGGTCGTGTTGTTTGGATCGGGCCACTTGCTGGCGGGCTTGCCGAATTGCGCGGCGAGCCAGGCATCCCGGCCCATGGTCTGAAGCTCCAGAACCGCTTGCGGCGTGGGGCCCCACGTGGCCATTTCGAGGAACCGGACCGCATCGCTGTACGGCATCTTCTCAGAGGCGGGGCGAACGGGCACTGCAATGGGGGCCGATGTGGCACTGCCAGGATTCGGATTCGTGACTTTAACGGCCGCCAGCCGGCCCACGGGCATCGCTATGCTCGCCGTAGCCGTAAGCCTTGCGGTGGACACAAATGTCGTGGGCAAGGCGGCACCGGCGAAGTGGACCGTTGCGCCATTCGCAAAACCGGTGCCGTTGACCGTGATGGTCGCCTCGCCGGGATTCACGGGGCTGGGACTCACTGACGTGACCACGGGCAGAGGGTTCAGTAGGTCGATGGTCACGCTGGATTTGGCCATCGGGTCAAAGTGGCTGATTGCGGTCACCAGCACGGCGGCGGAGGGTGGCAGAATTGTGGGCGCGGTGTACAGGCCGGAGGCCGAGATCGTGCCGAACGCGGGGCTGCCCCCAGTCTGCCCGTTCACCTGCCAGGTCACCGCTTGGTCGAGGGTGTTGGACACCGTGGCTGTAAGGGTCAATGTGGTGCCGCAACGGATTGTGCGGTCGTTTGGCGTAACCGTCACCTTCACGGGAGCAATTCCAGTGTTCCTGACCGGAACTGAAACGCCGCCCTGGGATGTTGCTCCGCCGATCGCGGCCAGAACCGGCTGATCGCCATCCGGCAGCAGAGGCACGACTACATTGATCTGGTACAAGCCGGGCAGCACGATGCCGGCGTACTGCACCGTCGCATCCACGCCGCCAACCGTCACGCTTAGCCGGCTCAGGTCCGACAAGGGGGCGGGCTTTGCGACAAGCTGGCCGGCCGGCACGGCCGGCGTCGCCGGACCGAGGCCCGTCGCATACACTTGAAGGATTTCGCCCGGCTCCGCTGACCTCGAGGCGGTCCCGCTCCCGAAAAATCCGGCCGGGGCGACGTAGACACCATCCGCGTTGTGCAAGGCGGCGGCATACTTCCCCTGAAATGTGAAAAGTCCGGGCGCGTAGTTCTGGAGCGAGGCTGTGCCGCTGGCGGTGCCGGAAGCATTCGTGACCTGCACCTGCACGGTACCTGTCGCTGAATCCGTGGGCGCTTGCACGTTCAACTGGGCGGGGCTGACGTAGGAGATCGCAGCCTTCTTGCCGTTGATCTGGACGCTCACGTTATCCAGGGTGGTGGGAAGCACATTTCCGACAATGTCGGAAGCCTGCCACGATCGAGTAGTCGCCGACAAGCCGGCGCCGTAGATCGAAACCCACGACCCGCTTTCGATGGCCGGCGATCCGCTGGCGCCGTTTGAAATGCCG
Source organism: uncultured Solibacteraceae bacterium (assembly GCA_964561215.1). Classification (GTDB taxonomy): domain Bacteria; phylum Acidobacteriota; class Terriglobia; order Bryobacterales; family Bryobacteraceae; genus JAJFUV01. The sequence goes on along the minus strand of CAZLOS010000001.1, from coordinate 40,136 downwards.
GTGATCCGGGGAGCTGTGGGGACCTGTGCGGACAGCGTGGGGCCACCGGCCAGTAAGAGCAGTGCAGACACAAGCGCTCGTTTCATAGCACCTCCAGAAGTAGAGGCCGGAAGTTGCGACTGCCTAGAGTATAATCTGAAATCCAGTCCGGAAAACCGAGAGAAATCCCCTATCACACGGGGCCACGCCAGCCCTCAGTCCGCGGCCGCCAGCACATATGCGACGATCGTCATTCCCCGCAGCCCCAAGGCATCCAACCCGGCAAGCAACTCAGTTTCGAGTCCTTCGGGATCGATATCCACGGCGCATTGAATCTTCTCCTCGTCGGTGGCTCCGTCGTAACAAAGCTCGCAGGCGCCGAGGCTTCCTTCGCGCGTCCACATGACCGGGCCGAAGGTCCGGCAGGTAATGGGACGTGCAGCATAGAGGTCACAGAGGCCGGTGCCCGCATCGAGCGCCGGGCAGGGGATGTCGTCCATCGCCTCGGAAACGGCGTCCTGCTCGCGGAGCATACCGGTGACGGGGTCGCCGGGATAGTCCGGCGCGATCGCGGCGACGTATTCAGCCGCACGGCGGCGGACCCTCTGGGCGTGGGCGGGATCGGCGACAGAAAGCGCCCTTAGCCCTTCGCGCAGCCGCAGCGCATCGAGTTGTGTGATCGCGAATGGTGCCTTGCAACATTCGATACAACCCGGCCGGCAGACGAGCCAATCGCCGCTGCGGCGCAACACCTCCGCCACGGCTTCGGCGATGCCTGCCAACAGCCGGTGGTCGCCAGCTTCAATCTGGACCAGGGTTTGCATGGGACCGTTCACACGACCTCTGAGTTCTTGCCAATGTACAGCCTCGTTATATTACGCACGAAGGGGCACGCGCAGGCCGGATGTCTTCCGCTCATTCTCCCAGCTTCGCGAAGATATGCGTCAGCACGGCGTCCGCTTTGCATCGTGCACTCATGCCTTTCCACATGTCCAGGGCCGCCTCCATCGTCTGATCCGACAATTCGAGGCTGGTTGCACGTCGTTTCAAAAGGCGGTTGGCGTTCTTAACGTTCGGATGCAGACCGCAGTTGGAGGCCGCTGACACAACGCGCCGCAGAATCCCATCCCAACGCCGCGCGCGCTCCCGGATGGACAGGCCCCTGCGGGTAGGATCCAGGTTGAGCGACTCCTCCGCGAGGGCCTCCCCGTTTTGCGCTTCTTCGCTGTCCGGGTTGGCCTTCCGGGCGCGCCGGTAGGCTTCCAGAGCCGCGATCTCCTTGCCTACTGTGAACCTCGCCTCGCCAAGCTTCAGCCATACGGCCGCGTCCGCGGGGAAACGGCGCGCCAGCTCCGCGTAGGCTTCCTCAGCCTGCGCCTCGGTTCCGATCGCCTTCACAGTATCGGCCGCCTGCTTTCCGATCGCCGGATCGTCCCCGTGCTGCTCGATCACCGACAGCAACAAAGAGAACGCTTCGCCGCGCCGTCCCGCGCCGTTCAGCAAAACGGCGTAATCCAGTTGAGAGCGGCCCAGCAACGCCTCCGCATGCTCGGGCCATTCCCCGGAGAGTGCTCTGCGGAAGAGATTCAGCGCCCGTCGCTTATCTCCTTCGGCGAGGGCAATCCTGGCCAGACCCATCCATGCCAAGCCGTTGTTCGACTCGATCTTGACGACCTCGTCCAGGTACGAGGAAGCCTCTTTGAAGTGTCCCGTGTGAATCAGGGCGAGGCCTAAGGCGACCTGCGTTTTCAGATCCCGGGGAGAATACGCCAGCGCGTTCCGGAACGCCAGCACAGCCCCATCCACTTGTCCTTGCGCCAGAAGCTTTTCTCCTTTTCGGTAAGCTTCCATCCCCAGATCGGAGCGGCGCGACCGCTGCCAGGCGGTCAGACCGGTGACGATGAGAATCGCCGTCAGGCCTGTCGCCGCGGCCGCGGGCAGCCAGCTCCGCGCCGGTCTAGCGGTGGATTTCTCCTTCTCCTCGGCGCCAGCAAGCCCTCGGTAAGCCACAGCTATGCCATCCGTGTCGAGCACTCCGAGCGGCTTCAACCCGTCACGGCTTACAACGACGATCCGGTGTTTCCCGGTTCGTCCCAGAATCTGGAGTGCGGAGTCCAATGTGTCGTCCGGATGGACATACGCAGTTTCCGGAACACTCACCGGTGCATCATTCGAGGCATCGAGCGGCCGCATGGCGCACTCAACCGTCAAAGGTTCCGGCCTGTGAGCGGCCGAAGGCATGGCAATACCCTCCTGACGGCTTAACGACTCATAAATCGGCATCCGGTGCAATTTCTGCGCCAGGGCGTAACTGCACAGGTTCGCGATCATCAACGGCACGATGATGGTGTAGTCCCGCGTCACTTCGAAGATCATGATGACGCTGGTCATCGGAGTTCTGACGATGCCCGCAAACGCCGCGCCCATACCTACCAGAGCGTAAGCGCCCGCGTTGCCGGTGTAGGCCGGTAGCAGCGTGTGCGCTACGTAGCCCACCGAACCTCCAAGCATCGCGCCGATAAACAAGCTGGGACCGAAAATGCCGCCGGCGTTACCGGAGCTATAGCTGATCGTGGTCGCCACGAGCTTCAGTGCCAGGAGCAGCAAAAGTATCTTCAGCTCCATCCGGCCATTCAAGGCTTGGTTCACGAAGTTGTAGCCGACACCTAGCACCCCGGGTGAAATCAGGGCCAACAGGCCCACCGCCAGTCCGCCAACGGCGGGAGTGAATGCCTGCCAGCGCCGCGGTGTCCTGAGGAATGCCGCCCGCTCCCAGAGCAGCAGTTTCACGAAAACCGTCGAGACCAGTGCGCCGAGCACACCGAGAAGCGCGTAGATAAGAAATTCGACGGGATGGACCAACTGATATGCCGGAACATGGAAGAGCGGTTCGTCGCCCAGGACCAGACGCAGGATGATCCAACTGGTTGCCGAGCCGATCACGACCAAGCCGACGACCCGGGCGCGGAGATCGGCCAGAATCTCCTCCAGAGTGAACAGGACACCCGCCAGCGGCGTATTGAAGGCCGCCGCGATCGCCGCCGCCGTCCCCACGGGGATCAGTGCCCGGACCTGGTCCGGGCCCAGGCCGAGCTTGCGCGTAGCCACAGACGCTATTCCAGCTCCGATGTGAACCGAAGGGCCTTCGCGGCCCAGGGCCACGCCGCTGCCGAGGGAAATGGAGGAGCAGAGGAACTTTCCCACCACGGTGCGTAACCCAATGACACCGTCGTGCAGGATCAAAGCCACGCGCGTCTGCGGGATGCCGCTTCCCCGGGCCTCGGGGAAGAATTTGAACAACAGCCAGCCGCCTAGCAGCGAACCGGCCAGAGGGCACAGGAAGTGTTCCGCGCTGCCGGCCGCCTGCAGTACCCTCCCCATGCGCTCGGTGAGCGCCACGAAGGCAACCACAGTCAGCCCCACCAGGGCGCTGGTAACCAGCGCGAGCAGCAGCAGGACCTTATCCTGGTGCTCTTCGAGATCCACCCGCGACAGCCGTCGCAATAACCCGTCCAACCTTTGGAATCTGCCGCCCATCAAATCTCTATCGTCGCAATCCTTTACCCAAGTTGCCAGATGCACGGACTGCAACTTCAGGCGTGCGGCAGGGCTCCAGTCGATTCCGGCCTGATCTTGCGTTCGCGTGCGGCCCGCCAGGCATCGACGACCTCTCTCGGGAAGCCGGGGATCAGCCGCTCGATGCGCGCGAGGATTTCCTTCACCACCTCGGGACGTTCGGGAGCCACGTCGTAGCTTTCATCGGCGTCCAGATCGAGGTCGTACAACTCGGGCGAAACGAGCGGCAGGTTCACACGACCGCCGGCCGGCGCGGGACTGTACGCAAACGTGTTGTAACGAGCTACGTGCAGCTTCCAGCGGCCCCACCGCGCGCACTGCAGATTCCAATTGTCGAAATAAAGCAGCGCTTCACGCTCAATCTGCTTTGTCTTGCCGGTGAGCAGCGGCCAGATGTCTATGCCGTCCAGGGGATTCGCCGGCAGCGCCGCGCCGCACAACTTCGCCACCGTGGGGAGGATATCCATGGTCGACGCCACTCCGTTCATGACCTGCCCACGCGGGATGCGGCCCGGGAAGCGCGCGATGAAGGGCTCGCGCACGCCGCCTTCATAAGTCGAACCCTTGCGCCCGCGCAATCGCCCCGGACTTCCCAGGAACCACGGACCGTTGTCGGAAGAGAACATGACCAGCGTGCTGTTATCCAGGCCGTTCTTCTTCAGCGCGGCCAGCACCTCGCCTACACTCCAGTCCATCTCCGCGATCACGTCGCCGTAAATGCCCGAAGCAGACTTGCCGCGGAACCGCGGCGAGGCCGCCAGCGGGATGTGCGGGTAGGTGTGCGGCATGTAAAGGAAGAATGGCGAGCCTTTCGACCGCTCGATGAAGCGCACGGCCTGTTCGGTGTAGCGCGGAGTCAGGGTTTCGAGCGTGGCTTCCGCTTCGACCACTTCGGTGTTGTGGAGCAAAGGCCGGGGCCGCATATCGTTGCTGTAAGGTATGCCGAAGTACTCGTCGAAGCCGCGGTTGGTGGGCAGGAAGCGCGGCAGGTGCCCCAGGTGCCACTTACCCACGCACATGGTCCGGTACCCGCGTGGTTTCAACACTTGCGCGATGGTGGTCTCGGAATCGGGGAGCCCCACGGTGTCGGAGGGAAACAGAACCCGGGGCACACCGGCACGCGTTGGGTAGCGGCCCGTCATCAATGCGGCGCGCGAGGGGGAACAGACCGGGTTGGCCGAGCAAAACTGCGTGAAGCGCACCCCTTCGGCTGCCATGCGATCCAGGTTCGGCGTGCTTAACCGGGATCCGTAGCAGGCCAGGTCGCCGTATCCCAAATCGTCGGCGTAGATCATCACCACGTTGGGCGGCGGCGGAGGTGCGGCAACCGCCGCTGCCGCGCCGAACGCCGTCGTCAGAAACTCGCGTCTATCAAGGGATGCTGCCATGCCACCACTCGCTTTCCGGCTTCGGACTGGACGCCAAAGTCATGATTATTTTACTCTGGGAAAGATTGTTCGGCTGGGAGATTGCCATGCCCCCCTGCACATGTGGTACACCATAGGTTTGGTTGGGCGTGGCACCCTACTTGCGGCCAGCCACGATCGTCGCTAGAATCAATGAGTTTGTGAGTTTGAGTGGAGGAATCATGTCTGTTGAGCAGAAAGTGAAACAGATCATCGTTGAGCAGTTGGGAGTAGACGAAGCCCAGGTGGACAGCACGGCTTCGTTCGTGGACGACCTGGGCGCGGACTCCCTCGACATCGTGGAATTGGTCATGGCCTTCGAAGAGGCCTTCGAGTTGGACATCCCGGACGAGGATGCCGAAAAGATCACCACGGTGAAGGACGCAGTCGACTATATTGAAGCCAAGCAGGCGAAGAAGTAAGCGGCGCCTGCCCGCTTCGACGCATACCAGGAGTGTCAACCTTGCCGCGTAGAGTCGTAGTCACTGGTGTCGGTATGGTATCTTCGCTTGCCACCGGCACCGAAGCAACCTGGCAGGCGGTGCTCGCCGCCCGCTCGGGGATCTCTCGCATTACCGCCTTCGACACTACGGGATTTCCGTGCAAAATCGCCGGTGAGGTTCGCGATTTCGATCCAACGAAGTTCATGGAGAAAAAGGAAGTTCGCCGGCTGGGCCGTTTCATCCAGTTCGCCGTGGCGGCTTCCGACTTCGCTCTGAGCGATTCCGGATTGAAGATCACGCCGGAATGCGCCGACCGCGCGGGTGTATACATCGGAAGCGGCATCGGCGGTTTCGAGGTTATCGAGCGCGAGCACAAAGTGTTGCTGGAGCGCGGGCCGGAGCGCGTGAGCCCGTTCTTCATCCCGGCGACGATCATCAACCTGGCTTCGGGTTACGTGTCGATCAGGACCGGAGCGAAGGGTCCGAATTCGGCTACCGCCACGGCCTGCACCACCAGTAGCCACTCGATCGGCGATTCGTTCAGGATCATCCAGCGCGGCGATGCCGACGTCATGATCTGCGGCGGCGCCGAGGCATGCATCTGCCCCATGGGCATCGCCGGGTTCTCCGCCATGCGCGCTCTCTCGACGCGCAATGACGAGCCGGAGCGGGCCTCCCGTCCTTGGGACAAGGAGCGCGACGGCTTCGTGGTGGGCGAGGGCTCGGGCGTGCTGATTCTCGAGGAACTGGAATTCGCGCGCGCCCGCGGCGCCAGGATTCTGGCCGAGGTAGCCGGCTATGGCATGAGCGGGGACGCTTTTCACATCACCGCGCCTTCGGAAGACGCCGACGGGGCCTACCGGGTGATGCGCATAGCCCTGCACGACGCCGGAATCCGGCCCGAACAGGTGGATTACATCAACGCGCACGGCACGTCCACGGACGTGGGAGACCGCATCGAAACGCTCGCCATCAAGCGCGCCTTCGGCGAGCATGCCTACAAAGTGGCGGTCAGCTCCACCAAGTCCATGATAGGCCACCTGCTGGGCGGCGCCGGCGGCATCGAGGCGGGGTTCAGCGTGCTGGCCATCCGCGACCAGATTGCGCCTCCCACCATCAATTACGAAGTGCCGGATCCGGACTGCGATCTCGATTACGTGCCCAACAAAGCGCGGCCGATGCACATCGAATATGCACTGTCGAACTCGTTCGGCTTCGGCGGCACCAACGGATGCCTGATTTTCAAGCGTTTCCATGGATGAGCCCGAACGTATTCCGCACCGCGGTTCTGCGCGCGGTATAATGTGATTTGGCACGTGGTTGGGAAAGTAAGTCCGTGGCATCCCAGATAGAAACCTCCGAATCAGGACAACGCACCCCGTCGAAGAAGAAAGGTCCGAGTCCAGAGCAACTCGCCAGGATTCGCCAGCGCGAAAACCTCGAACTCTCCAAGACGCGCGTCTTGCACGACCTGGAGCACGCTCAAAACCCTCGCTATGAGAAGGTCTTGCGCGCGGCACTGGCACATCTGGACACCGAGCTTTCGCATCTTTGTTGATCGCTCGACGCGCGTTGGAGCAGGTTCCGGAGCCGCGTGAGGAGTCTATCTCTCGATCGCAATGGCGCCGTTGCCCCAAACCGTCTGCCGGCCAACGCCAGTCCACTCGGCAGTTCGTAGTATGGGCAGAAACTCACCCATCTCCCCCTCGTAAGTGGCAGTTCCAGTGAATCCCCCCACCGGGTGACGCTGCCCCGTGCCTCTGGACAACCTCTCGACAAAGGTGTGCCGCACATCGCACGCGGTCATCCGGACGCGCGCCGCCCGTTCCGCCATCCCCGTGAAGTCAATCTCGAGGGGACCGTTCCCATAGGCGGCGCGTAGTGTGCTGACGCGGTCCCGGGCGCGCGCGAACAACACGGAAAACCCGGGGCGGGCGGCGATCCGCGCGCCGCTCTTGAGTTCGGTCGGCGTGAGGAAGCGGACACGCAACTCGGTAATAGATGCGGGGGGCGAGGTCAGGGGAATGGAGACCCGCTCCACGGCGGCTTCGCGCAGTACCGCCCGGGCCCACCGGGTGAAAGCGTTCTTCACCTCATCGACGGCTTCGTTTCCTGGAAGGAACAGGTGCACGTCGACGTGGAACGGCTCTCCCCGGCCGACAGTCACGCCGTCCAGGTGCGCGGCACGCAGCACAAACGGCCGCGGCGCGTCCCTGAAACCGCTGGGGCCGGATTCGTTACGGGGCGAGAATAGCCTTCGATAGGCGGGTGTCGCGAACAGCGACGCCCCCAGAAAGCCGCGAATCACGTTGGCCGGCATGCCTTGCGCAAAATGGAGCGGTCCCCGGCTGGTGAAGTGGAGCCGGCAAACCGTTACCTCGAACGTGGGGGCCTTGGATGCCTGCATACCAAAAGCTCAACTTAGCGCCGAATCAGGCCCTCTGTTGGCCGGCGAGGGCCGCGCGGCAGGCGTTGAGCGCCATCAGCGGGAAGTAGTTCCGGTATAGGTGATACTGCAGATAGAAGACATTCGGGAAGCCGGTACCCGTAAAAAGCGTCTCGTCCCAGGTGCCATCGCCCTTCTGGGTCGTAACCAGGTACTCGATGCCGCGGCGCACTGCGCTGGACGAGGCGTCGCCCGCCGCCAGCAACCCGAGCAGGGCCCAAGCGGTCTGCGAAGGTGTGCTGGGAGCGGCCACAAAGCGGTTGACGCGGTACCCGGCTGCACTTTCGCCCCAGCCTCCGTCCGCGTTCTGCACGCTGCGCAGCCATTCGGAAGCTTTCTGCATCGCCGGGCGCGCCGAAGAGGCGTGCGCATGCTTTAATCCGCGCAGGGCCAGGAACGTTCCGTAGATGTAGTTCACGCCCCAGCGCCCGTACCAGCTTCCGTCGTCCTCCTGATGATTCAGCAGCCACTCGACGCCCCGCTTGATCGCCGGATGTGTAGTCTCGAATCCACGCCGCGCCAGCGATTCAAGCACGCGGCCCGTGATGTCCGGGCAGGATGGATCGAGCATCGCGTTGTGATCGGCGAACGGCACGCTATTCAGGATGTCCCAGTTGCAGTCGACGTCGAAAGCGGCCCATCCGCCATCGCTCGATTGCATGCCCAACAGCCAGTTGACGGCCCGTTTTTCGACGCGCTCCTGGCGCACCGGATCGCTTGCCCTGGCGTGCAGCAGCGCCAGCAGCACCATGGCCGTGTCGTCGATGTCCGGATAGTACTCGTTGGCGAACTCGAAGGCCCAGCCGCCCGGCTCCAGGTCCGGCCGCTTCACGCTCCAATCGCCGCGGTGCCGTACCTCCTTCGTCAGCAGCCAATCGGCCGTCCGGGTGAGTTCCGCCGGATCGGCCAGGCCCGCTTCTCCCAGCGCGTACGCCGCGATGGCCGTATCCCACACCGGCGAGACGCAGGGCTGAAACTGGAAGCGGTCTTCCGTCTCAAGGATGAGATCTTCGAACCGGCGCACGGCGTCCATCAGATCGGGATGGTCATCTGGATACCCCAGCGAATGCATCGCCATGATCGTGTACATCATCGCCGGGTAGATGGCGCCGAGTCCCTCGGTATAGCGTGTGCGGTCCAGTATCCAATGTTCGGCTTCGCGTATGGCGGCGCTGCGCACGTTCTTCAAGCCACGGCGCTCCCACAGCTTCAGCGCGCGGTCCAGTTGGCGGAACAGGATCGCCATCCCCTTGCGATTCACCAGGGTCAGCTTCTTGTGCGGATCGTAGAGTTCCTCCACCGTGATCCCGCTCGGAGCCAGGCGGTGCGGACCGATGGCCTGCACGATGGCCAGGGGCACGATGATTGTTCGGCTCCAGGACGACATCTCATAAAGGATGTCCAGCGGAACCAGCACGATCTCCGGCGGAACGGTCGGCGTGTACTTGCGGGGAAAAAGCCCCACCAGACTGAAATTGATCTTCGTGTAGCTGTTGGCCGCCTGCAGGCCGCCCAAGGCCAGCACTCGATCCCGGGCGCGCCGCATGTAATCGGCTTCCGGCGAGTGGCCGCAGACCTTCAGCATCGTGTAAGCACGCGCGGTGATGTTTACTTCCGCGCCGCCACCGGCGAAGATCTCCCACCCGCCGTCGGGAAGCTGCCGTTCCAGGATCGCCCGGCAGGCCTTTTCGATGCGCGGCCGCGAGGGGGGATTCCATTCGTCGCCTTCCGGTGGATGCAGCCAGAGTTGCAGCAGGATGTAATCCGTTTCGAGCGTCGCGTCGGCGGTCAGTTCGCCGCACCAGTGGCCGTCTTCATGACGCATGCCTAGCAAAGCCGTGGCCGAGTTGCGCATGGTGGCTTCGATGCGCGCCAGCCTCTGTTCCCGTGATTCTGAAGTCTCAGTCCGCCGCCTGCGCGGCCCCGCCGGTTGAATCAGCTCAAATCCGCCCATATGCACTCCGAAACTACTAGGTTACCAACTGCCACGGTATCAACGTGCCGCCGTGCACATCGGATAACGGAGTGGCCTGTCATCGGAGGACACACACCGTGGACCTGCGGCTGGCATCGAGCCACGACGGAGTGCGCTGGCAGTTCGTCCAAGACGAACCCTTCCTGCCCAACGGCGGCGCGAGCGACGTGAGCGGGCCGCGCGGCCTACGCCGCAGCCAGCTTCTTGCGCAGGCGCACGCGCGTTTCAACGAAGAAGTCGTGCTCGGCGGCGTCGAACCACAGGTCGTTGAGCAGTTCTACGCATGGGGCGAAGCCCGTGGGCGCGAGCGCGGCACGGTGCCGTCGTTTGGCCTCGCGCCAGGCCTCGCTGCGTGCCAACCATCCGTCGAGCCATGCGTTGATTGCGGCCTTGTCGGCAGGCGCCAGGAGCAGCCTGCGCCCTTCGTGCAGCGCCAACGCGAAGCGGCATTTCACCGAGATCGAATGTGCGCACATGGCCAGCAGATCGAGCTGCCGGCGCCCGCGCGTGCATGCGGGGCCGAGCCGCGCCAGAACCTCCTCGGCCTTTCCGCTCCTGGAAAGGGCCGTGCGAAGCTGTTCGAGCACTTCCGGCTCCCAGCACTTCTGGTTCTTGTAGAACTGCCGCAAGAAGCTCACAAACACAGTCGCCGCATCCTGCGGGCGATGCTCCGGCGAAGTGTAGTGCGGCCACTTCTCACCGAAACGGAAACCTGTGTTGTCATAACGGTTGATGTTGATGGGTTGGTGCGCCTGGACCGGCTCGCCGTAAGGCATGACCTTGTTGCTCAACAGGTCGTAGACGTCGACCAGCGACGCGTCGTCGCATCCGAAGGCGGCCTTCGCGTAACGCCTGTTAAAATCGTCGCGCCGCGCACCGGTGTTCCAGCACATCTCAGCCGCCCATGCGAAGCCGTAGTGGCAGTTCTCGTAAGGACTACCCTTGGTCCAGTTAGTGACCATGATTTCCGAGCAACGGTCCTGATGCGCGCGGCGTATCAGGGTCTCGATGCCTTCCAGCGCCAAGGGGTAATAGATGGACATCTCCGAATACCCGCCATAGCGCACCGCGGGGGCCGCCACGACGTCGAATCCCTGCGCGCGGAACTTATCGACCGCGTACTTCCGGGGCCATGTCGGCAGATGGTAGTTCCAGTACACGATCTTGAGGTGCTTGGGCAGCTCCTCGACCGCCTCCGGATGGTGTTCGAGCATGTCGCTCCACAGCATCGGCCGCAGGCCCGCCGCCTTGAGCCGGTCCGCCAGCGCGCCTACATAATCCACGTATACTTTCGACACGCCATGTTTTCCGGCTTTGGCGCGGCAGCGGTCGCACTGACCCAGCAGGTAGCTTTCGTCGCCGCCCATGTGCCACTGGCGCAGGCCGGGGAACAGCTCGCGATAGTCTTCGACGAACTGCATGTAGAGATCCACCAGGCGCGGGTGCGTGGGGCAGTATTGCTGCGAGCAGCCGGGCAACTCTCTGTACTCCGCGTATTCGTCATGCATCAGCACGTTATAAGCGTGCCCCAGGCACTGCACCAGCGGAACGATCTCCATGCGATGCTTGTCGGCGCGCTCGCGTATGCGTTCGACCTGGGCCCGCGTGAAAGCCAGCTTGCAGCTTGCCAGCGGGTTGCGCCGGAACGGAAACAGGGATTCCAACTCGAGCAACAACGCGTTGTACTTGAGCGCGGCCAGCTCGTCGATGTGCGCCAGCAGCGCCTCGAAATTGGGCGTGTTGTAAGCGAGATTCTCTCGCACCAGGTGATAGCAGATGTGCGCGGCGCGGAAGGCCACGTCCGGCGCGTCCTCGATTTCGCAGCACGGCACGGGTCCGTCCGCGGAGAGTTGCGCGAGCGTCCGCTTACCCGCCGCAAGAGCCGCCTGGCTGCGTCCGTTGAGGATGACTTCCCTCTCCGAGACCACCAGACGATAGGCTTCCGCGGAATCCGCCACTGCGAGTTTCGGGTCAATCGCCACACGCGGCCGGGCGTTGCCGGCATGTACCCCGCCGGTGAACCGCAGTTTCTTGGGCTGAGGAACCAACGCGGGCGCGCTGGCCGATGCGGCTCCAGGCGCGGCGGACGCTGCGAGCAGTTTCACGAATGATTGCCGGCTGATGTGATCCATGATCTTCCGAGGATAGTACAGTAGAATGGATGCGCCGTTCACTCTTCCTTCTCATACTCACACTGTCCGCCATCGCATACGGCAAGAATATCCAGGTCGTGACCTTCCGCGCCGACGTGACGCCTCCGCTCGGCTGCCCGCTCGAAATGGGAGTTATCGAACCAGCGCGTGAGATCGTGGCCCCCTTGAGCGCGCGCGGCATCGTGATCATCGGCAAAGGAAAGCCCCTGGTGCTCGCGGCGGTGGATTGGATCGGTATCGCCAACTCGGGCCATGAGCAGTGGCGCAAGGCGCTGGCCGAAGCCGCCCGCACCACGCCGGACCGCGTCACCGTTCATACGCTGCACCCGCACGACACGCCCGGCTACGACCCCGACGCCGAGCGCCTGCTGGCGCGCCAGGGCCTTGCAGGACGCATCTACGACGTAGCCTTTGTCGGGCAGGCGCTCGACCGCGTGGCGCGCGCCCTTGCCGAGGCCATGACCCGGCCGCAGCCGGTGACCCACATTTCTTTCGGCCAGGCCCGTGTTCAACAGGTGGCATCCAGCCGCCGCATTCTCGGCCCTGACGGAAAGGTGAAGTACGTCCGCTACAGCAGTTGTCGCGATCCCAAGGTGCGCGCCGAACCGGAAGGGGTCATCGATCCGCTGGTTCGCTCCATCGGCTTCTGGAATCAGGATCGCCCGGTCGCGGTCCTCACTTACTACGCGACGCATCCGCAAAGCTATTACGGCAAAGGCGGCGTGAACCCGGACTTCGTGGGCATGGCTCGCGCGTCGCGCGAAAAGGCGGTGCCATCCGCCATGCACATCCATTTCGACGGCGCGGGCGGCAACGTGGCCGCGGGCAAGTACAACGACGGTTCGCCGGCCATGCGCCCCGTGCTGGCCGGACGGCTCGCGGAAGGCATGCGCGAAGCCTGGGGGTCGAGCGTGAAGCGTCCGCTCGACGCTCGCGATATCGGCTGGCGCACCGTGCACGTGGTTCTGCCACCCGCCGAGCGTCTGCACGACCGGGCGTCGATCGAGAAGGCGCTTACGGATTCGAAGTCGGACATGCGTACGCGCTTGCGCGCGGCGCGCGAGTTGGCCTGGCTCGACCGCGGCCACCAGACCTACCTGAGCTGCCTGCGCCTGGGCCCGGCGCGCGTGCTGCACATGCCCGGCGAGCTCTTCGTCGAATATCAACTGGCCGCCGCCGGAATGCGGCCCGGTTCCATGGTCGCCATGGCGGCTTACGCCGACTACGGTCCCGGCTATATCGGCACGCGCATCTCCTACAGCCAGGGCGGCTATGAAACCGGTCCTGCGTCGCGTACCGCGCCCGAAGTCGAGGACGTGCTCATGCGCGCCATGCGCGAGCTGCTGAAATAGCCGGCGTCAGACCGCGTCGAGCGCCTGTTCGAAATCGGCCAGCACGTCGCGCCAGTCCTCGATTCCCACCGATACGCGCACCAGGGAATCCGTGATACCGGCGGTTTCCATCTCCTCGTCGCTCAGTCCCGAATGCGTGGTCGTCTTGGGATGGCAGGCCAGCGTCTCGACGCCGCCGAGCGACACGGCGTTGCGCACAAGCTGGAGGCCGCGCAGGAAGTCGAACGCCGCGGGCCGCCCGCCGCGCAGATCCATGGAAAACACCGCGCCGGGAAACTCGCATTGCGCGTCGCGTATGCGCACCTGCTCGGGGTCTTCAAACAGCGTGGGGTAGTGCATCTTCGCGACGCGCGTGTGCTTCGCCAGCCGTTCGGCGATGCGCTGTGCGTTCTTGCTTTGCTTGTTCATCCGCAGCGCCACGGTGGGCAGGCGGCCGTCCAGCATCCAGCACTCATCCGGTTGGAGGATGTTGCCGAACATCACGCGCGAAGCGCGCAAGGGACGGATCAGAGCCGCATCTCGCGCCAGCACCACGCCGGCCAGCATGTCGCTGAAGCCGGAAAGGTACTTGGTGGCCGAATAGACCACCAAATCCGCGCCCAGCATGAGCGGATGCTGGAAAGTGGGGCCGAGAAACGTGTTGTCCACCATCACCAGCGCCCGCGGGACGTCGCCCGAAGCACGCCGGGCCACGGCGTCGGCCGCGCGGCGAATGCCGGTCATCACCATGGTGGGATTGGACGGCGTCTCAATGAAGACGGCGCCCAGGTTGGGCGTGGCCGCGATGGCCGCATCGAGCGCCGCGCCGTCGCCCGCCCGCACGGCCACGGTGGAAATGCCGAACGGTTGCAGAAACTCGTGCGTCAGGCGCTGCGTACCGCCGTAAAGCGGAACCGTGTGCACCAGGCTCTGCCCTGGACGCAGAAATGTAGTCAGCGCCGTCACGATCGCCGCCATGCCGGAGTTGAACACCACGGCGCCCTGCGCGCCTCTCTCCAGCGGCACGATCTGTTCTTCCAGGATTTCCGCGTTGGGATGGTTGATGCGCGCGTAGATCAGCTCGACCTGCTCGCCTTCGCGCGCCTTGGCGCGCCCGCTGGCGATGGCGAACGCGCGCTCGGCAGCTTCAGGACTGGAGAAAACGTATGTGGAACTGCGAAACACCGCCGGCCGCGCCGACCCCACCGATAGCCGCGGATCGAATCCCTTCGCAATGACCGCGGTAGTGGGCCGCATGCCGTGAGACGCTTCCTTGCGCTCGGACATTCATCACCCCCACCAAGAGTGTACATCGGATAACGCGGGCCATCGTTCCGACTATTCGCCGCCGTTGTTCGTCCATAATGTTATGGAGCCGGCGACGGCAGGATCCCGCCGGGGAGAGTGCGCCGAATGGCGTCCGAGACAATCACACAGCAGAAATCGAAGCGAGAGAGCCGCGCGGCGGCCACCATCCGGGAGATCTTCCAATCCGGCCGGCCGCTAACTTACGTGCGCACGGCTGAAGAGCAGCGCGTCGCGCGCGTGCTGGTGGAGGTGGCCGCCGGGTGGGAAGCCTCCGGCCCCATGCCCGTCTGGACCTGGACCCTCACCGAGGGCCTGCGCCGCAACGAGGAAGCTGTGATGGCCGGCACCGAGACTCCGCGCGGCGTACTGGACTTCATCATCGCAAGCGAGGCGCGCGGCATCTTCCATCTGAAGGACTTCCACGAGCCGCTACGCGACTCGGCCGAAACCCGGCGCCGTCTCCGCGATCTGTACGAAAGTTGCCTCGACCGGCGGAAGTTCGTCGTCATCACCTCCGCGGTCCGCTACATTCCGGAGGAACTGGATCGGAACATTCTGTTTCTGGAGCTGAGGCCGCCCGACCTGGTAGAGCTGGTGGAGTTTCTGCGGGACGAAACCGCCGCCAGCGGTGGTCTGGACGAGAAGGTTCTTAACTCGTTTGCCCGCGCCCTGCAAGGACTGACGCTCGACGAAGCGCGTTACGCGCTGCGCAGGGCCGTGGCCGCCAATCCAGTTCTTGGAATGGATTCGCTGCCGGCCCTGCTCGAAGAGAAGCGCCTGCTGGTCAACCGCAGCGGCGTCATTGAGTACATTGCCACGGACACCGACCTCAGCGAAGTCGGGGGCCTCGACAACCTCAAGAAATGGCTGATGGAGCGCCGGAAGCTCTTCCACTTGCGCGACAGCGTGTCCGAGGAGATCGTGCCCAAGGGCCTCCTGATGATGGGCATTCCCGGCTGCGGCAAGAGCCTGTCGGTCAAGGCCATCGCCTCCGCCTGGCACCTCCCGCTTTATCGCGTGGACATGATCGAGATTTTCTCCGGCCGGCACGGCAAGCCCGAAGGCGTCTTCGTCGCAGCCTGCCGCATGCTCGAGGAGATGGCGCCCGCCGTGCTCTGGTTCGACGAAATCGAGATGGGCATCACGTCCACCGATTCCGGCGGCGAACAGGGCCGCATCTTCGCGTTCTTCCTCACCTGGATGCAGGAGAAGACGCGGGGATTGTTCGTGGCCGCGACGGCCAACCGGATCGACCTGCTCCCCGCCGAAATGATCCGCAAGGGGCGTTTCGACGAGGTGTTCTTCGTCGACTTGCCGCTCAAGGCCGAAATGATCGAGATCTTCAAGATCCACCTCAGCCGCCGCGGCGTGGATCCGGCGGAATTCGACCTGGATCAGGTCACCCAGTTCACCGAAGGCTGGACGGGCGCCGAGATCGAGCAGTGCGTGATCTCGGCGCTGACGCAAGCCCGGCTGGAGGACCGCCAGATTACCGACCAGGACCTCATCAACATCGCCGTGAAGTTGGTGCCGCTCTCGCGCACCATGAAGGAGCAGATCAGCCACATCCGGGCCTGGGCCTTCGAGCGCGCCGTCCGCGCGACGCCAACGACGAGGTAAGGACATCCGAGTAGAGTACGGATCCTGTTTCTGGCCTCTCGGATAGGGTGTACCACGGGCGTCAAGGCAGAACGCGATACACGCCGTCGTCCGCCAGAAGGTACACGTCGTGCCGCATCTTGTTCTTGCGATAGTAGTCTCCGTCGATGGCAAAACCTCGATCCGTGACGCTGATAGTGAATGCCCCCCACGCATTTTCCGGCGCCCACACCAACCGGAATCCAGTTCCGTCATACGAGTACAGGCGCATGCGAATATTCGGACCGTTGGCTCCGGTCATTTGCCCCGAGAGCAGCAACCAGATTCCATGCGGCGCCGGCGAGTGTAGTTTTGCTGAAGATATGTCGGCGTACCCATCCATATCCTCCCCCGTTGCGGCCGCGAACCCGTATTTACCTTGGCTTGGCGTGTACGCACGGAGCGTCACTGACGTGGCACCCGGCCCCATGAGCGTCCCCTTCCGTAGCGTGTAGACAACGATAAAGGATGGGGAATTGTCGCCAGCGATCACGAAGACTGACGGGGACCCATCAACTGCCGTGCCGAGGATCCGTTTGAGACCTTGTCGAACCGCACGCGGAGCAACATGGCCCGGGCGCACTGTACGAGCGATGTACGCGTCAATCTCCCCGTGGATTTGCGAGGCGACGGCATCCATGGCTTTGATCCGCTGTTCTCTCGCCTTGGCGCTTCCGTCTAGGATCTGGGAACTTGCGTTGGCACAGTTGACCTTACAAGCCTCCACCCACAGTTTCTCGATTGCAGTCGGTTGCAGCAATTCTCCAAATCTTTTGTCCAGGCGAGCAACCCGGGTTGCTGTATCGGACTCGAGTTCCGCTGCCGAACGGTTCTTCATCTGCGGATAGGCTGAAACCGTTGATAGAGCGAGCAGAACAGCAGGCAATTGCCTCACCCCTCTTTTATAGATCATCAATTGGGATACAGATGGACCATGCGTGCGGCGTGTTGTGCAATCGCGGCAAGCCCTTGGAGACGGGCAGCGCTGAGATCGCAAAGCTCCTTCTGGCCTGGGGCCAGGGAGAGGCGGAGGCGCTCGGTGCGTCTCGCTGGCAGGTGGGACGGCAGCTTGCGGTGTGCTCTTCGGATTGCTTCCAGCCCTCCGCGCGTTCCAGGGTGAACTCGCGTCCGCATTGAAGCAACAGGATTCGGGATTGACGGCCGGCGACCGTCACGCGTTCGGACGCCGTGCGTTCGCGGCGGCGCAGATCTGCCTTTCGTTGCTCCTGCAGGTGGGCGCCGGGCTGTTCACACGATCCCTGCTGAACCTGATGTACTCCGATCCAGGTTTCCGCGTGGACCGGCTGGTCACCTTCTCGTTCGCCCCCAACTTGAGCGGGTATTCGCGTCCCCGCGCACTTGCCTTATATCGCGAACTTGAACTGCGGCTCGGCGCCCTCCCTGGCGTGAAATCCGTGACTCGTTCCATATTCCAGCCCTTCGGTGGCTCGGGCGCGGGCAACGGAGTAAGATCTCCCGGCACACGTGCGGCCGAGCGCTACGTCGATTGCGGCGAAAACGCGGTCGGCGCGGGCTATTTCCAAACGCTCGGGGTCCCGCTGCTTATCGGGCGCGAGTTCGACGCACGCGATAGCGAACACTCTCCCAAGGTGGCCATCCTCAGCGAGACATTCGCGCGATATCTGTTCGAGGACCGCAACCCGCTCGGACGCCGCATACACCTGGGCTCGAACGACACCGACATGGAAATCGTCGGTGTCGTCAAGGACTCGAAACAAAGTGACGTTCGCAGAAACCCCACGCGGGTTCTCTACGTGCCTCACGAACAGGCCGACCCGGAGATTGCGCGCCAGTGCGCGTTCTTCATCCGCACGCAATCCGACGAGCGCGCATTGATGTCCGCGGTCCGCGCGACCGCGCGCGAGGTCGCCACGGACGTCCCCGTCGAGCGCTTGACGACGGTGAACTCCCTGCTGGCGCGCTCCGTATACAAGGAGCGTCTGATGGCCGGCCTGGCCATCGCCTTCGGCACGCTGGCAACTATTCTCGCGGCGGTGGGGTTGTACGGTGCCATCGCCTATTCGACCGCGCGTCGCAAGCGTGAATTCGGGATCCGGCTGGCTTTGGGCGCCGAACCGGCAAGCGTGCTCGCGCTGGTCCTGCGGGATGCCGCCGCGCTGATCGCCGCCGGCATCGCGGCCGGCCTCGCACTCAGCTACGCCCTCGCGAACCTGGTACGGTCGCAACTTTACGCCATCACCGCGCATGACCCATGGACCCTGATTGGAGCCACGCTGCTTATTGCATGCGTCGCGTTCTGTGCCGCGCTGAGTCCCAGTCTGCGCGCCATGCGCACCGACCCCATCCAGGCTCTGCGGCACGAATAGATAGCGCACTGGTTAGGCGATCCACAACGCTAGCAGGCTGTCGGTACCAGGCACCATTCCCCCAATACTGTAGTACCAGTGATGCTTCGCTATGTCAGGCCATACGAGACAGCCAACTAGGGACTCTGCCCGATTGGGTTCCTCCCCCTGGACCTTTTAAAATTCGATTGAGACCGGAAAGGGCCGCCAGCATGATGATCGCGACAAAACCGGCCAAGGCTCAGTACACCGAGTCGGAGGCCGCCGAAGTGCTGGGCATCTCTGTTGAGAAGCTCAGGAACCTCGTGCGAGAGCACATTCTCAACGGGGAGGAAGAAAGCGGCGTGCTCCCCTACGCCAGCTACCAGCCTTCCGATCTGCTGGTGTTGCGCTTCCTCACATCAGGGGGAGTCAGCGCCACAAATCCGTGTTGACCAGGTGTGGAGGGCGCTCGCCGGCGAGCGCGGCGACCACATCTTCCGCCGCCATCACCGACATGCGGCGACGAGTCGCCACGGACGCGCTGGCAATGTGAGGCGTAAGTACCACGTTGTCCAAGTCGAGCAGGAGCGGGTTAACGTGAGGCTCGCGCTCGAAAACATCCAGCCCCGCCGCCGCGATTCGCTTCTCGCGCAGGGCTTCGGCCAGGGCCGCCTCGTCCACTACCGGCCCGCGCGCCGTATTGATGAGGATCGCGGTGGGCTTCATCATCGCGAGCTCGCGCTTGCCGATGAGGCCGCGCGTCTCCGCGGTCAGCGGAACGTGCAGGCTCACGAAGTCCGATTCGCGGAGAAGCCGGTCTGCATCCACATATTCGAGCGATAGCTCCCGTTCCAGTTCCTCGCTCACCCGCACGCCGTCGTGATACAGCACGCGCATCGAGAAACCGCGGCCGCGCCGCGCCACCGCCTGGCCTATCCGGCCCATGCCGAAGATGCCGAGCGTCCGGTCATAGATGTCCTGGCCGGCCATGAGGTCGATGGTCCAGCACTTCCACAAGCCGCTGTGCAGGAACTTGTCTGCTTCCACGATGCGGCGTGCAGCCGACATGAGAAGCGTAAAGGCAAGGTCGGCGGTAGTCTCGGTTAACACGCCCGGCGTGTTCGTGACCAGAATGCCGCGCCGGGTAGCGGCGGCGAGGTCGATATTGTCGAAACCCACTGCGACGTTGGCGATGACGCGCAAGCCTTCCAGCGAGTCCAGCATCGCCCCGTCCAGCCTGTCGGTGAGGTGGCTTACGATGGCCTGCTTGCCGCGTGCACGCCGGATCAGCTCCTCCCGGGGAAGCCCATCGTCGGTGGCTTCGTAATCGACGTCGAAGTGCTTGCGCAGCAATTCGACTCCTTCGGGGTAAATACGTTTGGTGATAAGTACACTTGGACGCATAGGACTTTGGCGAAATCGGATTGTCGCACACGTCGCGGGCGTCGTACAATGACCGTTTCAAGGGGACAACATGGCAAAACTAGGTTTTCTCGGCTTGGGCATCATGGGTTACCCCATGGCCCGTCATCTCATGCAGGCCGGCCATCAGGTGGCCGTGTGGTCGCACACCGCCGCAAAGGCCAAGCAACTGGCCGAGGCGGAGGGCGGTACCGCCTGCGCCACCCCGAGCGAGGTAGCAGCGGCGTCCGATTGCGTATTCCTGTGCGTGGGCGACACCGACATGTGCGAGCAGGCGATCCTTGGCCTGGACGGGGTCATCGAGGGTGCCCGGCCCGGGACCGTGGTCGCCGATGCCAGCACTGTGAGTATCAGCCGGAGCCGAGCCATTGGCCAGAAGCTCGCGGCCAGGGGCATCCATTTCCTGGATGCGCCGTGCACAGGATCGAAACCCGGCGCCGAAGGCGGCACGCTGACCTTTATGATCGGCGGCGACAAGGAAGTCTTCGAGCGCGTACGGCCCTATTTCGAGCCCATGGGCAAGATGCTCTACTACTGTGGCGGGCCCGGATTGGGGCTGCAGGCCAAGCTGACGCAGAACCTGATCCTCTGTAACTTATTGCAAGCATTCAACGAGGGCTTCGTTCTCGCGGCCAAGGCAGGCCTGGACATGGACTTGATGCTCGACATCATCTCCAACAGCGCGGCGCGCAGCGGCCTCGTCAGTTTTAAAGCTCCGTATGTCTTTCGCCGCGATTTCGCCACAAACTTCTCCGTTCAGTGGATGCACAAGGACATTGGCCTCATGTTGGAATCCGGTTTGGAGCTGAATGTACCCCTCCCGTTGACCGGATTGACGCAGCAACTATTCAGGGCAGCCTTGGCAAAGGGTTACGGGAAGGACGATATCTGCTCTACAATCAAAGTGTTAGAGGAAATCGCCGGCGTCGAGGTCAAGTCCGCAAAAAAATAATACAAATTTCTGTTGCAATTCTAAAAGTCATATACTAGAATTGGAATTAAGCCGGGGAGGCAACTCCCACCAAAGCGAGACTAACCTCATAAAAGACCCCTGAAGCAATCCTCCCCGGCGCCCCTAAGAGAGAGGATTCCCAAAAGCAAAAAGAAGGCCAGATAGGATCTGTATGCGCATGAGGCGGGCTTGTTGGTGGTATTCTGGCATTTGGCTTTTGAGATGAAGACTCTCACCATCCTCGGTTCAACCGGATCCATTGGGACCAGCACCCTAGATGTGGTGGGACGCAACCGCGACCTTTACCGTGTCTACGCCCTGGTTGCCGGCACGAACGCCGATCTTTTGGCGGCACAGATCGCCGAATTCAGCCCCCAGGTCGTCGTCGTCGCCAACGATCAAGTACTGCGGAATCTTACGGATAAACTGAAGGCGAACGGTCTGGACCGGTCGAAGTGGCCGGAGTTGGCGGCCGGAGCCAAGGCGCGCGTGGCGGCGGCCGTGGCGCCGGAAGTGGATTTCGTGATGTCGGCGATCGTGGGCGTGGCGGGTCTGGAAGCCACCTACGAGGCGGTCGTCCGGGGCAAGGCGCTTGGCCTTGCAAACAAAGAAGTTATGGTCGCCAGCGGCAAGCTGGTAACCGAGGCGGCCCGTCGATCCGGCACCGAGATCATCCCGGTGGACAGCGAACACAACGGCGCTCACCAGTGCCTGAGAGCCGGCAAACGCCGCGAGGTCAAGCGGTTGCTGCTCACCGCATCCGGCGGCCCCTTCCGCCAGACCCCCAAAGAGCTTCTCGCTTCGGTAACACCGGCCCAGGCCCTGAATCATCCAACATGGAAGATGGGCCGGAGGATCACGATCGACTCGGCCACGTTGATGAATAAGGGCTTCGAGGTGATCGAGGCGTGCTGGCTGTTCGGCTTTACGCCGGACGAGATCGACGTGGTGGTTCACCCACAGTCTTCCGTGCATGCCATGGTGGAGTACGCCGACGGCAGCGTGATCGCCCAGGTTTCGGCAACGGATATGCGCATGCCGATTCAGTACGCGCTTACCTACCCCGCGCGCGAGGCCGCGCCGGTGCCCCGGCTGGATTGGAGCCAGCCGCGGCATTGGGATTTTGCGGCTCCGGATTGGGACAAATTCCCCTTGCTGCGGCTCTCCTATGAAGCACAGCGAACCGGCGGGTCGGCCACCTGCACCCTGAACGCCGCCGATGAGATTGCCGTGGAGAGTTTTCTACGCGGCGAAATCGGCTTTACCGAAATCGGAGAAGTGGTTGAGGAAACGCTGGGGCGCGTAGCCGCGTCGGAACCACGTACATTAGAAGAGTGCATGGCCGTGGACCAGCAATCCCGGCGCCAGGCGCGCGAGATCATCGCGGGGCGGACGGCCGCAAGGAGCGGTGACTGCACGCTGGTTCAGGCGGACTGAGATATTTATATGCTGATTCTTGAAAACCTGTGGTGGCTACTGGTGCTAATCGGGGTCATGATCATGATCCACGAACTGGGCCACTACTGGGCCGCGCGTTTTTTTGACGTCCACGTGGAAACCTTCAGCTTCGGCTTCGGTCCGCGGCTTTTCGGCTTCCGCAAGGGCGAAACGGACTTTCGTTTTTCCGCAATCCTATTTGGTGGCTACGTAAAGATGGCCGGCGAGCAGCCGGGCGACTCCACGGAGGATCCGCGCGGCTTCCTGGCCAAGCCTCGCTGGCAGCGGTTAATCATTGCCTTGGCAGGGCCGACTATGAACGTGGTCCTGGCGATCGCCCTCGTGACGGGCCTGTTCATGATCCGTTATCCAAAGCCAGCGGACCCGAATGCTCCCGCCCTGGTCGGCAACGTGCTTCCGGATTCACCCGCGGCTAAGGCCGGCATACGCGAGGGTGATGTCATCGTCCAGTTGGACGATCTGCAGCGGCCTACGTGGGAAGCCATCGTGATGCGCGAGGTTTCCGGAGCCAACCGCGCGTTTCAAGTGACCGTCGAGCGCCACGGAAAGCGCATCCAGACCACGGTCACGCCGATGCTCGACGAGAAGACCGGCATCGGATTCGCCGGATGGGCGGACCAGAGCGAAGTGCAGATCGCCAATGTCAGCCCCCGCATGCCGGCCGAGAAGGCGGGGCTGCAGCGTGGCGACATCATGCTGGCTATTAACAGCGTTCCCATCCGTTCGCGCTTCAAACTGCAGGAAGTGATCCGGGCGAGCGGAGGCAAACCCGTGCAGATCGACTTCCAGCGCGAGGGTCGCCACCAGTCTGCTCAACTGAATCCCGTGTTCTCGGACCTGGACGGCACCGGACGGTGGATGATCGGCGCCTACTTTGAGGACCGGGTTGTTTTCACGCGTCTGCCGTTGCATGAGGCGCTGGCCGAATCCACGCGTTACAACGTGAAGGGCGCCACCCTGATCTATCAGTTCCTGCGCGGGTTGGTTGAGCGGCGCGTTTCGGCCAAGTCCGTCCACGGCCCGATCGGCATCGCCCAACTTTCGGGTGAAGCGGCCCGCGAAGGCCCGTTCGCATTCGTCGGGTTGATGGCCATGGTGAGTCTGAACCTGGCCGTGATCAACCTTCTGCCCATCCCCATCATGGACGGCGGCGTGGTACTGATGCTGCTCATCGAGATGATCATGCGCCGGGACATGAGCCTGCCTGTGAAAGAAATGGTTTTCAAGCTGGGCTTCGTCTTCCTGATGATGGTGATGGCCTTCGTGATCTACAACGACATCGCGCGGATTCTGCCTCCTGGCGTGCTGCTGCCACGCTGGTAACGACCGCCGGGCCGGGTGCGGCGTACGCGCTTCCTCCCGGCGGTGAGTTGCCTTTACTTCCTTAACACGCTATAAAACTAGTTGCTTCACATGTTGGTCCTAGTCTTCCTTCTGACATTCTTCGCCGCCTCGGGGGCCGAGTATGCCACCCCGGCGGGCACA
The DNA here is from genome assembly GCA_964561215.1 of uncultured Solibacteraceae bacterium. GTDB lineage: Bacteria > Acidobacteriota > Terriglobia > Bryobacterales > Bryobacteraceae > JAJFUV01. The sequence goes on along the minus strand of CAZLOS010000001.1, from coordinate 16,255 downwards.
CGTACGGCCGCGCGCAGGCCCGGCGCCGAGAGCATTCTGCCCGGAGGCCGCATGATCGCGCCGCTCGGGCTTCAATACTCGACTGGCCCCGGCCCATTCGGTTTGGCCGTGAACGACAACGCCCGCATGGTTGTCACTGCCGACGGCGGCCCCGACCGCTACTCCCTCACCGCGCTCCTGCGCAGTGGTTCGCGATGGGAGATCCGGCATGTGGTGGCTCCTCAAAAGGGCGATCCCGAGGCTGAGAATGACGACTGGCGCAGCGTCTTCGTGGGGCTCGCCTTCGCCGGGGATCGAGACGTATGGGCTTCGGAAGGCAACTCCGGCCGTGTGCGCCTGGTGCACATGCCCGGCGGAGAGGTCGAACAAATCTACAACCTCAACCAGGACGGCTTCCAGGACAGCTACACGGGCGATCTGGCGCTGGACCGCGCGCGCGAGGTTCTCTACGTTGTCGATCAGGCGAATTTCCGCGTGGTGGTGATCGACCTCAAGAAGAAGCGCATCGCCGCCTCTGTGCGCGTGGGCCGCATGCCATTCGCACTGGCCCTCGCACCCGGCGGCCGGCAGCTTTACGTCACGCACATCGGGATGTTCGAATACAAGCCGATTCCCGGAGCCGATCCGAATCGCGTCCTCGAAACCGGACTTCCCTTCCCCGCCTTCGGCTTTCCCTCCAAGGACGCCGCGGATGGCGCGCGCCGCGAGACGGCCGCCGGAGCAGTGGACGTGCCGGGATTGGGCGACCCGAACGTCGCCGAGTCCAATTCGCTCGCCGTGGTGGATGTCTCCAATGCGGAGGCGCCCAGGGTCCAGCGCTACATACGCACCGGTTTGCCGTTCGGCGGAAAGGTCGTGGGCGGCAGCAGTCCTTCGGGCGTACTGGCCGTGGGTGGCCGCGTGTACGTCTCCAACGGGCACAACGATTCGATCAGCGTCATCGATCCGGCAGCCGGGCGCAAGATTACGGACATTCCAATCCGCATTCCCGGCTTGGAGGACTTCCGCGGCGTGCTGCCCATCGGCATGGCCTATGATGCCAAGACCGGCTGGCTGCTGGTGGCCGAGGCCGGCATCAACGCCGTGGGCGTCATCGACACCCGGACCATGAAGCACATCGCGCACCTGCCGGCGGGCTGGTTTCCCACACGAGTGGTGGTGGACCGCGGTACCGTTTACGTGAGCAACGCCAAGGGGCATGGAACGGGGCCGAACGCCACTCCTTACGCCGCACTCGAGCACAGTTTCCAGGCCGAACTGAGGCGCGGCACGGTATCCATCTACCCGATGCCGTCCGCCCAGGACCTGGAGGCGCACACCGCAAGGGTGCTCGAGTTGAACGGCTTCGTGCCGCGGGAAAGCGACGCCAAACCTCTTCCCAAAGGACTGCGCCGCGCGGTGATCATCGTCAAGGAGAACCGCACCTTCGACGAAGTGTTCGGCGACATCGAAAGCGCCTCCAACGGAACCGTGAACGGAGCGCCCATGCTGGCGCGGTTCAGCCGCTACGCCATGGTCAGCAGCCCGCGCGGCGGCTTCCGCAGCCGGACCACCCTGCGCAATGTGAACGTTACACCCAACCATCACGAGATGGCGGCGCGGTGGGCCTTCAGCGACAATTTCTACGCCGACAGTGAGGTCAGCGTGGACGGACACCATTGGATTGTGGGTTCGTACCCGAACGCCTGGACCGAGAGCACGGTGATGGCATCCGGCCAGAAGAGTTTCCGCTTCCCTACCAACGCCCCGGGGCGGCTGCAGTTCCCGCAGAGCAATTCGAGCGTCCATCCAGAGGAGCAGCTTGAGGCTGGAGCGCTGTGGCATCACCTGGAGCGCCACGGCATCACGTTCCGCAACTACGGCGAGGGTTTCGAGCTGGCGGGTGTCCAGGAACAGGGCGGCATGAAGCCCACCGGCGCTCGCTACTTGACCAACGTCCCCATGCCGGACCCGCTCGACCGCAATACGTCGCGCGACTATCCGCAGTACAATACGAACATTCCGGACCAGTATCGCGCCACGCAGTTCGTCCGGGAGATTGAGGAAAAGTACATAAAGGGCGGCGAGGAGTTCCCCCGTCTGGTGTTCATCCACTTGCCCAACGATCACATGGCCGGGCCACGGCCGGAGGACGGCTACCCTTTCAACTCCTCCTATGTCGCCGACAACGACTACGCACTGGGGCGCATCATCGAGTTTCTCTCCAAGACACCCTGGTGGCGCGAGATGGCCGTGCTGGTGACCGAGGATGACGCACAGGGCGGCGTGGACCACATCGACTCGCACCGCACGGTTTTCCTGGCCATGGGCCCTTACGCCCGGAAGAACTACGTGTCGCACGTAAACGCAAGCTTCCCAAGCCTGTTGAAGACGGCGTTCCGCATCCTGGGGATTCCTCCCTTGAACCTGTACGACGCGGCGGCCGCCGATCTGGCCGCGTGCTTCACCAACGAACCGGACTTCACGCCCTACCGGGCCCTGCCCATCAACCCTCTACTGTTCGATCCCTCGAAAGCCAAGGACCCGCTCGATCCCGTACCCGGACCGAAGATGGACGACCCCAACTTTCTCCGCGAACAGCACCGGCGGTGACCAATGGACAGGATCAAGCGATCTGCGCGCACGCTGGCCTGTTACGCGCTCTGCCGCGATCTCAAGCGCAGCCGGGGCGCCGCGCGACGATTCATTTCGGGTGACCAACAGCTTCGGTGGGATCAACGGGTTCCCTACTCGGTGCATAGTGAATTGTCGACGCCGCCCACGACTCTGATCGGCATCGTGATCCCGGGCGTCTATCGGAACACGAACCCCCACCTCGGCTTCGCGATCGTGTCCCTGGCAGTGCTGGCGGCGTACGGGCTGGACTTCGTGGAGCGCAAGCGAAGCAGTATCTGCCTTACGCGCCTGCGCGTCGCGCTGGCGGTCTCCGGAGCGATCATCCTGCTGGGAGTCCCGGGCATTCTCACAGCGCGCAAGATGTCGTTCGACATCGAAGAGCGTGTGGCCCTGGCCGGCTTCTTCGCCCTGGCCGCAGCCGCGCTACTGGGAATGAAACGGACGGGGCGAGGACTGGCCGCTTGCGTGCTGCTGCTGGCTTTAGTCGAGATCGGCAACACCAGCGGATACGCATTCGCCCACGGTGGCGAGCCGGGGCGCACCGGGCTTCTGCGCCCGCTCCGGGACGATCGCGATATCGTGGCGTTCCTGCGCAGCCGGACGGACCGGGGTCGGGTGGAGATCGACATGGCTTGCACGGGCATGGTGGTGGCGAGCGAGAATATGTTTCCGGGCTGGCGAGCCACGGTGGACGGCGCACCTGCCGGACTGCACGCGGCTTACACGGTCCTGCGCGGCGTGGTGGTGCCCGCGGGACGGCACCGAGTGGAGATGCGCTATCGTCCTGCATGGCTTTACGCCGGCGCGGTGTTCAGTTTGCTGGGCGTGGCGGCAGTCCTGGTCCTCGCCCGGTGGGAACGGCGCAAGGAGGCGTTGCGACCATGAGTGAATTCTATCTGGGTGTGGATGGAGGCCAGTCTTCCACCACCGCCCTGATCGGCGACCGCGAGGGCCGGGTGGTCGGGTCCGGCCGCGGCGGGCCGTGCAACCACGTAGGGGCCGCCCAGGGCCGCGAGAAATTCGTGCGCACCATCGGCGACTGCGTTTCGGCGGCGGCGCGCGGCGCCGGCCAGGATCCGGGCCGCATCGAGTTCGCCTCCGCGTGCCTGGGCTTCAGTGGCGGTCCGGCGGACAAGGAAGAGATCCTGGGCCAGATGTTGCGTGTGGAACGCATGTCGGTTACGACAGATGCGTTGATTGCGCTCAGCGGCGCCACAGGTGGCGCTCCCGGCATCATCACCATCTCCGGCACAGGGTCCATCGCATACGGCCGTAACGCCGCGGGCAAGACGGCGCGCGCGGGCGGCTGGGGCTATGTGTTCGGCGACAGCGGCAGCGGATTCGACCTGGCGCGCCGCGCGCTGCAGGCGGCCCTGCGCTTTGAGGAGGGGTGGGGGCCGGAGACTGCCCTGCACTCCATGTTGCTCGAAGCCACCGGCGCCAGCGACGCCAACGACCTGTTGCACCGCTTCTACACCACAGAGTATCCGCGGCCCAGGATCGCCGCGTTCTCGAAGCTTGTGGACCGTGCCGCGCAGGCAGGCGATGCCGTCGCGCTCGAGATCATCGAACAGTCCGCGGGCGAACTGGCCCGCCTGGCCGCGGCCGTGCGCGGGCAGTTGTTCGCGCCGGGCGAAGAAGCGCGCGTGGCCTACATCGGCGGAGTGTTTCATTCCGCCATGCTGCGGGAATGCTACATCGCGCTGGTGGACGCCGAAACCGGCAACCGATGCGGCCCACCCGAGTACGGGCCCGCCACCGGGGCGCTGATCGAGGCTTATCGAGCCGCGGGGATCACTCCCACCCTCGCGGACGTGCCGGAATTCGAAAAATGAGACCGATTATCCTGTTATTGACAGCGTGCGCGCTTGCGGCCGCCGAGCCGGACTGGGCGCGGATCGATAGAGAAGCACTGGATCTTTTTCAGCGCTACGTGCGTATCGCCAGCGTCAATCCGCCGGCCGACACGCGCGAGGCTGCGTCCCTGCTGAAGCGGGAACTGGAGGCGCGTGGAATCGAAGCGCACACATACACCAGCGGCCCGCAGGGGCAGACCAACCTGGTGGCGCGCCTGGCGGGCCGGGACCGTTCCAGGAAGCCGCTCGTATTGATGAACCACATGGATGTGGTGCCGGTGGACCGCAAGGCCTGGAAGCTGGATCCGTTCGGGGCTCTGATCCGGGACGGCTTCCTGTGGGGACGCGGCGCGTTCGACATGAAGCCGATCGGCGTCCAGCAGTTGGTGGCGCTCGGGGCCATGAAGCAGGCCGGCATCGTGCCGGCTCGCGACATCGTGTTCCTGGCCACTTGTGACGAGGAAACCTACGGACAGCGCGGCGGGCAGTGGATGATCGACAACCACTACAGTGAAATCGACGCGGGTTACCTGATGGATGAGGGTGGCTTCGGCTCCCGCGAGGTGTTCGCCGGCGGCAAACTCGTCTTCGGCGTGGCGGTAGGAGAAAAGCAGCCCGTGTGGCTGCGCTTGCGCGCGCATGGCACGGCCGCGCACGGCTCGCAACCCATCCCGGACAATGCCAACGACATCCTTCTGGCGGCGATCGAGAAAGCCAAGGCCGTTCCACCGCCCGCGAGCCAGCATCCGGTGGTTGAGGAGATGATGCGCGCCATCGGCGGCCGGGCGGCGGGCAATAAATTCACCTCGGCCATCCGCCGCAACACGGTGACTCTCACTACGCTTGCGGCGGGCGTTGGTACACCGCCGAAGGTGAACGTGATCCCCTCGGTGAGCGAAGCCACGCTGGATTGCCGCCTGCTGCCCGGCGTCAATGCCGCGGAGTTCGTTTCGGAAATGAAAGCGCGCATCAACGACCCGCGGGTGAGCGTAGAGTTGCTGTCGCACCCCTCGGATCCCGGAACGAGCCCCCACCAAACACCCCTGTTCGCCGCCATCCGCTCCGCTATTCTGAAGCAGTATCCGGACGCGGTGGTGACGCCCATCCTGGTGCCTTACAGCACGGACTCGGCGAAGTTCCGAAAGAAGGGCGTCCCGTCTTACGGACTGCTGCCGGTGGTGGTCGATCTGGCAACCTTCAGTTCCATGCACGGCGACGCCGAGCGTCTGCCGGTCGAAGGATTCCTGAAGGGTGCACATATCTATTTCGATCTGCTAAGGTCTGAATATTGATATCTAAGGGCGCACCGCCGTCCGGCGGCCGGCCCGCGTCACGGAAGGAATTCGGAATTGGATCAAGAACAGACGCCCGCCGACCAGCGAGCGCGTCAAGACGAGAGCTTCTTAATGATGCAGCGCGATCTCACACTGGCGCTCGCATCGGCCAAGGATCTCAGGACAGCCTACGATATCATCCTGAGAACCTGCCTGGAACTTGAGGATGTGGATTCCGGCTTGATCTGCGAAATCTGCTCCCGTACCGGTAGCGCCCGCGTGGCCGCCAGCATGGGGCTAGACGAAGCGCTCTTCGCCCACACGCGGGTCTTTCCCCTGAGTTCGCAAAACGCGAGGTTGCTGATGGCGGGCGGGCCTGCCTGTCTGAACACGGCGGTCCCGACCATCCTGCCGATGGCCACGTGGGAGGCGGCGAAGCTTCGCGCGACGTCGGTCCTTCCCATTAAGTCCGACGGGAAAGTGGTAGCGTTGCTGAGCCTCGGGACGCGTACGCGGGAAAGGATCGGCGAGGAAGCCCGCCTGATGCTGGAGACTACGGCGAACCTTGTCGGCGAAATCATCGCCCGGTTTCAGGCCGAGGAGGCCGTCCGCGAATCCGAGCGGCGGCACCGGGAGATTTTCGATTCTGCTCCGACCCCCCTCTGGGAAGCGGATCTTTCCGGCCTCGTGGACTACGTAAAGAATCTGATCGACGGCGGGGTATCCGATCCGGTGGCCTATTTCACCGAACACCAGCCGGAAGTCGGGGAATTGCTTGCGCGCATTCGTGTACGGAACGTGAACCAAGCCGCTGTCGACTTCTACCGCGCCAAGTCGCGCAAGGAGATGGTGCGGCGGTTGAGCGAGATCTTCACGCCTCAGACATTTGACGCCATAAGCCGCGACGTGCTTCGACTCATTGACGGTTCCACACGGCATGAAATCGAGATCCGGACCAACACACTGGATGGCGAGCCTCGGGACGTACTCGTGCGTATCGCCGCGGTCCCCGGTTGTGAACGCACACTTTCGCGGGTCATTATTTCGATGCTCGATCTCACCGGGCGCAAGCGCGCCGAGCGGGCACTGAAGGAGTCCAACCGCAAGCTGGACGCGTTGGTACTCCACCTGCCCGGAGTATTGGTACACCACCGCAACCAGCCGGGTTGGCCGATCGAATATATCGGGGGCAGAGTCGAAGAAGTGACGAGCTACCCGGCGGAGCGTTTCCTGGGCCGTAGCTCGCTGGATTACATGTCGATATTGGTCGAGGAAGACCGCCGGCGGCTCTCTGAAGCGGCGCAGGAGGCCATGTTGACCAGGCGTCCTTACGCGACCCAATACCGCATTCGAACGAAGGCGGGCCAGGTGCGCTGGATTGGGGAAGAGGGCGTACCCATCTATCAAGGCGACGAGCTGGAAGCCTTGGAGTGCTTCCTGGTCGATATTACGGAGCGCAAAGAGGCCGAGGCGGAACGCCAACTGTTGCAGGCCCAGCTCGCCCAGGCGCAGAAGATGGAATCCATCGGCCGGCTGGCCGGCGGCGTGGCGCACGATTTCAACAATGTGCTGACCGTCATTAACGGTTACAGCCAACTGGCCGCCGAACGCACGCGGCAAGACCCGGCGTTGCACGGTCTGATCGAGGAGATCCATCAGGCCGGCGAGCGCGCCGCGACGCTCATCAGGCAGTTGCTGGCCTTCAGCCGCAAGCAGGCCGTCAAGCCCGAACCGGTGAACCTGAACGGCACGATACGCGATATGCAGGGCATGCTGCGCCGGCTCCTGGGTGAAGACGTGGAACTCGTGACCCGGCTCGAAGAGGGCCTGGACGCGGCCCATGCCGATGCGGGGCAGATGCAGCAAATCCTGATGAACCTCGTGGTAAACGCGCGCGACGCCATGCCGCACGGCGGGCGGTTGGACATCGCCACGGAGAACGTGGACCTCGGTGAGCCTGAGACGGCAAGATGCCCGGCGGCCAAGGCGGGCAGGTTCGTGTGCCTGACCGTGAGCGACACGGGCGAGGGCATGAGCGAAGAGGTTCGCTCTCACATTTTCGAGCCGTTCTTCACGACCAAGACTGGATACGGTACAGGCCTCGGGTTGGCTACCGTTTACGGCGCGGTCGAGCGATGCGGGGGGTGGATCTCGGTGGACAGCGCGCCGGGCAAAGGCTCCACGTTTCGCGTCTTCCTGCCGCGCGCCTGTGCCTGCGCCGTCTCAGCCGAGCCGGCCCCACCACCGGTGATCCGGCACGGCCACGAAACGATTCTGGTCGTCGAGGATCAAAAGGAGGTACGCGGGCTGGTGACCGTGGCGCTCGGCGCGTACGGCTATCGCGTGTTGGAGGCCGCCGGCGGCGCCGAAGCGTTGGAGGTGTTCGCTTCCCACGACGGGCAGGTTGACCTGCTGCTCACCGATATGGTCATGCCGGGCATGAACGGAACGGACCTGGCGCGCCGGCTTGTGGAGAGGAAAGCGGATCTTAAAATTCTCTATGTGTCCGGCTACAGCGAGGACCTGGCGGAGCGCCGGTGCGAGCTGGGGCCCGGCTCGTCGTATTTGCCCAAGCCGTTCACACCGGACGGACTTGCCGCGAAGGTCCGCGAAGTGCTGGGATAGAACCGGCCGCGGGGGAGTGCGCGTTTCCTCGTCGGCACCTAGTAACATAGGAATATGGCCAAATTATCCATCCGAGATCTCAACCTCAAAGGAAAGCGCGTCTTCATACGCGTGGACTTTAACGTGCCTCTGGCGCCGGGCGGCAAGGAAATCAGCTCCGACAAGCGCATCAAGGCGTCGCTGCCTACCATCAAGTACGCCCTCGAGCAGGGAGCCGGCCTGGTGCTGGCGAGCCATCTGGGCCGTCCCAAGGGAAAAGTCAACCCGGAAATGAGCTTGAAGCCCGTAGCCGCGAGGCTGAGCGAGTTGCTCGGCAAGCCGGTCGTCATGGCTCCGGACTGCATCGGACCGGAAGTGGAAGCCATGAAGCCCGCCCCGGGCGGGATCTTGTTGCTCGAGAATCTCCGTTTCCACCCGGAAGAGGAGAAGAACGATCCGGCCTTCTCCAAGAAACTCGCCGCGCTGTGCGACGTGTACGTCAACGACGCGTTCGGCACCGCGCACCGCGCCCACGCCTCGACGGTCGGCATCATTCAATACGTGCCCCAGGCCGCGGCCGGACTTCTGATGGACAAGGAGCTCGAATACTTGAGCAAGGCCACTACCAATCCCGCCCGTCCGTGCGTGGCGATTCTGGGCGGAGCGAAGGTGTCCGACAAGATCGAAGTCATTCAGAACCTCATGAAGTTCGTCGACCAGCTCCTCATTGGCGGAGCGATGGCGTACACGTTCCTGAAGGCCAAGGGGGAGCCCACGGGCAATTCGCTGGTCGAGGCGGATAAGGTCGAACTGGCGAAGGAACTGCTCGCCACGGCGGGCGGCAAACTCATGCTGCCTTGCGATCACGTGGTAGCCGCTGAACTGAAGGAAGGAGCCGCGCACGAAACCGTTACGACGATCCCGGACGGCAAGATGGGCCTGGATATCGGCGCGGCGACCGTGGCGGCCTATGCGAAGGTAATCGCGGGCGCGAAGACCATCATCTGGAACGGCCCCATGGGCGTGTTCGAGAAGCCCCCGTTCGACGCCGGCACCGTGGCGCTGGCCAAAGCCGTTGCTGCCAGCGGAGCCATCAGCGTGGTGGGCGGCGGCGATTCGGAAAAGGCCATCAAGAACGCGGGTGTAGCCGACAAGATCAGCCACATTTCAACCGGCGGCGGAGCCTCGCTCGAGTTCCTCAGCGGCATCGAGTTGCCGGGCGTAGCCGCTTTAACCAACAAGTAAAGTCTGACGCGTCTGGCGCCGTCGAAGACTCTTGCGGCGCCGGGCGCGCTATGATATCAGTAGTACATTAAGTCGGGCACCGAAGCCCACATGATGTTCTGGGCCTCCGGCAGGTTTCCAGTCCGAATTCGAATCTCGTCTTCATAAGGAGTACGGCTGTGGAAGCAGTTAACCGCCGATTAATCCGTCCGCCGCTGAACGAAATAAAGGAGCAGCAGGCCGGCAAACAACGCAATCAGAACCAGAAGAAAGTTGTCCCTCCAGACACCACCAACGCCGAGAATTATTACTACGTCAAGCAGATGCAGACCAAGACGCTGATGGTCATCGTCTTCAGGGATGGCGAAACGATCTCCGGCAACATCGAGTGGTACGACAAGAACTGCCTGAAGATCAACCGCGACGGAGCGCCCAATCTTCTGGTCTACAAGCCGAACATTAAGTACATGTACAAAGCGGAGCCGGCCGCCTGAGCACGGCCGTCCCGCTAGCGCTTTCCGCGTTTACAGATTTCCAGTCTCATCGAGCGCCGCTCACAGGCTTCCCTGTAGCGGCGCTTTTCTTCGCCGGTCTCCGGGATCACTGAGGGCACCTCGACCGGCCGGCCGTCCTTGTCGATGGCTACGTAAGTGACGTAGGCCGAGGAAGTGTGCTTGATCTCGCCCGTCGTAAGGTCCTCGGCCATCACCTTAACCCCAACTTCCATGGACGTCCGGAAGGCCCGGTTCACCGACGATTTGAGAATCACCAGTTGTCCGATGTGGACGGGGTGCAGGAAGCTCATGCTGTCGATGGACGCTGTGACCACCTGGCAGCGCGCGTGCCGGATGGCCGCCAGCGCGCCCGCCATGTCCACCAGGTGCATGACCTTGCCTCCCAGCAGGTTGCCCAGCGGGTTGGCGTCGTTGGGCAGCGCCATCTCCCCATATTCGGAGGTCGACTCGCGCACCGGCCTCCCTGCTCCGATCTTGCTTTTCGGACACGGCATGGCGAGTATCTTAGCATAGCGGTAGCCTGATTCTTATGAGCGCAGATCGCACCGAAGCCTTGAAACAAATGCTCACGGCGGATCCCCGCAACGACTTCGCGCGATTCGCCCTGGCCATGGAATACGCCAAGGCCTCGCGGTTGGAGGACGCCGCCCGGGAGTTCGCCTTATTGATTGAGAACAATCCGGATTACTGGGGCGCCTACTACCACTACGGCCAGACGTTGGAGCGGCTGTTTCGCCTCGACGAGGCGCGCCAGGCCTATAATAAGGGCATCGAGGTTACCGGGCGGATGGGACAAACGCGGGCTCGCTCGGAACTGGAAGCGGCGCTCCAACTGCTGGGCTGACCGGTCATTGCCTCCCAGCCGTTTGACACCTCGGGGAAGCGCCCAATATACTGAAAGTTCTGGGGGTTCCCCGGGATTCACACCAGTCGGCGCTATGAGTCGGATTCTGCGCTCGGCGCGAAGGGATTAGCATGCCAAAACGTACTTTTCAGCCGAATAACCGCAAACGGGCCAAGGCCCACGGGTTCCGGGAGAGAATGAAGACTAAGGACGGCCGCGCCGTTTTGGCGCGCCGTCGTGCCAAGGGCCGTAAGAAGCTCACGGTGAGCAGCGAGAGAGCCGTTCGTTACGCCAAGTAACTCGATTCAGACCGGAAGTTCCGGTTTTGCGTTTCCCAAACGGGCGCGGCTACTGAAGAGCCCTGAGTTTCGGGAGGTCTTCAGCAACGGCGTCCGGACGGCGGGACGGTTGTTTTCCGCAACGTACTATCTGCGGCCCGGAGAGACGGAATCCCGCATCGGATTCGCGGTGGGCCGTGCGGCGGGCAATGCCGTGGTTCGCAATCGGCTGCGCCGCCGGGTGCGGGAAGCAGTCCGGCTGCACCGCGGCCAGCTCCAGGCGGGCTGGCGGATCGTTCTGAATCCGCGGCGCGCGGCCTTGACAGCCGGCTTCGACGAATTGGAGCGCGAAGTGGAGAGGTTGTTCACGCGATGCAGCAGGCCCTAATCCGGCTCCTTCGCTTCTACAAGCGGTGGATCAGCCCGCTACTGCCCTCGGCCTGCCGGTTCTATCCCACTTGTTCGGAGTATATGCAGGAGGCGGTGCGCAAGTACGGCGCGCTTCGCGGCGTCTGGCTCGGCTTGCGGCGCCTCAGCCGCTGCCACCCGTTCCACGAAGGCGGTTACGACCCTGTCAGATAGACACTCACCATCAAGAGAAGACATGAGCGATCCAGCCAACAATCCCAACCAGCCGGCACCGCCGAAGGAGAAGAAGGAATTGTCCATGGAGACGCGGCTTATCATAGCCTTCGTCCTCATGGGCGCGATCCTGTTCCTGACTCCTTACATTTACAAGCCCGCGCAGCCCCTGCCGCCGGCCAAGGCGCCCGCCGCCAAGTCTACGGCGCAGGTTCCGGCCTCTGCGCCGGTGCAACCAGCCCCCGCGCAAGCAGCGGCTCCGAAAGCCAAGGCCCGACCTGCGGAAGCCGTAAAGCCGGTGGCGGCCGAAAAGGAAGAAACCGTCCTGGTGGACACGGCGTTGTACCGGATCCAGTTTTCCAATCGCGGCGCCGTGGTGCGCAGTTGGGTGCTGAAGAAGTTCACCGACAACGCCGGGAAGCAGTTGGAACTGGTGAACGCCTCCGCCGCCACGAAGACCGGCTATCCGTTCGCGATCATTCCGAAAAGCGCGCGCGTGTCCGCCGATCCGGACCAGATGCTGTACAAGGTGGACCGTTCGAGCGACGGCCTCGGCGTCGCGTTCACGTTCTCCGACGGCCGGCTCTCCGTTAAGAAATCGTTCCGTTTCGATCCGAGCAAGCATCTGTCCCAGGTTTCGTCCGAGGTGACGCAGGACGGCGCGCCGGTGCCGCACCTGCTCGCATGGCGCGGCGGGTACGGTGATAACGCGGTCCCGAATCCCGCCAACACGCAGCGCAGCCTGCACTTCGATCTGGCGCAGAACAAGTTGATCGTCAACGAGGTGAAGGCGGCCAAGGACGGCCCGCTCGGCCAAACCGGCACGTACTCCTTCGCAGGCATCGAGGATGCGTATTTCGCCGCCGTTTTTCTCCCGAAGCAAGGCGCGTCACTCGAAATCGACACGTTCGCCGATTCCCTGCCCTCGGCGGCCGATCCGAACAAGCAAGAGCCGCGCGTGGGCGTGGGCGTGGGTGGAGCGGCCGCGCAGGATCTTCAGCTCTTCGTGGGCCCCAAGGATGTCGACCTGCTCAAGAAGGTGGATCCCAAACTCGAGCAACTGGTGGACTTCGGGTGGTTCTCCTTCCTGGCCAAACCGCTGTTCGTATGTGTGAACTGGACCCGCGACCACGTCATCAGCAATTACGGATGGGCGATCGTGCTGGTCACGGTGGCCATCAACTTCCTGCTGCTGCCTTTGAAGATCTCCAGCCTGAAGTCGATGAAGAAGATGTCCATCCTGCAGCCGCAGATCAAGGCCATCAACGCCAAGTACGCGGGCCTGAGCCTTCGCGACCCGAAGAAGACGCAGCAAAACCAGGAGATCATGAATCTCTACAAGAAGAACGGCGTCAATCCCACGGGCGGCTGCCTGCCGATGGTCCTGCAGATCCCGTTCTTCTTCGCGTTCTATAAAGTGCTTTCGGTCGCCATCGAGATGCGCGGCGCCGAATGGCTCTGGGTTACCGACCTTTCTCAGCCTGAACATCTGCCCATCCGCATCCTGCCGGTAGCGATGATCTTGACCCAGTTCGTCCTGCAGAAGATGACGCCCGCCACTTCGGCCGACCCCACGCAGCAGCGCGTCATGCTGCTCATGCCGTTGATGCTTGGCTTCATGTTCTATGGGGTGTCGAGCGGGCTGGTGTTATACTGGTTGACCGGCAACCTGGTGGGCATCGCGCAGCAATGGGTGTTCAACCGCACCGTGATGGCGCAGCCGGTCGAAGTCACGCCGCCGCAAAAATCCAAGAAGAGTGGCAGGAAATAGTTCGTGGAAGAGACAAAATATACGGTTGAGGAATTGGCCCCGGAGATCGACGATTTCTTGGGGCCGGTGCTGGATGCCGCCAACCTGGATGTGGATTACGAGGTCGTTGAAGGCGCTCATACGCACCCCGACTTCGAAAATCCAGAAGTCGTGGTAAAGTTCACCGGTTCGGATGTGGACATGTTGCTCGCCAATCGGGCGGAACTTCTGCTTGCCCTCGAGCACGTCACCATGGAAGCGCTCGATCTGCCGCCATCGGACCACTCGCGCGTTTGCTTCGACGCCAACGACTATCGCGTGCTGCGCATCGAGGAATTGCGCATGAGCGCGATCACCGCCGCCGAGCAGGTGAAGAACACGCACCGGCCTTTCCGCTTCAACCCCATGACCAGCCGTGAGCGGCGCATCATTCACCTGGCACTGCGCAACGAAACCGCGGTGCGCAGCGAAAGCTTCGGGGCCGGTCCCGGCCGCCAGGTAGTAATCTATCCCGCTGATATGCCCGCGCCTCCTCCCGGCGCGGCGTTCCCGCAAGCTCCGCCGCGCGGCATGCGCCGCGGCCGCCGCAGATAAACTTGCAAGTTTCGGATACCATTGTCGCCATCTCCACGCCGCCAGGGCGCGGGGGATTGGGTGTAGTGCGTCTTTCAGGCGCCGGAGCGCGCCCCATCGCGGGGCGGATTCTGCGGTTCGGATCCGCGGCCGAATGGGAGCCCCGCACCGCGCGTGTGGCCGAGTTGATCGACGAAGACGGCCGCGTAGTGGACCAGGTGGTGGTTACATGGTTCGCCCGTCCAGGTTCCTACACGGCCGAAGACGTGGTGGAGATCTCCTGCCACGGCGCCCCCGTGGTGCTGCGGTTCTGCGTTGCGCGAGCGGTGGAGGCCGGAGCGCGTCCCGCCGAACCCGGCGAGTTCACCCTGCGCGCGTTTCTGAATGGACGCCTGGACCTGCCTCAAGCCGAGGCCGTGCGCGACCTCATCGACGCTACCACGCTCTACCAGGCGCGCGTAGCCGCCGAGCAGACCACCGGGGCGTTGTCGCGCCGCGTGGCGCCCATCAAGAACCAGCTCTGCGACCTTGTTGCGCTTGTCGAGGCCGGACTGGACTTCGCCGAGGACGACGTGCCCGTGGCCTCGACGGACGATTTGCTGTCGCGTCTGGACCCGGCGCTCGAAGGCATCTCGATGCTGGCGGCCAGCTACGCCTACGGCAAGCTCGTGCACGAGGGGATCGCGCTGGCCATCGCCGGCCGTCCTAACGTGGGCAAGAGCAGCTTGTTCAACCGGCTGTTGGAGCGCGACCGCGCGATCGTCACCGAAGTCCCCGGCACTACGCGCGACACGGTGAGCGAGACCGCGACGCTGGCGGGCATCCCCGTGAAGTTCATCGACACTGCCGGTGTGCGCGCCTCGGCCGACCGCGTCGAATCGCTGGGCATTGAACGCACGTACGATGCGATTTCCGAGGCCGATCTGACACTGGTGGTGATCGATTCCTCCATGCCGGTGGAGGCGGCCGACACCGAGTTGATCCGGCACGCCGCCGAACGCGGTCGCCATCTGGTGGTGGCCAACAAGTGCGACCTCGCGAGGCGCGCAGCCATTGAGCCCGGCTGGATCGAGGTCAGTGCGCTCACCGGCGACGGCATAGGCGCGTTGCGCGAGCGGATCGCCGGCACCATCGCACCGGAAGGCGGAGTGGAACGCGAGACGGGATTCATCACCAGCCTGCGCCATGAGCGACTGCTGCGGCGGGCGCAGGCGCAACTCGAGAAGGCGCGAGGGGCCGTAGTACGCGGCGAGCACCACGACCTGCTGGCCGTGGACCTTTACGGAGCGCTCCAGGCCATCGACGAACTGACAGGAGCCACCACCGCCGACGATATCCTCAACCGCATCTTCTCGACGTTCTGTATCGGGAAGTGAGGGGTGTTCGGGATTCCTAGCGGTACTGGCGGGCGATGTGCAACTTCCGCATGCGGGATTGCAGCGTCGTGCGCTTCAGGCCGAGCCGCGCCGCCGCCCCACTGGGCCCTCCCACCACGCCGTTCGATTCCCTCAGCGCGTGAAGAATACTCTCGCGTTCAGCCACCTGACCGGCTTCGGGGCCGCGCGGGTGCGGTCCTGCGGCGACCGCCCTGCCGATGAACGAAGGCATGGCTACAGTCAGCAGGCTTCCGCGCGTCAGGATGACGGACCGCTCAATCACGTTCTGCAACTCTCGAATGTTGCCGGGCCAGTCGTAACGGCTCAACGCGTCCAGAGCGGCCGAAGGAATGTCCACGATGTGGCGCTTCATGCGCTGGGCGTACTTCTGGACGAAATAACGCGTGAGGAGCGGAATATCCTCGCGGCGCTCCCGCAATGGCGGAACGTTCAGCGGGAAAACGTGGAGGCGGTAGTATAGGTCGGCGCGAAACTGACCTTCGTCCACCATGGCTTTCAGGTCGCGGTTCGTGGCTACGACAAAGCGGACGTCAACGTGGATGGTGCGGCTGCCGCCCACTCTTTCGAACTCCTGGTCCTGAATGGCCCGCAGCAGTTTCGGCTGCAATTCGAGCGGCATCTCTCCGATTTCATCCAGGAACAGCGTGCCCCGCTGCGCCAGTTCGAAGCGCCCGATCTTTTGGCCCACCGCTCCGGTGAAGGCGCCTTTCTCATGGCCGAAAAGCTCGCTTTCCAGGAGTTC